>DAOTGJ010000031.1:0-31628 GCA_035447065.1 Candidatus Krumholzibacteriia bacterium
ATGCGCAGCATCCTCGTCGTGTCCCGCACGCACCTGTTCCCCGGCCTCAGCCCCCAGGGCTTCCTGCCCGCCGACGCCGTGGACCTGGACGCCCTGGGCGCGCACCTCTTCTTCGCCGAGCGCGACTACATGGAGCAGTGCTCCCACTACAAGCAGATCATCCCCTACCTGGTGCTGGAGCGCGGCAAGGGCACGGACCGCCGCGTGCTCTGCTACCAGCGCAAGGCCAAGCACACGGAGACCCGCCTGGGCGGTCTGTGGAGCGTGGGGTTCGGCGGGCACATCGAGCCCCTGGACCGCGACGCGCCGGAGGTGGCGGAGCACGGGCTGCTCAAGGCCTCCGCGCTGCGCGAGCTGGTGGAGGAGACGGGGCTGACGGTGGCGGGCGACGCCCTGCAGGCCGCGGGCTTCATCAACAGCGACTCGCAGGACGTGAGCAGCGTGCATTTCGGGGCGGTGTTCCGCATCGTGCTAGACGACGTGGCCGGCACGGACGAGGAGCTGCTGGCCACGGTGATGGCGCAGGCGGAGCCGCACACGGCGCGGTGGGTGCCGGCGTCGCATCTGCCGGGGATGACCTGCGCGGGGGACGGGCCGGCCGGGGGGAGCTTCGAGGACTGGTCGCGGATCGCGATTCAGGGGATGGGGTTCGGGGCGGTGGCGGAGGGATGACTCGGACCGCTACTTCAATAGCGTGACCTTGCCCGCACCGACACGCCCGTCCAGATCCAACGTGACGAGGTAGACGCCGGCGGTCACGGAGCGGCCCTCGTCATCGCGGCCGTCCCAGACGACGGATGTCTCTCCCGCCGGCACAGCCTCCGCCAGCAACGTCCGGACCTTCCTCCCGCGGCCGTCATGGATCGCCAGGTGAGCCGTTCCGGGCGAGGGCGTCCTGAAGCTGATCGTGGTGCTTGGATTGAACGGATTCGGGACCGACGGATTCAAGGTCATGACGGCCGGCAACCGTTCACCGGGATGCGACGGCTCGGGCTCGTTGGCGACGGTCGTCCCGCAGGGAAGCGGGTAGACGAGCCCCCCCGCATTGCTCGCCGTGACCAGGTACCCGCCACACACGCCTCGAGGCTCTCCGATCGCCACATCGAGCTGATGGAGCAGGACCGGCGATGCCGGATCCGCGACGTCAAAGCAGACGAATCGCTCGCCTCCGGACGGATCGTTCGCGGCCGTATCCACGATGAGCATCCCGTCGTGGTAGATCGCCGCCTCCTCCGACCACGGGAAGGGCAACGACACGGGTTCCGACAGACGGCCGTCGGGCAGGATCCCGAACGACTGGTATCCGCCGCCCATGGCGCCGACGAGCTGAAGCACGTTCCCCAGGATCCGGACTCCGCCGCCGGAGCCTTCCGCCTCGACCTGCTGCACGACCGTCATCCCGTTCAAGGCATCGACGAACGAGAGGATGCGCAGCCCGGAGCGGTCGGCCTCGATCACATGGAAACACCCGTTGCGGTCGGGATGCCCCACGAGCTCCGCCTGGTCGTCGCCTTCCGGCAACGCCAGGCTTCCGAGGAAGCGGGGCGAGGCGGGGGCCGCTGCGTCGTAGGCCACCAGTGCGCCGTCATGGATGAAGGCGCAGACATCGCCGCTGACGGCCGTGGCGCCCCCGTCCCAGTCCTGCAGCCAATGCCTCGTAGGGTAGGGTTCCGTCAGCTCCATCACGCCGATCCGGCCGGCATCCGTGGCGAGCAGCCAACCGTCGCCCAACTGCCGGACGGTGAATCCGAAGCCGATAACGCTGCTGTATCGTCGTTGGAATAGGCCGTCGGACGTCAGTTCGTACATTACGGGGTAGCCGCCCGCGTAGCCGTAGATGAGGTCTTCTGATACGAACCGGGGGTAGAAAGCCCGCCAATACTGCGTATCGATCACCAGATCCATGGTCTGCGCCAACGAGAAGTACTCGTAGAGCGCGCCATCCTCACCGCGGGACCTCATCACTCCGCCGTGATAGATCCCCAAGGCATAGGGCGCGATGCCGGCATATCCACGCCAGGCCTCGCCGTCGCTGAAATCGAGCCATCGGAGCGATCCTCCGTTGCGGAAGAGCATCCGCTCCTGCTCCATCCCGACCAGCGCGCCGTACGGGCTCGGGAGATAAGGATCCGATGTCCTATCGTATGATTGGAATACAGCCTCGCCGTAGAGACTCCAGAGCGTAACGAAGAAATCCGTGCCTTCGTAGTGGCCCCAATCATCGGAGTAACGGGCGTGCGACGTCTGGTACCCGACCATTCCATTCTGCACGACCAAGGAGAGGATTCTGGTACCCGGACAGAAGCGGAACTCCTCCACCAAGCGCATGCTCTGCGACGAGGTATCGAAGACCATGGCCGTGATGCCTTCGCATGGCCAGACGTATTCCTTGTCCTCGACGGTATAGACCAGGATCCCGTCGTTCCAATCCAACCCGATCGGAGCGGGATCCATGAACGCATCGGAGATGAGCCTGATGTCCTGAGGATCACGGACGTCGTAGAGACGGCGGTCGAGCAGAAGACGCCCATCGTCGGCCGCCAAGTGCTCCGGGGCTTCGGGAACCTGGATCTCGGCAGCCAGGGAAACCGCGGCGGGGTTCCGGTAGTCGAGCACCAGAACCGATCCGTCAGCGAAGAGGCAGAAGAGGTAGCTTCCATCCCAGTCGTAGGCAACCGGATCGTCTTCGCACAACCACTCGCCTGCGAGCTCCGCCTGAGCATCTTCGTGGGCGGCGAAGAAGTGAAAGCCGATTCCGTAGGAATAGATCATCAGGATATCCGGCGCGATCATGGCCATGGAGTTGATCGGAAAGTCCAGCTCCAGCCGGTGGACCGTCGTATGGATCTGGGAACCGTCGAGGCACTCCTGTGCCGAGGAAGGTGGCGTCGCGAGCATGATCCAAGCAGACAGGCCGATGCTCAGAGCAATCAAGGAGGTCCGCATATGCGTCATCCCATCGTCAGGATTGGATATCGGAATACGGTAATGAATTCGTATGTTCATCAATACTAGCAAATCCAGACCGGTCAATCAATCCTGATCAGGCCCGGCGGACCGATCGCGAACTGTCAGCCGTTGCCCTTGAGCACATTCACCGCCCCCACCCCCACATGCCCCGACCCTTCGGACAACGCCACCTCCACCTTCTCCGCCCGCTCCCAGACCACCCCAGGGAACTCCCCCCGGATCTCCCCCAACGCATGCAACATCTCCACCTTCGGCGGCCCCCCGGTCCCCCGCCCGAACTGCTCCTTCGCGTACGACACCACGATGAGCGTCCCGCCCGGCTTCAGGCACGCCGCCACCCGCGCGTGCAGCGCCGCGCGCATCTCCGCCGGCGGGTGGAAGAAGCACAGCACCGCATGGTCGTACGGCCCGGCGTCGGACCAGGCGGAGTCCGCCGCGTCGCACACCAGGTACTCCAGCGTCACGCCCCGCTCGGCGGCCAAGGCCAGCGCCTTGCGCCGCGCCTCCGTGCTCCCGTCGAACGCCGTGACCCGGTGCCCCAGCGACGCCGCGTACACCGCGTTGCGCCCCTCGCCCTCCGCCACGTAGAGCCCGTGGCCGATGGGCACATCCTCCAACGCCTCGCGCACCAGCACGTTGGGCTCGGTGCCGTAGAAGTAGCGGTCGTGCTTGTAGCGTTCGTCCCAGGGGTTGGTCACGGGGGAGCCTTCCGTCAGCGGCGATGCGCGAGCAGCCAGGTGTACAGATCGGGCGAATACGGGACCAGCAGGGGATCCACCGCGGGGTTCTCCGGCCAGTGCGCCATGCCTGAGCCCAGGTCGTTGCCGGCATACACCGGCACCCAGGATCCGTGGTTCACGCCCGGCAGGATGGTCAGGCGCGGCGCCTCCACCGGATCCAGCGCCGCCACCGCCAGCACCGCGTCCACGGACATGGACGGGGGCACGATGTCGTCCACCTCCCCGTGGAACGCCCAGAGGGGCGTGCCGCCGCGCACGTCCGGCTGCGGCACCGGCCGCGTGGGGCCGCCGCAGATGGGGGCGGCCGCGGCGATGGCCAGCGGGTCGCCCGCGCCTCCGCCGTACACCGCCAGGTAGTTCCACACCCCGTAGCCGCCGCGGCTCAGGCCGGTCAGGTAGATCCGCGACCGGTCCACCGGCAGGCGCGCGTCGGCCCACTCCAGCAGGGCGCGCACGTCCTGCGGCTCCCAGTCCTCCGTGTGGCTCTGGGGCGAGAGCACGATCATGGGCGCGGGCGGCTGCCAGTCGCCGCGCTGCAGGTGCAGGGGCGGGCCGTTGTAGCACACCCTGTCCAGGGCCGACGGGTCCTCCAGGCTGTCGCCGCGCTCGCCGCTGCCGTGCAGGAAGAGCAGCAGGGGGAAGCGGGCGGCGGGGTCCGCGGCCGCCTCCGCGGGCACATGGAGCCAGCAGGAGTAGGGCGGCGCGTCGGGCGACGACGGGTCGCGGTGCAGGGCGTGTTGACCGCCGCCGGCGAGGGCCAGCAGCAGGTCGGCGAGCAGGAAGGCGGCGAACGGCATGACGGTCCTCCAGGTTCAGGGCGGCGGGAGGATAGCAGAGGTGCGCGGATCCGTCGCCGTCGCAAGAAGTAGGAGTTGAACCGGTGCGGCACCATTGATTAGATTCGCAATTATGAACCCACCGGGAGGCCCGGCCTCCCTCCCCTCCGAGTCGAACCCTGAAGGAGTGATCGTCATGGTCAGCAAGATCGGACTGGTCGGCGGCGGGATGATCGGCGGCGTGCTGCTGTCGGAGATCGCCACGCGCGGGCTGGCGCGGGAGATCGGCCTCGTGGACATCAAGCCCCCCGCGCTCGCCGAGGGCAAGTGCCTGGACGTGGCCGAGGCCTCGCCCGTCTTCGGGGTGGATTTCGACTACGCGGCCAGCAAGGACTTCAGCGCGCTCAAGGGCGCCGAGTTCGTGATCAACACGGCCGGCGTGCCGCGCACCAAGCGTCCCGACGGCACCATGCCCACGCGCGAAGAGCTGCTGACCATCAACCTGAAGATCACCGACGACGTGGCCGCCGGCATCAAGAAGTACTGCCCCAAGGCCACCATCATCTCCATCGCCAACCCGCTGGACGCCATCGTCTACCGGCTGCATCAGAAGCTGCGCTGCAGCAAGCAGAAGCTGATCGGCATGGCCGGCGTGCTGGACTCCGCCCGCTACCGCTACTTCGTGGCCAAGGAAGCCGGCGTGTCCGTGGAGAACGTGGAGGCCATGGTGCTGGGCGGCCACGGCGACACCATGGTGCCCATCCGCAGCGCCTGCCGCGTGGCGGGCATGCCGGTGGAGCAGTTCATCCCCGCCGCCAAGCTCAAGAAGATCGAGGAGCGTACGGCTCAGGCCGGCGGCGAGGTGGTGGGCCTGCTGGGCAGCGGTTCGGCGTTCGTGAGCCCCGCCGTGTCCGCGCTGGAGATGCTGGAGGCCATCGTCTACGACAAGAAGAAGATCCTGCCCGTGTGCACGCTGCTGGAGGGCGAGTACGGGGTGAAGGGCCTCTTCGTGGGCGTGCCCGCGGTGCTGGGCAAGGCCGGCGTGGAGAAGGTCATCCCCATGAAGCTGACCGCCGCGGAGAAGAAGGCCTTCGCCAAGAGCGTGGAGGCCGTGGCCAAGACGGCCGCCGAGGTGGACAAGCTGACCAAGGGCAAGTAGCTGCCTCCCTTGGAGTTAAAGACAAAGAGGCCCCTCGCCGATGCGGGGGGTCTCTTTTTGCATCCGAAGCCCATTCATGATAGAATAGTCTCCCCGCCTGAAATCGGGCCGCTCTCCCCTTGTTCCCTCTGGAGGAACCGCATGCTGCGCAATCCGCTGTTCCGGACCGTCCTGCTCGGGGCGCTCCTGATGTCGTCCCTCGTCCTCGCCCGCCCCGACGCGGAGATCTACAGGCTGGTGCGCGTGGACCTGACGTCGCCCGTGATCCAGACCGCCGTGACCGCCAACCCGGATCTGGACATCCCCCTGATCAAGCCGGGCAGCCACGCGGAGATCGTGGTGCGCGATGCGGAGCTGAAGTGGCTGAACGATTCGGGCATCCCCTACGAGGTGATGCACGAGGACCTGGCCGCCCACTACGCGGCCCGCTTCCAGAACGTGACGTCGGACTACGGCGCCTACCACACCTACAGCGAGATCGGCACCTGGCTGGACGACCTGCACGCCGCCTACCCGCAGGTGGTCAGCGCCAAGTGGAGCATCGGCCAGACCGGGCTGGGCAACGACCTCTGGTGCGTGCGCGTGTCGGACAATCCCGAGGTGAACGAGAGCGGCGAGCCCGAGATCCTCTTCGACGGCATGCACCACGCCCGCGAGATCATGGCCAGCGAGATGCCCGTGATGCTCATCGAGTACCTGGCCTCGCGCTACGGCACGGACCCGGAGATCACCTACCTGCTGGACAACCGCGAGATCTACGTGGTGCCCGTGGTGAACCCGGACGGCAGCCTCTACAACGAGCAGACCAACCCCAACGGCGGCGGCATGTGGCGCAAGAACCGCCGCAACAACGGCGACGGCAGCTACGGCGTGGACCCCAACCGCAACTACCCCTACCAGTGGGTGGGCCCCGGCAGCAGCACCATCCCCAGCAGCGACACGTACCGCGGCCCCTCCGCCGGCAGCGAGCCCGAGGTGCAGGCCATGATGGCGCTGGTGAACAGCCACGCCTTCGTCACGGCCCAGAGCTTCCACTCCTACAGCAACCTCACGCTGTACCCGTGGGGCTACACCATCGGCAACAGCCCGGACGAGGCCATGTTCGTGCACATGGCGGACATCATGACCAGCCAGAACGGCTACGCGCCGGGCCAGGCCCCCGAGCTGCTCTACGAGGTCAACGGCGGCTCCTTCGACTGGGTCTACGGCGCCAGCCTGGAGCACCCCAAGTGCCTGGCCTTCAGCAACGAGATCGGCGGCAGCGGCGACGGCTTCTGGCCGGCCGACTCCCGCCGCCAGGAGCTCTTCGACGAGAACCTGTGGCCCTCGCTCTACCAGATCATGGCCGCCGGCCTCTACGTGTCCGCGCACACGCCCCTGGTCCTGGGCGGCGACGGCAACGGCCGCCTGGACGCCGGCGAGACCGCGGGCCTGTCCTTCACGGTGGAGAACCTGGGCGTGACCGCGTCGGCCAGCGACGTGACCGTCACCCTGAGCAGCGATGATCCCTACATCACCCTGCTGTCCAACTCGCGCAGCCTGGGCGGCCTGGCCGCCATCGGCAGCGTGAGCCTGGCGGGCGACCCCATCATGGTGGCCGTGGATCCGGCCCTGCCGGCCAGCCGCAACGTGAGCGTGCACGTGACCGTGGACGCCGACGGCGTGATCGCGGAATTCGATCTGGCGTTCCCCGCCGGCAGCGAGTCGGTGCTGTTCAGCGACGACTTCGAGTCCGGCACCGGCGCCTGGACCCTGACCGGCAGCTGGGCCGCCACCTCGTCCAGCTACCACTCGGCGAGCAACTCGCTGACCGACACCCCGGCCGGCGACTACCCCAACAACGCCAGCACCTCGGCCACCCTGGCCTCGCCCATTCCGGTGGGCGCCGGCGCCGTGCTGAGCTTCTGGCACAAGTACGAGATCGAGTCCGGCTACGACTACGGCTACGTGCAGGCCTCGGCCAACGGCAGCACGTGGACCACGCTGGCCTCCTTCGACGGCTACCAGAACTCCTGGCAGCAGGTGGAGGTCAGCCTGGACGCCTTCGCCGGTCAGACCACGTACCTGCGCTTCTCGTTCGTCACGGACTACTCCGTGACCTACGACGGCTGGTACATCGACGACGTGACGGTCACCGGCCTGGGCAGCACCAACGGCCTGCCCGCCGCGCCGGCCCTGCTGTCGCCCGCCGATGGCGGCCTGCTCGCCGCCGGCGAGACCCTGGTCTGCGCCGAGAGCACGGACCCCGAGAGCGCCCCGGTCACCTACGGCTTCCGCGTGTACGACTCGCCGGAGCTGACCAACCTGGTCTGGAGCACCAGCGGCGTGAGCGCCGCCGGCGGCCAGGCCGAGGCGCTGCCCGCGGGCCTGACCGAGGGCGTCACATACTACTGGCGCGCCTTCGCCGCCGACGACCAGGAGTGGGGCCTCATGGGCGAGACCCGCAGCTTCACGGTGGACGCCGCCAGCGGCGTGAACCTGGGCCTGGACCGGCTGTTCGTGCGTTCGCTGGGGGCCACCGGCGCCCAGGGCGCGCGCCTGGAGCTGAACCTGCCCGCCGCCGGCGACCTGACCGTGCAGGTGTTCAACGCCCGCGGCCAGATGGTGCGCTCGCTGGCCGCCGGCGACATGGCCTCCGGCCGCCACGTGCTGAGCTGGGACGGCCGCGACGCCTCGGGCCGCGCCGTGTCCAGCGGCCTCTACTTCGTGCGCGCCGCCGCCGGCCGCGAGCGCGTGGTGGAGCGCCTCACGCTGGTGCGTTAGCCCCCCGGGGCGGACCCGGCGCTTGCGCCCGGATCCGCCCCCCGATACCATGACCCCGCCGACGGGCGGCCCTCCGCGGCCGCCCGTCGCGTTTCCGGACCCATCGCCCCCAGGGAGCCCCATGTCCGTCGTCTCCGATCAGCTGGACCGCATCGCCGCCGCGCCCGCCGACGGCACCGGCCTGGACATCGTGGTGGTCTCCACCACCACCAAGGCCCAGGAGGCGTCGTGGCAGGCGCGCCTGGAGGCCGGCCGCGGCCACGTGTGCCGCGCCGACGCCCTGGTGCTGGCCGTGACCGAGGAATGGCCCGGCGGCGCCGGCAACGGCCTGGGCACCCTGGAGGCCCTGCGCGCCGCGGCGGCCAAGGCCCACACGCAGTTCCACCGCGACCTCCTGGCCGAACTGGACGCCGGCGCATCCGTGGGCGTGTACCACACCGCCGGCAAGGGCACCCGCCTGGCGCCCCTGCCCGGCAGCGAGGGCAACGACAAGCCGGCGGTCAAGCTGCCCGGCCGCGTGCCCATCGACGGCCGCGCCGAGCCCCTGACCATCCTGGAGGCCGTGATCCGCCAGACCGCCGCCTACGCCCCCGGCCGCCGCGGCCGCGTGGGCGTGTGGTGGGGCGACCAGGTCTTCATCCCCTCGGTGCCGCCGGCGGACGAGTCGGCGCGACCCGCCGCCATCCTGGCCCGCCTAGCCCCCATGCCCGATGCCGCCGCGTGGCGGGCCCGCGGCCTGGAGCGCTACGGCCTCATCGCCGTGAGCGCGGCCGGCGACGCCGCCCAGGTGGAGAAGGTGGACCACGCCACGGCCTCGCGGCTGATCGACCAGGGCACCATCGCCGTGGACGGCGGCCTGGGCGTGAGCCTGGGCTCGTTCAGCCTCTCGGCGGCGCTGGCGCGGGCCCTGCTGGAGGAGTTCGCGCCGGAGCTGGCCGCCCGCCGCGGCAAGCTGGACACGGATCCCCACTGGTGGATGCCCCTCACGCTGGACGCCGACACCTACCGCGCCGCCATGACCGCCAAGGGCGTGCCCGCGGATCAGGCCGACGCCCACCACGCCCGCATGGCCGATTTCGCCGCCCGTTTCCGCGCCGCCACCGGCCACGCGGGCGGCCTGCTGGGCTGCACCGACGTGGGCGACGCCGGCTGGTGGTGGGACTACGGCACCGTGGACGGCTACCTGGCCAACGTGCGCAAGCTGACCGCGGCCACGCCCGAGGCGTCGGACCTGCGCCGCTTCTTCGGTGTGGACGCGCCGGTGCGCGGCGGGCGCGTGGGCCCGGCGGTGGAGCTCTCCGGCGGCAGCGTGCTCATCGACTGCGTGATCGCGGCCGGCCGCATCGATGGGTCCGTGCTGGTGGGCGTACGCGCCGGCTGGGTGGACGCCAAGGACTCCGTGGCCGTGAACGTGGCCGCGCCGGCCCTCTTCGCCGAAGACGCCCTGGCCTACAACGCCGCCGCCGCCGAGCCCCTGGAGCTGGCCCCCGGCACCGTGCGCGTGGACGCCGTGCTGCCCGACCGCGGCCGCCTGCCCCTGACCACCCGCACCGACCGCGACGGCAAGGACGACTGGGACGTGCGCCTGCCCGGCAACGCCCTGAGCTGGAGCGAGCTCCACGCCGCCAACGCCGCCCGCCCGGAGGACGCATGAGCCTGCTGCGCCTGGACAACCCCGTCATGGACTACGCCTGGGGCTCGCGGGAGGCCATCGCCGCGCTGCAGGGGCGGCCCACGCCCTCGCCCAAGCCCGAGGCGGAGCTCTGGATCGGCGCGCATCCCAAGGCCCCGTCGCGCGTGGAGGGCCGCTCGCTGGCGGAGATCATCCAGGCCGACCCGGTGGGCGTGCTGGGCGCCGCCGCCGCCGCCACCTACGACGGCCGCCTCCCCTTCCTGCTCAAGCTGCTGGCCGCCGCGGAGCCCCTCAGCATCCAGGCCCATCCCGACGCCGGCCAGGCCCTGGCCGGGTTCGCGCGCGAGGAGGCCGCCGGCCTGCCCGTGACCGACCCGCGCCGCAACTACCGCGACCAGAGCGCCAAGCCGGAGGTGATCTTCGCCCTGAGCGAGCTCTGGGCCTTGAGCGGCTTCCGCCCCCGTGAAGAGCTGCTGGAGCTGCTGGACGCCGCCGCTCTGGACGAGCTGGCCCCCGAGCTTCAGGACCTGCGCGAGATCCCCGGCGAGCCCGGTCTGCGCCGCTTCTTCGCCGCCACGCTCACGCTGCCCGACGCCCGCCGCGCCACCCTTCTGGACCAGCTCGCCGCCGCCGCCCGCGGCCCGTTGGCCGAGCGCCCGGAGGGCCCGTGGCTGGAGCGCATCGCCGCCCGCCACCCCGGCGACGCCGGCCTGCTCAGCGTGCTCCTGCTCAACCTCATCAAGCTGGAACCGGGCCAGGCCCTGGCCGCCGGCGCGCGCTGCCTGCACGCGTACCTGGAGGGCTTCGGCGTGGAGCTCATGGCCAACTCCGACAACGTGCTGCGCGGCGGCCTCACGCCCAAGCATGTGGACGTGCCGGAGCTACTGGATGTGCTGGCCTTCAAGCATGAATCGCCGACGGTGCTGGACCTGGAGGGCCGCGGCTACCGCTGCCCCACCGGGGAGTTCCGCCTGGACGTGTTCCGCCCCGGCGACGGCGAGCCCTGGCGCTCCCCCAGCGTGCACGGCCTGGACATCGTGCTGTCCCTGGGCGGCGGCCCTTGCGTGGTGCGCGACGAGCGCCTGGGCCAGGCCGTGGACCTGCTGCCCGGCGCCGCCTGCGCCGTGACCGCGGAGACCGGCGCCTACACCGTGCGCGGCCGCGCCCGCGTGGCCCGCGCCAGCACCCCGGAGCCCGGAGGCCCGGCGTGAGCGGTCGGGTGCTGGTGACCGGGGCCGGAGGATTCGTGGGGCGGCCGCTGTGCGGCCTGCTGGCGGAGCGCGGGTGGACGGTGACGGCGGCGGATCTGCAGGCGCCCGCGCCGGACGGGGCCGTCGCCCTGGACGTGACCGACGGCGAGGCGGCCCGCGCCGTGCTGGCCCAGGCCGCCCCCGACGTGGTGCTCCACCTGGCCGCCCAGAGCCACGTGCCCACCTCCTTCCGCGATCCCCTGGGCACCTGGCGCGTCAACGCCCTGGGCACGCTGACGCTGCTGGAGGCGCTGCGCGAACTGGGCAGCGACGCCGCCTTCGTCCTGATCTCCACCGCCGAGGTCTACGGCGACGCCTTCGCCGCGGGCACCCCGGTCCCCGAGACCGCGCCCCTCGCCCCGCGCAACCCCTACGCCGCCAGCAAGGCCGCCGCCGACGACCTGGTCCGCGCCGCCGCCTGCGAGCGCCGCACCCTGGTCCTCCGCCCCTTCAACCACGTGGGCCCGGGCCAGCGCGAGGACTTCGTGCTGCCCGCCTTTGCGGCGCAGATCGCGCGGATCGAGGCCGGCCTGCAGGATCCGGTGCTGCGCGTGGGCAACCTGGACGCGCGGCGGGATTTCCTGGACGTGCGCGACGTGCTGGAGGCCTACGCCCTGGTGCTGGACCGGCTGGACGATCTGCCGAGCGGCGCGGCGTTCAACGTGTGCTCGGGGAGCACGCGGCGCATCGGATCGCTGCTGGACGACCTGCTGGCGCGGAGCGACGCGCGCATCGTGGTGGAGCAGGATCCGGAGCGGCTGCGGCCGTCGGATGTTCCGGTGGCGTGCGGGGATGGGGGGGCGTTGCGGGAGGCGGTGGGCTGGGCGCCATCGACGCCCTGGGAAGAGACCCTGGCGCGGGTACTGGAGGACTGGCGGCGGCGGGTGCGGGTGGTCTAGCGACCGGATCGGCGATGCCCTATCGGAACATACGTTTCAGCCCTCCCGTAGAGGTATGTTCGTTGGCGACCGGCGCGTCGAGGTAGGGGTACCAGTCGAAGATCACGGTCTGCGCAGTGTCGTCGACAGCGTCGAAGATCCAGGCCTGGATCGAATCGGGATCCGAGGTGCCCCACCAGTTGTTGCGGATGTCGGCCCTGGACTCGATGGCGAGCTTCTCGCCGGGCGGCAGGCCGTGGGGCGTCGTGGCGACATACCGGATGCCTTTTGCGAGGTTGCAGTTGGTGATCGTACAATCGGAAAGGCCGTCGAACACAACCGACGCCTCCACCAGCGAGCGAAACGATGTATTGGATACCGTGATGTCGCTTCCGGAGTATGAGCTGAACAGGCCACCTTCAGCGGTGTCGACGGTGCAATTCTCGACGGACAAGGCTGCCCCACTCCCAACGCCGATTGCATATCCCTGCAGATTCTTCATCATGCAGTTCGATATGTTCACCTCTACTCCACCAATACTGAAGGCGTCGTATCCACCGAGGAATGAGCAGTTCCTTACTTCAACGGAAGACGGTCGCCAACTGACCGAAAGATGCACAGATCCCGATTGGACAATTGCAGTATCCTCAAAACGACAATTTTCCACTATTGAGTTCGGAGTTGAATGCGCGCGCAGATGACGCCCATTACTTGGCTGATCCCCGAACCATGCTCCCTGCACAAGAAACCGGCCATCTGTGATAAATATCCCACTCCGATTTCCCTTAAACGCACAATCATCGATAGCGGTGTACTCAAGACGCCATGACAAGAGCCCTGAATTCGCGTTCCTGACAGTGACACCCTTCAGATACAGAAACCGATTATCCCAGTAGCCGTCCGCGAAGATCCCGATCGTCCGCGCATGTTCCCCATCCCACCCATCCCATCCTTCACCCTGAGGCCCGATGAACGTGCTGTCCGCCCCGGCGCCGATGATCGTCAGCTCCGCCTGCTTCAGCTGCACGCAGGAGGTGTAGTAGTCCTGTGGTGGATCGACCTGGAAATGGTCCGTGTACTCGCCGGGACCGATGCGAACGGTGTCCCCACTCGCCGCAACGTTCACCGCGTGCTGGATGACTTGGTAGTCACCGCTGCCGTCCTGCTCCACACGCCAGGTCCGAGCAGTCGCCGACTGGGCGATGATGATTGCTGCGATAATGAGCGCGGCCCAGAATGATGGTTTCATCGTTGCCCTCCGCTAGGCGGGAGGAGCGCAGCCCCTCCCGCCGATATTCCAGGTCCGCTCACTTGAGCATCGTCGCCCGGGCCGTCGCCGCACGACGTCCGTCGTCCACACGCAGGTAGTACGTCCCGCTCGGCACCGGCTCGCCGGCATCGTCCCGACCGTCCCACTCGACAATGTGATCGCCGACGGACAGCTCACGCGCGGCGATCCGCCTGACCAGCCGACCCCGCAGGTCGAAGGCGCTCGCCGTGACCCGGCAGTCCCGGTCCAGGGTGAAGGCCAGGCTGACGCGCGGGTTGAAGGGGTTGGGGTAGACCTGAACCGCCAGCGCAGGTCGAGGTGCCACGTTGCCCGCTGTTTCGTCCCGCTCAGGCACTCGGCTCAGCACGAGGACCTCACCGCTCTTGCCCGCAGCAGGGACCGGTCGGACCGCGAACTTCATGGTCCCGACCAGGGCGTGCCAGGTCGCGCCGTCGCCGGAGAACCAACTCGTGACCACGCCGTCGCCGGTCTCGTGGCCCAGCCCGACACCGCCGCTCTGTCCCTCGTGGACGTACCCGTCGCCTGCGGCCACCTCGAACATCAGATAGAGGCCCGGCGTCTCCGAACCCACGGGCTGGTTGAACGTGCAACTGCTCCACGCGCAGGTCGCACCGTAGACCTGTTCCACCAGCAGGGTCGCATCCGCGACATCCTGCGGGTTCGTGATGTCCCCGGCCACAGCCGAGATGCGCGCGAACGGCGCACCGCCGTCGTTGTTGTACCACTCGAATCCGTCGATGGCCCGACCTTCGCCCAAGGGGATCCAGACGGCGTAGGCGGGACGATCGGCCCCGTCCGGCAAGCCGACGACGCCGTTCACCGCGGCGGCCGCGGCGGCGCCGGCCGTCAGCAGAAAGGCCAAGAGCGACAGGGCGAAGATGTTGTTGAACTTCAGCATGACGCCCTCCCCTTATGAGCCCTGAAGGCAGATGTAGATGGCACCGAGATGAACGGCGCTCGTGCTCGTGTACGTGCCGTAACCGCTCTCGACCGTGTATTCGAACTTACAGACGGACTCGCAGTCACGAGGCACCGTCAAGGTGCGCTTCCAGGTCCCGTCGGCTGTGAGCTGCTCGAGCTCCAGGACGGCGCCCGGCGTGGCCTTGGAGTAGGTGATCGGATGCTGGACGCACGGCGTCGGCCTGTGGCTCGCCGGGTATAAGGTCACCTCATCGAGGTCTTCATCACCCTTCGTCTTGGTCTCCCAGCTCCATTGCCAGTAGCCGTCGCCGTTGGCGTCGTAGAGGAGCAGGAAGTCGACCGTGGGATCGACCACCTCCGGCACCAGATGGATCTCGTGATTCATGTTGGGTTGGAGGTCGACCACGTGCTGGGTCTCGCCGCTGGGCCACCGGATCTCCACGTCCACCGGGCCGCTGTAGCCGCCCAGTCCGAACAGGCGGGTCAGTTCCGGCTGGCTGGCATAGCCCGAGCCGCCGCCGCTGACCAGTTGGGCCTGCGTATGATCACCCGCGGTGACGATGACCGTGGCGCCGATCCCGTAGTAATTCTCCTGGCCGGTCTCGCAGCGGACGTCGAGACTGATCCAGTTGGCCTGGACGTGGCCCTCGGCAGGGCTCGCTTTGAAAAGGATCATGTTCCCGTAGGGGTCAGCATGTGTGTGCCGTCCGTAGAACAACTCCGTGAACCCATCGCCGTTGAGGTCGACGGGAAGGACGCCTCTCGTACCGCCGTCGGACTGGTTCAGCGGCGAAATCGTCTCTTTCACGAACACGTAGTCGACGGATCCTGACCGGTTGCCGTAGAGGTAAGGGTGGTCATGCGGCACGTTTCCGACCTGGGCGTACAACAGGTCCGTACGGCCATCCAGGTCGAAGTCGAGAGGCTCGAGGTCGAGGGGAGCGTTCACAGCGGCGTAAGCCTCCCAGGACGCTGACAACACGCCTCCATCGTTGGTGAAGTAGCCAATGCTGTTGTGGGTGTGATAGGCGATGTCGAGATCCCCATCGTTATCCACATCCATCACGACGCCCAGGTTCGGCTCGTTCCAGAGGGCCTGATCATCCCCGGTGAAGCCGTCCACCGTGTTGTTGACGAACGTCCCGTCGACGTTCTCCAGATAGCGGTTGTGCGCGCCGGCAGCGTATCCAGGTCCGGGACCGTCGCCCTGCATGACCACGAGGTCGCCGTCGTGATCGCCGTCGAAATCCGCCCAGAGTACGGACTTGACGTGCTGAGTTTGCACGATTCCGAAGGACGACGTCTCCTCTTTGAAGACGCGACCGCCTAACCCATCCGGAACATTGTGATAGAAGCGTTGGCTGTTGGAGAACCCGTCCTCTTGGGATCCCACCAGAACAAACAAGTCGAGAAACGAGTCGCCGTCGACGTCGCCCCAGGCGGCATTGATCGTTCCGAGCCCAATAGTGAGGCTGTCAGTGGAAGTCACCTCGATGAAACCGGAGTTGGTTCCCTTGTAGAGTTGCTGACCTTCATGGTTTGGCACGTAGAAGTCGAGCAGACCGTCGTTGTCGTAGTCGGCCAGGAGGATACCGGCGGCGCCGTTTTCGGGTTCGCTGTCCCAGATGCTCCTATCAAAATCATCATACATCGGGACGCCACCGCTGAGAGAACCCGACGTCGGGAAGAAAAGCACCTCGTTCCCAGCCTGGGTGAACTTGTCCTTGAACGTGATCAGGAGGTCCTTGTGACCGTCCCCGTTCTTGTCGAAGGCAGCCGCATTGGTGGGGTCGTCGTTGACGCCGTAGTAATCAAGTTCGCTGTTGGATGACAGGTTCCAATACCTCACAATCCCCTGGGACCACGAGGGGGGGGTGAGAACGAAAGTCACAATCACCGCAAGTGCACAGAAGCACACCTGCTTCGCACGAACGCGCGAGGGCATGGATTCCCCTTCCGGCGGATGGTATGAGAGTGGGCGATACAACTTGCGATCGTTACCGACGATACTGAACCGAGAATATCGAGTCAATCAATATCCAGCCGCCTCTGCCACCTTTCCAGATCCGCATCCACCATCATCGTCACCAGCCCCTCGAAATCCACCTCCGGCTCCCACCCCAGCTCCCGCCGCGCCTTGCTGCAGTCCCCCAGCAGCTCCACCACCTCGGCGGGGCGGAAGTAATCGGGGTCCACGCGCACGTGCTTCTCCCAGTCCAGCCCCACGTGGCCGAAGGCCACCTCGCAGAACTCGCGCACGGAGTGGGTGGCGCCGCTACTGACCACGTAGTCCTCCGGCGCGTCCTGCTGGAGCATGAGCCACATGGCGCGCACGTAGTCGCCGGCGTAGCCCCAGTCGCGCTTGGCGTCCAGGTTGCCCAGGGCCAGCTCCGACGCCTGGCCCAGCTTGATGCGGGCCACGCCGTCGGTGATCTTGCGCGTCACGAACTCCAGGCCGCGGCGCGGCGACTCGTGGTTGAACAGGATGCCGGACACCGCGAAGAGGTCGTAGCTCTCGCGGTAGTTGACGGTGATGTAGTGGCCGTAGCACTTGGCCACGCCGTAGGGGCTGCGCGGGTAGAGGGGCGTGCGCTCGGTCTGCGGCGTCTCGCGCACCTGGCCGAACATCTCGCTGCTGGACGCCTGGTAGAAGCGGATCGCGGGATCGATGACCCGGATGGCCTCCAGCATGCGCGTCACGCCCAGGGCGGTCACGTCGGCGGTGAGGATGGGCTGCTTCCAGCTGGTGGGCACGAAGGACTGGGCCGCCAGGTTGTACACCTCGTGCGGGCGGATCTCGCTCAGGGCCGACAGCACCGAGGTCTGGTCCGTCAGGTCCGCCTGCACCACGTGCAGCCGGTCCTTGATGTGGGCGATGCGCTCGAAGGTCTCCGTGCTGGACCGCCGGATGGCGCCGTGCACCTCGTAGCCCTGATCCAGCAGGAATTCCGCCAGGTAGGAGCCGTCCTGGCCGGTGATGCCGGTGATCAGGGCGCGGCGGGGTTCGCTCGGGGTCATGGCGGCCTCCAGGGCAGCGGTCCGGATGGGGGTTCTCGGTGTCGGACCTTCAGTATCGCCCGCCTCGCGGAGCGTCGCAAGTCCCTTCCGGCCAATCATCTATGGCAACAAAAAGGGGCGGATCCGTAGATCCGCCCCGGCGTCCGGTAAGGCACTGGGCGATAGCGCCCTACCGAACAGCGGGAAACTTTACTTCTTGATGGCTTCGATCTCAAGCATGATTTCCACCTCGTTGCCCACCGCCAGGCCACCCTTGTCCAGGGTGCTGTTGTAGACGATGCCGAACTCGGTGCGGTCGATCTCACCCTCGGCGCTGAAGCCCACCCGGGTGTTGCCCCACGGGTCCTCCACGGTGCCGTTGTACTCCAGCTCCAGGGTGACCGGCTTGGTGACGCCGTGCATGGTCAGGTCCCCCATGAGCAGCCAGTCGTCGCCGTCCTGCTTCACGCCGGTGGAGGTGAAGGTCATGGTGGGGTACTTGGCCACGTCGAAGAAGTCCTCGTTGCGCAGGTGGCCGTCGCGCTTCTCGTCGTTGGTGTTGACCGACGCCATCTGGATGACGGCGTTCACCTTGGCGCTCTTCATGTTGGTCTCGTCGAACTCGATGGTGCCCTCGAAGTCCTCGAAGAAGCCCTTCACCTTGCTCACCATCATGTGGCGCACCTTGAAGGACACGCTGGAGTGCGAGGCGTCGATGGCGTAGGTGGCGGCCTGGGCGGCGCCGGCGGTCAGCAGCGCCGCCAGGGCGGTCAGCAGAAGGATCTTGCGCATGGTCTCTCTCCTCTTGAGTGGGGCGGCGGGGCCGCACGGGGTTCAGTCGTCCTTGGTGTACAGCCGATGCGCGCCGTCGCAGTACGGCGCTTCGCGGGACATCTTGCACTGGCACAGAGCCGCCCGCGTGGGCTCCGCGATCTCCAGCATCCGGGGCCGGAACTCCGTGCCGGCATGCCCTCCGTCGCAGAAGGGCTGCGTGGCCGACCGGCCGCAGGTGCAGTAGGCGTAGGTGCCGGGCTCCAGCTCCAGAACCTTGGGCCGGACGTCGGCGATCCTGGGTCGATCCATGGGGGGCCTCCCGGGTTACTTGTTCCAACAAGCTTTCAAGATCGGCGCGGTCGCGGGGAACCGCAAGGGGGGCGACCGCATTTTTCGCAGGCCCCGCCGCCCGCCCTTTGACCCGCTCCCCCGCGCGGGGTACGCTGATCCATCACCCTCTCGTCCCGGAGCGTCGCCACGTGTCGATCCGCAGCCGCATCCTCCTGGTGGTCCTGGCCGCCGCCCTGCTGCCCCTGGGGCTCTTCGGCTGGGCCGCGCGCGACCGCGCCGGCCACGACCTCACCCGCCAGTACT
This sequence comes from Candidatus Krumholzibacteriia bacterium, assembly GCA_035447065.1. Classification (GTDB taxonomy): domain Bacteria; phylum Krumholzibacteriota; class Krumholzibacteriia; order LZORAL124-64-63; family LZORAL124-64-63; genus CALEMW01. The sequence goes on from DAOTGJ010000031.1 coordinate 18,747, forward strand.
CGCGCCGCGTGGACGCCTTGGTGGACGCCCTGGACCGCCGCCTCACCGCCGAGGACCGCGACCTGGCCGACCGCCTGGCCGGCCTCCGCGCCGACGCCCAGTCCGACCCCCGCCTGGACCTGGCCCTGGGCGGATTCGCCGACCGCGCCGCCTACCCCCTGGAGTTCGTGGAAGACGCCCTGAACCTGGGCCGCCTGGACCTGGTGCTCCTGCTGGACCAGCGGGGCCGCGAGGTGGCCGGCGTGCCCTCGGGCCTGGTGCCGCCGGACCGCCCCCTGCTCCAGGCCGTGCGCCGCCTGGGCGACCGCTCCGGCCTGCTGCGCCTGAGCGATGGCCTGGCCCGCGTGCGCGCCGATTCCCTGGTGGTGGGCGGCTCCGTGCACCACCTGCTGGTGGGCCGCCGCGTGACCGCGGAAGACCTTTCCGCCTGGTCCGACGGCGTGATCACCGCCTCGCTGGTCTACGACGGCGGCGCCCTGGCCGGCGACGACGACCTGCGCTCCCGTCTGGAGAACGCCGGCGAGGCCGGCCTCACCAACCCCGAGGCCGTGGTCCCCGCGGACCGCTATCTGGTGCGCGCCCTGCCGTTCCCGCGCCTGCGCGGCGGCTCCCTGGCCGCCGTGCCCACGCCCCCGCCCCTGGTGCGCGCCACGTTGGTGCTCACCCATCCCCTGAGCGGCCGCGACGACCTGCTGCGCCGCCTGGACCTGCGCCTGGCCGCGGTGGCCGGCGCGTCGGTGGCCCTGGCCCTGCTGCTGGGCGTGGTGCTCTCCTGGCGCGTCACGCGCTCCCTGCGCCTGCTGGCCGACCGCGCCGAATCCCTGGATCTGGAGCGCCTGGACCCCGCCTTCCCCCCCGCCGGCCGCGACGAGGTGGGCCGCCTGGCCGGCGTGCTGGAGGCCATGCGCCGCCGCCTGGCCGGCGGCGTGGACCGCCTGCGCGAGGCCGAGCGCCGCGCCGTGCTGGGCGAGCTGGCCCGCCAGGTGAACCACGACGTGCGCAACGGCTTCCTGCCCGTGCGCAACGTGGTGCAGCACCTGGGCCGCGTGGCCCGCGAAGACCCCGCGGACCTGCCCCGCGTCTTCCTGGAGCGCGAGCAGACCCTCACCGACGGCCTGGGCCAGCTGGAGGAGCTGGCCGGGAGCTGGAAGCGCCTCTCCGGCCGCGGCAACCCGCGCCCGCTGGACCCCGTGGAGGCCGTGCGCGGCGCCCTGGCCGGCTTCCCGGAGCAGGTGACCGTGGAGGCGGCCCACGGCGTGCCGGACCTCATCATCGACCCCACCGCCCTGCGCCGCATGGTGCAGAACCTGGTGCGCAACGCCCTGGAGAGCGGGGACGACGGCCCCGCCCGCGTGACCGTGCGCGTGGAGGCCGACGCCGCCGAGACCCGCATCGCCGTGCAGGACGACGGGCGCGGCCTGGCGCCGCAGGAGCGCGAACGCATCTTCGCCCCCTACTACACCACCCGCGCGGAAGGCACAGGCCTGGGCCTGGCCATCGTGCGCCGCCTGGCGGCCGACGCCGGCGGCGACGTGCGCGTGGAGAGCGAACCCGGCGCGGGCAGCACCTTCACGCTGGCCTTCGCCCGCCACGAGAACGGAGAGCCATGAGCCGCATCCTCATCGTCGACGACAACGCCGCCCTGCGCGGCCAGTACGCCTACGACCTCCAGCGCCTGGGAGGCCACGAGGTGCTTCAGGCCGAAGACGGAGCCGCCGGCCTGCGCGTGCTGGAGGCCGAGCCCGTGGACTGCGTGGTGCTGGACCTGGAGATGCCCGGCACCGACGGCTTCGGCGTGCTGCGCGGCATGAAGGAGCGCGAGCTCGACGCGCCGGTGGTGGTCTACACCGGCACCGGCAGCTTCGAGCGCTGCGTGCGCGCGGTGAAGCTGGGCGCGTATTCCTTCGTGGACAAGGACGAGCCCGTGGAGCGCGTGGCCCAGGAGATCAGCAACGCCTTGGAGCACGGCCGCCTCACGCGCGAGGTGCGCGACCTGCGCCGCCAGGTGCACGGCGACTCGGGCCTGGTGGGCCGCGGCGCGGCCATGGCGGCGCTGAAGGCCCGGCTGGAGAAGGTGGCCCCCATCCCCAGCCCGGTGCTCATCCTGGGCGAGAGCGGCACGGGCAAGGAGCTGGTGGCGCGCGAGCTGCACCGGCTGGGCGCGCGGCCCCAGGGGCCGTTCGTGGCCCTGAACTGCGCGGCGCTGCCGGAGCACCTGGCCGAGAGCGAGCTGTTCGGCCACGAACGCGGCGCCTTCACCGGAGCCGACCGCCTGCGCCGCGGCGCCTTCGAGACCGCCCGCGGCGGCACCCTCATGCTGGACGAGGTGGGCGAGCTGCCGCCCGCCGCCCAGGCCAAGCTGCTGCGCGTGCTGGAGACCGGCGAGTTCGCGCGGCTGGGCGCCACGGCCGCCCTGAAGACCGACGCCCGCGTGCTGGCCGCCACCCACCGCGACCTGGACGCCGAGGTGCGCGAGGGCCGCTTCCGCGAGGACCTGCTCTACCGCCTCAACGTGCACGTGCTGCAGGTGCCGCCCCTGCGCGACCGCGCCGAGGACGTGCCCGCCCTGGTGGACCACTTCCTGCGGCTGACCTGCGAGCGCTTCCGCTGCCGCTTCAAGACCGTGGCCCCCGCCGCCCTGGAACGCCTCAAGGCCCACCCCTGGCGCCGCAACAACGTGCGCGAGCTGCGCAACGCCGTGGAGCGCCTGGTGCTGGCCTGCGACGGCCAGGAGATCCAGGTGCGCCACCTCCCGCCGGAGATCGGCGCCGCGGCACCCGCGCCCGAGGGTGCGCCGGAGGAGATCATCCGCACCGGCGGCGGCACCCTGCAGGAGCTGCGCGCGGAGGCGGAGCGCGCCATCGTGCAGGCGGCGCTGGAGCGCAACGGCGGCCACCTGACCAACACGGCCAAGGAGCTGGGGCTGGCGGACCATGCGAGCCTGAGCAAGGTGATGGCGCGGCTCGGGGTGGAACGGCCTAGTCGATCGTGAGGCGGACGGCCAGCGTGCGGTCGTACCAGCCCTCCATGGACTCGTCCAGCGGCAGCCCCAGGAACACGCCGCCGCGCATGCCGCCCAGCGGCGCCTGCAGTCCGAGCGAGAGCATCTGATAGTGCTTGTCCGGCTGGTTCATGGCGGACGCCATCAGTCCCTTGAGCCACCCCGTCACCATGGCGCTCGCCGTGACCGGCCCACGGCTGCTCCAGCCCAGGGCGTAGCGGATGAGGATCTCGCCGTCGTCGCGGGTGCGGAGGATCTTGGGCGCGAAGGCCAGATGGAGCACCCCCAGCCTGCCCTCGCGACGGCGGCCCTCCACCAGCTCCACCCCCCACGCGCCGGGCATGAAGCGCTCGGGACGGCCCCAGTCCGAGGACACGCCGTAGGCGACCGCCAGGTCGTCGTCATCCTTGCCGGGCGTCGGGACGGTGAGGCTCCAGCGGGTGTAGTCGCCGTCGGGCCGGCGCGTCTCGCGCGCCACCGTCACGTTGCCCAGGCGCACGCCCCCCGTCCGATCGGCGTCGTCGTAGACCAGCCGCACGACGCTCGTCTCCACCTCCCAGTGGCGGTCGTGCGCGTGGCGGAAGGTGGTCAGGAGATCGAAGGCGCCGGAGGCCGGGGAGACATCGTCCTCGAGAGGTCCGGCGAAGGCGGCGTGCATCCACTCCACATGCCCCATGGGCACCGCACCGGCCGGACGCGGACGCTCGAGCTCCGAGGTCCCCGCCGTGGCCGTCCAGCTCCAGAGGAGCGCGACGACGAGCGTCGACAAGCATTTCATGGGTTCTCCAAAACGGGCGATGGCATATTATATTGGCAACGGCGGGATGCTATCGGAATGGATGCGCCCGTTCAAGACATCTTCGGAGCGCAGGGCTAACGTGAGCGGGATCACAGGCTTGCATCACACCCGTTAACGATTTATCATCCTGCGCACATCGCCCCCCGGAAGGAGTTCCCCATGTGCCTGGGCGTCCCCGGCCGCATCACCGAGATCCTGGACGGCGGCCTCATGCGCATGGGGCTGGTGGATTTCGACGGCGTGAGCCAGGAGATCTGCCTGGCCTACGTGCCCGACGCCGAGCCCGGCGACCACGTGCTGGTCCACGCGGGCTTCGCCCTGGCGGAACTCTCCGAGGAAGACGCGCGCAAGACGCTGGAGGTGCTGGCCCAGCTGGGCGAGCCGCCGGTGCCGCAACCCCCGAAGGATGGTCCCGGATCATGAATCACGAACGCCGCCGCTTCCTGCAGACCCTCGCCCTGGGCGCCGCCCTGCCCATCGTGCCCCGCCTGCTGGGCTGCGGTGCGGGCAAGGCCTACGACGCCACCGGCACCGGCGAGGTGCGCGTCCCCCTGGCCATGCTGCCGGTGGGCGGCCGCCTCCACGTGACGCTGGACGGCGACACGGTGGAGCTCACCCGCCGCGAGGACGAGATCGTGGCCCGCTCCATGGTGTGCACGCACCAGGGCTGCGAGGTGGAGTGGGTGGACGAGGAGAACGCCTACGTGTGCCCCTGCCACGAGGGCAAGTTCAACGCGCAGGGCGACCCGATCTACGGATCGCCCCGCCGGCCCCTCAAGCTGTTCAGCGTGACCCGCGAGGGGAACGAGCTGGTGGTCCGCGCCTAGTCCGCGGCTTCCCACCACAGGTTCGGAGCGCTCGGCTCGGTGCGCGGCACCGCGGGCGCTCCTTCCTTTTCCAGCGCGGAGAGCACGGCCTCCAGGGCCGTGGGCACCGCCGCGCGCACGCCCGGGCTCAGGGCCTCGCCCTGCTCCATGCCCGCACCGATCACGCCCACCAGGGTGACCCGCTCCGGCGCGCCGCCGGCGAACTCCAGGGCCAGGATGGCGTCGCGCACGCCGGGATCATGGGGCGACACGCGCGGGCCGGGATCATGCTTCAGCACCGCCTCGCGGTCGTAGGTGCGCACCTCGCCGGGGGTGCCGTCGGTGCGCACCACGTCGATGAAGATCACGGCCTCGCGGCCCGACAGGTGGGGATGCAGGTCCAGGCCGGGGGTGCCCAGGTCCAGGAACTCGCAGTCGGCGGCCGGCTCCCAGCCGGCCTGCAGGTGGGCCATCACGGTGGGTCCCAGGGCGTCGTCGCCCATGAGCACGTTGCCCAGGCTCAACACCGCGAGGCGCGGCGTGTTGGGATCGGTCATTCCTTGGCTCCTTCTTGACGAAACGGGGGCGCGACCTGCGCCGCGCCCCCGCGTTCGGACGTCCGCACCGGGTCAAAGGGTTCGGACGCTGCCCAGTTCCTTCCCGTCCGGATCGAAGGCGTGCACGGCGCAGGCCAGGCACGGATCGAACGAATGGATGGTGCGCAGGACCTCGAGCGGCCGCTCGGGATCCGCGATGGGGTTGCCCACCAGGGACGACTCGTAGGGCCCGGGACGGTTCTTGCCGTCGCGCGGACCGGCGTTCCAGGTGGACGGCACCACCGCCTGGTAGTTGGTGATCTTGCCGTCGTCGATGACCACGAAGTGCGACAGCGTGCCGCGGGGCGCCTCGTGGCAACCGAAGCCCTCCTGATGGCCCTTGAACTCGGGCTCGTTGAAGATGGTCAGATCGCCGGAGGCGATGTTCTCCACCAGCAGGCCCCAGTGCTTGAGCGCCAGCTCGCTGATGATGGCGCAGCGGATGGCCCGGGCCGCGTGACGGCCCAGCGTGGAGTGCAGCATGCTCGGCGTGATGTTCACGCCGGCCACGGCGCTCGCCTTCTCCAGGGCCCAGCTCGCCCACTTCACCGTGGGGGCGTGGCCCTGCTGGAAGCCCACCAGCACCTGGGCCAGGGGGCCCACCTGCATCACCTTATCATCGAACCGCGGCGACTTCACCCACGAGTACTTGCCGTCGTCCTGGAACTCCGTGTACGCGGGGTTGGTCTCGCCCTGGTAGGGATGACGCTCCTCCGCGCCCTCGTACCAGGAGTGGGCGATGGACTCGGTGACGTTCTTGCCGAAGTACTCGTCGTCCAGCCGGTTGATGGGCCGGATGGTGGACAGGTCGCCGTTCATGATGGTGCCGCCGGGCAGATCGAAGGCGGTCATGGCGCCGTCCAGCGGCATGTCCGGCACGGCCAGGTAGTTGGTCACGCCGGCGCCGTAGCCCAGCCAGTCCGGGTACATGGCGCCGATGGCGCACACGTCGGTCAGGTACACGTCCTGGATGAACTGGCCCATCTCGCTCAGCAGATCCTTGATCTTGTACAAGGTGTTCATGTTGAGCGTGGACTCGCAGTCCAGGTTGATGGCGTTGGCCACGCCGCCCACGGCCAGGTTCTGGATGTTGGGCGTCTTGCTGCCCAGGATGGCCACCACCTGGTTGGCGGTGCGCTGGTAGTCCAGGGCCTGCAGGTAGTGGCTCACGGCCATGAGGTTGACCTCGGGGGACAGCTTCATGGCCTTGTGGCCCCAGTAGCCGTTGTTGAAGATGCCCAGCTGGCCCTTGTCCACGAAGGTGGCCAGCTTCTCCTTCACGGCCTTGAACTCCTGCTCGCTGTTGCGCGGCCAGTCGCTCAGGCTCTGGGCCAGCTTGGCGGTGGCCTTGGGGTCGGCCTTCAGCGCCGACACCACGTCCACCCAGTCCAGGGCCGACAGGTGGAAGAAGTGCACGATGTGGTCGTGCATGGCGTGGGCCGCCAGGATCAGGTTGCGGATGAACTGGGCGTTCTTGGGGATCTCCAGGCCCACCGCGTTCTCCACCGCGCGCACCGACGCCAGGGCGTGCACCGTGGTGCACACGCCGCAGAAGCGCTGGGTGAACAGCCACGCCTCGCGGGGGTCGCGCCCCTTGAGGATGGTCTCGATGCCGCGCCACATCTGCCCGGAGCTCCAGGCCTTGGTCACCTTGCCGCCGTCCACTTCCACGTCGATGCGGAGATGGCCTTCGATCCGGGTGATGGGATCAACGACGATTCGCTTGCTCATGGTCGACTCTCTCCTTCACTGGGCGCCGGCGCGCTGCGCGCCGACGGGTCATATCTGAGGGACCGCCCGTCTCAGGCGCCCGGCTAGTCGTTGGTGTCTTCCTTGTCCAGTCGACGCGACTGCACGACCGCGGCGCCGATGGCCGCGCCGGCCACCAGGCCGCCCACAGCGGTGGCCAGGGGGCTCACCTTGCTGTCGTTGGCCAGGATGGGCGGGTAGGTGTCCGGCGGCGTGGGCCGCTCGATGTCCACCGTGTCGTGCAGGGGCACGCGGAAGGCCAGCTGCTGCTCGGTGCAGCCCACGCAGGGGTGGCCGATGCCGATGGGCCAGGCGCCCGGCACCTCGCAGAAGTGCTGGATGGAGCAGTTGGCGTGGGTGGCCGGGCCCTTGCAGCCCAGCTTGTAGAGGCAGTAGCCCTGCATGTGGCCCTCGTCGCCGTACATCTGCGCGAAGCGGCCGGCGTCGAAGTGCGCCCGACGGGGGCAGTCCTCATGGATGGTGCGCCCGTAGGCGAACTTGGGACGGCCCTTCTGGTCGAGCTCGGGCAGGGTGCCCAGGGTGGCGTACTGCAGCACCACGCCCAGGAAGTTGTAGGGGTTCGCAGGGCAGCCGGGGATGGTGACCACGGTCTTGTCCTTGAGGATCATGGGCGCGCCGGTGGCGCCGGTGGGGTTGGGCGGCGAAGCGGGGATGCCGCCGAACGAGGCGCAGGAGCCGAGGGCCACGATGGCGCCGGCGTCGGCCGCCACGGTGTTCAGGATGTCCAGGGCGGTGCGGTCGCCGATCTTGCAGTAGATGCCGCCGTCCTTCTCGGGAATGGCGCCTTCCACCACGCAGATGTACTTGCCCTTGTGCTGCTCCATGGCCTGGTGGAGCGAGGCCTCGATCTGGTGGCCGGCGGCGGCGGACAGGGTCTCGTGGTAGTCCAGCGAGATCAGGTCCAGGATCACCTCGGCCACATCGGGATGCGAGGTGCGCAGCAGGGACTCCGTGCATCCGGTGCACTCCTGGAAGTGCAGCCAGATCACCGAGGGCTTCAGCCCCGCGGCCGCGGCTTCGGCCATCTTCACAGCTACCGACGACGAAAGGCCCACGGCCGCCGCGGCGGCGGTGATCACCTTCAGGAAATTGCGCCTTCCGATCGGATGATCCAGGGCTTGGGCGGCTTCGTCGCGCAGCGTCTTCTTCGCGTCCATGGGTTGGCACCCTCCGGCATGATGGAGTACGGGAACCGCGCCGCGACGGCTCGAGCCAGCGGCTAGGAACGGTCATGGATGCACTTTATCGCATGCGCGAAGGCGAGGAAAGGAAAAACCCTGAAAATTGTAGGTATATTTGAGTATGAATCACATTCTCAAGTCGTGAATGTGTTCACAGGGACTCGATCGGGTGTGTCCTGTTGGACACGATGACCGTCCGGCGGTCGGCCGCAGCCCCTGGCTGCGAGACATTAACTTATTCCCTGGCATCATCTTCCATGTTTTTTGCCTCATGGCACATCCTGGCTCCCCCCTTGCGATACGGAGGGCAGAGATGCCCCTCGCCACCCGTTCCGAAGGAGCCGCCATGAGCAAGCAGAACACCCCCCAGTACTCCGAGCGGAAGCTCAAGCTGGCCGAAGCCGGCGTCCTCTTCGTCATCATCCTGGGCCTGATCGTGGCCGTGGGCGTGAAGATGGGTGGCCAGGACGGGATCTCGCCCCCCGAGTCCCGCACCGCCGCCGCCACGCCCGCGGCCGCGCCCGCCCCCGCCGTGGCCGAGCTCGCGTCCGCCGTCGTGGCCTCCTACGAGGTGACGGACGCGGCCGGCCCGGCGGAGGAGCCCGTCGTGGAGCCCGTCGTGGTCAACCAGACCACCGCGGACCTCATGGCCGGCCTGGAGCCGTCCGCCGTGTACCGCGAGGGCGAAGCCGCCTACTTCGCCCGCGACTACGACTTGGCCGCGGAGATCTTCGCCGAGTACACCGGCCGCCGTCCGGCCAACGCCTGGGGCCACTACATGCACGGGCTGAGCCTGTGGAAGGCGGGCGACGCCGAGGCCGCCGCCGTGTCCCTGGAGGCCGCCCTCGAGGTGAAGCCGGACCACGTGAAGAGCCTGCTCAACCTGGCCCGCGTGAACCTGGAGCTGGACCGTCCCGAGGCCGCCCTGGCCGGCGCCGAGCAGGCCCTGCTGGTGGAGCCCGAGAACGCCGACGGCTACCGCGTGCTGGGCCGCGCCTACCACGCCCTGGACCGCCGCGACGAGGCCGTGGACGCCTATCGCCAGGCCCTGAGCCTGCACGGCGACGACGCCTGGTCGCTGAACAACCTGGGCCTGGTGCTGCTGGAGCAGGACCGCGCCATGGACGCCCTGCCCGCCCTGGCCCGCGCCGTGAGCCTGGAGTCCGAGCAGGCCGTCTTCCGGAACAACCTGGGCATGGCGCTGGAGCGCGCCGGCTGCACCGCCCAGGCCGCCGAGGCCTACGCCCAGGCCGTGGAGATCAACGGGTACGACAAGGCCGCCGTGAGCCTGGCCCGCGTGGACGCCGTGCTGGAGGCCGGCGGCGCGCAGGGCGGGACGGTGGACCTGGCGGCCCTCGCCGAATCCTTCCAGACCCAGCCGCGGATCGCCGCGGAGTCGGCCGGCAACATGGAGGTCGTGAACCATGCGCCCGGTGCCACGACGAGCGCCGTGCCCGACTCCGCGGTGACCGCCAACACGGAGGTGGCCCTGAGCGGTCAGCGCTAGGGAACGACAGCGGTCCGGAAGGTGCGAGGCCCCCGCGCGAGCGGGGGCCTCGTCGCGTGAGGAGGCGTGGGCTGCGCGAGCCCGCGGACCCTGATTTTTTCCTGTCAGAAATCCCCTGCCGAGGGCCGGATTCTTTTTGGGTCCCCGCCTCCCGCTGGCTAGATTCGTGGCTGAACCACGGGATTTTCTCACGCACCAAACAGGAGTTCCGTCATGGCCGATTCGTCGTTCAACGCCTTCGCGATGGCGCAACAGCAGTTCGATCGCGTCGCCGAGATGCTGGGTCTGGACCAGGCCACCCGCGACCTGCTCCGCAACCCGGACAAGGAGTTCCACTTCAACATCCCCGTGCGCATGGACGACGGCACGGTGCAGGTGTTCCGCGGCTTCCGCGTGCAGCACAACGACGCCCGCGGCCCCTGCAAGGGCGGCATCCGCTTCCACCCGCAGGAGACGGTGGACACCGTGCGCGCGCTGGCCACGTGGATGACCTGGAAGTGCGCCGTGGTGAACATCCCCCTGGGCGGCGGCAAGGGCGGCGTGATCTGCGACCCCCACCACCTCAGCATGCGCGAGCAGGAGCTGATCTGCCGCGGCTGGGTGCGCCAGGTGGGCCGCGCCGTGGGCCCCGTGCAGGACGTGCCCGCGCCCGACGTGATGACCAGCGGCCAGCACATGCTGTGGATGATGGACGAGTACGAGAAGCTCCACGGCGGCCACTTCCCCGGCATGATCACGGGCAAGCCCCTGGGCCAGGGCGGCAGCGAGGGCCGCACCGAGGCCACCGGCTACGGCGTGGTCTACACGCTGCGCGAGGCTCTGAAGCGCAAGGGCGTGGACATCGCCAAGACCACCGCCGCGGTGCAGGGCTTCGGCAACGTGGCCCAGTTCGCGGTGGAGCTGTACGGCAAGCTGGGCGGCACCACGGTGTGCGTGTCGAGCTGGGATCAGAACGACCAGTGCAGCTACACCTTCCGCCGCCTGTCGGGCGTGGACCTGGACCAGCTGCGCGGCATGACGGACCGCTTCGGCGGCATCGACAAGGCCAAGGCCGAGGCCGCCGGTTACGACGTGCTGCCCGGCGACGCCTGGATCGAGCAGGACGTGGACATCCTCTTCCCCTGCGCCCTGGAGAACCAGGTCAACGCCACCACGGTGAAGAAGATCTCGTCGCAGGTGAAGTTCATGGCCGAGGGCGCCAACGGCCCCACCACCCCGGAAGCCGACGAGGCCCTCAAGGCCAAGGGCATCTTCAACATCCCGGACTTCCTCTGCAACGCCGGCGGCGTGACCTGCTCGTACTTCGAGCAGGTGCAGTGCAACATGAACTTCTTCTGGCCCAAGGAAGAGGTCCTGGAGCGCCTGGACACCATCATGACCAAGGCCTTCCACGCCGTGGCCGACCTGGCCGATCAGCATGACGTGATCATGCGCGACGCCGCCTACATGATCGCCATCCAGCGCGTCGCGGAGTCGTGCCGGCTGAGGGGATTGGTGTAGCGAGAGCGACCGTCGTCGCGGTCGAGAACAACAAGGCGCGCTCGGGGGTCGAACTTGACCAATCACGCCCCCCGAGCGCGCCTTGTTGTTCTCGACCGTGCCGGCGGAGCGCTGCCCGCCACACCACCCCCCTCAACCGCCACCACCGTCCGCTCCTGACTAGCCAGGACTCCCGCATCATCGGAATGGAGGGATGTGGGGTTCGGCTTTCATGACCCGACGGCGGCGGCGACAGCGAGGCAATGATCGGGCGCGCGAGGGGGCGTGATTGGTCAAGTTCGACCCCTCGCGCGCCCGATCATTGCCTCGCTGTCACCACCCCCGTTGGTTCATGTAAACGGAACCTCCCCCACATCCGTCTATTTCGATGAACGAGGAGGACGCGATGCGGGATCACGACCGATATGACGAACAAGAGCTGATCGCCGGAGCCCGCGCGGGACGCGAGGACGCCTGGCGGGCCCTGTACGACGCCACGTGCCAGCCGCTGTTCAACTTCCTCTGCTACCAGGCCGGCGACCGCGACGTCGCCCGCGACCTGCTCCAGGAGACCTACGTGACCGCCATGCGGTCGCTGGACGGGTACCGGGGCGACGGATCGGTGCCGGCCTGGCTGCGGACCATCGCGCTGCGCAAATGCCTGGACTGGCGACGCCGGGCCGCGCTGCGGGTGAGGAAGCTGACGGAGCTGGCGCGGGATCTCCCCTCCCCGTTCCTCCGGCCCGCGGAGCCGGCGTCCGCCGCGTTGGGCGACTCCTTCGAGGCGGCCCTGGCCGGGCTGTCCCCGAAGCAGCGCGCGGCGCTGCTGCTCCGCGAGCTGGAGGACCTGAGCTTCGCCGAGGTGGCCCGCGAGCTGGGCTGCAACGAGGCGACGGCCCGGGTCCACCATCACCGCGCATGCCGCGCGATGCGCCGCCTGCTGGGCGGCGACGCGAGTCTGGTTCCGGGCGGCACCACGGGAGGAACGCTGTGAACACCCACGATCTCCACAAGAACCGCCATCGTCTGGACGACCTGGAGCGCGAGCGCCTGTGGCACGACATCCGCCACGCCGCCGCCGCGCCCGGCGCGCCCTCGCCCCGCACCAGCTTCGGCCCCGCCGTGGGCGTGACCGCCGTGCTGGCCGCCGCCGCCCTGCTGGGCGCGCTGTGGCTGGGCGACGGAGCCGCGCCGGAGAAGTCGAACGTGGCCGTGCGCCGGTCGGACACCGCCGCCTCGCCCGAGACCGTGCTGGCGCAGCTGATCGCCGCCCACGGTGAACCCGTGGACATCCGCGAGCTCGAGGTGACGTCCTCATCCGAACCCGCCCCCCAGGTGGAGGCGGCCGCCGATGCCGCGGCGCCGGCCGCCGCGCCTCTCGCGACGGCCCGGGCCGCCAAGACGCGCGCCCGCGGCACGCCTCCGCCTCCCCCCGCCCGCCTGCGCGGCGTGGTGCGCGACGACCAGGGCCAGCCCGTGGCCCACGCCGTGCTCGCCCTGCTGGGCCTCACGCGCGAGGCCGTCACCGACAGCCTGGGCCGTTTCGACCTGGGCGAGGTGGCGCCGGACACGCCTCTGGCCCTGGCCGTGCGGTCGCTGGGCTACGCCAAGGTGGACACCACGCTGACGGCGGAGGCCGGGCGCACGCTGGAGCTGGAGCTGGGGCTGGAGCCGATCATCGTGGCGACGCTGGATCCGGTGACCGTCGAAGGCGAGCAGTTCATGGTGGAGGTGAAGAACGTC
>DAOTGJ010000031.1:31728-41609 GCA_035447065.1 Candidatus Krumholzibacteriia bacterium
CCGCGTCAGGCCCCCGGCTCCGTCACCGGCGGCACCACCCCGCCCAACGGCCAGCCCTACGAGCTGATGTACTTCGAACATGCGGGCGTGAACCCGTTCATCACCACGGACGAGGATCGGCTGAGCACCTTCGCCGTGGACGTGGACGACGCGTCGTTCACCCTGGCCAGGAGCTACCTGGAGCGCGGGCATCTGCCGCCGCGGGACGCGATCCGCGTGGAGGAGTTCGTCAACGTGTTCGATCCCGGCTGGACGGCCCAGCGCAGCGACGTGTTCCGCATCCACGCCGACGGCGCCCCCTCGCGCTACGGCGCGGGCTACGAGCTGCTGCGGGTGGGCCTGCAGGGCCGCACCATCGACGACGCCGACCGCAAGCCCGCGGTGCTGATCTTTACCGTGGACGTGAGCGGCTCCATGAACCGCGAGGACCGTCTGGGCCTGGTCAAGCGCTCCCTGCGCGACCTGGTGGACGCCCTCAGCCCCGACGACCGCGTGGGCCTGGTGATCTACGGCTCCCGCGGCGAGGTGGTGCTGGAGCCCACGGGCCTGGAGGACCGCGGCAGGCTGCTGCGCGCCATCGACTCCCTGCGCCCCGGCGGCAGCACCAACGCCCACGAGGGCCTGAAACTGGCCTACGCCATGGCCCGCGAGCACTTCGCCCCCGGCAAGATCCACCGCGTGATCCTCTGCTCGGACGGCGTGGCCAACACCGGCCGCACCAGGGCCGAGGACATCCTGGCCGACGTGCGTCACGAGGCGGACCGCGGCGTGCACCTGACCACCGTGGGCTTCGGCATGGGCAATTACAACGACGTGCTCATGGAGAAGCTGGCCGACAGCGGCGACGGCCACTACCACTACGTGGACGACCGCGAGGAGGCGGACCGCGTGTTCCGCCGCAACCTCACGGGCATGCTGCAGACCATCGCCCGCGACGCGAAGATGCAGGTGGAGTTCGACCCCGCGCGCGTCACGCGCTGGCGCCTGCTGGGCTACGAGAACCGCGACGTGGCCGACCGCGACTTCCGCAACGACGCCGTGGACGCCGGCGAGGTGGGCGCCGGCCACGCCGTGACCGCCCTCTACGAGCTGAAGCTGAGCGACGACGTGACCGCGGCCATGGCCAAGAGCCGCACCTGGGGCGCGGGCGCGGAGCTGGCCACGGTGCGCGTGCGCTGCGAGGCGCCGGCCCACGACGTGGAGTCCGCCGGCCGCGTGACCGAGATCAGCCGCGCGGTCACCGCCGCCGACCTGCGCCGCGACGACGCCCAGGCCCCGGTGGCCTACCGCCTGCAGTCCGTGGCCGCCGAGTTCGCGGAGATCCTGCGCGGCAGCTACTGGGCCAAGGAGAGCCGCCCGGCGGACCTGGCCGCCCGCGCCGAGATCCTGGCCGCCATGAGCGACGATCCGCGCGCCGACGACCTGGCCGCCATGATCCGCCGCGCCGCGGAGCTGTGGCCGGACGGCGTCGGGCAGCCCGTCACGGAAGAAGGATCGGACCGCTGATCAAGCCCGGCAGCGGTGCGAACGGCGGCCCCGGGAGTCGGTCCCCGGGGCCGCCGGCTTTTCCGCGGCAGGGGCGGTGATCAGTCCTCGGAGCCGGCCGCCGCCTGCTTGCGCAGGTAGGCCAGCGCCAACCCTTCGTCCCCGTCCATCACCAGGTCCAGAAGCTTGCCGTCGGTGACGGCGGGCACGTGGATCACGCGCACCACGTGCTCCAGGTCCTTGCGGTCCGGCAGGATGTCGCCCAGCGCGTTGGGGGCGCCCAGCAGGAAGTCCGTGTTGAAGACCTTGCCGGGCTCGTCGGGGTAGAGGGGCAGATAGGCGATGTCGGCCTCCACCAGATCCTGGAAGAAGTGGGTGCCGAAGCTCACGTCGGGCACGTAGTCGCCCTTGCGGCGGGCGATCTCCACCAGCAGGCGCGCGTGGTTGATGTCGGCGTAGTCCACGCGCACGCCCAGCTTGATGTCGCCGCGGCTGCCCCAGCGGCCGGGGCCCATGAGGATGAAGCGGCGGTTGGGCAGCTTGCGGTTCAGCTCGCCCACGGTGCGGCCCACGGCCACCAGCTCCTCGTAGGTGGCCAGGGAGTCGTAGGCCTCGAAGGGGATGTAGACCACGTACTCCAGGCCGCGGAGCTGGCCGGTCTGCACGAAGCGGTCGGCGGAGAAGATCTTGTCGGCCTTGGCCACGTCGCGCGGCACGGGCTCGCGGCGCTTCTCGCCGCCGCGGCTCTGGGGACGGCACTGGAGCACGAAGAGGCGCTCGCCGTCGTGGGCGAACTCCACGTCCACCGGCACGCCCCACACCTCGCCCAGCACGTCCAGGATCTCCTTCATCTGCCGGGCGAAGGGCGTGCGCTCCAGCAGCCCGTCGAAGGTGATCACCAGGTCCTTGGGGTCCACGTTCATGAGCAGGCCCGTGGCCGGGATGAGGTGGCCGTCGCGCCAGATGGAGAACACGTGCTGGGTGCCCGGGTACCTGTTGCCGATGGAGGCCATGAGGTCCGCCACCGGGATCGTGTCGAACTTGTTCTGCTCCAGGTCGATGACGTCCACGTTGCGCTGGCTGTAGCGCAGGATCTCGTTGGGATGCACGGTGGTGCGCAGGCTGGGCTGCCCGGGGCAGAAGAGCTTGGGGTAGTCGTCGCCCACGCGGTCCACGGCGCGCGTGCCCAGGCCCGCCACCAGGCGCACCATGCCGTCCTCGCGCTTCAGGCGCGGCGACCAGCGGTACTCGTTGGCGCCGAAGGCCACGCCGGCCAGCGCGGGCAGCCAGTAGCGGCCCATGCGCGAGCCCACCACCGGCTGGATGATGCAGGCCATCTCCTCGCGGAAGTCGATGAGGCCGCGCTCGCGGCGGTAGAGGATGGCGTCGGGGTTGAACGTGCTGGCGAAGACCTGGGTGATGGCCTGGAGCAGCTCGCCCAGCCGGTCCTGCAGCGAGCCCTGGTTGGCCACGAAGAGCGACACGTACTTGCCGCAGAACGCCGAACCCAGGCGGTCCTCCAGCAGGCTGCTGGAGCGCACCACCAGGGGCACGTCGCCCAGGGTGGCGAGGATGGTGCGCAGGCGGCGCACCACGTAATCGGGGAAGCGGCCGGTGCGGTAGAGGCGGCGGATGATGCGGAACTCGCGGCGCAGGTCCTCCACGTCGCGGTACTTCATGTTCGCCACGTCGGTCAGGCCGTTGGCCTTGAGGAAGTCGAAGATCACGTCCGAGCGGATGTAGTACGTGAGCGGCGTGTGGAACTCGCCCACGGCGCGGCCCTCGCGGCGGGCCTTGGTCAGGGCGTCGTGGGCCAGGATGAAGCCCGCCGCCTTGCCGCCCAGCTTGCCCAGCCCGCGCTCGGGGCCGATGACGCGGGAGATGATCTCCGAGAAGTCGCGGATGGTCAGCACGCTCTTGGCGATGTCCAGGAACTCGAGCTGGTCCGAGAGCAGGCGCCGGATCAGCGCCACGCGCGTGGCCATGGCGTCGCTGACCGAGAGGCTGGAGCCGCCGATGGGCATCTTGGAGAACTCCATGGTCTCCCGGCGGATCTCCTCCCAGCTGCTGAAGGGGTCGTCGGCCATCTCGGCCAGGCGCAGGGCCAGGTCCTTCTTGATGGCCTTGATGATGTTGTCGGTGATCTTGGTGTCGGACCAGAGGTCGGCGATGCGGTCGCGCACCACCAGGCGCAGGGCCTCGATCTGATCCTCGTCCAGCGACGGCTCGGGGCGGTTGGGGTTGGCCCAGTGGATGAAGTCGCTGTCGCCCACGATGCGGGTGACCTCGCCCTCCAGATCCTCCATGGTCATGAGGCCCTCGTCCAGGAGGGCCAGCATGAAGTGGCGGATGATCTTCTCGTAGAGGACGGGCTCCTCGGCGCGGTAGAAGTCGAGCTGATCGCGCCAGGCGGGCTCGCGGCCCGCGCGGCTGGGGTGGTCCATCATGGTGCGCTCCGGCGGCTCAGTCGGCGGCGTCGGACGCGGAGGCCGTCGCCTTGGTGGTCTTCTTGGCGGCGGCCTTCTTGGCCGTCGTCTTCCTGGTGGCGGTCTTCTTGGCCGGCGCCTTCTTCGACGCGGCCTTCTTGGCCGTCGTCTTCTTGGCGGCGGTCTTCTTGGCCGGCGCCTTCTTCGACGCGACCTTCTTGGCCGTGGTCTTCTTGGCGGTGGTCTTCTTCGCCGCGCCCTTCTTGGCGGCCGGTGCGTCCGCGGCCGGCTCGACTGCGGGCGCGGCGGCCGGAGCCTCCTGCGGGGCAGCCGCGGCGGGCGCGGCGTCCTTGGCTCCGGTGCCGGAGGGGACCTGCTCGGCCTTGACCTCGCCGTTGGTCCGCTCCTCGCCCTTGCCGCGGCGGCGGCGGCGGCGGCTGGAGGGCTTGCGCGGGCCCGCCGCGGCGGCGCCGTTCTCCGCGGGATCGCCGCCCAGCTTGGTCACCACGAAGGAGCCCCCCGCGCGCTCGTCGCGCTCGATGGTCAGCAGCCCGAAGTGCATGGCCTCCTCCAGCAGGTCGCTGAAGCTGGAGTAGCCCCAGAGGCGCTCGTTGAAGTCGGGCTTCTTGCGCTTCATGGTGTCCTTGACCAGCGAGGAGTGCAGCACGCCGCGGTGGTCGTTGAGCAGGCCCTCGATGGTGGCCACCACCAGGTTGAAGAGCTTCTTCTTGTCGCCCGGCACGCCCTCCATGTTCACGGTCTCCACGCTCACGGGGCCGCGCACCAGGTCGTCGTAGAAGATGAACTCGTCGCAGTTGGAGACCAGAAGCTCGCTGGTGGACCCGCGCAGGCCGATGCCGATGACGGTCTTGTCGTTCTCGCGCAGCTTGGAGACCAGGGGCGAGAAGTCCGAGTCGCCGGAGATGATGACGAAGGCGTCGATGTGGTCCTTGCTGTAGCAGAGGTCCATGGCGTCCACCACCATGCGGATGTCGGCGCTGTTCTTGCCGCTCATGCGCGGGCTGGGCACCTCGATCAGCTCGATGGCCGCGCCGTGCAGGTCCTGCATGTAGTCCTTGTAGTAGGACCAGTCCGCGTAGGCCTTCTTGACCACGATCTTGCCCTTCTCCAGCAGCCGGGCCTGCACCACGTCGATGTCGAAGCGCTGCCGGGCGTCGCGGGCGCCGATGGCCACGTTGTCGAAGTCCAGGAAGAGGGCGAGGTTCAGGCCGGTCTTGGAGCTCATGGGGGTTCCCTCCTGGGAACGTCGGGGGAGAAAAGGGCAGTGACGCCGTCCTTGGCGTCCCCGAACATAGCTCCGCCCCCGTGCGGGACGCCACAGCAAACTTGACGACGGCCGTCCGCTGGCCAGCCCAGGATCAATCTGCTATCTTCCCAAGGACTTACCTTGGACCCAAGCCCGGAGCGTGCCCCATGAGCGCCCAGCTTTCCGCCGCCGACCTCGTGCAGCTCGTCCGGCGCGTGTTCCGCCCCGGCCCCCTGGACCGCGGCCTGGCCATCCTCGTGGACCTGCCCGACGCCCGGCTCCCCGACGACGAGGACTGGCGCGCCCGCCGCACCATGGCCGCCGCCTGGGCCGCGGCCCTCGACGGCGCCAAGGCCGAGCTGGGCCTGGAGCGCGTGACCCTGGCCTGGTACCCCAACGTGGGCGGCAACAACGCCGACCTGCCCGCGGACTGCGCGCCCGGCGCGCCCGGCGCGGTCCTGCATCACGCCGACGACCTGGCCGGCCTGGCCGCGCTGCCCTTCGCCGAGCTCTTCGACACGCACAGCCTGATCCTGGCCCCCACGGAGCTCTCCACCACGGCGCCCCTGAAGGTGGCCGCCCGCAGCCACGCCATGCGCGCCGCCACCATGCCCGGGTTCCTGGAGAGCATGGTGCCGGCCCTGCGCATCGATTACGGCGAGGTGAACCGCCGCGTGGACCTGCTGAAGGAGCTGGTGGACAAGGCCCTAGGCGCGGTCATCCACTTCCGCGCCGAGGGCGCGGACCACCGCCTGCACCTGGACCTGCGCCACCGCACCGGGCACGCCTCGGGCGGGCTGTTCCCGGTCAACGGCGTGGCGGGGAACCTGCCGTCGGGCGAGACCTACATCGTGCCCTACGAGGGGGAGCTGGCCCAGGACCCCACCCGCACCGCGGGCACCATCCCGGTGCAGTTCGGCGACGAGGTGGTGGTGTACGAGGTGCGCGGCAACCGCGCCGTGGCCGTGCTCAGCGACGGCCCAGAGAGCGAGCGCGAGGCCGCCTACCTGCGCCACGAGCCCGCCTACGCCAACATCGCGGAGCTGGGCCTGGGCGTGCTGGGCGACTTCGGACTGGCCCCCACCGGCACCATCCTGCTGGACGAGAAGCTGGGGCTGCACGTGGCCTTCGGGCGCAGCGACCACTTCGGCGGCCAGGTGGGGCCGCGCGACTTCAGCTCGCCGGACGCGGTGGTGCACATCGACCGCGTGTACATCCCAGAGGTGCAGCCCAAGGTGGAGGTGGTCACGCTCAACCTCCACCTGCCCGAGGGCGAGCGCACCGTCATGCGCGACGGCGCCTGGACCGACGTGTTCTAGATGGATCACGTCGGCAGGATCTTCCGACCGCCCAGCGAGGCCCGGAGCCTGCTCCTGCAGGTGACGGTGGGCTGCAGCTGGAACCGCTGCACCTACTGCGCCATGTACCGCGACGAGGATCAGCGCTTCCGCGTGAAGCCCTGGGAGACGGTGCTGGCGGATCTGGACGAGGCCGCCGCGGCGCCGGTGGAGATCCGCCGCGTGTTCCTCTGCGACGGCGACGCCCTCATCCTCGCCCAGGACAAGCTGGAGCGCATCCTGCTGGCGATCCGCGAACGCCTGCCCGCCGTGCGGCGCGTGGGCGTGTACGGCGACACCCGCTCCGTGCTGCGCAAGAGCGCGGCGGAGCTGGCGCGGCTGCGGGAGCTGGGGCTGGGCATCGTGTACCACGGCGTGGAGTCCGGCGACGACGCCACGCTCCGCCGCATCGACAAGGGCGGCACCGCCGACGAGGCCGCCGAGACCGCGGCGCGGCTGCGGGAGGCGGGCATCCGGCATTCGGTCATCGTCATGCTGGGGATCGGCGGCCGGGAGCGCTCGCGGGAGCACGCGGCCGCCACGGCGGACCTGCTCACCCGCATGGACCCTCCGTACGTGGGCGCCCTGACCACCACCATCGTGCCCGGATCCCCCCTGGCCCGCGAGGCCGACCGCGGTGCGTTCGCCCTGCCCGACGCCTGGGGCTTCCTGGAGGAGCTGGAGGTCCTGGTGGACCGCGCCCGGCTGACCCGCTGCGCCTTCCACGCCAACCATGCCAGCAACTACCTGCCCCTGCGCCTGAACCTGCCGGCGGACCGGGAGAAGGGCCTGGCGCTGCTGCGGGCGGCGCTGGAGGCGCGGGATCCCTCGCTCCTGGTCCCCGAGGGCTGGCGCGGCCTCTGAGCCGCCCTTGACACCGGCCCGCCGTCGGGCCGATCATGGGCCGCAGCCCCGTCCCCCCAGCCCCTAGGAACCCCATGCACGAGAACGCGAACGAGCTCACCACCCACGTGCTCCTGGTGGACGACGAGGAGGACCTGGTCACCCTGCTGGCCCAGCGTCTGCGCAAGCGCGGCCTGGACGTGACCACCGCCACGTCGGGTCCCGAGGCCGTGGCCGCGGCCGCGTACCGCCGCTTCGACGTGGCCGTGGTGGACCTGAAGATGCCGGGCATGGACGGCGTGGCCGTGATGCAGCGCCTCAAGGAGCTGCAGCCGTTCCTGGAGACGGTGATGTTCACGGGCCACGGCAGCACGGAGTCGGCCCTGGAGGCGGGACGCCTGGAGGCCTTCCGCTACGTGATGAAGCCCTGCCCCTTCGACGAGCTGCTGTCCATCATCCGCGAGGCCCACCAGCACCGGCAGTCGCGGCTGCGCGAGATGTTCCAGGCCGAGATGCAGGACGTGATGCGCTCCCAGGCCACCGTGAGCGACATCCTGCAGGCCGGCGAGCGTCTGCGCCGCAAGTATGAGCAGGACTGACCTCTCGGGCCCTCCCGTCTCACGCATCGCCCTCCTGGGCGGAGGCGACCGCGCCGCCGCGCTCCTGCGCACCATCCGCGAGCTCTGCCCCACGGGCGAACGCCTGCGCGTGATCGCCGTGTGCGACGCCGACTCCCGTTCCCCCGCCCTCGCCCTGGCCCGCGAGCACAAGGTGCCCCACGTGGGGCGCTACGCCGGCTCGGTGCTGGGGCATGACGACGTGGACCTCATCGTGGACCTGCGCGACGTGTCCCGCCCCGGCGTGGGCGTGGCCGACCTGCTGCCTCCCGGCGTGCAGGTGCTGGGCCACGCCGGCGTGGACCTGCTGCTGAACATGCTGGAGCTCACCCGCGACAGCGACCGGGCCCGCGCCGACGGCCTGTTGGAGCTGCGCGAGACCCGCGCCCGCCTGGACCAGTTCATGGAGCTGGCGCCGTTCTCCATCTACATGAAGGACACGGACCTGCGCTACCGGGTGATGAACCGCACGGCCCTGGAGCTGCTGGGCCTCAGCGGCGAGGACGTGCGCGGCAAGACGGACTTCGACCTCTTCCCCGCCGCCGTGGCGCGCCGCATCCACGCCCGCGAGCAGCAGGTGCTGGCCGACGGCAAGCGCGCCTCCTTCGACGGCGTGCTGCCCCTGGGCGACGACCGCCGCATGTACTTCTCGGCCACGATCTTCCCCGTGCTGCGCGAGGGCCGGCCCATCGCCGTGTTCGGCCTCATCGAGGACGTGACGGATCTGCTGGTCAGCGAGCGGCGGCTGGAGCGCGAGCAGGAGGAGCTCAAGGAGACCCGAGCCGAGCTGCGCGGCATCCTGGAGTTCAGCCAGGACATCATCTTCACCGCGCGCCCCGACGGCCGCCTGCTCACGTACAACAAGAGCGCCGCCCAGGTCTTCGGCGAGGACCGCGACGCGGCGGCGGACCGGCCCGTGTTCGCGGTGGCGGAGAACGCCCGCGAGTTCCACGACCGCTTCGAGACCGCCGTGCGCGACGGCACCGCCATGGCCTACGAGATGCGCCTGCGCCGCCACGGCGGCGGCGTGCTCACGGCCAACGTGTCTCTCACGCGGGTGATCGATCCGCAAGGGCGGGCGTCGGAGGTGGTGGTCATCGCCCGCGACATCACCGAGCGGCTGCAGCTCCAGGAGGACCTGATCCAGACGGAGCGGCTGGCGGCCATCGGCAAGATGGCGGCGGGCGTGGCCCACGAGATCAACAACCCGCTGACCATCATCGAGACCGTGGCCGGCGTGATGGAGGACCTGCTGGACGACGGCGGCGGCGGCTGCCCCGGCGAGACCGCCGCGGAGCTGCGCGAGGCCATCGCCAAGATCTACCACCACACCAAGCGCTGCACGAGCATCACGCACAACCTGCTGGGCTTCGCGCGCCGCACCACCGGCGTGAGCAGCGACGTGTCCGTGACCGAGGTGCTGGACCGCTCCCTGGAGCTGCTGCGCCCCGACGCCAACCGCATCAGCCTGCGCGTGGTGCGCCACTACGCCGCGGGCGTGCCGCGGGTGCGCACGGATCCGCAGCTGCTGGAGCAGATCTTCGTGAACCTGCTGAAGAACGCCATGGACGCCATCGAGGAGAAGAGGCCGCGGCAGGCGGTCATCGACCTGAGCGTGTCCCTGCTGGAGGACCCCGGCGACGACAGCATGCGCGTGGCCGCCACCGTGCGCGACAACGGCGTGGGCATCCCGGAGGCGGCGCTGAGCCAGGTGTTCGACCTCTTCTACACCAGCAAGCCGGCGGGCAAGGGCACGGGGCTGGGCCTGAGCATCGTCTACAACATCCTGCGCAAGCTGGGCGGCGAGGTGCGCGTGGAGAGCGAGGCCGGCAAGGGATCCAGCTTCACGGTGCTGCTGCCGCTGAGCAAGGAGGCGCCGGCCGACGGCGACGGCGGCCTGCTCTAG
>DAOTGJ010000032.1:0-40946 GCA_035447065.1 Candidatus Krumholzibacteriia bacterium
GACGGAAAGCTCGAGCGCAACGCGCGTCAGGCGCGGACCATCGGGCTCTACACCGCCATCCCCACCATGATGATCGTGGGGCCCGTGCTCGGCTGGCTGGCCGGTCACTGGGCCGGGGGACGCTGGGGGCACGCCACGACGTTCGAGGCCGTCGGCACCGTGTTCGGGCTGGTGGCGTCGTTCCGGCAGGTGGCTCTGGTCTTCCGCCGGGCGTCGGAGCTGCAGGAAAGGGACCGGTCGTGAACACCACCCTTCTCCTGAAGCGCGCCAAGCTCTGGACCCTGGCGGCGGCCGTGGCCGCGGCCCTGGTCCTCAACGGACGGGTCGGCGACGACCGGTTCGTGTTCGGGGTGCTCGGGTCGGCCGTGTGGGCCGTGCTGAGCTTCTGGGTGGTGGAGGGTCTGGTCCGCCTGACCCTGGTGCCGCCGGGCAGCCCCCGCAGGGGCGCCGCCTTCGCCCGCTTGATCGCGGCGAAGGTCGCCCTGTACGGTGTCGCCTTCTGGGTCCTGCTGGCGGGCGCGGTGCCGCCGCTGAGCTGTGTTCTCGGGTTCTCGCTCCTGCTGATCGTCCTGGTGGTCCTGGCTCTCGTCGGCAAGCCGGCGCTGCGCTTCGGATCCCCGGCGGAATGAGGTCACGAATGTCGACGAGGAACGCGACCGTCCTGACGCTGGCCCTCTCGCTCCTGCTCCTCGCGGGAACGGCTCTGGCCACCGACCCCGATCACGGCGACGCCCACGGCCACGCCGCCGCCGTCGAGCAGCACGCGGACGCGCACGGCGACGCTCATGCCGCCGATGCCCACGGCGCCGACGTCCACGCTCCCGACGCCCACGCGGACGCCCACGGCGGCGACGCCCACGGCGATGCGCACGGCGAAGGCCACGGCCACGGCGACGAACACGGCGACCCCTACCACCTCCCCAACTTCGTGGGCATCTTCTTCGGGGCGCCTCACGGTTGGTCTTGGCTCGACCCCATCTTCAGCGCCATCGCCGCCGCGCTCATCATGGTGCTGCTGACCAGCGTGGCGTCCAAGCGCACCGCGCACCCCGGCCGCCTGCAGGCCGCCGTGGAGATGCTCATGGGCGGGCTGGACAACCTGGTGCACGCGGTCATCGGCCACGGCCACCGGCGCTACGTGCCCTACCTGGGCACGCTGTTCATCTTCATCTGGATCAACAACCTCATGGGCCTGGTCCCCTTCTTCCACGCCAGCACGTCGGCCATCAACACCACGGCCGCGCTGGCCATCTGCACCTTCCTCTACGTGCAGGGCATCGCGCTGAAGGAGAACGGTCCGCTGGGGTACCTGCACCACATGGCGGGGTCGCCCAGGAGCGGGGTGGAGTGGGCCTTCGTGCCGCTCATGTTCCCGCTGCATCTGCTGGGCGAGTTCATCAAGCCCCTGAGCCTGAGCCTGCGACTGTTCGGCAACGTGATGGGCGAGGACAAGCTCATCGCCGTGTTCGTGGTGCTCGGCGCCGGCATGCTGGCCTTCGCCAAGCTGCCGGTGGGCCTGCCCATCCAGGTGCCCATCGTGTTCCTGGCGCTGCTCACCAGCACCATCCAGGCACTGGTGTTCACGCTGCTGTCCATGGTCTACATCGCCCTGATGCTGCCCCACGGGGACCATCACGGCGAGGAGGCGCACGGGCACTAGAAGTTTCGGGCGGAAGCCCGAAGTGCTCCGGAAGTGGTCCGGAACTGTGACGAGAAGAGGCGCCCGCGCCTCGCAACCACCCATCCGGCTGGCCCGGATGAAGGAGGAACAATGGAACTGCTCGGTTTGGCTCTCCCCCTCGGTGTCGGTATCGCTGCTGTCGGTTCCGGTCTCGGTCTCGGTCGCGCCATCGGCTCCGCCATGGAGGCCATGGGCCGTCAGCCCGAGGCGATCGGCCAGATCCAGACGGCCATGATCATCGGCGCCGCGTTCATCGAGGCTCTGACGATCTACGCGCTGCTCTCGGTCATCCTGCTCATGGGCAAGCTGGGCTAAGACCCTCGTCCCTGCAGCACCCGGACCACGGCCGGGGGCGGACCTCCCGCCCCCGGCAGCACTGGCCCGGACAACGTCTATGACCGTGGGAAGGTTCGGACGATGAATCTCGATTTTGCAGTCATCGGCACCAACATCGTCGGTTTCGTGATCGTCGTGCTCGTGCTGCGCAAGTTCGCCTGGGGTCCCATCCTGGGCATGCTGGACGAGCGCCGCGACAAGATCGCCGGCGACTTCGCCCAGGCCGAGAACGCGCGCACCAGCGCCGAGAAGATCAAGGGCGACCTGGAACTCCAGCTCGTGGAGATCAAGTCTCTGGAGCGGGAGAAGGTCCAGGAGGCCAGCAGGCGCGGCGAGGAGCTGGCGGAGAAGATCCGCAGCGAGGCCGACGCCAAGGCCACGGCCCTGGTCGAGAAGGCCCATCACGACATCGAGATGGAGACCCAGAAGGCCCAGATCGGGCTGCGGGACCAGGTCATCGACCTGGCGCTGAAGTCGTCGGAGATGCTCCTGAAGAAGGAGCTGGACGACGCCACGCACCGCAAGCTGATCGCGGACTACATCGACGGTCTCGGGGAGATGCCCCATGCGTAACCGCGCCGTCGCCTCGCGCTACGCCCAGGCCCTGCTCGCCGCGGCGACCAAGGCCGGCGTCCTGGACGGGACGGCCGAATCCTTCGCCGGCGTGATGCAGGTGCTGGACGCCCACCCGGATCTGGAGCGCCTGCTCACCGGTCCGCAGGTGGACGAGGCCAAGAAGAAGGACCTGCTGGGCAAGGCCTTCGGCGGCCGCGTGGAGCCGGTCCTGGTCCACTTCCTGGACCTGCTCGTGGACAAGCAGCGCCTGGACACCGTGCGCGAGATCCAGGACGAGTTCGCGCGGCTGGTGGAGGTGGAGCACGGGTACCTGCGCGCCACCGTGACCACGGCCGTGCCGCTGCCCGCGGACCTGGAGGAAGGCCTCGCCGCGCAGCTCGGCAAGCTGACGGGCCGCAAGGTGAAGCTGCAGAAGGCGCTCGACCCCGCCGTGCTCGGGGGCGTGTGCGTGACCATGGGCGACCGGGTCATCGACGGGACGATCCGCACCAACCTGGAGCGGCTGCGCGCGCAGCTCGCCCAGGCCGACGTGCGTTAGAGCTTTCAGGCACCAAGCTGGACCAAAGGGGTTCACCGTGAAACTCAGGCCGGAAGAGATCAGCTCCATCCTCTCGAAGGAGCTCGAGAAGTACGACAGCGACCTCGGCGTGGAGAGCGTCGGCACCATCCTGCAGGTGGGTGACGGCATCGCCCGCATCTACGGCCTGCAGGACGTGATGGCCGGCGAGCTCATCAAGTTCCCGGGGGACATCTACGGCATGGTGCTGAACCTGGAGGAGGACTCCATCGGCGCCGCCATCTTCGGCGACGACACCCACATCAAAGAGGGTGACCAGGTCACGCGCACGGGGCGCATCGCCGAGGTGCCGGTGGGCGAGGGCGTCATCGGCCGCGTGGTGAACGCGGTGGGCCAGCCGCTGGACGGCAAGGGCCCCATCCCGTCCGAGCACACGCGCAAGATCGAGATCAAGGCTCCCGGCGTGATCGATCGTCAGCCGGTGAAGGAGCCCCTGATGACCGGCCTGAAGGCCATCGACTCGATGATCCCCATCGGCCGCGGCCAGCGCGAGCTGATCATCGGCGATCGTCAGACGGGCAAGACGGCCATCGCCATCGACACGATCATCAACCAGAAGGACACGGACGTGTACTGCTTCTACGTGGCCATCGGCCAGAAGCAGTCCACGGTGGCCCAGGTGCACCGCACCCTGGAAGAGCACGGGGCGATGGCGTACACCACCATCATCTCCGCGTCGGCCAGCGAGCCCGCGCCCATGCTCTTCATCGCGCCCTACGCCGGCTGCGCCATGGCCGAGCACCTCATGTGGCAGGGCAAGCACACGCTGGTGATCTACGACGACCTCTCCAAGCAGGCCAACGCGTACCGCCAGCTCTCGCTGCTGCTGCGCCGTCCGCCCGGCCGCGAGGCCTTCCCCGGCGACGTGTTCTACCTGCACAGCCGCCTGCTGGAGCGCGCGGTGAAGCTGTCCGACGAGAACGGCGGCGGCTCGCTGACGGCGCTGCCCATCATCGAGACCCAGGCCTCGGACGTGTCGGCGTACATCCCGACCAACGTGATCTCCATCACCGACGGCCAGATCTTCCTGGAGAACGACCTCTTCTTCTCCGGCGTGCGTCCGGCCATCAACGTGGGCATCTCGGTGTCGCGCGTGGGCGGCTCGGCCCAGACCAAGGCCATGAAGAAGGTGGCGGGCTCGCTGCGTCTGGCCCTGGCCCAGTACCGCGAGCTGGCGGCCTTCGCCCAGTTCGGCTCGGACCTGGACAAGAGCACCATGGCCCAGCTGACCCGCGGCGAGCGCATGGTGGAGATCCTCAAGCAGGGCCAGTACGTGCCCATGCCGGTGGAGAACCAGGTGTCCATCATCTTCGCGGCCAACCAGGGCTTCCTGGACGACCTGCCGGTGGAGGACATGGCCGACTTCGAGGCCGGCCTGCACGCGTTCCTCAAGGAGAAGCACTCCGGCGTGCTGGCGGCGATCCGCACCAGCGGCAAGCTGGAGGACGACACGGCGGCGAGCCTGAAGGCCGCCATCGCCGAGTACAAGGCCTCGCGCTAGGCGCGCCGGGTTAACGGGAAGGACGACCAGTGGCCGGAGCCGGCA
Source organism: Candidatus Krumholzibacteriia bacterium (assembly GCA_035447065.1). Classification (GTDB taxonomy): domain Bacteria; phylum Krumholzibacteriota; class Krumholzibacteriia; order LZORAL124-64-63; family LZORAL124-64-63; genus CALEMW01. The sequence continues at coordinate 4,717 of DAOTGJ010000032.1, forward strand.
TCAAGGTCATCAACAAGCGGATCAAGTCCGTCAAGTCCACGCAGCAGATCACCAAGGCCATGAAGATGGTCTCGGCGGCCAAGCTGCGGCGGAGCCAGGACCGTCTGCTGGCCGCGCGCCCCTACGCCACCAAGCTGCAGCACCTGCTGCAGCGCCTGGCGGGCACGGGCGCGGCCGACCATCCGCTGTTCGAGGTGCGCGACGTGAAGCGCCGCCTCTACGTGGTGGTCACCTCGGACAAGGGCCTCTGCGGCGCGTACAACATGAACGTGATGCGCGCGGCGCAGAAGGACATGGACGCGTCGCGCGACGAGGGCGTGGCCGTGGAGGTGCTCGCGGTGGGCCGCAAGGGCCGCGACTTCTTCCGCAAGCGCGGCTACGAGATCACGGCGAGCTTCGACGACTTCGGCGGCCAGGCCAGCGACGAGAAGGCCCGGCAGGTGAACGACATCGTGGCGCACCGCTTCCTCACCGGAGAGGTGGACGAGGTGCGGCTCTGCTACGCGGAGTTCGTGAGCACCATGACCCAGCGGCCCAACGTGTCCACGGCCCTGCCCATCACCCCGCCCCAGGCGGAGGAGGAGCAGCAGGACGGCCCGGCCCTGGACTACATCTGGGAGCCCAGCAAGGAAGCCATCTACGCGGCCCTGCTTCCGCAGTACCTCCGCAACCGCCTGTACCTGGCGCTGAGCGAGGCCTACGCGAGCGAGCACGGGGCGCGCATGACCAGCATGAGCGCGGCGACGACCAACGCCGGCGAGATGATCGAGTCCCTGACGCTGCAGCGGAACCGCGAGCGGCAGGCGGCGATCACCCAGGAGATCTCGGAGATCGTCGGCGGCGCCGCGGCTCTGTAGGACGTTTTCTGTCACGAGCCCCTGCGTGGGGCCGGATTGCGCAAGCAAGGAGAAGAGAAGGCCATGGCCGACAACACCGGACGCGTGGTGCAGGTGATCGGTCCGACGGTGGACCTGGAGTTCAGCGCGGATTCTTTGCCGGAGATCCTCAACGCGATCAAGATCACCGACGCGGAGAAGGAGATCGACCTGACGGTCGAGGTGGCCCAGCACATCGGCAACAACGTCGTGCGCTGCATCGCCATGGACTCCACCGACGGTCTGGTGCGCGGCATGCCCGCCACCGACACCGGCGGCCCCATCAGCGTGCCCGTGGGCAAGCAGAGCCTGGGTCGTCTCTTCAACCTGCTGGGCAAGCCCATCGACGGCAAGGGCCCCGTGGAGGAGCCGCAGAAGACGGCGCCCATCCACCGCGCGCCCCCCAGCCTGGAGGACCAGGGCGAGGCCAACGAGGTGTTCGAGACGGGCATCAAGGTGGTGGACCTGCTGGCCCCGTACGCCCGAGGCGGCAAGATCGGCCTCTTCGGCGGCGCCGGCGTGGGCAAGACGGTCATCGTTCTGGAGCTGATCCACGTGATCGCCACCCAGCACGGCGGCTACTCGGTGTTCTGCGGCGTGGGCGAGCGCACGCGCGAGGGCAACGACCTCTACCTGGAGATGAGCGAGTCGGGCGTGATCAAGAACACGGCCCTGGTCTTCGGCCAGATGAACGAGCCGCCCGGAGCCCGTCTGCGCATCGCCCTGAGCGGCCTGACCATGGCCGAGCACTTCCGCGACGAGATGAAGCAGGACGTGCTGCTCTTCGTGGACAACATCTTCCGCTTCACCCAGGCCGGCTCCGAGGTGTCCGCCCTGCTGGGCCGCATGCCCAGCGCCGTGGGCTACCAGCCCACCCTGGCCACGGAGATGGGCGCCCTGCAGGAGCGCATCACGTCCACCAAGGACGGGTCCATCACGTCGGTGCAGGCCATCTACGTGCCCGCCGACGACCTCACGGACCCCGCGCCCGCCACGGCGTTCTCCCACCTGGACGCGACCACGGTGCTCAGCCGCCAGATCGCCGAGCTGGGCATCTACCCCGCCGTGGACCCGCTGGACTCCACGAGCCGGATCCTGGACCCGCGCTACATCGGCGAGGAGCACTACAACCTGGCCCGCGAGGTGCAGGGCGTGCTGCAGCGCTACAAGGACCTGCAGGACATCATCGCCATCCTGGGCATGGACGAGCTCAGCGATGAGGACAAGCTCACCGTGCAGCGCGCCCGCAAGATCCAGAAGTTCCTCAGCCAGCCCTTCTTCGTGGCCGAGGTCTTCACGGGCAGCCCGGGCCGCTACGTGAAGCTGGAGGACACCATCCGCAGCTTCAAGGGCCTGGTGGCCGGCGAGTACGACCACATCCCGGAGCAGTGCTTCTACATGTGCGGCGACATCGACGAGGTCCTCGAGAAGTACGAGGCCCTGGAGAAGTAGCCGCCGCGTGATGCCGGAAGGGCGGCCGCCGCGCCGCCCTTCCCGTCCGCCCGAACCGCCGCCGTCCGATACGGAGAAGGACCATGGCCAAGAGCTTCAAGGTTTCCATCGTGACCGCCGAGCAGACCCTGCTTGAGACCGACGCCGTGTCGCTCACGGTGCCGGGCATCGCCGGCTACCTGGGCATCCTGGCGAACCACGCACCGCTGGTGACGGCGCTGGTGCCGGGGACGTTGACGCTGAAGGAGGCCGAGGGCGGGCCCGCGAGCGTGTTCGCGGTGTCCAACGGGTTCCTGGAGGTGGCTCGGAATCAGGTTTCGGTGATGGTGGATAGTTGTGAGCCGGCGCCGGATATCGATGTGACGCGGGCGGAGAAGGCGTTGGAGAGGGCGAAGGAGCGGTTGGCGCATCGGGAAGATGGGGTGGATGTTGGGAGGGCGGAGCTGGCTATGGCTCGGGCCAAGGCTCGGTTGATGGCTTCGCGGAAGAGGCATTAGAAGCCACGGTCCGACTGCGCACGAAGCCCCCCGCAACGCGGGGGGCTTTTTCGTCGTCGCGAGGCCCTGTTCGCCGGCGTGTCGGCCCGCTTGCGGTCCCGTTCACTTCTCGTCGAGGCGGGTCAAACAGAGCATGAATCCCCCGTCGTAGAATCCCGGTTCCGGCTCGAACATGAGGCCGATGAAGAAAGCGCCGGCGCCGTTTGCGATCGCTCCGCTCCGCGGCCACCGCGCCGGCGCGGTCAGAGCGCCGCGCTGGAAGAAGTCCAGGAGCTGGGCCTGGCATTCCTGCCCCATCACGCCGTTGATGCTCCGCGTGGTGCCGTCAGGCATCGGCAGCCGCTGGGGGATCTCCACGGCCTCCACTCGTCCTGCTCCATCGCGCACCAGGAAGCTCGGCAGCGGCTGCCTGGGGACGTACCAGAGCGCCGCGCCTGACTCGTGGATGCCCCAGAGGCTGCCACGCCCGTCCGGCGGCTGGAAAACCCCACCTGCGTACCTTCCCACGGCGTCGAGGCGGCTCAGGGAGAACATGATCGGATGCGGAATGCGTCGCAGCACGTTGAACTCGATCTCGCGTTGCAGGCCCGTCGTCAGGTTCGCGATCACGTCCCCGCCCAGGAGCGGCGCCATCTCGAAGCCGATCCCGAACTGGATCATCGCCTGCCAGTTCATGGTCTCGGTTTGGGAGGCGCCGGCCATCTCTCGCTCGGTCCTCTGGCTCCAGGTTCCACCCTCGAGCACGAACCAGGGACTGCCGAGGTTCGACCAAATGCCATCCCTCCAGACGAGCGTGATCCGGTCCGAGGGCAGCCCCTGGGAAGCGGTGACGGTGGAACTCATCCACACGGATCCGTCGGCAAGGACCGCAGGGCGCATCAGGGTCTGGAGCTTGGCCGTAGCTGGCTCGATATCAGGACAGGCGCTGCCGCGATCCAGGATGCCCGGTCCGGTCAGCAGGTCCATGCTCTCACCGTCGTATCTCCACGACGCAAAAGCGGGGCGGGGCACGCCGACGCCGGACACCGCGGCCATGATCAGCGCGTAGGGGTTGGGCCCCAGGTCGACGGTATGGAGCTCCTCGATCCTGATCTCGCCGCGAAAGCCCGGAGCACGCGCGCCGAGCGACAGGACGACGTGTCCGCGCCCTCCGCTCTCGATCACGAGCCGGGGATCCGAGCCCCCGAACCACGCGCTTCGCCCCGTCGCGTCGCGGGCGATCAGGCTCCAGCGGACGAGATCCGCGGCGGGAACGTCGATCCCGGGTCCGAGAGCGCTCCGCTCGGCCCCCTGCCGTCTGTACCAGCCCGTGGAATTGGCGTCTCCCGTCGCGTGGAAGACCACGGCTCCGTCGCGATCCACGAAGACGCTGCCCCGATCGAGAGAGCGGCCCTTGCCGGCGAGGATCCCTTCGCCCTCGACCTCGAGGATCTCGAGCGTGCCGGCCGACCAGCGCAGGAGGCCGGTCTTCCAGTTCCTGCGGTCGGAGATGTCACCGCGAGCCAGCACTGCGATGACGGCGACGGTCCCGTCCTCGCCCAGGGCGGAAGCCGCACGGTCGACCACCTTCCAGGTCCCGCTCTGGTGCGGGATCTCGCAGCCGTTCCAGACGATCGGGACGACGTCTCCCGCGGACGCCGCTCCGACCGCGAGCATGACCACGGAAATGACCAGGGGGACGGCTCCCCCGAAACGGGCGATCCAGGACATCGCGTGTTCCTTTCCGGACCTGAGACCCGGCTGGAGTGAAGGTCATGCGACCATGGTCCACCATGGCCGCGTTCACTCCGGACAGGCGGGAAGATCGTCCTGATCCGGAACACGAGTTCCGGAATCTCGGTCTTCCTACGCCCTCCCTCGCAAGCACGGCTGCGCGGATCCAAGGGGGACGCGGGCCGATTCCAGCGGTCCAAGACCGCGGGACAGAGCACCAGAGGAGGAAGAATCGTGATCACCCCGGGAACCGAATCTCGTAGGACTCCGAAGCGACAGAGGCGGCTCGCCTCCGCAGCCACCTTGGTGATCGGCCTCCTCCTAGTCCTGTCCGGTTGCGGCGACGATCAGGGCGATTGCGTGAACTGCCCGCAGGGCGCCGGCGACTTCCGGCCCGGCCTCTACAGACTGGCGACCAGCATCACGGTCTGCGGGAGCGGGGAGACCTTCCTGGAGCATGAGGAATTGATCGCGCACTGCAACGAGGGCCCCATCGGCGGCGCGCTTCCCTGCGACTACACGCTGGACGGCACGACCCTCACCATGGACTGCACCATCGCCGACTATCCGTTTGGAAACGAGGGGTGCACCGCCACGGCCACCTTCGATGTCACCGGGACCATCGATGACCAGGGAAGCAGCTCGAACGGCACCATCAGCCTGTCGGATTTCTCCGGGACCTGCATTCTAGAGCCGCTCTGCCTGGCGTTCGAATCCTCGGTGACGCGCCTGGGCGACGCCCCCGCCGATTGCGGAAGCGGCCTCTCCGACGGTCTGGCCCAAGCGACCCTGGGCAACGGCCCCCTGGCCGGCACCTACACCATGGACCACGTGGAACATACGACCGCGGGGTTCGACGATGATCTGACGCACTATGTGCAGATCGGCGCGCAGGTGGGCGAAGGCGCGGGGTTCACGATCACCATCGAGACGCCGGCAGGCGTCGTGGATCCCGGCGTATACGGATCCTCGGAGGGGGGCGGCGTGACGATGGAAGAGGGCAGCGGCGGACTGGCCATCTTCTACGGTGATGCCGGCTGGACGGGGACCATCACCATCACGGCGATCTCGGCCTCGGGTGTGAGCGGATCGTTCAGCGGCACCGTGACCGGGGAGTTCGTCGATGAATCGGGTACGGAACTGCAGTCCCGTACGGTCTCAGGTGTGTTCTCGGCCGGAGAGATGTGAGCGAACGGGAAGAGGACCGGGCGGCGCCGCTGGATGTTGTTCGGAGAGGGTATCGGGAGTAGAATCGTGGCGTATCCTGACGATTCTGGACTCCAGCCTCTCCGGACGCCATGCGACAGCAGCCAGATCTCGAGTCCCTGTTGCCCCAGCTCTACGACGAGCTGCACGTCATCGCGCGTTCGCGGCTGCGGAACGACCGGATGGCCGTTTCCATGCGGCCCACCGAGCTGGTCCACGAGACCTACCTCCGTCTGCACGGGTCTCGCAACGTGCCCACGCAGGATCGTGTGCGCGTCCTGGCGCTGGCGGCCGGGATCATGCGCAACCTCCTCATCGACATGGCGCGGAACCGGACCGCCGCCAAGCGAGGGGGACGCCCGCTGCGGGTGACGCTCCATGACGACATCGCCGGCGGGGATCCCGAGGTCGATCTGTTGGCGTTGAACGATGCGCTCCTGCGTCTCGAAGGCCTGGATCCCAGGTCGGCGGAGATCGTCCAGCTGAGGTTCTTCGCCGGATTGACCGAGGTGGAGATCGCGAATCATCTCGGGATCAGCGACCGCTGGGTGCGGAAGCTCTGGGTCCACGCCCGGAGCTGGCTGCGCGCTGAGATGGAGTGAGTCCGGCGATCGGTGGAAGCGGTGTGAGGTTCCGGAATCATGGCACGAGGCCCCGCCAACGATGACGCCCGCTATGCCGAGATCCAGGCCGTGTTCCTCGCGGCCTTGGATTTCGACGAGGCCGAGCGTCACGATTTCATCCTGCGTCGTTGCGGAGCCGACACCGAGCTCCTGAACGGGGTCATGCGCCTCCTGGCCGTCCTCGACGCCGACGCCGCGGACCTGGCACCCATGGTGGACCCCACCGATTTCCTGAGAGTGCTGGGGATCGATGCCGACGGTGCCGTGGATGGCTACCGTCTCGAGCGCCTGCTGGGCCGCGGCGGCATGGGCGTGGTCTACGTGGCCCGAGAGGTCGCCACGGACCGCCGGGTCGTCCTGAAGTTCCTGCGTCCGGGACTCGGCAGCGAACGCATGAGAGAGCGGTTCGCCAGGGAGATCGCCGTCCTCGCGCGGCTCCGGCATCCCGGGATCTGCAGCTACGAAGGCGCCGGCGCCATCGAGACGATTCTCGGCACCATGCCCTATCTGGCCATGGAGTACGTCGATGGGCGGCCCCTGGACCGCTTCGTCGCGGAGGAGGCTCCGGACATCGCGACGCGCGTGGCGCTGATGGTCGAGGTCTGCCGGGCCCTGGGTCACGCCCATGCCCAGGGCGTGGTGCACCGGGATCTCAAACCCGCCAACATCATCGTGGACCGTGCGGGAAGACCAAGGGTCCTGGACTTCGGCGTCGCGACGGTCCTCCGGGACAACGCCGCCACGACGGTGTCGGGTCAGACGTCCTCGGTGGTGGGCACGGTGGACTACATGGCGCCCGAGCAGGTCCACGACGGGTTCGGCGCACCCGACCCCCGCACGGACATCTTCGCCTTGGGCGTGATCCTGTACGAGCTGATCTGCGGGGCGCGGCCGTTCGGTCACGAGCGCGGGTCGGCGCCGCGCACGCTCGCCTCGATCCTGGTGGATCCCACGCCGTCGGTCCAACGGCTGGACGGCGTCGCGGATCCGCGCCTGGAGATGATCGTGAGCCGCTGCCTCGCCAAACGGCCGCGGCAGCGGTTCGTTGACGGGCACGAGCTGGCGTCGGAGCTGCAGGAATCGCTCACCGCCGCCTCGGGATCGGCTGCTTCCAGGCTGGCCTCAACGCTGCGATGGAGAGGATTGAGGGCTCTGGATGCTCTGCGAATCCGCATCCGCCCGGTGCTGGTCACGGCGATGGTGCTGATCGTGATCGCCTCCTTGGTCCTGCTGCGCGAGGTCACGGCCCGCAGCGATCAGCGCGATGAGATCATCACCGCCGTGAGCCGGACCATGGAATCGGTCACGGATCTCATCCACGTGAAGCCGCGCACGGCGGCCACGTTGCGGCAGGCGCTGGAATTGCTGGATGCGGCCGATGCCCGGGTCGCCGAGCTGAGGGGTAAGGCTCCCGCCCTGGCCATGAACCGCTACATCCACTGGCGGCGGGGCGAGGCCCTGTACTTCCTGGGGTGCGGCGACGATGACCGGGACCTGCTCTGGCGCGCCGGTGTGGAGTTCGACGCAGCCGCCTCCGATCCGACGCCGCAGTCCATGGAGCATCTGGACCCGGCCAGCGACCTCTTCCTGAAGATCGAGGGGGTGACGGCCGATGTCGTGCGTGCAGGCTATGCCGGCGCGCTCGAGGCCATCGCCGAGATCCACAGATCCGCCTACTACCTGCAGGGAGCCTATTATCAACGGGCATCATGCCTGGGGAAGGCGCGCTTCGCGCCGGACCGGACGGCGGTCCTGCTGGCCGATCCCGAACCCGAGCCCGGACGCTATCTGGATTACGGACGCATCATCGTCCTGCGCGGCATAGCGGCGGCGGATACGGCGGCCATCGCCGAAGGTCTGTCCATCCTCGCCCATGTGGACCGGGAGAACCTGTGGGCCGGCCGCGATTGGCGGGCCGTGTCGTGGTTCCACGAGGCCTATGGACTGGCGCTCAGGTACCTGGGCGAGCTGACCGGGCGCTCCGACAGGATCCGCGCCGCCCAGGACCGGCTCGAGAAGGCGCGCCAGATCCGCGGCGAGACCGGGGGCCGCACCCGCTATGCGGCCACGACCACCGAGATGGGGCTGGCGGAGATCGCCCTGGCGGACCTGGCCGAGGAGCCCGCCGCGCGGGAACGGCATCTCGCGATCGCCGCCGCCCGCTCCCGGGAGTCGCTGCGGCTCCTGACGACGGAACCCGGGGTGGTGGAGCACGCGCGCGCCGTCCAGCTCTTGGTCGACGCGGCCGCGCTTGCCGCCGTCCTGCACCATGATGCCGCACCTCTGGATTCCGCCGCGGTCCTGCTGGACCAGGTCGACGCCATGATCGATCCCGACCGGCACCCGCTGCCGGCGGCGCGCTGTCTCATCGCACGGGCCGCCTTGGACTATGCACGGGCCCTGGTCGCTGGCGACGCCGATCCCGGGGCGGCCGCAGTCGAGCACGAGCACCGGGCGTCGGCTCTCGAGACGGCCGGACAGAGCCCCCGGCTCTGGGGCGACTGGTCGCGGCTCCGGGGCACCCTCCTCTCCTGGTCGCAGCGCTAGTTCCGGATTACGGAGCGGAATCCGCCCGTCCTCCCGTACGAACCCCTGCGCCTTCCCGCGGCTGCCTCGGCGATCGAGGTGGCGACGGGGGTCCGGACCGGCAGGGTGAGATCCGATCGGCGGCGACAGGGAAGGGCGATGATGGAATCCAAAGCGAAACGAGACCGGTTCCCCAGCGGCGGGCCCGTCGGCACCCTCGTGTTGGTCGGGGTCATCGGCCTTCTCTCCGGCCTGATTCCGACCGGGTGCAGCACGACGGAGCCGGACCCGGGGGTCACGCCCGTCGATTCCCTGCTGTTCCTGCCGTACGACGGGGAGTCCATCGCGGAGATCCGGTCGACGGACGGCGTCCGCTACCACCTCTTCGGCGAACGCGACGAGGATGGCGTGCCGACGACCCTGACCCGCGTGATCGCCACGTCGCCCCAGGACTCCTTCCTCTTCTCGATCGAGCCCGGAGATGATTCCGTGCTGATGGAGGGTCCCCTGGGCGATCGCGTGGCCCTCGCCCTGGACGACGCCGGCAACGTGACGGGGATGGACATCTACGACGCCCTGCGCGGCGTGACCACGAGCTACGATCTGGCCGACGGGAAAGCCTCGGCGCCGGCCGCGCCGACGGTTGCAATCCCACGGGCCGACCGGCCCGAGAAGCTGATCTCACCCCGGCCGCTGCGCATCCTCTGCGCCGACGGCGCCATCCTGGGCGAGGATCAGACGGGGACCCCCGTGCTCATGTTCCGCGTGACCTACGCCGGACACGAGCGGCCGATCACGTCCTTCGACTTGGCGCGCTGGAACGGCGCCTATGCTCACTTCGAATATCGCCCTCCCTACGACAATCCAGAGCTGTTTGCGCCGCTGTGTGCGAACGCGGAGCTGTGGAAGGAGGTGATGAGGGAATACGCCCTAAACATGGTGTTTCCGCTCGGGACGCTCGCTGCCCATGCGCCGACGCTGGAAGAGTTGCTGTCCGTGAGGGTTCTCCAGATCTGGGGCGGCGCCTCGCTGTTCTTCGCGATCGCCAAGGTGATCAACAGCCTTCCCTGCCGGATCGCCCATGAACGGTTCGACGCCGCCGGCGGCGTGGAGCGTCTCGACATGGTGATCTGGGCAACCGTCAACGGCCGGGTCCAGCGGTGGGATGTGCCCGACGTCAGCCCCGTGGACGACGGGACGTATCTGACGGTGCACCTCGAGGAAGGAGCCGGCTTCCAAGACAGGATCGTCGCCCGCAGCGTCACCAGGCAGCATCAGCTCTCCCTGACCACCATGTCCGCGTGCGGGGCCGCCGGAGATTCCTTCCGGATCCGTATGACTCCGACGGCCTATGCAGAGACCGGCGCCCATGGACAGGTCGGCCGCCGCAGCGCGCCGAGGATGGGGACGGCCGCGTTCACATCCGGGAACCTGTTGTCCTGCCTCGACTACGAGGCCCGCTTCACGCGGATCCGGGCCGGAGCTCCCGTCGGACCGCCGATCGATTTCGAATTCGATACCAATAGAACCGGGCCCCCCTTCCGGTTCGTCCACTTCCGCTGGCGTGAACTTTCCGTCGGCGACGCCGTGATGAACGGGGATTGGGAGTTCGATGAAGTCTTGCAACAGCACCGTTCCGGCTATGTCTTCGGAGCACGGAACACCGTTGGCGAGGAGTACGGCTGGGTCGAGGTGTTGGGTCTCCATAATGGCCCGGCCAGCGGCACCGTCGTCTGCGACGACGGGCTGATGCTGGAGTGCAGCATGGGAGGCATTCAGATCTTCGCATGGCCGAACTGCTTCGGACGTGTCGTCAGCACCGTCCATGGACAACTGAATTGGTCAATCCGAGTGAACGCTACAGATCTTGACAGCTGCGAGCTTCGGCTGAGCTTCACCCCGGACGATTGCGATCTGGGGGATGATTGCACCGACGGATGCTCGTACGTGCGTTCCGGAGAGATCGTCAACGCGGTGATCAGCGTGGAGGAACTGAATTATTGGGTCGGGTATGCACGGCAATGAGTGGATGCCTGTGGGCGGAGAAGGCCATGGCTCGGGCTAAGGCTCGGTTGGTGGCTTCGCGGAAGAGGCACTAGGTTCCGCCCGCCGCTGTGGAGATCGAGGCCGCCGGGAAATAGGCGACCATTGTTTGTCTGAATGACGCGGAGTGGCTGGCCGGCCGGCCGTTTCGGGATGAATCATCAAGCGGACGACGGTCTTAGACCTTCTCCACCCCCAACCTCCCCATCGCCACCCCCGCCTGCACCTGCGTCAGAACCACCTCTCCAACCCCCAACCCCGCCAGATCCCTGGCCGCCTCCTCCGTCTCCGCCCGCGCCACGATCGCCAGCCCAGGATTCAACGACACCGCATGCCGCACCACCGCCCGCGCGCTCTCCTCCGCCCCCAGCGCCACCAGCAGCAGCTTGGCCCGCGCCACCCCCGCAGCCTCCAAGACCACCGGATGCCCTGCATCCCCGAAGATCACCGGCAGCCCCGCATCCCGGCACGTCTCCAGCCGATGCTGATCCAGCTCCACCGCCACGAACGGCACCCCGGCCTCCCGCAGCACCCCCGCCGCCGCCGCGCCCACGCGCCCCACGCCCACCAGCACGGCGTGGTCGTGCAGCTCGTCGTGGGTGATGTTGATGGTCTGCACGGGCTCCTCGGTGCGCCGCCGCCGCCACGCTCCGTACACCGGCGCCGTGGCCCGCGAGACGAACGGCGTGGCGAACATCAGCACCAGCGCCACCGACATGATCAGCGTGTTCATCTCCGGCGCGAGCGCCCCCGCCGCCACGCCCGTACGCCCGATCACGAAGGCGAACTCGCCCGCCTGGAACATGGTCAGCGCCAGCGCCAGCGGCACCACGTTGCGGTAGCCGAACGCGCGGCCCACGCCCGCGCACACCGCCGCCTTGATCACCGCCACGGCCAGGGCCAGGCCCAGCACCAGATCGAGATGGGCCTTCAGGTACACCGGATCCAGCAGCATCCCCACCGACGCGAAGAACAGCAGCCCGAACACGTCGCGCAGCGGGATCACGTCGCTCAGGGCCTGATGCGCGTGGTCCGACTCGCTGATCACGATGCCCGCCACGAACGACCCCAGCGCGAAGCTCAGTCCCACCTTGTGCGTGAGGTACCCGATGCCCAGCGCCAGCCCCGTCACCGTCAGCACGAACAGCTCGCGCGAGTTCCACAGGCTCACCCGCCGCAGCAGCGCCGGCAGCACCCGCGTGCCCGCCACGATCATCACCGCCAGGAACAACGCCGCCCGCACCAGCGCCCACCCCAGGTCCGGCAGGCCGGCCTGCAGGTCCGTGAGCTTGGGCAGCAGGATCAGCAGCGGCACCACGGCCAGGTCCTGCACCAGCAGCATGCCGATCATCACGCGGCTGGACAGCGTGCCCAGCCGCCCCTGGCTCTGCAGCGTCTTGAGGATCACCATGGTGCTGGACAGGGAGACGCAGGCGCCGAACCACACCGCGTCGGTCCACGGCCAGCCCAGCAGCAGGCCCACGCCCGCCGCCGCGCCGATGGTCAGCAGCAACTGGATGGAGGTGCCCGCCAGCGCCACGGCGCGCACCGGCCGCAGCTCCTTCAGCGAGAACTCGATGCCCAGCGCGAACAGCAGCAGCGCCACGCCGATCTCCGCCAGCAGCTCCACGTCGTGCGGATCGGACACCAGCCGGCCCCCGGTCAGCGGCCCCAGCACCACCCCCGCGGCGATGTAGCCCAGGATCAGCGGCTGGCGCAGGCGCTGGGCGACCACTCCGCCCACGAACCCGGCGAACACGATCACGGCGATGTCGGCGGCGATGCCCATGGCGGCTCCCGGGTCGGCGGTGGCAAGCGGAACGGTTCCGACAGGATAGCGGACCGCGGGCGGGAGACAAGGCGGCGTCGCACGTCTGTAGCGCGGGCAAAATCCCCCCATGACAATCCGCGTTCATGGCAGCTTGATGGGAGCCTTGACCCTCGCCCCCAACAAGAGAGGCGTCCCATGACCAAGATCCCGCGCACCACCGTGCTCCTCGGCCTGCTGCTCCTCGCGTCACCCGCTCTGGCCCAGCAGTGGTACTGGTTCGGGCCGTACAACTTCCATGAAGCCAGCACCAACCTGAGCATGAACTACGGCTCCCCCTCGCCCGCCGCCCGCTTCACCACCTCCGCCGCCGGCGACCTGCAATGGGCCTACATGGGCCTGGACCTGCCGGCCGGAGCCATGATCGACTCGGTGACCCTCTGCTACGAGCTGAGCACCACCTCCACGTTCATCTCCACGCTGCGCTTCTCCGACATGGACGCCCCCGACGTGGCCATGGTCATGCTGGACCTGCCCACGGACCTCCACAGCCCCACGCCCGTCTGCGTCACCCAGCCCGTGGGCCTCACCACGCCGCAGCGGGGACTCCTCAACCTGGGACTGCGCCTGAACTTCGCGTCCACGGCGCACTACGTGGAGATCGGCGCCGTCGGCGTGCTGGTTTCCAACGACGCCGCGAGCTCCACGGGCGAGCGCATCGCGCCCACGCAGCCGCGCCTGCTGGGCCGCAACGCGCCCAACCCGTTCAACCCGGGCACGCGCATCGAGTTCGAGCTGCCGGCCGCCGCGGACATCGCCCTGGAGATCTACAACGTGAAGGGCGAGCGCGTGGCCACGCTGCTGGACGGCGTGACCCCGGCCGGTCGGCACCACGTGGCCTGGAACGGTCGCGACGACGCCGGGCAGGAGCAGGCGTCGGGCGTGTACCTCACCCGGCTGACCGTGGGGGACCGCGTGGAGACGCGGCGCATGTCGTTGGTGCGGTAGGGTTCCGGACGCGAAGGAGCCCCGGCGCGTCCGCCGGGGCTCCCGATCGTTCCGATCGACCGTCGTCTAGCGGTACGATGCCTTCAGCTCGCTCCAGCTCGCATCCTCGGCACCGCTCTCGGTCTTGATGTAGGCCATCACGTCGTCGGCGGACATGCCGGCGGCCTTGGCGCCGCAGGCGTCGCCGATGGCGGCGGCCAGCTTGGACACGTCGGCCAGGTTGACCACGCCGTCGCCGTTCAGGTCGTAGTTGGCGTCCTGGGCATAGAAGGCCGAGGAGAACAGGCTAACGTCGGCCAGGTTGACCACCAGGTCGGCGTTGTAGTCGGGGCAGAGCACCGGGGCCTCGTACCGCTGGTAGTCCGTGGTAACGAAGTTGCCGAACAGCGGATCGATGACCAGGAAGGTGATGCCCACGATGATGTCCAGGTCGCCGTCGGCGTCCACGTGCATGCTCATGGGGTGGTCGATCTCGAAGGTCCACCAGCCGTCGCCCGGAGGCGTGGCGTCCACGGCGTTCAGGGTGAGCGAGGTCAGGCCGCCGCAGGCCACCTGGTCGTTGTTGAAGGTGATGGTGCAGCTCGCGCTCATGATCAGGCTGGGACTCACGGGGCTCTGGTAGCCGTCGTAGACCCGGGCCTGGAACGCGATGGTCTCCCCGGCGTCGCCCGGCGAGATGAACCAGAGCTCGTCGTGGCCGGCCACGGGACGGAACTCCTGGAACCAGGCGTCCGCGAAGCTGGTGCCGGTCACGGCCACCAGGAGCAGGGCGAAGGTGAGGGTGAACTTCGTCGCTTTCATGAATTGCCTCCAAACGATATGAGGAGTGTTGCAGATACGGCCGCGGAACGGCGCTTCCGTGGAATTCCAATCACCGATCGGTGGAACCGGACATTCCAGCGGCCGCCGGGAGAACGGACGGCCCGGAGATTTGAAAGAAGATCGAGGAGCGGAAGGACCGGTCCCTCGCGGCCGTCGCAGATGATGCAGGCGGTCCGGCCCGAACGGCCTTACCATGCCAGCTTGATCACTTCCCGCACGCATGCCCATCATCCAGGAGCGCGCTCATGTTCCGCCCCGGCCCCCTGCTTCGCGCGTGCCTCCCGCTCGCGGCGCTGCTGCTCGCCGCCGTCGCCGTCGCCGCCCCGGCTGTGCCCGACAGCGCCCTGGCCCGCACCCTGGACGCGCTGCCCGGCGAGTTCCTGACCCTGGGCGAGGCCGTGACCCTCGCGCTCCATCACGACACCGGCCTGATGGCCGCCCGCGCCGATCTGGCCGCCGCCGCCGGCGCCGAGCGTCAGGCCCGCGGCGTGTTCACTCCCGAGCTCTTCGGCCGCGCCGAGCGCTCCGGCGATGACGTACCCAGCGCCTCCTTCTTCGCCGGCGCCGACGTGCTGCGCCAGGAGCAGACCCTGCTCTCCGGCGGCGCGCGCATGACCCTGCCCACGGGCACCCAGCTCAGCGCCAGCCTGAACACCACGCGGCTGACCACCAACAACGCCTTCGCCTCCCTGTCGCCGCAGATCGACACCTTCGGCCGCCTGGAGGTGGTGCAACCCCTGCTGCAGGGCTTCGGGAACGGCACCCGCGGCGAGGCGCAGGCCGCCTCTTCCCTGCGCGAAGGCGCCGAGGCGGCCCTGGCCGAGGCCGACCTCGCCACCCGCGCCGAGACCGAGCTCACCTACTGGTCCCTCTACGCCGCCGAGCGCGACTTCGCGGTCCAGAGCCTGATCCGCGACCGCGCCCGCGCCTTCCTGCAGGACGCGCGCCTGCGCGCCGACGCCGGCCTGGCCGGCCCCGCCGACGTGGCCAGCGCCGAGGTCTTCCTGGCCCAGCAGGAGCAGGCGGTGCTGGACTCCGAGGAGATGCTGGACACCCTGTCCGATGCCCTGGCCGTGCTCCTGGACCGCCGCCCCGCCGGCGGCGCGCCGCGCTACCGGCCGGCCGACACGCCGCCCACGCCGTCGGCTCCCGCGCCTCTGGAGGCCCTGGTGACAGGCGCCCTGGAACGCAGCCCGCGCGTGCTCGCCGCCCGCAGCCGCGTGGACGCCGCCCGCGCCCGCGTGGGCGCCGCCCGCGTGAACTCGCGGCCGCGGCTGGACCTCTTCGGCTCGCTGGGCGGCCGCGGCCTCTCCGGCACCGGCCGCGACGTGGTGGTGAACTTCGGCGAGGGCGAGCCCGACACCATCCGCAACGTGACCGACACCGGCTACGGCGACGGCTTCTCCCAGGTCCTGGAGCGCCGCTACCCGACCTGGAGCGTGGGCGTGGAGTTCGCCCTGCCCCTGGGCGGCAACGCCGCCGACGGGACCCGCGCCGTGCGCGACGCCGAGCTGGCCCGCGCCGAGCACCAGCTGGAGGCCCTCACCCGCGCCGTGGAGCAGGACGTGCGCCTGCAGTTCCGCGACCTGGAGCGGGGCCGCGAGCGCCTGGCCTTGGCCGAGCGCGGCGTGGACGCCTCCCTGGAGCAGGCCCGCATCGGACAGCTGGAGTTCCGCAGCGGCCGCGTGACCGCCTTCGAGCTCGTCCGTCTCAGCGCCGACCTGGCCGACGCCCAGCGCCGCTACTCCGCGGCCCTGGTCCGCGCCGCCCGCGCCGCCGCCAACCTGCGCCGCCTCACCGGCGGCGCCTTCCCCGGCGGGACCGTCCCCGCCGGCAACCCGGAGAACACGCCATGACCTCATCGCGCTTCGCCTCCGCCGCCCTCGCGGCCGGCCTCGTGCTGGGCGCCGCCCTGGCGGGCTGCGGCTCGGACGAACAGCAGGCCGGCGGCGGCGGCTTCCAGATGCCGCCCCTGCCCGTGGAGACGGCCGTGGCCGCCACCTCGGACCTGGCCGACCGCTTCACCGCCGTGGGCAGCCTGGACGCCGAGGAGGTGGTGCAGGTCACCGCCGAGACCGACGGCCGCGTGACGGCCCTGCCCATCGCCGAGGGTCGGCGCGTGGAGGCCGGCGATCTGCTGGCCCGCCTGGACGACGTGGAGCTCCGGGCCCAGGTGGACCGCGCCGCCGCGCTGCTGGAGCAGCGCCAGGTGAGCCGCCGCCGCACCGCCGAGGTGGTGGACCGCAACGCCGGCACGCCCCAGGACCTGGACGACGCCGTGGCCGCCGAGAAGGTGGCCGCCGCGGACCTGGCCCTGGCCCGCGCCCGCCTGGACAAGACGCGCATCGCGGCGCCCTTCGCCGGCACCGTGGGGGCCAAGCGCGTGAGCGTGGGCACCTACGTGCGCGCCGGTACGGCCATCGCCGACCTGGCCGACCTCACCAGCCTGCGCGTGGAGTTCACCGCGCCGGAGCGCCTGCTGGCCCGCCTGGCCCTGGGCGCGCCGGTGGAGGTGCGCACCAGCGCCTGGCCCGACCGCGCCCTGCACGGCACCGTGGACGTGATCGATCCCGTGGTGGACGCCGGCACCCGCAGCGTGCGCGTGACCGCCCGCCTGGAGAACCCCGACGGCGCGCTGCGGCCGGGAATGTCGGCCGAGGTGGCCGTGACCCTGGACGTGCAGGCCGACGCCCTGACCGTGCCCAGCGAGGCGGTCTTCGTCCAGAACGGCGGCACCCTGGTCTACGTGGTCAACGCCGACAGCACGGTGGCGCCGCGACCCGTCACCCTGGGCCTGCGCCGCGCCGCGAGCGTGCAGGTCACCGACGGCCTCGCGCCCGGCGAGCGCGTGGTGCGCGCCGGCCACCAGAAGCTCTTCCCGGGCGCCAAGGTGCTGCCCCTGGCCCCGCAGACCGCGGACGACGGCTCATGAGGCTGAGCGAACTCAGCATCCAGCGGCCGGTCTTCGCCGCGGTCATGAGCCTGGCGCTGATCCTCCTGGGCGCCATCAGCTTCACGCGCCTGCCGGTGCGCGAGTATCCCGACGTGGAGCCGCCCGTCGTCTCCGTCACCACCTTCTATCGCGGCGCCAGCCCCAGCGTGGTGGAGACGGAGATCACCGACATCCTGGAGGAGCAGTTCTCCACCATCGAGGACGTGAAGGCCATCACCAGCTCCAGCCGCGAGCAGGGTTCGGTCATCACCGTGGAGTTCGAGATCAAGCGCGACGTGGACGTGGCCGCCAACGACGTGCGCGACCGCGTGGCCCGCGTGCGCGGCAGCCTCCCGCGCGAGGCCGAGGATCCCATCGTGGCCAAGGTGGACGTGAACGCGCAGCCCATCATCTGGCTGGCGTTCAGCAGCGAGACGGCCAGCACCCTGGAGCTGTCCGACGTGGCCGACCGCATCCTCAAGGAGCGCCTGCAGCGCCTGCCCGGCGTGGGGTCCATCATCATCGGCGGCGAGCGGCGCTACGCCATGCGCGTGTGGCTGGACCGCGACCGCATGGCGTCGCGCGGTCTGACCGCGGCGGACGTGGTGCGCGCCATCGGCGTGGAGAACGTGGAGATCCCCGGCGGGCGCGTGGAGGGCGAGGAACGCGAGTTCGCGGTGCGCACCCGCGGCGAGCTGCAGACGCCCGAGGGCTTCGGCGCCGTGGTGGTGCGCCGCGACGGCGCCGACGTGGTGCGCCTGCGCGACGTGGCCCAGGTGGAGGTGGGCCCGGAGGACGACCGCACGGTCACGCGCTACAACGGCCGGCCCTCCATCGGCCTGGGCATCGTGAAGCAGAAGCAGGCCAGCACGGTGGACGTGGCGCGCACCGTGCGCGCGGCGCTGCCGGAGCTGCAGCGTTCGGTGCCCGAGGGCATGCGCATCGACACGGCGTACGACTCGGCCACCTTCATCGAGGAGTCCATCGGCGAGGTGGCGCGCACGCTGCTGCTGGCCACGGGTCTGGTGGTGCTGGTGGTGCTGCTGTTCCTGAAGAGCCTGCGGGCCACGGTGATCCCCATCGTGGCCATCCCCATCGCGGTGATCGGGGCGTTCACCATCGCCTTCGCGCTGGGGTTCACGGTGAACATCATCACGCTGCTGGCGCTGGTGCTGGCCATCGGCCTGGTGGTGGACGACGCCATCGTGGTGCTGGAGAACATCTTCCGCTACGTGGAGCAGGGTCGCGGGCGTCTCTCCGCCGCGCGCAAGGGCGTGAACGAGATCGCCTTCGCCGTGGTGGCCACCACCGTGGCGCTGGTGGCGGTGTTCGTGCCGGTGGCGTTCCTCACGGGCACCATCGGGCGGCTGTTCCGCGAGTTCGGCGTGATGCTGGCGGTCACGGTGCTGCTGTCGTCGTTCGTGGCGCTCACCCTCACGCCCACGCTCTGCGCGCTCATGCTCAAGCGGCGCGAGCACGGCGCCAAGGAGAAGTGGAGCGACCGCACCTTCGACGCCTTCTTCGTCCGCCTGGACGCCGCCTACGCCGGCACCCTGGGCTTCTGCCTGCGCCACCGCTGGCTGGTGCTGACCCTGGCGGTGGCCCTGGTGGCCAGCACGGCGTGGTTCTACGGCCAGCTGCCGCGGGAGCTGGTGCCCACGGAGGACCGCGGCACGGGCTTCGGCATCGTGCTGGCGCCGGAGGGCTCCACGCTGCAGTACACGGACCGCTACCAGCGGCAGATCGAGGACATCCTCCTGGAGCTGCCCGAGCGCCGCGGCCTGTTCAGCGCCGTGGGCCTGGGCTTCAGCGGTCCCGGACGCGTGACCGACGGGTTCATGTTCCTCAACCTCAAGCCCCGCGACGAGCGCGAGCGCTCCCAGCAGGAGATCGTGGCCACGCTCTTCCCGCGGCTCATGGCGGTGCCGGGCGTGCTGGCCTTCGTCATCAATCCGCCCAGCCTGGGCGGGCGCGGCACGTCGTCGCCCATCTCGTACGTGCTGCAGGCCGACAGCTACGAGGAGCTCAACACCGCCGTGCAGACCTTCCTGGCCGAGGCCGGCCGGCTGGGCTACCTGCTGAACCTGGACAGCGACCTGCGCCTGAACAAGCCGCAGCTCGACATCGAGATCGACCGGGACCGCGCCGCGGCCCTGGGCGTGAGCGTGACGGACATCGGCACCGCCCTGGAGACCCTGCTGGGCGGCACCGTGGCGGGCGAGTTCAAGCGCGGCAACAAGGTGTACGACGTCATCGCCCAGATGCGCCCCGACGACCGCGCCACCCCGGACGTGATCCGCGAGATCAGCGTGCGCGCCGGCGACGGCGGCCTGGTCCCCCTGGCCAACGTGGTGCGCGTGCGCGAGACGGTGGCTCCCAAGGAGCTCAACCACTACAACCGCGTGCGCTCGGCCACCATCACCGCCAACCTGGCGCCGGGGGTGGATCTGGGCAGCGCCCTGGACGCCTTGGACCGCATCTACGAGCAGAACCTGCCGGCGGGCATCCGCCGCGAGCTCTCGGGCCAGTCGCGCGAGTACCGCGAGAGCAGCGGCAGCCTGGCGTTCATGTTCCTGCTGGCGGTGGTGTTCATCTACCTGGTGCTGGCGGCGCAGTTCGAGAGCTTCATCCACCCGCTGGTGATCCTGCTCTCGGTTCCGTTGGCGGTGGTCGGCGCGCTGGCCTCGCTGTACCTGATGCAGCAGAGCATGAACATCTACTCCCAGATCGGTCTGGTGATGCTCATCGGCCTTGTGACCAAGAACGCCATCCTCATCGTGGAGTTCAGCAACCAGCTGCGGCAGCGGGGCGCGTCCATCGTGGACGCGGTGCAGGAGGCGGCGCGCATCCGACTGCGGCCCATCCTCATGACGTCGCTGTCCACGGTGTTCGGCATCCTCCCCATCGCCATCGGCCTGGGCGCGGGCGCGGAATCGCGGCGGCCGCTGGGCGTGGCCATCGTGGGCGGCGTGCTCTTCTCCACGTTCCTCACTCTGCTGCTGGTGCCGGTGGTGTACTCGGTGCTGGCGCGCTTCACCCCGGCGCGCATGGGCCGCGAGTTCCCGGACGAGGACGAGGAGTAGACCGTTGGCGGCCTC
The DNA here is from genome assembly GCA_035447065.1 of Candidatus Krumholzibacteriia bacterium. Taxonomy (GTDB): domain Bacteria; phylum Krumholzibacteriota; class Krumholzibacteriia; order LZORAL124-64-63; family LZORAL124-64-63; genus CALEMW01. The sequence continues at coordinate 25,280 of DAOTGJ010000032.1, forward strand.
CGACCTCTACGCGAGGATCCACGACGCGGTCCGGGACATCCCCCCGGGCCGCGTCGCCGCATACGGCCAGGTCGCCGCGCTGGTGGAGGGCTGCGGCCCCCGCCAGGTGGGCTACGCGCTCCACGCTCTTCCCGATGTCCACGACGTGCCCTGGCACCGCGTCCTCAACGCCCGCGGCGAGATCAGCCTGGGCGGGGAGAGCGGCGCGCGGCAGAGGCGGCTGCTGGAGGCGGAGGGCGTGGAGTTCGATGGGCGGGGGCGGGTGGACTTGAGGCGGTTCGGGTGGGAGCTATAGCGACCGCGGATTTTGTCTGAAAGACGCGGAACGGCTGGCCGGCCAGCCGTTCCGTGACATTTCCTCAAGTCTAGGCCGGCTCGCGGCGCCCCAGCGCCCACCGCAGCACGGCCCAGCCCCCGAGCCCGGACACCAGCGACCCCATCAGGATCCCCAGCCGCTCCATGCCCAGGAACTCGGCGCCCGTGTCCTCGAACGCCAGCGAGGCGATGAACAGGCTCATGGTGAAGCCGATGCCGCACAGCAGCGCCACGCCGTGCAGCAGGCCCCAGCCCACGCCCGCCGGCAGCGCCGCAAGACGCAGCTGCACCGCCAGCCAGCTCAGCCCCAGCACGCCGATCTGCTTGCCCAGGAACAGCCCCAGCACGATGCCCAGCGGCACGGGGTGCGAGAGGTCGGCCGCCGACAGCCCGCGCACCGGCACGCCTGCGTTGGCGAAGGCGAAGATCGGCAGCACGCCGAAGGCCACCCACGGATGCAGCGCGTGCTCCAGGCGCAGCAGCAGCGGACCGCCGTGGTGGTGGTCGTCGCCGTCATCGTCACCGTGGGCGTCGGCCGCCGCCTCCGCGTTCCCGTCGCCGCGCAGCGGAATGAACATGGCCAGCACCACCCCGGCCAGCGTGGCGTGCACGCCGGACTTGAGCACCGCCACCCACAGCGGAATGCCCAGCAGCACGTAGGCCGCCGGCCGCCGCACGTTCAGCCGGTTGAGCACCGCCAGCCCCACGATCATGGCCGCCGCGAACCCCAGCGAGGCCAGCGACAGCTTGGACGTGTAGAAGAACGCGATCACCAGGATCGCCCCCAGGTCGTCGAAGATGGCCACGCTCAGCAGGAACGCCTTGAGCGCCGTGGGCACCCGCGGCCCCAGCAGCGACAGCACGCCCAGGGCGAAGGCGATGTCCGTGGCCGTGGGCACCGCCCACCCGTTCATGGCCACGGCGTCGCCCCGGTTCAGCAGCACGTACACGGCCGCCGGGGCCGCCATGCCGCCCACCGCCGCGAAGAGCGGCAGCGCCGCGGTGCGCAGGCTGGACAGATGCCCTTGCAGCACCTCGCGCTTGAGCTCCATGCCCACCAGGAAGAAGAACACGGCCATGAGACCGTCGTTGATCCAGAGCAGCAGCGGCTTGGCCAGCTTGAAGTCGCCGAAGCGGAACTCCACCGGCAGGGTCAGCAGCGATTCGTACCGCGGCGCCAGCGGCGAGTTGGCGGCGATCATGGCGACGGCCGCCGCCGCCATCAGCACCAGGCCGCCGGCGGCCTCGAGCTTGAGGAAGGACTGCAGGGTGGACACGACGGCGCCCACGGGTCGCGGCACACGGGTGGTCATGGGGGGCCACCTCCTTGGCGGCGGCTCGCGGCCGGCGCCGGGTCAGGGGGTCGAGCATTGGTAGAAAGAGGCCGCGGCGGGAGGGCCGCGGCGGGAGATGACAAGATGATGTCGAAGCAGGGATTCCGCCCGCGAAATCGGCACGCGGCGAATCATGTCAGAACGACGCGGAACGGCCGGTCTCCCGGCCGTTCCGTCACGTTTCCTCGCAGGACAGCGGGGCCTACCGCACCACCACCACCCTCCGCATCCCCTCGGCCCCCTCGGCCCGCACCCTCAGGAAGTACGTCCCGGCCGCCGCCTCGCGCCCGTCCGCAGCCTTCCCGTCCCAGCTCACCGTCTGCACGCCGGGGTTCAGCCCGTGCAGCTCCCGCGCGGCAACGCGGCGGCCGCGCACGTCCAGTACGTCCAGCCGCGCATCGCCGGCGCGGGTCATGGTGAAGCTCACCGCGGTCCCGTTCTGGAACGGGTTGGGCCGAGCCGGTCCCATGGCCAGCAGGTTGCCCACGCGCACCGCGGGCCCATCGCCCACGCCGGTGCTCGTGCCGGGCGACCACACGGCGATGCTGCTGCTGCCCGTGCCGCCGGCCGTGGTGAACTCCCCCACCGTCACCAGCGCGCCGCCGTACACGGCCAGGTCCAGGGCGAAGTCGTTCAGGCCGGAGCCCAGGGTGGACCAGGCCGCGCCGTCCCAGCTCGCGATGTTGGCCGCCGGCTGCCCGCCGGCCTGGCTGAAGTCGCCGGCCGCGTACAGCTTGCCGCCCAGGTCCATCACGCTGTGGATGCTGCCGAAGATCCCGCTGCCGTACGTGCTCCAGCCCGACCCGTCCCACGCGGCGATGCGGCCCACCGCGGCGCCGCCGGCCTGGGTGAGCGAACCCGCCACCACCAGCTTGCCGTCCACCTCGCGCAGGTCGCGCACCACGCCCTCCACGCCGGCGCCCAGCGGGTGCCAGGCCGCGCCGTCCCAGCGCGCGATGTGGTTGGCCGTCACGCCGTCGATGCTGGGGAAGCTGCCGGCCACCACCAGGTCGCCCTGGTACGTGCCCAGCTCGTAGAGGTCGTAGCCCGGCGGATCGTCGCCGATGGTCAGCCACGTGTCCGTGCCGGGCTGGTACCTGGCCACCACCTTGGCCGGCGTGTAGACGATGGCGTACAGCTCGCCGTCCAGCACCACCATGCCCGAGCCGCCGCTGACGGTCACCGCATTGCCCAGCGGGCTCCACGACGTGCCGTCGAACCGCGCGAAGGAGTTGCACGGCGAGCCGCCCGCGTTGTCGATGCTGCCGTTGACCACCAGGTCGCCCTGATACGTGACCATCTGGTCGATCTCCGCCAGGGAGGAGCTCTGCGTCCCCAACCCCATGTCCACCCAGTCCGTGCCGTTCCAGCCGGCGAGGACGGCGCCGCTCACGTCGTCGCCGTAGTAGTTCTGCGCACGGCCGCTGACCAGGAGCAGGTCGTTCCACACGTGCACCGTCTCGGCATCGCCGAAGCTGGTGATGCCGATGATGCCGTCGCCCGCGGCCATGGCGTGCCACGCAGCGCCGTCGTAGCGCGCCACGTTGTGGGCCCGCACGCCGATGATCTCGCGGAAGAGGCCGCCGAAGACCAGGTCGCTGCCGTAGTCCGCGGCGCAGCTCACGTAGCCGCCCCAGCCGATGCCGTTCCAGAACGACCCGTTCCAGCGGTAGACGAAGGAGTAGCCGTTGAAGACCAGCAGGTCGCCGGCGTAGTCGCCGATCACGTAGGGCACGTCGCCGCCGCTGAAGAAGCCGGGGTCCGAGCCCAGCGTGCCCCAGCTCGACCCGTTCCACACGGCGAAGTTGGGCAGGTTCTGCCCGCCGGCTTTGGCGAAGTATCCAGTCACCGCCACCTTCCCGCTCCAGGCGTGGATGGACTCGCCGTTGGCGTCGAAGGGGTCGCCGAACTCGTCGGTCAGGCCGCTGCCCATGGCGTGCCACTGAGTGCCGTCCCAGCGCGCCACGTGGGCCACGTACGTGTCGCCGAGCCATTCGAAGGAGCCGGTGGCGTAGACGTTGGCGCCGTCGGAGGTGATGTCGTAGCCGTAGGCGGAGCTCGCGCCCATGTCGTTCCACTGGGCGCCGTCCCACATGGCGAAGGATTCGATGAACTCGCCGTCCACGTCCGTGAAGTCGCCCATGATCACCAACTGCGAGCCCAGGGCGGCCATGCCGTTCACGTAGTCCACGGAGCCGAAGGGATTGAAGTCCCACGCCGCGCCGTTCCAGCGCGCGATGCCGCCCAGGGGATTGTCGGAGGCGTCGCGCAGGTCGCCGCACACGAAGAGCTGGCCGCCGAAGATCTCGGCGTCGTACACCTCGCCGTGGATGCCGCCGCCCAGGGCGGACCACGCCGTGCCGTCGTAGATGGCCACGCCGGGCGCAGGCGCGTCGCCCACCGCGGCGAAGCGGCCCACGATGACCAGATCGCCCTGGAACTCGATCACGTCGTGGACCTCGTCGTCGGCTCCGGGCAGGTTCCAGGTGGTGGCCCAGTTCTCGTCGCCGGGGACGGCGAGGGCGGAGCAGGCGAGCAGCAGGCAGCACAGAACGGCGGCGGCGGACTTCATGGCGGGCCCTCCCGGGCGAAGATCGAGGATGAAACCGGTCTTCATGATAGGGCGGCCGTCGCACCGGATGGGGATCGGTTCCATGATTTGATGATTTCTTAGGGCGCGAAATTGATCGAAGATAAAAAAAGCGGGGCCCGCAGGCCCCGCTCCGAGGATTCCTGACTCCGCCGCCTACCGCGGCCGCCGCACCCGCACCGGGTCCGCCGGCTGCTCCAGCAGCTTCACGCCCTGGGTCTTCAGCAGCTCCAGGCACTCGCTCACGGCGCGCTCCAGCTGTGGGTCGCCGCCGTTGCGCATGCCCAGCGGCGTCTGCTCCACGGCGATGTCGGGGCCCACGCCCTCGTTCTCCACGGCCCAGTTGCCGTCCGTGTCGAAGAAGCCGCCGCGGGGCGCCGTGATGCCGCCCCCGTCGATCAGCATGGGCACGTCCCAGATGCCCACCAGGCCGCCCCAGGTGCGCGTGCCGATGAGCGGGCCGATCCCCTTCTTGCGGAACATGTACGGCAGCATGTCGCCGCCGGAGCCGGACATCTCGTTGATGAGCATGACCTTGGGGCCCCACAGGGCGGCGTTGGGAGCGGTCCAGGGCTGGCGCGAGCCCACCGGGTTGTTGAAGTAGCCCAGCAGCTCGCGGTCCATGACCTCGGTCATGTAGTCGGCGATGGAGCCGCCGTGGTTGAAGCGCTCGTCGATGACCGCGCCCTGCTTGTCCTGCTGGGCGAAGTACTCGCGCGTGAACGCGGCGTAGCCGCCCATGGCCGTGTCGGGCACCCACACGTAGGCCAGGCGGCCGCCGGACAGCTCGCCCACCTTGCGGCGGTTGTCCTCGATCCACGCGCGGCGGCGCAGGCCCTCCTCGTCGCCCACGGGCACCACGGTGACCTCGCGCGCGTCCTTGCCGTCGGCCTTGGCGCTCAGGGTGAGCACGGTCTGCAGGCCGGCGGTGCGGTCGAAGAGGCGGTACGGGTTCTCGCCGGCGCGCAGATCCACGCCGTTCACCGCGAGCAGGTAGTCGCCGGTCTTCACGTCCAGGCCGGGGCCGCTCAGGGGGGCGCGCAGGCGCGGGTTCCAGCTCTCGCCGTCGTAGATGCGGGCGATGCGGTAGTGGCCGTCGCGGATCTCCAGGTCGCAGCCCAGCAGGCCCACGGGCACGCGCTCCACGTCGGGGAAGTCGCCGCCGCCCACGAAGCTGTGGCCCACCGACGTCTCGCCGCCCAGGATGTCCAGCACGTAGGTCAGGTCCGCGCGGTGCCGCGCGTGGTCCACCCACGGCGCGTACTTCTTCCAGGCCGCGTCCAGGTCCAGGCCGTGCACGTTCTCCACGTAGAAGTAGTCGCGCTGGTAGCGCCACGCCTCGCGGAACATCTGCTTCCACTCGGCCTGCGGGTCCACCTTCATGCGCAGGCCGCCCAGGGCCAGGGCGCCGTCGCCGGGCTTGGGGCCCGCGGCGTCGGTGAGGAACCAGGCGGGTCCGCCCAGGCCGTAGAGCAGCTTCTTGCCGTCGGCCGACACGATGAAGCCCTGCACGCCCTCGAGCACCTGCTCGGTCTCGCGCGACTCGGGATCGTAGCGGTAGATCACCGCGCCGCCGTCGTCGCGCAGGTTGTCCATCTCCGCCAGGAGCAGGGCGCCGCCGTCGGCGGCCAGAAGGGCCTCATAGCGGCGGGGCGGCACGGGCAGGGCCACCACGCGGCGGTCCAGGCCGTCCCAGTCGATGGTGACGGTCACGCCGTCGTCGGCCTTCTCGTCCTTCTTCTCGTCCTTCTTCTTCTCCTCCGCGGCCTCATCCTCCACCGGCTCCTCGTCGCTCTCCAGCGGCAGGGGCGTGGCGCCGTCGGCCTTCAGCACCGCCGCGTACACGGACCGATGCAGCGGCCTCATGTAGCTGGTCATGTCCAGCCAGCCCACGTTCTGGCCGAAGTCCGTGCTGGCCAGGAACGCCAGCCACCCGCCCTGCGGATCCCACGCGGGCGCGATGGCGTCGCTCAGGCCGTCGGTGACCTGCCGCGTCTTGCCGCTCTCCAGCGAGAAGACGAAGATCGCGTTGAACTGATTGACCAGACGCTTGGAGTAGGCGATCCACCGGCTGTCCGGCGACCACGTCGGCGCGATGTAGCGCACCGGGTGGGCGAAGCCCTCGTCGTCGATGCGCGTGGCCTTGCCGCTCTCCACGTCCATCACCCACAGCACGCGGTCGGCGTCGCCGTAGGCCAGGTGCTTGCTGTCGGGCGACCACACGGGGGAGTAATAGAACGTGGGGTCCTTGAGCTTCACGGTGCGGCGTTCGTCGCCGTGCTGGTCGGCGATGACCAGGGCGTACTCGCCGTCCTTGTCGCTGAACCAGCTCACGTGCCTGCCGTCGGGCGACCACGCGGGCGCGCGGTCGGCGGCGCCGGGATCGCGGGACAGGTTGCGCACGTCGCCCTTGTCCGCGGGCACGCTGAAGATCTCGCCCCGCGCCTCGAACAGGGCGCGCTGGCCGGTGGGCGACACGGCCGCCTCGCGGATCAGGCCGGCGGCGTCGGTCCAGTGGGGGCGGGACCAGGGGAAGTCGCCGCGCAGCTCCACGGCCAGGGCGCGGGGTTCGCCGCCCGCCGCGTCCAGGGTCCACAGGCGTCCGCCGTTCTCGAACACCAGTCGGCCGTGGCCTCCGGACAGGCGCTTGCAGTCGTACTCCTTGAAGTGGGTGCGCTGCTCCAAGGCGCCGGTGGCGGGGGTCCACGCCCACACGTTCATGCCCCAGTCGCGGTCGCTCAGGAAGAACACGGTGCCGTCCAGCCACACCGGCTGCAGGTCGTTGCTGTCGGTCCAGGGGGCCTTGTCCATCGCCAGCGTCTTCAGGTCGATCACGCGGATGGGCTGGCACTGGCCGCCGCGGTAGTTGCGGAACTCGTTCTCCCAGGGGTCCACCACCTGGTAGGCCAGGTGGGAGGCGTCGGCGTCGTAGGAACCGAAGGCTGCGCGCGGCAGGGGGAGCTCCGTGGGGAAGCCGCCGTCGACTGGGATGGTCCACAGGCGTGGCTGGCTGCGGGGCACGGTGGTGCGGCCGGAACCGAAGAGCACGGCGGCGCCGTCGGGCGTCCAGCCGCGCACCATGTCCGGACCGGGATGCCAGGTGAGGCGGCGGGGCTCGCCGCCGCTCACGGGCACCACGTACACGTCCACGTTGCCGTCGTACTCGCCGGAGAAGGCCACCTGGGTGCCGTCGGGCGAGAAGCGGGGCCAGCTCTCGCTGCCGGGGAAGGTGGTCAGCCGCAGGGCCTCGCCGCCGTCGCGGGGGGCCACCCACACGTCGTCGGCGAAGACGAAGGCCACCTGGGTGGCGCTCACGTCGGGCATGCGCAGCAGGCGCGCCTCCTGGGCGGAGGCGGACAGGGCGGGCAGCAGGCCCAGGGCCAGCAGCAGGGTGACGGCGAATCGTTTCATGGATGCCTCCGGAAAGGGGTTGGGTCCGCCGAGCTTCGCCGTGCGGCGGGAGCCCGTCAAGTCCCAGAGGATCAGGCCTCGGCTTCGGCGGCGCGGGGGGCGGGGTCGGGGGCGGCGGCAGGGCGTGGGGCGGGAGGGGCCGCCGGATCCGGACGCCGCCGCCACGACCGGATCAGGGCCCGGGACCGCGGCGCCCACACGCCTACGAAGACCACCGCGGCGGGTTCCAGGAAGAATCGGTAGCGCATGTTCTCCCCCTGCTCGCACAGCACGGACAGCAGGAACACGGCGCCCACCGGCAGGGCCAATGCGGCGGCCGTGCGGCGGCCGCCGCGTCGCAGCGCCGCGCCCCAGGCCAGCCCGGCCAGCCCCAGGGGGAGCAGCCCCGCGGGGAACGACGCCAGCCGGTCCGCGGCCTTGCGCCACGGAAGCCGGTCCACCACCGCGTGGCGCGTGTAGCGGCTGGAGGGCTGCACGTAGAGCCAGAGGTTGAAGGCGTAGTCGCGCAGGAGGTCGCCCAGGGGCAGGGTCTTGAGATGGGCGTGGTACACGTCCAGCAGGCGGTGGTTCTCCGCCAGGTAGTCGGCGTGGTTGTAGTTGGGCACGCCCGGCGCGATGAAGGCGCGCGTGAGCACGGCCGGGCCGTCGCCCGTGGGGCCGGGGGTGGCGGCGCGCGCGTCCATGAGGTGCAGGTAGCCCTCGGTGTCGTCGATGCCCACCGAGCGCACCAGGTTGAAGCCCGAGAGGGTGGAGGTGAACCAGGTTCCGAAGCGCGCGTGCTGCTTCTCCACGTGGAGGCCGGAGATCAGCACCGTCGTGACCAGGAACGTCAGCACCGTGCGGCGCGGTGCGCGCAGCAGGAGCAGGCTGCCCGCCAGCAGGAACGGGAACGGCCACTGGTACAGGGCGCGGGTGAAGAAGAGCAGCAGGTAGGCGCCGGCCAGCAGGAGCGCGGTGCGCAGGCGGCCGTCGCGCGCGCGCGTCAGCAGGTAGAGCAGGGCCAGCGTGAGCGCGGCCGTGGGCAGGGTGGTGTCCAGCGTGCTCGCGTAGAAGATGGTGGCCGGATGCAGCAGCACCGCCGCCGCGGTGAGCAGGCCCATGCGTGGACCGGCGGCTTCGCGCGCCCAGCGGTACGCCAGCCCACCGGCCAGGGCGTAGAACAGCCCCCAGAGCAGCAGCAGCCCGCCGTCCACGAAACGCAGGGCCGTGTCGGGCGCCGCGTGCGGCGTGAGCCGCGCCAGCAGCGCGCGCGCCAGGTCCAGAGCCGGCGGGTGGATGTGCAGATGGTCCAGCGAGTCCCAGGGCGACGCGCGCAGATCCTCGAGCGCCACGGTCTGCATGAGACGGTCCGAGGTCCAAGGCTGGTAATGGACGCCGTCGGGCGTGAAGGGACGGCAGAGCAGCAGCAGCAGCAGGTGGAGTCCGTACGCCCCCACGGCGACGCCCAGGGAGGGTCGTCGGGACAGCCGGGCAGCTGCGCGGCGGATGATGCGGGTCGGGTCGCTCATCGGCTGCCGATCTCCGGAGGATAGGGGAAGCCCATCCTAGACCCGCGTCGGATCAGAGGTCAACCCGTCCACCCCGGCTGGATTGAGAACCCCTATCAAGACTTGGACTTCCCTCATGAACCCGTTTTGAACTTTTCATGGAACGGTTGGGAACCTCGAGGCTTGTCTGAGATGAGGGCGGTCGTCGGAAACGCTCCGACGACCGGATTACGGGCGGATATCTACAGCCCCGGGAGCGCCTCGGCGGTCCTGATCGAAACGGCGGGTCCCGTCATCATGCGGGGCCCGCATTTTCGTCCGGCATGGACGCCCGCCGCCTCCCCCCTTACCATGGTCTCCGCACCCGACCCGTGAGGAGACCCCATGCCCGACTTCGCCCCCTTCGCCGCCCGCATGCGCGCCGAAGGCCTGCCCGACCTGGCCGTCGACGCCTTCGCCCACAACTACGCCAAGCTGGTGCGCGGCGAGACCGGCCTGATCCCGGAAGCCGAACTCCAGCCCGTGGAGAGCCTGCGGAACGCCGAGGACTTCGCTGGGGATCCCGATCTGCTGGCGGCGGGCCGCGAGGTCCTCCCCCGCACCATCGTCCTCAAGCTCAACGGCGGCCTGGGCACGGGCATGGGGCTGGAGAAGGCCAAGTCGCTGCTGGAGGTGAAGGACGGGCTGACGTTCCTGGACATCATCGCCCGCCAGAGCCTGCACCTGGACGTGCCGCTGGTGCTGATGAACAGCTTCAGCACCCGCGAGGACAGCCTGGCCGCCCTGGCCGCCTACCCGCGGCTGCGCCGCGCCGACGTGCCCCTGGACTTCGTGCAGAACAAGGTGCCCAAGATCCGCCGCGACGACCTGGCCCCGGCCGAGCATCCGGCCGATCCGTCGCTGACCTGGTGCCCGCCGGGCCACGGCGACCTCTACACCGCCCTGCTCACCACCGGCCTGCTGGACGACCTGGTGGACGGCGGCTACCGCTACGCCTTCGTGAGCAACAGCGACAACCTGGGCGCCGTGATCGAGCCGGGCCTGCTGGGCTGGTTCGCGGAGTCCGGCGCCCCGTTCCTCATGGAGTGCGCGGACCGCACGCCCGCCGACCGCAAGGGCGGCCACCTGGCCCGCCGCCGCGACGGCCGACTCATGCTGCGCGAGCTGGCCCAGTGTCCCGACGACGACCTGGACGCCTTCCAGGACGTGGCCCGCCACCGCTACTTCAACACCAACTCCCTCTGGCTCCACCTGCCCGCCGTGCGCGACGCCTTGCGCGCCGCCAAGGGCGTGCTGGACCTGCCGCTGATCCGCAACGGCAAGACCGTGGATCCGCGCGACAAGCAGAGCACGCCCGTGTGGCAGCTGGAGACGGCCATGGGCTCGGCCATCGAGGCGTTCCCCGGCGCCGACGCCGTGCGCGTGCCGCCGTCGCGCTTCGCGCCCATCAAGCGCACCAGCGACCTGCTGGATGTGCGGTCGGACAACTTCGTGCTCACCGACGACCACCGCGTGGTGCCCAACCCGGAGCGACGCCTGGGCCGCTGCGTGGTGGAGCTGGACGGGCCGTACGCGTTCGTGGATCAGCTCGAGGCGCGCTTCCCCTACGGGCCGCCGTCGTTGAAGGACTGCGCACGTCTGGCCCTCCGCGGCGACGTGCGGTTCGGGCGCGGCGTGACCGTGACCGGCGCGGTCACCCTGAGCCAGGAGGGCGAGGCGCCCCGGCAGGTGCCGGACGGCACGGTGGTCGCCGGCGACTGATCGGGCCTTTCCTTCGTCATGTGGATTTGATAGATTGCTCCATCGGAACGCGGCCCGCCCAGCCACTCCCTCGCCCGGAGGCTCCCGTGGTCATGGACGGATCCGAGCGCCCGAACGGCGCTCCGCGCCCCGCGCCTTCCCCGCGCGTGCTCCTCGACATCGAGCAGCTCCTGCTCACCGCCCTGGAACAGCTCCATCTCCTGGAGTCCGACCTGGACACGGGCCGCGATCCTCGCGCGCGCGTGATCGCCGCCGGCGCCGCCCTGGACCGCGCCCGCGAATTCTGCCGCACGTCGGCCGCCGCTCCGTCGCCCGTCGGAGTGCGGACCGTGCTGCTGGTGGACGCCGATCCCGACCATCGTCTGGACGTGGAGTGCCGGTTGCGGGAGCTGGGCTACCGCGTGCATGCGGCCACGAACGCGGAAGCGGCGCTGGTGGACTTCCAGGCCCTGCGCGGCCGCGTGGACCTGGTGGTGGTGGATGCGGATCTGCCGGGCCTGGGGGGCGCGCTGGTGAGCGGCCGCATGCGGGAGCTGAACCCCCACGTTCCCGTGGAGGTGGTGGCCAAGCCGCTGGGCCGCGAGGCCCTGGGGCGGTTGCTGGAGAGGCTGGAGCGGGACGACGGCGCCGGCAAGGCGTCGGAGTAGGGCGCGGCCGGAGGCGGGGAGTGACGGAAGCTAGGGCGTGACGGCGGCCAGGGCCTCGCCGCCCTGCAGCGCCAGCAGCTCCGACACGGTCACGAAGCGCACGCCCAGCGCCTGCAGGCGGGGGATCTCCTCGCGCAGCACGTCCAGCGTGCAGCCGTAGGGATGGCCGATGGCCACCGCGAAGCCCCGCGTCTCCGCCAGCTCCAGCAGACGCTCCACCTGCCCGCGCACCTTCTCGCGCGTGGGCTCCTTCTCGTCCAGGAACACGTGGTTCTCCAGGGCCGAGAGGCCGTGGCGGCGCGCCGTGCGGTAGGCCACCGACGACGGCGAGGTGCGGCTGTCCAGGAAGAACAGGCCGTGGGGGGCGAGGCGGTCCATCACGTGGTCCATGACCGCGGGATCCGACGTGGCCGCACTGCCCATGTGGTTGTTCACGCCCGACACGCCCGGCAGCGAAGCCACCGCCGTCTCCACGATGCGCGCGATCTCCACGGGCGACGACCACGTCATCACCGCGTTGCGGCCGGGGTTCACCACGGGGTAGTCGTCGGGCTGCATGGGCAGGTGCAGCATGGTCTCGCGGCGCGAGGCGGGCACGACGTCCGGCAGCAGGCGGCCCAGGTCCAGGTCCACGGGGCAGCCCAGCTTGTGGCGCAGCTCGCGGGAATCGTCGGCGGACGGCAGCGCGGGCACGGCCAGATCCGTCCGCAGCAGGGCCACCTCGCGCGAGGTGGGCAGGCCGGGCAGGATGGACAGGGTCAGCGGCACGTCCAGCTCCAGCAGACCCTCGCCGGCGGGCGTGAGGCCGTAGCCCCAGTCGTCCAGCACGATGGCCACGGTGGGGCGGTCGTCCGCGCCCAGCAGCTCCGCCGCGGTCAGCGGCGCGGGCACGTCCTCCCAGCACACGGCGGGCGCCGGCGCGGCGGGATCGCGGATCAGCAGCGTGTGCGTGGCGTTGCCGGGCAGGCCCAGGTCCATGCGCAGCACGTCGCGCTCTTCGGGCGGCGCGGTCACGGTCACGGCCGACGCGGGCTGCAGCCGCTCCGCCCACAGCACCTGCGCGCCCACGCCCGCGGCGGCGGCGTGCACGGCCTGGTGCACGGACCAGAGGTCGCAGGTGCGCGGGGCGGTGACCACGCGGCACTTGATGGCGCGGCCGTCGGCGCCCAGCCAGTCGTAGGCCGGGGCGGAGGAGCCGCGCGCGCCGTCGTGGGGCAGCTCCGCGCGGTAGTCCGGGAAGATGGTGGCGAGGGCCGCGTCCAGAGCGTGCAGCACGGCCACGCGCTCGGTGCTGGTGGGCGCGCCCTTGGCGGTGCTGGGCTCGATGGACTGGGAGGTGGTGGTGGCGAGACCCAGGATCAACAGCATCGACAGCAGGCCGCTCACGCGTCCGAAGGTGATGGTGTCGAGCCGAAGTTGCACCGGGCGGACTCCTCAGGAACGGACGGTCAGGATCGAGAGTGACCGGACGTTACAAGGAGGCTTCCGACCTTGCCAAGAACATGTTTGTCCTTGACAGGGTTTTTGTGTGGATAGGTCGTCGAGCCTGGAAAATGCAGGGCCGCGGGGCGGTCGCGGCGGACCGCCCCGCAGGAAGATCACGAGCCGTCGTCGAGGCGGTAGCACACCACTTCCATGGGGCGGAACTCGCCGTCGTCGTCGTCGGGAGCGTTCACGCCGCTGATCATCATCATGGTGGAACCGCCGCCGCCCGCGGTGGTCATCTTGGGCGACGCCATGCGCGACTCCTTGAAGATCAGCAGGCGGTCGCCCTGCAGCACGTAGTCGTCGCGGTCGGGATCGTAGTCCACGCCGGCCACGCGCAGCGTGTGGGTGAAGGCGCCGTCGGCGTCGATCACGTCGAACACGCCCAGCGAGCCCTCGGGACGCGCGGCGCGGCCGCGGCCGGTGGCCACCCACAGGGAGCCGTCGGGGCGGGCGTGCACGGAGTGGATGTCGCGGTGCCACTCCTCCAGCTCGTAGTCGGACTCGATGCCGTAGGTCGCGCGCATGGCCTCGCGCTGCTCGCGCTGCTCGTCCATCTCCTCATCGGAATAGTGCAGGCGCTCGTAGGCGCGGGTGATCTCGGCCTGGGGCGCGCCGTCGCGGTCCAGGATCTCCAGGGTGTAGGAGGCGGGATCGGCGTAGACGACCACGCGGCCGTCGGGCAGCAGGGTCCAGTGGCTGATGAACTCGCTGCCGTCCTGGCCCGAGGAGAAGGAGAGGCTGTGGCCGTCCTGCTGCTCGCTCACCTCGCGGTAGCTGGCCAGCAGCGAACCGTCCGCGGCGTAGCGGCCCAGGCGCAAGGTGGTGGTCATGGCGCCGTCGCCGAAGGTGCCGTAGAAGAGGCCCAGCACGATGCCGTCGGCGTCGGCCTCCAGGTGCTGGGGCATGGCGAGCATGGAGCCTTCGGTGCCCGCGGGCCGGAAGCTGGTGCGCGGCTCGCCGGTGGGGCTGATGACCACCACGCGGCCGGGCATCATCTCCAGGATCCCCAGGTCGCCCGACGGGAGGAAGGCCAGCTCGCCGGAGTTGCGGAACTCCCCGGGACCGTCGCCCTCGCCGCCGATGGTGCGCAGCAGCTCGCCCTCCGGGCTCAGCACGTGCACCACGCTCAGGTTGGAGTCCAGCACGTAGGCGTTGCCGTCGGGACCGAACTCGGCGTCGGCCACGCGGCCCAGCAGGGGATCGTTCTCCTCGTCGCCGCCCCAGCGCCAGGCCTCGCGGGCTTGAACGGTGCGGGCGCCGCCGGCGGGCTTGGCGGGATTGTCGATGCGGCGGGGTTCGGCGTGGGCGGTGGAGAGCAGCAGCAGGACGGCCAGGGCGGCGGCCGCGGCGCAGCGGGATCCAGGGGTCATGGGTGGGGCTCCTCGGTGAGGGTTCCGGGGGTCAGGGGTGCCGATGTCGTACGCCGGCCGATATTCCGGAGTTCCTTGGTCCATTTAATCTTCAAAAGTTGAAACTGCGAAACAAGACATCTATATTGGACACCACATCGGAACCAGCGTTCCCGAAAATCCACGGAGGCCCATGATGAACCGCAAGATCACCCTGCTGCTGACCCTGACCGCCGCGGCCCTGCTGCTGGCCGGCTGCGGCGGCGCCCCCGACGACACGGCGGCCGCCGGCCCTCCGACCGCCGAGATCAAGGCCATGTTCGGCTCCATGCCCCGCGAGATGACCAGTCCGGACAACCCCATCACGCCCGAGAAGGTGGCCCTGGGCCGCATGCTCTACTACGACGACCGCATGAGCAAGAGCGGCGACATCAGCTGCAACAGCTGCCACGTGCTGGACAAGTACGGCGTGGACGGCCTGGCCACCAGCCCCGGCCACGACGGCACCCTGGGCGCCCGCAACAGCCCCACCGTGTACAACGCGGCCCTGCAGTTCGTGCAGTTCTGGGACGGGCGCGAGCCCACGGTGGAGGCTCAGGCCCTGGGTCCCATCCTCAACCCCGTGGAGCACGGCATGCCCGACGGCGCCGCGGTGGAGACCATCCTGCGCGGCATCCCCGAGTACGCTCCCCTCTTCGCCGCGGCCTTCCCCGGCGAGGAGCAGCCCATCACGTTCCAGAACGTGGGCCAGGCCATCGGCGCCTTCGAGCGCAAGCTGGTCACCCGCGGCAACTGGGACCGCTGGCTCATGGGCGACGGCAGCGCGCTCACCGTGCAGGAGAAGCGCGGCCTGGACGCGTTCATCCAGACCGGCTGCACCACCTGCCACATGGGCCCGGACGTGGGCGGCTCCCTCTACCAGAAGCTGGGCCTGCTCAAGCCCTACGACACCGCCGACCTGGGCCGCTACGACGTGACCCATCAGGACCAGGACAAGTTCTTCTTCAAGGTGCCCCTGCTGCGCAACGTGGCCGAGACCGGCCCGTACCTGCACGACGGCTCCATCGAGACCCTGGAGGAGACGGTGCGGATCATGGCCGACTACCAGCTGGGCAAGACGCTCACCGACCAGCAGGTGGCCGACATGGTGGCGTTCATGAAGGCGCTGACCGGCAAGATCGACGAGGAGTACATCGCCAAGCCGGCGCTGCCGGGGTATGAGAGCTAGGCACGGAGCATAGGGAATCGGCTTGGGGGGCGGTCCGGTGGGCCGCCCTCTTTGCGT
>DAOTGJ010000033.1:0-40788 GCA_035447065.1 Candidatus Krumholzibacteriia bacterium
TGCGGTTCCAGAGGGCGAGGTCCGTGCCCGTGGCGATCAGGCGGCCGGCGATGGCATGGCCCAGGGCGCCGAGGCCGAGGAAGGCGGTCGTCATGCTGTTCCTTTCGGATCGGGTCTCAGACTACTCGTCCCACCAACGCCCCGATCCCCGCCGTCGCCGCCATGGCCAGCGCGCCCCAGAACGTGACGCGGACCGCGCCCACCACGCGCTTGGAGCCGCCCACGTGGGAGGCCACGGCGCCCATGGCCGCCAGGAAGATCAGGGAGCCGACGGCGGTGACCGGGATCATCCATCGTTCCGGCGCCAGCAGCGCCGCCGCCAGCGGCAGCGCCGCCCCCACCGCGAACGTGGCGGCCGACGTGAGCGCCGCCTGCAGGGGGCGGGCGGCGTGGGTCTCGGTCAGGCCCAGCTCGTCGCGGGCGTGGGCGGCCAGGGCGTCATGGGCGTGGAGCTGGCGGGCCACCTCCGTGGCCAGGGCGGGATCCAGGCCGCGGCTCTGGTAGATGGCGGCGAGCTCCTGCAACTCGAAATCCGGATCGTCCTCCAGCTCGCGGCGCTCGCGCTCCAGGTCGGCGCGCTCCGTGTCCGACTGGCTGCTCACCGACACGTACTCGCCGCAGGCCATGCTCATGGCGCCGGCCACCAGGCCCGCCACGCCGGCCACGGCCACATCGCCGCGGGGGGCCTGGGAGGCGGCCACGCCCACCAGGAGGCTGGCGATGGACACGATGCCGTCGTTGGCGCCCAGCACCGCGGCGCGGAGCCAGCCGATGCGGTCGGCGTAGTGGAGTTCCGAGGGGGGCATCGCATCACCATCCGGGCTGGGAGTTCGCGGCGTTCGCGCGTAGCATAGGGGGAGTCGTCCGGAGGCGGAACGGATTTCCGCTCGCCGCAGGCGACCGCGTCCGCCGATCTCGGGAGGCCGTCCCCTCATGACCAGCAAGCTCGGGACCTTCCTGGGCGTGTACACGCCCACCGTGCTCACCATCCTGGGCGTGATCATGTATCTGCGCTTCGGGTGGCTGGTGGGCCACCTGGGGCTGCTGCAGGTGCTTATCATCGTGCTGCTGGCCCACGTGATCACCGTGAGCACCACGCTGAGCTTCAGCTCCGTGGCCACCAACGGGCGCGTGGGGGCGGGCGGGGCCTACTACATCGTGTCGCGGAGCCTGGGGCTGGAGATCGGCGGGTCCATCGGGCTGCCGCTGTTCCTGTCGCAGACGTTCTCCGTCACGCTCTACGCCTACGGTCTGGCGGAATCGCTACGCATCGTCTGGCCCGACGTGCCGCTCGCCGCGGTGGCGGCGGTGGTGGTGGTGGGCGTGGCCGGGCTCTCGCTGGCCGGCGCGGCGGCGGCGCTCAAGGCCCAGGTGGGCCTGATGGGCGTGGTGGGGCTGTCGCTGGCGGCGCTGATCACCGGCGTGATCCGCAACGGCGATCCGGCGGGCGTGGGGCTGTCCGCGGCCTCGGGCGACGTGGGATTCTGGCAGGGGTTCGCCGTGTTCTTCCCGGCGGTGACCGGCGCCATGGCCGGCCTGGGGCTCTCCGGCGACCTGAAGGACCCCGGCCGTTCCATCCCCCGCGGCGCCCTGCTGGCGGTGGGCACGGGGCTGCTGGTCTATCTGCTTGTGCCCATCGGGCTGGCGCTGACCGCGTCGCCGGACGATCTGCGGACCGACCCGCTGATCTGGACCAAGGTGGCCTTCGGCGGCGCCTGGCTGGTGCTGCCGGGGTTGTGGAGCGCCATCCTCTCGTCGGCCGTGGGCTCCATCCTGGGTGCGCCGCGCTCGCTGCAGGCCCTGGCGCGCGACGGCCTGGCGCCGCGGCTGTTCGCCGGCCGGGGCGGCCATCCCGTGCGGGACCTGCTGCCGGGCCTCATCCTCAGCACGGGCATCGCCCTGGGCGCGGTGCTGCTGGGCGATCTGAACGCCGTGGCGGCGGTGGTCTCCATGTTCTTCCTGACCGTCTACGGCACCACCAACTTCGTGGCGGCCTTCGAGTCGCTCAGCGGCGACCCCTCCTGGCGGCCCGCCCTGCGCGTGCCCTGGGCCGTGAGCCTGGTGGGCGGCGTGGCGTGTCTGCTGGTGATGTTCCTGATCGCGCCGGCGGCGGCGCTGGTGGCGCTGGTGCTGGAGCTGGGGCTGTGGGCCCTGCTGTCGCGGCGCGAGCGCGCGGCGGGCTGGGGCGACGCGCGCCGCGGCCTCTTCGAGAACCTCATCCGCTGGGCGCTGGTGCGCCTGTCCGAGCGGCCCGTGAGCCCGCGCAACTGGCGGCCCCACACCCTTGTCTTCGCCCAGGACATCGAGCGCGAGCTGGACCTGGTCCGCTACGCCGACTGGTTCAGCCAGGGCCGCGGCGTGGTCAGCGTGTGCGAGCTGCTGGTGGGCGACCTGGACGCCGACCACCCCGAGGCCCTGGAGCGCCTCGCCCGCATGCGACGCGTGCTGGAGGAGGAGGAGCTGGTGGCGTTCCCGGAGGTGGACGTGGTGGACGGCGTGGTGCCCGGCATCGTGGCCGTGGCCCAGGCCAACGGCATGGCCGGGCTGTCCAGCAACACCGTGATGCTTGGCTGGCCCACCAGCCAGGAGCTGCAGGTGGAGTTCCTGCGCGTGCAGCGGCGGTTGGCGCGTCTGGGCAAGTCGCTGGTGGTGGGGCGGTTCAAGCCGCACAGCGCCTTCCGCCGCAAGGGCCGCCGACGCGTGGTGGACGTGTGGTGGGGCGGCCTGCAGCACAACGGCGATCTGATGCTCCTGCTGGCCTACCTGCTCACCCGCAACGCGGAGTGGCGCGACGCGCGCGTGCGCATCGTCAGCGTGGCCAGCACCGACACCATGCGCCAGCAGACGGCCCTGTTCCTGGAGCGCATGCTGTCGGTCATCCGCATCGACGCCGACTACGAGATCCTGCTCAAGGAGAAGGATGTGCCCGTGCGCACGATGATCCAGAGCAAGAGCGCCGAGGCCGACGTGGTCTTCCTGGGCCTGGCGCCCACGCCTCCGGGCGGCGAGACCGACGCGGCCGCCCGCCTGGACCAGCTGGCGGGCGACCTGCCGTGCGTGTTCTTCGTCCACAACGCCAGCCTGCTGTCCGGCGAGCTGCTGGACTCGGGGGAGAACGCCGACGTGGACGAGGCGGCGCGTTCGCCGCTGCCCGGCGGCGGGGCTTAGGGCTCCGGAAGCTCCGGCATCACCACCAAGGGCATCGCACCGGTCAGGCTCTCCAGGAACGCCGTGAGATCGGCCACCTCCTCGTCGCTCAGCTCCACCGCGAGCTGAGCCATTCCCATAACCTTCACCGCATGCTCCAGCCGCTGCACCTGGCCGTTGTGGAACCACGGGCCGGTCACCGCCACGTTGCGGAGGCTGGGCACGCGCCAGCGGCCGCGATCGGCGCCCAGGCCGGTGGCGGCTTCGCGGCCGGGATCATCGGTGAGATCGAAGAGATGGATGAGGGCCTCCACGCGGGCGCCGCGACGTCGGGGGAAGCGCGCGGTGGGATCGCCGCCGGTGAAGGTGGGGGCGCCGTGGCAGGAGATGCAGGCACGGCGCTGGAACGTCTCCCAGCCGCGGTGGGCGGCGGGTGAGAGGGTCTGGCGGTCGAACGGCGATCCGGGCGTCACCAGTGTGCGCTGGAAGCAGGCCAGGGCCCGCGTCACCTCGTCGATGGAGATGCCGGCGGACTCGTCGCGGCGGAAGGCGGCGGCAAACAGCGTCCGGTAGCCCGCGATGCCCTCCAGGCTAAGCACCACCGCGCCGTGATCCGGCATGGCCATCTCCACCGGATTGACCAGCGGGCCGAGGGCCTGGGCCTCCAGGCTCGAAGCCCGTCCGTCCCAGAACAGCGCGCCGCGCAGGCCCGTGTTCCAGACCGTAGGAGTGTTGCGGGGGCCGGTCAGCCCATCCACGCCCACGGCGGTGGGCAGGCCGTCGGCACCGCTCGGGACCGATCCGTCCTCCGTGATCAGCGCGTGGCAGGAATGGCAGGACACCGAGCCGTCGCGGGACAGGCGGGGGTCGAAGAACAGCGTGCGCCCCAGGTCCGCCTTGGCGTCCGAGAACGGATTGTCCGTTGGCGACGGAACCCGTGACGGCACCACCGCCCGTTCCGCCGCCGGTCCCGGCCGGGCCAGCAGTCCGGCCAGGAACAGCGGCAGCAGCGTCCGGCGGAGCCTCACGCCACGACGGCGGCGCGGAAGAAGGCGTCGCCGGGAGTGGCGGTCTCCACTTCGGTGATGGTGTCGTAGGGCAGGCCCACGCGGTCATGGGCGCGCTTCACGGCGTCGGCGTCGGGGGCCATGGTCAGGCAGAAGGCCCGGCCGTCGTCCAGGCCCAGGTGGATGCGGATGGGCACCACGCCCTCCGCGAAGCAGGCCGCCTTGTACTGGCCGTAGAACGCCTCGAACTGGGCGGGCGAGAGCTCGGCGGGGAAGGTGGAGTTGGCGCGGTCGTGGGTGTCCAGGAAGAACTTCATGGGCTGCATGCTGCGGCTCCTCTGTCGGGGTGGAAATCATCACCCAGTGAGGATAGGCAGGACCGCGGCCGCGGTCTGTGGCACGCGCCACACAGCTGGTCGATTCAGTCCGTGACGAGACGCGCCGCCAGCGTGGCGGAATCCACGATCTCCAAGCCCCCACGCCGCGTCGACAGCAGCCCGTCGCGCACCAGCGGCCGCAGATGCCGCGCCACCGACTCCCGCGACACCCCCAGATGATCGGCCACCTGCTGCTGCGTCATGCGCAGCACGCCGTCAGCCTGGGCGCGCAGCAGGATCAGGTTGATCAGACGATGGTCCAGGCGCTGGAAGTGCACCCGTTCCAGCTCGCTCATGAGCTGGAAGACGGCGGTGCTCAGGGCCTGCACGGTCAGGTCGCGCACGGCCTCCTCGGTGCCGAAGAGGTGGCGGAAGAGGGGGCCCGGCACCACCGCCACCGTGCTCGCGCGCTCGGCGGTCACCCAGGCGGGGTAGCGAAGGTCCTGGAACAGGCAATTCAGGGCGAACACGCAGGTCTCGCCCGGCTCGATGGTGTAGAGCGTGGCCTCCGCGCCGCTGGGGCCCAGCGCGTATACGCGCAGCCTTCCGCTCAGCACGATGTAGGCGCCCGACGTGGCGGCGCCCCGGTGCAGGACCGGAGCGCCGCGACGCAGCTTCACGCGGGAGGCGCGGGCCTGGAAGAGCTCGCGGCCGGCGGGCGTGAGGCGGTCAAGGAATCCGGGAGTTCGCGGCTTGGGCATGGGCACCTCCTCAGGGGAACCTAACCCACAACCGTGCCGCTCCCAAGCTCCGCGGCGGCTCTAGCGGTAGCCCGCCTTCACCGCGCCCAGACTCCAGCGCTCCGCCGCCACGATGTGCTCCTCCCACGTGGCCACGAGGTTGCAGTCGCCCGAGCTGATGCCGGTGCCCCAGTCCGAGCCCGGGTTGTAGAAGTGCCGCATGCCGTCGATGAGGTCCTCCGTGGTGCCCACCGTGGAGATCTTGTCCACGGCGATGCGCGCGCCCAGCAGGTACGTGCCCGCGGGCACGTTGGCGCCGGGGCCCGCGAACTCCGCCGTGACCCATCCCATGTCCGTCTCGTGCTCCACCACGCCCATACCCACGGTCAGCACGTTCATGGCCTCATCCACCAGGTCCACGTACAGGGTGTCGCCCATGTTCAGATAGGGCACGCCCATGCTGTGAACGCCGGGATCGGCCCTGAGCAGGAACGCGGCCGTGAGCAACCGCGAGTCGCAGTCCAGGGAGATGGACTGGCCGGCGGCCAGGCGCAGACCGTCCCAGCGCAGGCCGAAGACGGCGCCGCCGGCTGCGGTGTCGTTGGTCACGCCGGTGGAGCACTGGGCCAGCGCGGCGGCGGGCAGGGCGAGGGTCAGCAGGGCGAGCAGCAGGGAGCGGGTCGTTCGCAACATGATCATGGATCCTCCTGAAGGGGCGAGAGAACGGTTCGTCAGGGAACGCGTCCTCTCGCGCCGGGAGGGATCATGGGAAAGACCGGAATGCTGGGCCGTCAGGGTTCGACCACGCGGAGGCGGAACGCGCCGTCCCAGCCGCGGTCGCCCTCGCGGCGGACGGTGGCCAGTTCCCCGCCGTCCACGCCCAGCTCCCACACCCCGAAATCCCCGTCCCGGTGCCTGTGGCCCTCGCCGGCGTCGTCGTACCACGTGCCGACGGCGCGGCCGGAGGCGTCGGGGTTGGCCAGCACCGTGATCTCCGTCAGCGGCGCCGCCGTGCTCTGCACCACCGGCCCCAAGGGCAGGGCCGCGCCTTCGCGCAGGTAGAGGCGGGGGAGGTCCGGGTCGTCGTCCGTGCCGTAGATGCGGTCGGTCACCTCGGCCCAGGCGCCGCGGGGCAGGGCGGGGGCGGAGGCGTCGTCCTTGCTCGTGCGGGCCACCACCATCAGGTCCGCGCCGATGAGCCAGGCATCGTCCACGGCGCGCAGGGCGCGGTCGGTCGGGTCGGCGAAGAACAGGGGCCGCCACACGGGCAGGCCGGTGGTCCAGGCCTCGCGGAACACGGTGTAGAGGTAGGGCAGCAGGCGGTAGCGGCCCTCCAGGGCGCGGCGGCTGGTGGCCTCGGCCTTCGCGGAGAACGCCCAGGGCTCCTTGTCGATGTTCCCCTTGCCCGTGTGCCCCCGCGCGAAGGGGAACAGGGCGCCGAAGCCCATCCAGCGCGCGAACATCTCCCCGTCGCCCGCCTCGCAGAAGCCGCCGATGTCCGGTCCTGCGAACGGCTGTCCCGACAGCCCCAGGTTCAGCACCATGGCGATGCTGGCGTCCAGGTGCTCCCAGCTCGCCACGTTGTCGCCGGTCCAGGTGGCGGCCCAGCGCTGCCCGCCGATGAAGTTGGCGCGCGTGAGCACGAAGGGCCGCACGTCCGGCCGCGCCGCCGCCACGCCCTGGTACGTGGCCTGCGCCATGAGCATGCCGTACACGTTGTGGTAGCGCAGGTGGGTGCTGGGGCCGCCCAGCTCGGCGTCGGCCCGGTGCACGTTGGTGCCTGGCATGGTCCAGCCGGGGCTCTCGAACACGGCGGGCTCGTTCATGTCGTTCCAGATGCCGTCCAGGCCCGAGTCCAGGAACTCCCAGTACAGCCCGCTCCACCAGCGGCGCACGTCGGCCCGCGTGAAGTCGGGGAACACGCACTCGCCCGGCCACACCTTGCCCACGAAGGGATTGCCCCAGCGGTCCTGCACCCAGGCGTCGATGGCGTTGCCCGTGTCGTACACGCGGTAGCCCGGCTCCTGCTTGATGCCCGGATCGATGATGGCGATGGAGCGGAAGTCCAGGGCGTGCAGCGCGTCGTTCAGCCCGCGCGGATCCGGGAAGTCGTGGGGGTGGAAGGTGAAGCTCTTGTAGGCGTCCATGTAGTCGATGTCCCACCACACCACGTCGCAGGGGATCTTCTTCTCGCGGAACGTGCGCGCGATCTCCAGCACCCGGCTGTCCGGCGCGTAGCTGTAGCGGCACTGGTGATAGCCCAGCGCCCAGCGCGGCGGCGGCGCGATGGTTCCGATGATCCCCGCCAGCCGGGTGAGCACCTCCTGCGGCGTGGCGCCCTCGATCACCACCACCGGGAAGGCCGGCCCGTCCGAGGCCATGAGGATCCCGTCGGTCAGGTCGATGAGGCAGCGGTAGGTGGTGTCGGCCAGGATGCCGAAGCTGCTGCCGTCGCCCCGCACCGCCAGCACCCACGGATGCGACTGGTACAGGCTCAGGTTGCTGCGGCCGTAGGCGTAGGAGTCGGTGTTCCAGCAGACGGTCTTCATGCCGTTGCGCCGCAGGGGGCCGAAGACCTCGCCGGTGCCGTACAGGTCCGTCTGCGCGTCGATGGGCACGCGCACCGCGGCGCGACCCTGCAGGCGAGTGAACTCCAGCGGCACGCCGGTGAGCGTGGCGGCGCCCGTGGGGGCGACCCCGGGCAGCAGGGCCAGCGAAGGCGGCGCGGCCTCGCGGGCCGGCGCATCCGCGTACCAGCGGGTCACGCCCGTGGCGAGGTGTTCGCCCACGGCGGCGGGTGCGCTGGCGGCGGCCAGGGTCATCAGGGTGGCGAGCAGGGCGCGGCGCGGCATGGGGGCTCCCGGGGGTTGGTGTGGTGCCGGGAGGGTACACGGGGTGTGATCGGGACGCCAGATGAACAGGACCCCGGGCTCGCCCGACCCGGGGTCCGGCCTGCCGCCACGAGTGGGGCAGGCTTCGATGGTCTCAGAACGTTCGGATCCGGATCCTGAAAGAAAAACCGGCCCTCTCTAGGGCCGGCCGCGCATCAGCCCGAACAGCCCCACGACCAACCCCGCCAGCCCCGCCAACGCCCCGGCCAGCACCACGCGCGGAGCCGCCCCGAAGCGGAACGGCAGGTACTCGTCCCAGCTTCCGGTCCGGAACGACGACTGCAGCCGCCCCCCCCGCACCAGATGCCCCGGCACGGGTTCCACGTCCACGCGCAGGCGGGACGACGGCGGGAGGACGGCGGCCGCCGGGAGGCCGATCTCGGGGGTGGACGTCTCGGCTTCCCAGACGAAACCGCCGCCGACCTCCCGGACGCTCACCCGGTAGCCGGTGGCGCGGTCCACGGGGGTCCAGCGCAGGACGGGGGTGCGGTCCCGGATGACGGAATCGGCCACCGGAGCGGTGACATGCGGGTCGTCGGCGCCGCGCTGGATCCGGCCGGAGCCGGGCGGGGACGGCGGCAGCAGGAAGACGAGGGCGAGCGAGGCCGCCAGGGCCAGGCCGCCCAGCCCGCCGGTCCAGCGGACCCAGGCCGGCGTGCCGTCCTCAGGGGCTTGCAGGAGTCCGGACCGCAGCCCCGCCGCCATGTCGCGGGCCAGGGCCACGCGGAGGCGGCAGTCGGCGCAGTGGGCCACGTGATGGGTCAGGCGGCTCTTGAGCTCGGAGTCGGTGGCCGGGTCGTCGATGAGCAGCGTCTGCGCACCGAGGTCAGGTTCGATACACTCGAAATTCCGTTCGCCCGAAGATGGAGATCCGACATTCAACGACATCTCATCCCTTCCTGACCGGGGATCCAGATGTGTTCCCCCCGACCCGGCCGCCCTGTGAACGCGCATGGAGGAGGGATTGTAAGAAAGTTTTCGCCTCGTCCAGACAGACGGCGCGCCGGTAGTACACGCCCTGGACCGTGGACAGGCCCAGGCGCCTGCGGAGCGTCTCGGTGGAATGCCCCTTCACGTAGAAATCCCGGAGCAGCCCGCGGCAGCTTTCCGACAGGAAGGAGAATGTCCGGCGCACCAGCTCCAAGCGCTCCGACTCGAGGATCTCGTCGAGAGGGGAGGAGTCCCCGCTGGCCAGCCAGTCGGCCATGCCGGTGATCTCGGTGCCGGGGCGGATCCTGCGCCAGCGGTGCAGGTCGCGGCAGCGGTTGCGCGCGATGGTCACGGCCAGCTTGGCGGGGTTGCCGCGGAAGGGTTCGCTGCCGTTCAGGTAGCTCAGGGTGGCCATGGTGGAGTCCTGCACCACGTCGTCCCGGTCGGCGTCGTCCCGGCCCATGAAGGATTCCACCGTTTCGGACAGGAGGGGCCGCAGCGCCGTGGCCAGCCGTTCGCCGGCCTCGACGTCGCCGCCCCGGTAGGCTTCGGCGTCCGCCAGAAGGATCTCAGGATCCAGGTGGATGTTCGTGCGCGACATGATTGGGCGATCTTCACGTTCTGCGGGGAGGGGAACAGACGATCCGCATTCCGCGGTGGCGGCGGACCGGCCTCCCATGGATGATAAGGACACGGGTCGACCATTGTCCACCGCAACGCCGAGGTCTTCATGCGTTCGTCCGCCGCCGCCGTGGTCTTTCTGCTGCAACTGCTGCTCCTGCTGTCCTGTGCGCGGCAGGACGACGCGTCCGCCCCAGCCGCGCGGGACGGGCTCGCAGCGGCATTGCGGACCGCCGCGGCGGTCACGGACTCCCTGCTCGCCTCCGCGGACGAACCGGATGCGGAGGCCGCCGAGCACCGGCGGATCCTGGCCCACGCCAAGCGCCTGGGTCGTTCCTCCCCGGAAGCGGCGGACGTCCAGGCGTTCCTGGACGACTGGCGGGCCGCTCCGCAGGACATCCGGCTGCTGGACCTCGCCGACCGATGCCGCCCTGCCCTGGAGGCGTTCGCTGCCGACGGCGGCTTGCCGCCCGCTCCTCCCGCGGGCTCCCAGGCCGCCCGGTTCCTGGACGTCCGGGGTGACGAACCGGAAGATCATGGGGACGTCGACGCTTGGCGGAGCTTCGCGGCGCAGGCCGTGGGCCTGTCGGCCGGAGAGACGCTCCATCTGCAGCTTCGGCTGGCGGATCTCGAGGAGCAGGCCGGAGATCCCGAAGCCGCCTTTCGGTGCCGCCTCGAGAGCCTGCCGGAGCTCCATCGTCTGGCCGGCCCCTCTGCCGCGGGCCGCATCTGGTACGATGTGGCCATGGCCCTGCTGGGCCGGGACGCTCTGGATATGGCGGACCAGGCTGCGGACCGGCTCGCCCGCTGCGCCGAGGCGGTGGGCGCCGCCGGTCTGCGCTTCCGCACGACCTACGTGCGGGGCTGTCTGCTGGACAGGCGGACGCGGTACGACGCGGCGTTGGACACGTTCGCGGCGTTGGAGGAGAGGGCGCGGGCGAAGGACTCTTTCTACTGGCAGAACCGGTCGATCTCTCGTCAGGTCCTGGTTGAAAGAGCCCGTGGAGATCTCTCCGCAGCCTTGGAGCATACCTATCGCTCGCGCTCGCTGGCACTCGACAGCGGCCGTTGGGACTTCGTCGCTGCCCGCCACACGGTGATCGCTGGAATGCACCGCGCCTTGGGGCGGCTGGACAGTGCGCGAGTTCACATAGACATCGCGGCCGCACTGGCAGCGAACCTCGGTATCCCCAGGGTCCTAGACCTTGTGGATCAGGAACGGCAGCTCTACGCCCTTCAGATCGGCGACTACGCCCAAGCCGACTCCCTCACTGCGGAGTTGCTCGCGCGACCGGAGATCCAGTCCGATCCGTCCCTGGTGCGTGACCTCAAGCTGGACCTGATGACCTTCGGCCTGGAGAACGACCGCCCCGACCTGGCGTACCGCAGCCTGCAGCACCTGCGCTCACAGGCCGGTATCACCAGGATCTCCACCGATTACGACGCCCGCCTCTGGCTCGCCCTCCGCGCTGCCGAGCTCTATGCCCGCCAGGGAGAATTCGCCGCCGCCGCGGTGGAGATGGATTCCGTGACGGACCTGGCCTACGGCGCCGTGGGGGCGCCCGACGTCTGGCTCTTGGAGCAGACCCGCGGCCGTGTTGCGGAACTGATGGACGATCCGGCCACGGCCGAGGAACATTACCGCACGGCCCTGGCGGCGGCCCGGGAACTGGCCAACCCCGACAACGTCCGCCGCAGTCGCGTGGGATTGGGCCAGGTCCTGATCGATCAGGGACGCCACGGCGAGGCCCGGGCCCTCTTCGCCGAGGCCCTGGACGCTCCCGAGTTCCTCACCGCCTTCCAGGCAGCGCTGTTCACAGGCCAGGCCTTCGCCGCCGACGGCCGGCATGCCGAGGCGCTGGAGGCGTATACCGGAGCGCGCTCCCTGATCACACCTGATGTTTCGCCCTCCCTGCGGGAGCGGGTCGCCGTCGCGGAGGCCGTCTCCTTGGCCGCTTTGGGCCGCCGGACCGAGGCCTGGCGGCGTTTGCAGGAGGCGCCGCCAGCTCTGGAGCGCCGGCGCGACGCGGACAACGCCGAGATCCTGCAGGCCTTCCATCATGGCGTGCAGCACAGCCGGGCGGAACTGACGCTCAGCCTGCTGCATGACGATCCCGCCCTGGTCCCTGACGGCGGGGCCGTGAACGCCGCGTTGAACATCCTGACCGGGCTGCACGGGGAAGGTGCGGGCGGCGAGGCCGCCCCGGTGCCGGTGACCGATGGCGATCTCGTCCTGTGGACCTTTCTGGGGCGGGATCGGGGGTTCGCCTGCATCGGCTCAGCAGCGGGGTGGCGTCTCCGCGAACTGACCGATCTGCCGGATCTGCGTCGTCTCGCCAACGACGTGACCGCGGACATGGCCCGTTCCGGCGCGGAGATCGCTTGGGACGAGGCCGGTCGGCTGACCGATGTCCTGCTCGGAGCCGATCTCGGGCTCTGGGCGCCCGGCGGGACCCTTACGCTGGCCGTCGATGGCGTACTCCAGGGATTGCCCTGGCCGGCCCTGCCACTCCCCGACGGCGGGGGGCAGTTCGTGGACCGTGGCCCTCTGCGCCATGCTACGGGGGCTCGGGGCCGGCCGAAGCCCGCCGGGCCGGCCGCAGTCCGCCTGCTGGCCCTGGGGGCCGACGGCCTGGAGGCCGGCGACGACGTGCGCTTGCGCGAGGCGGCGCGCGAAGCCCGCGAAGTGGCATCGCTCTTCCCGGCCGGAACCGCGGACGTGTTGGTGGGGACCGATGCCGACTGGGACGCCATGCGCCTCCTCCCACTGGCCGACTACGGGGTGATCCACATCGCCACCCACGCCCGGGTCAGTCTGGGACGGCGCGGCGGCTCAACTCTGCGCCTGACGGCCGGCGGTCGCGACCGTCCGGTGACGGCGGTCGAGCTGCGCGAGCTGCCCGTGCGCGCAGACCTGGTCTACCTCTCCTGCTGCGAAGGCGCCGGTCTCGCGGTGGACCGGGGCAGCGGCGTGGACAGCCTGGCGCGCTCGTTCCTGCAGGCGGGAGCCCGGGCGGTGGTGGCGTCGGTGCTGGCCACCGACGACGAAGCGTCCCGCCTGCTGGCGGGACGCTTCTATGAGGCCTGGTTGGCGGGCGAGGCTCCGGCCGCGGCGCTGCGGTCCGCCCAGCGCTCCCTGCGCGACGGCGGGTTCGCGCATCCCTGCTGGTGGGCCTTCCAACGCGTCCTGGTAACCGACGGATCCTAAGGGTCTTCCGGGTCGTCCGGATCGTCCGGATCGTTGCCCGGGTCCTCGGGATCCAGCAGCCCGCGGGCAGGATTGTCCGGCAGGCTGTGGGTGGCGTGGTCGATGCTGATCAGCGCCGACTTCATGGGCTCCACGCTCTCGAAGTACTGGACCTCGCCGACGATCGCGAGATCCCCGGCCGTGTTCTCCGCGAAGTTGTAGAAGCAGGACTTGGTGCCCAGCACGAGCTCGTCGAACCACGGCGCGGGCGGCATGATGAACTCGATCTTGTCCAGGTCCGGCAGGTTGTGGAACGTGAACAGGGTCACGTCGCCGGGGATCACGGGCGGGTTCGCGGGGTCGAAGGCGCCGGACGGGTACTCGATGACGATGTCCCGCTTGCCCGTGAGCTGGGTGTTGGTGGGAATGATCACGATGAAGGGCTCGCGGTCCGGCCAGTCGGGCGCCTGGACGATCACGACGTCGCCGGACTGCTCCACGGAGACGGTCATGAAGTTCATGGACAGCTGGCCGTAGGCCGCCACCACCTGCTCCAGGAACGGGACCGCGGGCGGGGGCACGGTGCCGCCGCCGCCGCCGCCGCCGCCGTCGCCGGGGTCGCTGTGGATGAAGTCCCGCTTGTCGGCGGAGGGGCGGACGGGGTCGCCGGCGTCGTCGCAGGCCGCCAGCAGGCCCAGGGCCATGGCGAGGAGGAGCGTCAGGCTGAGGATCGATGAACGTGACATGGCCGGTTCTCCTTGGGTCGGTATGGGGCCGTGAGTAGAACATACGGAGAACGGACGTGCCGTCGAGTTGAAAGGATCGAACTCCGGTTTCCGCTCAGCGGATCAACGCCAGCCTCCTGACCGCTCCGGTCCCTCGCCCATCCACCAGCAGCCCGGCCACGTACGCGCCGGCGCCCACCTCGCGGCCGGCGTCGTCGCGGCCGTTCCAGGTGATCGTTCCACGCTCCCCGGAACCCACCGCGCCCAGGTCCAGGCGCCGCACCAGCCGGCCGCGGGCGTCGTGGATGCGCACCTCGGCGCGGCCGCGGCGCGGCGCGGTGAAGGCCAGCTCCACGGTCGGGTTGAAGGGGTTGGGGTAAGCGGTCAGCTCGGCGATCGCGTCGGGCGAGGTCTCCGCAGCCGAGGCCGAGGGGGGATTGACCACCAGGAAGAACTCGTCCTCGCCGTCGGCGTCGGGAGTGAAGGTGTAGGTCCTCTGCCAGTCGTTCAGCGTCACGGTTTCGCCGCGAAGGGGATCCAGCAGCAGGATCTCCGCCGGCCAGGCCTCCCGTACCGCGATCTCCAGGGTGAGCGTCACCGGCAGGTCCGTGCGGTCGGTGGTCAGGCGCAGGGGCCATTCGCGGAACTCGGCCTGGAGATCGAAATCCGCGCGCCAGTCGGCGGCGAAGTCCTGGCCCTCGGGGATGGCCCATTCCGGGTGGGGGATGACCAGGTGGACGAAGTCCGCGGGCGGGGGCGGGTCGGCGAGGGTGTCGGATTCGTCCCAGCCGTCCTCCGGATAGACCGCGCGGCTGCCGCAGGTCACCGCGGATTGGGCGGACTGCCCGTTGTCCGCGGCGATCTCCACCAGGAGCTGCGGATAGACCGGGGCGGGGTGCACGATGTCGTCCGGGCAGTCGTTGACCCAGGCCACCTCAGCCGAGGGCGCGAACGTGGGCGTCAGCGGATACAGCTCATAGGGCAGCGTGCAGCTCACGTAGCCCGGTCCGCCGCTGAACCAGTAGGGTGCGGGACTGTCGATGACGGAGAAGGCGATCGGCGCTCCCGCGTTCATCACGAAGGCGGTGTAGGTGGCCAGGTGCACCACCGGTCCGCGGGGCAGGCAGCTGATGAGCGGATCCAGCTCCACGCGGAAGCCGGCGCCCGCCGGGGCCTCGTTGACGCCCTCGGTCAGTGTCCACGCGGGAGCCACCACGCTCCCGGCCACGTTCACCAGGGCCTCCCAGCCGCCCACGCCGGACGGCGAGGTGGGCCGCACGATCAGCAGGTAGGCGGTGATGCCCTCGAAGGGCGCGGAGGTCTGGTCGCAGTAGGAGGCGCCGTAGGGGTCGAAGTAGATCCCCAGACCGTCGGGATCCAGGTGGATCTGGGCCGAGGCGGCGGGGGCCAGCGCGAGCAGCAGGACGGCGACGAGGATGAGGCGAGCGTTCATGATTCCACGCTCCTTTCATACGGGATCGATAAATAGGGGTGTCCGGACCCTACCACATCGGGGGAGCCGATGTCGGATTCCTGTCGATCATTCTTGTTCATTCCTGGCGGTGACGCTAAGCTCCGCCCTCGGAGGTTCCCATGACCCACGCCCGCTTCCTGGCCCTGGCCCTGCAGCTCGCCGCCGCCAACGTACGCGACGGCGGCGGCCCGTTCGGCTGCGTGGTGGTCAAGGACGGGGAGGTGTTGGCCACGGGGGTGAACCGGGTGACCGCCGGCTGCGATCCCACCGCCCATGCCGAGGTGCAGGCGGTGCGGGAGGCCTGCCGTCGGCTGGGCTCGCATCAGCTGGACGGCTGCACCGTGTACGCCAGCTGCGAGCCATGCCCCATGTGCCTGGGAGCCCTCTACTGGGCCCGCCCGGACCGGGTGGTGTTCTGCGCCGGCCGGGCCGAGGCGGCGGCGGCCGGGTTCGACGACTCCTTCATCTACGACGAGGTGCCGTTGGCGCCGGAAGCGCGCAGCCTGCCCATGGTGCAGGTGGATCACGAGGACAGGCTGGAACCGTTCCGGGTCTGGGAGGGCTGGGAGGGTCGGATCGACTACTGATTCCGTCCCCGATTCTTCTTGCCTTCCGCTGCCCCGGGGTTAGTTTCGGACGCGCATGATCTTGATTTTCAAGGGCTCCGGCGCCCGGGCGGCCTGACGCCTCCCGCCCCGTCGCGTCGGCGCGAATGATCTGAATAATCGGCGTCAACTTTTTGGTTTACGGCTCGCGGATCATCCTAGTAGAGTTTCGCCCGCTTGCGCCTCTCGTCCCGTGAACCGGCGCAGATTTCCGTGAGATCCCTGCTGGCGTGCCCGTCCCAGGGCAGCACGACTGGAGCGGCTCTTGGAGCAGAACAAGTCCGATCGCACGTCGTTCGAGTTCCCGAAATGGGCGAACGCGGTCCGTATCCCCGTGTCCCTGATGGCCGCCGGCGCCCCGGTGTTCGTCCTGGGACTGCTGTACCTGGCCTTCTGGCCCGGCACCACCAGCGTGGGCTACCAGCCCCAGCAGCCGGTGCCCTACAGCCACGCCCTGCACGCCGGTGAGCTCGGCATCGACTGCCGGTACTGCCACACCGGGGTGGAGGTGGGCGCCAAGGCCACCATCCCGCCCACGGCCACCTGCATGAACTGCCACGCCACCGTGAGGACCGAGAGCGAGAAGCTGCAGCTCGTGCGCGACAGCTACGCCACCGGCGAGCCCGTGGAGTGGGTGCGCGTGCACGACCTGCCGGACTTCGTGTTCTTCAACCACAGCGCCCACGTGGAGCGCGGCATCGGCTGCGAGTCCTGCCACGGCCGCGTGGATCAGATGGAAGTGGTCAGCCAGTTCGCCGGTCTGAACATGGGGTGGTGCCTCAAGTGCCACCGCGAACCCGAAGCGCACCTGCGTCCGGTGGACCAGGTGACGGTCATGGGCTACGAGCCCGCCGAGGATCAGCTCACGCTCGGCGCGCGGCTCCGCGAGGCCCGGAACATCAACCCTTCGGTGGATTGCTCGACATGTCATCGCTGAACAAGAGCCCCGACCAGGCTTACTGGCGCAGTCTGGAGGACCTGGGCGACACGCCCGAGTTCCGCCAGTTCCTCGATGCGGAGTTCCCCGCGGAGGCGGAGGTCCCCACCGACGCCCTCTCGCGGCGCCGCTTCCTCCAGCTCATGGGCGCCTCGGTGGCCATGGCGGGCGCGGCCGGCTGCCGCTGGCCGGAGGAGAAGATCGTTCCCTTCGCGAGCCGTCCGGAGGGCACCGATCCCGGTGTTCCGCGCACCTACGCCACCAACTGGGAGCTGGGCGGCGACGTGCGCTCCCTGCTGGTGACCAGCTACGAGGGCCGGCCCATCAAGGTGGAGGGCAACCCCGACCACCCGCTCAGCCTGGGCGCCACGGACAGCTACTCCCAGGCCCTGGTCCTGGGCCTGTACGATCCGGACCGCAGCAAGCGCGTGCGCGACCGCCACAAGGGCGACCACGCCGCGGACTGGGCCGCCTTCGACGCCTGGGCCGCCGAGCACTTCGCGGGCCTGAAGGCCCGCCGCGGCGACCGTCTGGCCTTCCTCGTGGAGCGCACGAGCTCGCCCACCACGCGCCGCCTCAAGGCCCGCGTGCAGGAGCTCTTCCCGGCCGCCGGCTGGTACGAGTGGGAGCCCATCTCCCGCGACAACGCGCGCACCGGCGCCGCCCTGGCCTTCGGCAAGCCCGTGGAGACGGGGCTGGACCTGAGCCGCGCCAAGGTCATCGCCTGCTTCGACGCGGACATCCTGAACGACCACCCGGCCGCCCTGCGCCAGGCCCGGCAGTTCGCCGAGGGCCGCCGCGCGGAGCACGGTTCCATGAACCGCCTCTACGCCGTGGAGGCGGACTACAGCCTCACCGGCGGCATGGCCGACCACCGCTATGCCGTGCCGGCGTCGCTGGTGGGCGAGCATCTGCTCCAGCTCGCCGCCGTGCTGGCGGGCGAGCACCACGTGGACCTGGGCGTGGCGGGATCCCTGCTGCACGGGTCGGACCACGCGCCGGCCTGGATCCGCACCCTGGCCACGGACCTGGCCCACCACCGCGGCGCGTCCGTGGTGGCCGTGGGGCCGCGCCAGCCCGAGTGGTGCCACGTGCTGGGCCACGTGATCAACGCCGGCCTGGGCAACGTGGGCGCCACGGTGACCTACACGGACGTGACGGATCCCGAGCGCGGCGCCACCCACGGCGCGAGCATCGGCCTGCTGGCCGACGCCCTGCACGACAACCGCCTGGACACCGTTGTGATCCTGGGAGGCAACCCGGTCTTCGACGCCCCGGCGAGCCTGGACTTCGGCGCCGCCCTGGCCAAGGCCGCCCATCGCGTGCACCTGTCCGTGGACGACAACGAGACCTCCAAGGCCTGCACCTGGCATCTGCCCCGCGCCCATGTCCTGGAGAGCTGGGCGGACGTGCGGGACGTGGACGGCCGCTACGGCGTCACCCAGCCCCTGATCCGACCCCTGTACGACGGCCGCACCCCGGCCGAGCTCCTGGCCGTGATCGCGGGCGAGCCCCGGTCGGCCCATGAGCTGGTGAAAGCCACCGCGTCGTCCCTGGTGGGCGGCGAGGATGGCTGGAACACGTTGCTGCAGAAGGGCTTGCTTGCCGACAGCGAGGCCCGCGCGGCATCCGTCAGCCTGCGCGCCGAGGGCGTGGCCGCCGCCGTGCGCCCCGCCGCGGCCGCCCGTCGGCCCGAGCTGAGCGACACCAACCTGGAGATCCAGTTCGTGCGCGACCCGGCCCTGTACGACGGCCGCTTCGCCAACAACGCCTGGCTCCAGGAGCTGCCGGACTTCATGACCAAGCTCACCTGGGACAACGCCGCGCTCTTCGGCGTGTCCACCGCCGGCGCCCTGGGCGTGAAGCACGGCGACGTGGTGAGCCTGGCCTACGACGGCCGCACCCTGGAGATGGCCGCCTACATCCTGCCCGGCCACGCCAGCCACTCGGTGACGGTGAGCCTGGGCCACGGCCGCACGGCCGCCGGCCAGGTGGGCGAGGGCACGGGCTTCCCCACCTACGCCCTGCGCTCGGCCAAGGCCCTGGACTTCAGCGACGGCCTGACCGTGAGCAAGACCGGCCGGACGTATCTGCTGGCCTGCACCCAGGACCACTTCGCCATCGACCAGAAGGGCAAGGAGGAGCGCGAGAAGCGCTCCCACACCCTGATCATCGAGGGCACCGCCCAGGAGTACCACGAGCATCCCGACTTCGTGGAGCACCGCCGCCACATCCCGCCGCTGGTCTCCCTCTGGGAGGAGCGCGGCTACGACGGCTACGCCTGGGGCATGACCGTGGACCTGAACTCCTGCACGGGCTGCAACGCCTGCGTGGTGGCCTGCCAGGCGGAGAACAACATCCCCGTGGTGGGCAAGGACCAGGTGTCGCGCGGCCGCGAGATGCACTGGATCCGGCTGGACCGCTACTTCCAGGGCGAGCCCGACGAGGCCAAGGTGGCCCAGCAGCCGGTGGCCTGCGTGCACTGCGAGATGGCGCCCTGCGAGCAGGTGTGCCCGGTGGGCGCCACCATGCACAGCGAGGAGGGCCTGAACGTGATGGCCTACAACCGCTGCGTGGGCACGCGCTACTGCGCCAACAACTGCCCCTACAAGGTGCGCCGCTTCAACTTCTACAACTACAACAAGGACATCCCCGAGACCCAGCGCATGGTCTACAACCCGGAGGTCACCATCCGGGCGCGGGGCGTCATGGAGAAGTGCACCTACTGCGTGCAGCGCATCGAGCACGCCAAGATCCAGGCCAAGAACGAGAACCGGCCGGTGCGCGACGGCGAGATCACCACCGCGTGCCAGCAGACCTGCCCCACGCAGGCCATCGTCTTCGGCGATCTGAACGACCCGAACAGCCGCGTGGCCAAGGAGACCGCCAACCAGCGCTCCTACCACCTGCTGGCCGAGCTGAACGTGAAGCCGCGCACCAGCTACCAGGCGCGGCTGCGCAATCCGAACCCAGACCTCGCGGAGAGTTCCGATGGGCATGACGGCCACCACTAAGGGCGAGATCGACAACACGATCCACGACCCGACGCGTCCGCACGAGCTGATCACCGGCGGCCAGACGTTCACGTCCGTGACCGAGCACATCTGCTCCATCGTGGAGAAGGATGGCGCTCCGCGGGCGTGGTGGATGGCGCTGGGCGTGACCTCGTCCATGGCCGGGATGATGTTCCTGATGATCGCCTGGCTCATCTACAGGGGCGTGGGCGTCTGGGGACTGAACAACCCGGTGGGCTGGGGCTGGGCCATCGTGAACTTCGTGTTCTGGGTGGGCATCGGCCACGCGGGCACGCTGATCTCGGCCATCCTCTTCCTGCTGCGGCAGAAGTGGCGCACCTCGATCAACCGCTTCGCCGAGGCCATGACCATCTTCGCGGTGATCTGCGCCGGCATCTTCCCCGGCATCCACGTGGGCCGCGTGTGGGTGGTGTGGTGGCTGTTCCCGCTGCCCAACTACCAGGCCATGTGGCCCAACTTCCGCAGCCCGCTGCTGTGGGACGTCTTCGCCGTGGGCACCTACGCCACCGTGTCGCTGCTGTTCTGGTACACGGGCATGGTGCCGGACCTGGCCACCCTGCGCGACCGCGCCAAGAGCAAGACCCGCAAGATCGCCTACGGCTTCTTCGCCCTGGGCTGGCGCGGCTCCAACCGCCACTGGCACCGCTACGAGAAGGCGTACCTGCTGCTGGCCGGCCTGGCCACGCCGCTGGTGCTGTCGGTGCACTCGGTGGTGTCGTTCGACTTCGCCACCTCGCAGCTGCCGGGCTGGCACACCACCATCTTCCCGCCCTACTTCGTGGCGGGCGCCATCTTCTCCGGCTTCGCCATGGTGGCCACGTGCCTGATCCCGGCGCGGAAGATCTTCAGCCTGCAGCACTTCATCACGCTGTACCACCTGGAGACCATGGCCAAGATCATGCTGGCCACGGGCACCATGGTGGGCTACGCGTACGCCACCGAGTTCTTCATCGCCTGGTACGGCGGCAACCCGGCCGAGCAGTTCGCGTTCATCAACCGCATGTTCGGCCCCTACGCCTGGGCGTACTGGATCATGGTGAGCTGCAACGTGATCTCGCCGCAGCTCTTCTGGTTCAAGAAGGTCCGCACCAGCGTGCCGGCGATCTTCGTGATCACCATCTTCATCAACATCGGCATGTGGTTCGAGCGCTTCGTGATCACGGTCACGTCGCTGAGCCGCGACTTCCTGCCGTCGGCCTGGGACTACTACCAGCCGACCATCGTGGACATCCTGACCTTCGTGGGCAGCTTCGGCCTGTTCTTCACGCTGGTGCTGCTCTTCGTGCGCTTCCTGCCCATGGTGGCCATGGCGGAGGTCAAGACGGTGATGCCCCAGACGCACTGGGGCCACAAGGTGGCCAAGCCCGTGGGCGACTACCACGGGACCAACCCCGAGAAGCGCGCGTAACCGCGCCGCGCACTGGAGACGCGAGATGTCCGACAAGAACACCGAGCTCTACGGCTATCTGGCCGAGTTCACCGAGCCGGGCGACCTGCTGGAGGCGGCCGCCAAGGTGCGCGACGCCGGCTTCGAGCACTGGGACTGCCACACGCCGTTCCCGCTGCACGGGCTGGACGACGCCATGGGCGTGAAGGGCACCAAGCTGCCCCTGCTGGTGCTGGGGGGCGGCCTCACGGGCCTGACCCTGGCCGCGCTCATGCAGTGGTGGATGAACGCGGTGGACTACCCGTTCTGGATCAGCGGCAAGCCCTTCTTCGGGGTGCCCGCCGCCGTGCCGGTGATGTTCGAGCTGACGGTGCTCTTCAGCGCGCTGACCACCTTCTTCGGGATGTGGATCCTGAACGGGCTGCCGCGCCACCACCACCCGCTGTTCAGCAGCGCGCGGTTCAAGCGGGCCACCGCGGACCGCTTCTTCATCTCGATCGAGGCCCGCGACCGTCGGTTCCATCCCGAGAAGACGCGCGAGTTCCTGGAGTCGCTGAGGCCGGACGCCGTCGAGGCCGTGGAGGACTGAGGCATGCCGAAGCTGTTCAAATACGTGGTCCTGCTGGCCACCCTGACCATGATGATCCCGATCCTCCTGCTGGTGAAGGACCGCGTCACCAGGAGCGAGCACACGCGGCTCATGCTGGTCTTCGACATGGACAACCAGGCCTTCCTGAAGGCCCAGCAGAAGTACGACCTCTTCGCCGACGGCCGCGCCTCGCGCTACGCGCCCGAGGGCACCGTGGCCCGCGAGGACGTGGTTGGCGACGCGCACCTGACCGATGGCAAGGTGGACACCACCTGGGCGGAGGCCTTTCCCGCGGCGGTGACCGTGGATGAGGACCTCGTGGCCCGCGGCCGCGAGCGCTTCGAGATCTACTGCGCCACCTGCCACGGCTACGCCGGCCGCGGCGACGGCATGATCAACAAGCGCGCCAACGCGCTGATGGAGGGCACCTGGGTGCAGCCCACGGACCTGCTGAGCCAGGCCGTGCTGGACCGGCCCGTGGGCCACATCTACAACACGATCCGCCGCGGCATCCGCAACATGCCGCCGTACGGCGCCCAGATCCCCGTGGAGGACCGCTGGGCCATCGTCAGCTACGTGCGCGCCCTGCAGATGAGCGGGGCCGCCGACGTGTCCGATCTTTCCGCCGCCGAGCGCGCCGCCCTGGGCGCGCCGGCGGAGTAAGCGAAGGAGAGCGCCTTGGCTCACGTTCACAAAGACGCATCGCTGCTGGACCGGACCGGCCTGACCCTGGGCGCCGCGCGCACGCGCATCCTGGGCGTGGGGGCGGTGCTGGCCGTGGCCGGCTTCGGCGCCAGCTTCGCCGTGGGTTCCGCGGACATGCACCACTTCTGGTACGCGTACCTGCTCAACTACGTGTGGGTGCTCTCGCTGGCCCTGGGCGCGCTGTGGTTCGTGCCCCTGCAGCACCTCACGCGCTCCGAGTGGAGCGTGGTGATCCGGCGCATCGCGGAGGTGGTCACCGGCGCCATCCCCGTGCTGGGGCTGCTGGCCATCCCGCTGCTGCTGAACCTGCACCACGTGTACCACTGGTCGGACACGGAGCACATGCTCCACGACCCGCTCACGGCCCACAAGGCCGCGTACATGAGCCCCATGTGGTTCACGATCCGCGTGGTCGTCTACTTCGTGATCTGGAGCCTGCTGGCCCACCTGTTCCGGCACTGGTCGCGGAA
Organism: Candidatus Krumholzibacteriia bacterium; assembly: GCA_035447065.1. Taxonomy (GTDB): domain Bacteria; phylum Krumholzibacteriota; class Krumholzibacteriia; order LZORAL124-64-63; family LZORAL124-64-63; genus CALEMW01. Next base: position 22,768 of record DAOTGJ010000033.1, read on the forward strand.
GCAGGACGAGAGCGGCGACGTGGGCTACACCTTCAAGTGCGAGAAGCTGGCCGGCGCCGCCCTGGTCATCTACGGCCTCACGCAGACCCTGGCCGCCTTCGACCTGATCATGAGCCTGGACTCCCATTGGTTCAGCACCATGTTCGGCGTGTACTGGTTCGCGGGCATCGTGGTGAGCTTCTTCGCGCTGATGACCCTGCTGACCTCGGGCCTGCAGCGCTCGGGCCGGCTGGAGCGCGTGGTGACCATCGAGCACTACAACGACTTCGGGCGCGCCATGTTCGCGTTCACCTTCTTCTGGGCCTACATCGCCTTCTCGCAGTGGATGCTCATCTGGTACGCCAACATCCCCGAGGAGACGGGCTGGTTCCTGCGCCGCCAGAGCCACGGCTGGGACCTCTGGGGCTACGCCCTGATCGCCGGCCACTGGCTGTTCCCCTTCGCGGGCCTGATGTCGCGCTTCACCAAGCGCCGGGTGCCGCTGATGGTCTTCTGGGCCGTGTGGATCCTGATCATGCACTGGGTGGACCTCTACTGGCTGATCATGCCGGAGCTGAGCCCCGAGGGGATCCCCTTCGCGCCCGTGGACGTCACGCTGCTGCTGGGCATGGCCGGGGTGTTCATCGCCGCGCTGGCCGTGACCGCCGGGGACCGTCCGCTGATCTGTCGCCGCGATCCTCGCCTGGAGGAATCGCTGAACTTCGAGAACTACTAGGAGTCGCGCATGTCCGCTCCCAAGGCCGAAAAGGAAGGGCTGGCCCTGCCCGAGATCGTGACCGGCGCGGTGGCCCTGGCCCTCATCACGATCATCGTGATCATCGGGCTGCAGATCCTGTACTACGTCATGGTGGACCGCGAGGTGGTCCGCAAGACGGTGCCGTCCCAGGAGTACGCCAACCTCAAGGCCGAGCAGCTCGGGCTGCTGGAAGGCGCCCCGCGCTGGGCGGACCAGCCGGGCGGCAAGGTGGCCATGGGGCTGGAGGCCGCCACGCAGGCCGTGGTCCGCAGGTACGGGGAGGGGGCGACGGCGCGATGATCCGCACGGGCGCACGGCGCCTCGGCGCTCTGCTGCTCCTGTCGGCCCTGCTGGCGGCTCCGGCCGCGGCGGAGCGCCAGGAGCAGGCTCCCGCCGGCCTGGAGGCCGCGGGGATCACGGAGCGGCTCGACGCCCAGGTGCCCCTGGATCTGGAGTTCACGGCGGAGGACAGCACCACGGTCCGGCTGGGCGACCTCTTCACCGGCGACCGTCCCGTGATCCTCCAGCTCGGCTACTACGCCTGCCCCATGCTCTGCGGACTGGTCCTCAACGGGCTGGTCGTGGGCATGGAGGACCTGGCCTGGACGCCGGGCGGCGAGTTCGAGATCGTATCGGTGAGCATCGACCCCCGCGAGGGGCCGCGGCTCGCGAGGCTGAAGAAGGACACGTACCTGAAGCAGTACGGCCGGCCCGAAGCGGAGGCCGGCTGGCGCTTCCTCACGGGCCGGGAGGAGAACATCCGGGCCCTGGCCGACTCCGTGGGGTTCGGTTACGTGTTCAACGTCGAGCGCCAGGAGTGGATGCACGCCGCCGCGCTCTTCGTGCTGACCCCCGACGGCCGCGTGTCGCGGTACCTGTACGGGGTGGAGTTCGACGCCCGCACCTTGCGGCTCTCGCTGGTGGAGGCGTCCGAGGGGAAGATCGGCAGCAGCATGGACAGGTTCCTGCTGTACTGCTTCCACTACGATTCGAGCGTGGGCCGGTACGGACCGGCCGCACGCAGGCTGATGAGCATGGCCGGGGCCGTCACCGTCGCCGCCCTGGGCCTCTTCCTGATTCGCCTCTGGCGACGGGACCGACGAGGGAAGTCGAGACCATGAACATGAGCGGGTTTCTGAGCGGACTCCTGGCCTCGGCCGGCAAGGGCACGCCCTTCCTCGCGCAGGCGAACGGGCCCACGGTGTGGATGCCCGAGCAGGCTGCCGAGAAGGCCGGCCAGGTGGACAGCCTGTTCTACCTGATCTTCTGGATCTGCATGTTCTTCTTCACGCTGCTGATGGCGGTGATGGTGATCTTCGCCATCCGCTACCGGCGCAAGGAGGAGGGCGAGCCGGTCGAGCCTTCGCCGTCGCACAACGCCAAGCTCGAGGTCCTCTGGACCGCCATCCCGGTGGCGCTGGTCCTGGTGATCTTCTACTTCGGCTTCCAGGCCTACATCGACCAGGTGACGCCGCCGAGCAACGCCTACGAGATCCAGGTCACGGGCCAGAAGTGGAAGTGGAGCTTCACGTATCCCAACGGCTACATCGACGAGCTGCTGCACGTGCCGGCCGACCGCCCCGTGCGCCTGGTCATGACCAGCGAGGACGTGATCCACTCCATGTCCATCCCCGCCTTCCGCGTGAAGCAGGACGTGGTGCCGGGCCGCTACACCAAGGTGTGGTTCACGCCCATCGAGCCGGGGCAGTTCGACCTCTACTGCGCCGAGTACTGCGGCGACCTGCACTCCGGCATGATCAGCACGGTGTACGTGCACACGCCCGAGGAGTTCGACGCCTGGATCGCCGAGCACTCCGACGTGCTGGGCAGCGGCAGCCTGGCCGAGGGCGGCGAGCGCATCTACAACATCCTGGGCTGCAAGCAGTGCCACTCCCTGGACGGCGCGCCCGGCGTGGCGCCCACCTTCAAGGACCTCTACGGCAGCGAGCGCAAGTTCCGCGAGGGCGATCCGCTGACGGCCGACGAGGACTACGTGCGCGAGTCCATCCTGGACCCCATGGCCAAGGTGGCGGCCGGCTTCGAGCCGGTCATGCCCACCTTCCAGGGCCGCATCAAGGACCGCGAGATCACGGCCCTGATCGCCTTCCTGAAGACCCTCAGCGTGCACGTGAGCGACGAGGAGAAGGAGGCGCTGCAGGCCGCGCCCGCGGCTCAGGCCGCCGACGGCGCCGCCGCCGCCGCGCCGGCCGACACGACCGCCGCCGCCGAGACCGAAACCGCCTCCGAGTCGAACGACGAGGGCGTGAAGACCGAATAACACGACGAGATCCGGGAGGAACTCGATGAGCTCGCAGACTTCGACCACGGCGCCGGTTCAGGAGAACTACCTGAACTGCAGCCACGGCTTCCGGTCCTGGTTCTTCACGCTGGACCACAAGCGGATCGGCGTGATGTACCTGGCCTCCATCCTGACCATGTTCCTGATCGGCGGGCTCATGGCGGTGCTCATCCGCACCGAGCTGCTCACGTCCGGGCAGACGGTCATGTCGGCGCAGGACTACAACAAGGTCTTCACGCTGCACGGCGCCATCATGATCTTCCTGTTCATCATCCCGGGCATCCCGGCCGCCCTGGGCAACTTCGTGCTGCCCATGATGCTGGGCGCCAAGGACGTGGCGCTGCCCAAGCTGAACCTGGCCAGCTACCACCTCTACGTGGTGGGCGCCGTCATCTGCGTGCTCTCGGTGGTGCTGGGCGGCGTGGACACGGGCTGGACGTTCTACGCGCCCTACTCCACCACCACCAACACCGCGGTGACCATCATCACCCTGGGCGTGTTCATCCTGGGCTTCAGCTCGGTGTTCACGGGCCTGAACTTCATCGTCACCATGCACCGCATGCGGCCGGCCGGCATGGGCTGGTTCAAGATGCCGCTGTTCCTCTGGTCGCTCTACGCCACCGCCGTGATCCAGGTGCTGGCCACGCCGGTGCTGGGCATCACCCTGGTGCTGCTGATGGTGGAGCGGCTGATGGGGATCGGCATCTTCGATCCCGCCCTGGGCGGCGATCCCGTGCTCTACCAGCACTTCTTCTGGTTCTACTCCCATCCGGCCGTGTACATCATGATCCTGCCGGCCATGGGCATCATCTCGGAGCTGGTGTCGGTGTTCAGCCGCAAGACCATCTTCGGGTACCGGGCCATCGCGTACAGCTCCATCGCCATCGCGGCGTTCAGCTTCATCGTGTGGGGCCACCACATGTTCACCTCGGGCCAGTCCGAGCTCATGAACATGATCTTCTCGGCGCTGACCTTCAGCGTCTCCATCCCGTCGGCCGTGAAGATGTTCAACTGGATCAGCACCATGTACAAGGGCAGCATCCGCCTGGCCACGCCCATGCTGTACGCGCTGATCTTCATGTTCCTCTTCGGCATCGGCGGCCTCACGGGCCTGTTCCTGGCCACCCTGGCCACGGACATCCATCTGCACGACACCTACTTCGTGGTGGCGCACTTCCACTACGTGATGTTCGGCGGCACCGTGATCGCGTTCCTGGGCGGCCTGCACTACTGGTGGCCCAAGATGTTCGGGCGCATGTACAACGAGAAGGCCGGCCAGATCGCCGCGGTCATCATCGGCGTGGGCTTCAACATCACCTTCTTCACGCAGTTCTTGATGGGGAGCCAGGGCATGCCCCGGCGCTACTACGACTACGTGGACAAGTTCGCGATCTACCACCAGATCTCGTCCATCGGCAGCTACATCATGGCCATCGGCTTCTTCATGGTGGCCATCTACCTGGTGCAGTCCCTGATCAGCGGCAAGAAGGCGCCGCGGAATCCGTGGGGCAGCGCCGCCTTGGAATGGCAGTCGGCCTCGCCGCCCGTCCACCACAACTTCGAGGGCGACGTCGAGGTCCTTGACCCCTACGACTACAGCGCCATCGCGTACGATCCCGCGAGCGGGGACTACGTGCGCGTGGGCAGCGAGGTGAAGGCATGAGCATGAGCGGCGCCCACGCCAAGAACCCCCACCTGCAGCACCATTTCGAATCGATGGAGCAGCAGTACGAGTCGGGCAAGCTCGGCATGTGGCTCTTCCTGGTCACCGAGATCCTGCTCTTCGGCGGGCTCTTCTGCGCCTATGCGGTGTACCGGGCCAACCATCCCGAGGTGTTCCACTACGCGCACCAGTTCCTGGATCCCAGCCTGGGCGGCTTCAACACCATCGTGCTGATCGTCAGCTCGCTGACCATGGCCGTGGCCGTGCGCTGCGCCCAGCTCGGGCAGCAGAAGGCGCTGGTCACGAGCCTGGCGCTCACGCTGGCGTGCGCGTTCCTGTTCCTGGGCGTGAAGTACGTGGAGTACCAGCACAAGTGGAAGCACGGTCTGCTCTGGGGGCAGAAGTACCAGGCCCAGGGCCACGAGGCCGAGGCGGCGCCCATCATGCTGCCCGCCGCGGCCGCCCCCGCCGCGCCGGCGGACCCCGAGGCCTCCCAGCTCCCGCGCGCCGCCGCCCAGCCCCAGGGCACCGTGCTCCACGACGAGGTGGTGGGCACGGGCGAGCACGACGCGCCGGCCCACGACGCGGCCCACGGTCCGGAGGGGGAGGCGCCGGCCAACGCGCAGCTCTTCTTCGGCATCTACTTCGTGATGACCGGGCTGCACGGCGTCCACGTGCTCGCGGGCATCGCCGTGATCTTCTGGCTGCTGATCCGCGCCATGCGCGGGGAGTTCGGCCCCGACTACTTCGCGCCGGTGGACTTCACGGGCCTGTACTGGCACGTGGTGGACCTGGTGTGGATCTTCCTGTTCCCGCTGCTCTACCTGATCGACTAGCGGACGCGACGCCGGCCCCGCCGGCAGGAGGCTGATGATGAGCAACCACGGCAACGACAAGCACCCGTCCTTCGGGCATGTGGCCCCGCTCTGGGTGCTGTTCGCCACCTTCGGCGCCCTGATCGTCCTGACGCTGCTGACCTACGCGGCGGCCATGGTCAACCTGGGGCCCCTGAACGTGCCGGTGGCCATCGGCATCGCGCTGGTGAAGGCCACGCTGGTGGCCCTGTTCTTCATGCATCTGTTCTGGGACAACAAGTTCAACGCATTCGTGCTGGTCTGCGGGCTGATCTTCGTGGCCCTGTTCATCGGCATCGCCCTGCTGGACACCACCCAGTACAAGCCGGACATGATCCCGGACTACGCGCCCCTGATCAACAACGCGCGCTGATCCCGGTCCGGACGACGCGAGAAAGCCCCCGTTCCTGGCGGAACGGGGGCTTCGTCGTCTCCAAGAGGGGAGAGGAAGGGCCTCCGCGCGTCCCCGTGCGCGGAGGCCGCCGATGGGGAGGGGCTGTGCGACCCGGACTCACCATGCAGCATGCCTCGCTGAGGAGGATTTTTGAAGTTACGGAGCGCGGCCGGTCCGGGCAACAGCCGGGGCGCCGATTCCGCTGCTCGGACCTCAAGTTTCCCTACGGCAAGCCGATAGCAGGGGGGATTCGCCGGGAGACCGGCGCGGGCGAAATCGTGGGGACCGTAGGGACCGGGGAGCGGCATGGGCGCGATCGTGTGGAACGAGAGCTTCGAGATCGGCGTCGAGGCGATGGACGAGCAGCACAAGCGTCTGGTGGAGATCTACAACGAGCTCCACGCCGCCATGATGCGCGGCAAGGCCCACAAGCAGATGAACGAGATCCTGAAGCAGCTGGTCAACTACACGGAGATGCACTTCGCGGCCGAGGAGAAGTTCATGGCGTCCGTGGAGTTCGAGGACCTGGAGCGCCACGCCACCGAGCACGAGCAGCTCCTGGACAAGATCCGCGTCTTCCAGAAGAAGATGGAGCTGGACCAGGAGCGCATCACCAAGCCGGTTCTGAAGTTCCTGGAGTTCTGGCTGCGCAGCCACATCCAGGGCAAGGACCTGGAGTACGCCAAGGCCGCCAAGGAGCGGGAGGCCGGCACACCGGCCTGACATCCGTCCGCCCGGATGAAGCGAGCGCCGTCGCGGCAGGGTCCGCGGCGGCGCTCGTCGTTTCCCGGGGGGCGGGCGGGGGCATCAACCGAAGCGGCCGGTGATGTAGTCCTCCGTCTCCTTCAGGTGGGGATTGGTGAAGATGTCCTTGGTGGGGCCGTACTCGATGAGCCGCCCCAGGTACATGAAGGCCGTGTAGTCGCTCACCCGCGAGGCCTGCTGCATGTTGTGCGTGACGATGAGGATGCTGTAGTCGCCGCGCAGGGCCCCGATCAGGTCCTCCACCTTGCTGGTGGCGATGGGGTCCAGGGCGGAGCACGGCTCGTCCATGAGCAGCACCTCGGGCTCCGCGGCGATGGCGCGGGCGATGCACAGGCGCTGCTGCTGGCCGCCGCTGAGGCCCAGGGCGCTGTCGTCCAGGCGCGCGCTGACCTCCTCCCACAGGGCCGATCCGCGCAGGCTGCGTTCGCACACGTCCTGCAGCACCCCGCGGTCCCGCTCCCCGTCGATGCGCAGGGGATAGACCACGTTCTCGAAGATGCTCATGGGGAAGGGGTTGGACTTCTGGAAGACCATGCCCATGCGCCGCCGCAGCTCGATGACGTCCACGCCGGGGGCGTAGATGCTGTCGCCGTTGAGGCGCATGTCGCCCTCGATGCGCACCGTGTCGATGAGGTCGTTCAGCCGGTTCACCGAGCGCAGCAGCGTGCTCTTGCCGCAGCCGGACGGCCCGATGAGCGCCGTCACCTTGCCGCGCGGCACGGGCAGCGACACGTCGAAGAGGGCCTGCTTCTCCCCGTACCACAGGTTGAAGTCCTGCACGTCCAGGACCGGGTCCTCCTCGCGGAGGGCCGCGTGGATCTCGCTGGTCACGCCGGCCCCGTCGGCGATGGCCTCCAGCAGCCCTCCCTTCACGGTGGAGGGCTTGGGGGCCGCCAGCTTGTGGCGCGGGACGCGGGCCTCGCCGGCCGCGGATTCCTCGGTGGTGTGGTTCCAGAACATCGCGACTCCTAGAACTGCGAGGCGACGAAGCGCCTGCGCAGCCGGGTGCGCAGCCGCACCGCGGCCACGTTCAACAGCGTGATGATGGTGATCAGCAGCAGCGTGGTGGTGAACACCATGGGCTTGGCGGCCTCGGAGTTCTGGCTCTGGAACCCGAGGTCGTAGATGTGGAAGCCCAGATGCATGAAGCTGCGCTCCGGATGGATGTAGGGGAAGAGGCCGTCCACGGGCAGCTCCGGGGCCAGCTTCACGGCACCCACGAGCATGAGGGGGGCCACCTCGCCGGCGCCGCGCGCCATGGCCAGGATGGCGCCGGTCATGATGCCCGGCATGGCCCGCGGCAGCACGATGCGGCGGATGGTCTGCCACTTGCTTGCGCCGCAGGCGTAGCTGCCCTCGCGCATGGAGCCGGGCACCGCCGCCAGCGCCTCCTCCGTGGCCACGATGACCACCGGCAGCGTGAGCAGCGCCAGGGTCAGCGACGCCCACAGCACGCCGCCGGTGCCGTAGGTGGGGCTGGGCAGGCGCGCCGCGAAGAAGAGCTGGTCCAGGCCGCCGCCCACGATGTAGCAGAAGAAGCCCAGCCCGAACACGCCGAACACGATGCTGGGCACGCCGGCCAGGTTGTTCACGCTGATGCGCACGGCGCTGACCAAGGGGCCGGCCTTGGCGTACTCGCGCAGGTAGAGGGCGGCCAGCACGCCGAAGGGCACCACCAGCAGGGTCATGATCAGCGTCATGACCACGGTGCCGAAGATGGCGGGGAACACGCCGCCCTCGCTGTTGGCCTCGCGCGGGTCGGCGCTGAGGAACTCGCCCCAGCGGGACAGGTACACGCCCAGCTTGCTCCAGCCGTCGAGCTGGTTGGCCGGGTAGATGCGCACCACGGCCCCCAGGGGCACCACGGTCTCGCCGCCGTCGGCGGTGGACATGGCCAGGCCCAGGCGGTCGTTGCGGGCCTCAAGCTCCTGCACCTGCTTACGGATCGCGGCGAAGGCGGCGTCGGACTCGTGCCGCACCTCCTCCAGCTCGGCGCGGGCGCGCCGCAGGGCCGCGGGATCGGCGCCGGGGTCGCGCTCCAGCCCGCGGACGGCCAGGCGGGCCTCCTCCATGGCGTGGTTCACGCGGCCCAGGTCGTGGTCCTCCAGCCGCCGGGCCTCGGCGTGACGGCGTTGAACCTCGGGCAGGTGGTCCATGAGCAGGGCCCAGACGCGCTCGGGATCCGTGGCCACGGTGGAGTCATCCACCACGAAGCCCACGGGCTGGCCGTAGAAGCGGCCCCAGGTGCGGCGCTCGATGACCACGGCCCAATGGGGCCGCGTGATCCCCTCGGGCTGCACGTCGTGCAGGTCGATCCAGCGGAAGTGCTCCTGGGTCAGGTCGAAGTTGCCGGTGCGCAGCAGCAGGCGGTCCAGGGCGCCGTCGTGGGCGGCGGCGGCGGCGCGGGCCCGCGCACCGGCCTCGCCCTCCAGGGCCGCCAGGGCTGCGGCGTCGGGACGGTAGGTGTCGCGGCGGGTCACCTCGCCCATGCTCACGTCGCCGGACTCGGTCACGAACCTTTCGACCGGCTTGGGCCAGAAGGTCACCGCGCCCTGCCACAGCACCAGGGCCAGCAGGCCGGCGATCATCAGCACGCACACGGCCAGGCCGCCGCCGGTGAGCCAGACCATGGGCTCGCCGCGCGCCAGGATGCCGCCGGCGGCGCCGGACAGGCGGCGGCGGGGACGGCGGGGCGTCTCCGGGGCGGCGGGCGGCGCTGCGTTGACCGGGCTCATAGCTGGTAGGCCTTCTTTCGGAAGCGGAGCCGCACGATCTCCGCGGCCGTGTTCAGCACGAAGGTCATGGCGAACAGCGTGAGCGCCGCCAGGAACAGGGTGCGGAAGTGCGTGCTGTTCTGCACGGCCTCGGGCAGCTCCACGGCGATGTTGGCCGACAGCGTGCGGAAGCCGTTGAAGATGTTCCAGTCCATGATGGGCGTGTTGCCGGCGGCCATGAGCACGATCATGGTCTCGCCCACGGCGCGCCCCAGACCGATCATGGCCGCGGAGAACAGGCCGCTGGTGGCCGGCGGGATCACCACGCGCACGGCGGTCTGCCAGGGCGTGGCGCCGGCGCCCAGGCTGGCGGCGCGCAGGTGGTCCGGCACGGCGCTCAGGGCGTCCTCGGCGATGGTGTAGATGATGGGGATCACCGCGAAGCCCATGACGAAGCCCACCACCAGGGCGTTGCGCTGCACATAGGTGCCCACCATGGCGCCGCGCGGATCCCAGCCCAGGGTGCTCAGCATCCAGCCCACGATCACGGCTGCGGTCAGGGCGAAGGCGGTGGCCGCCAGCAGCTTGCCCAGGTCGGCCACGGCGAAGCGGGTGCGGCTCCAACCCTCCGAGCGGGCGCGCAGCCAGGGGTTGGCCACGCGGTCGGCCAGGGCCGCCGTGGCCAGCGACGCCAGGGGCAGCAGCAGCACCACCCAGCCGCCGGTGCCGCCGCCGATCTGGCCGTCGAGCCAGGCCATGATGTCGCCGGCGAACAACGCGTGCTCCACGGGGCCGCCCAGGACCGCCGCCAGGCCCACGCCCACGGGCACCAGCAGGATCATCAGGGGGAGCTTCCAGCGGTCGTGGCGCACGGCCGTCTCGCCCGGCAGGAGCTGCCAGAGGTGCGCGCCCAGCAGCAGGCTGAACGGCACCGTGAGCACCGCCGCCAGCGCCATGGGCACCCGCGACTCCAGGAACGGAGCGAAGACCAGCGCCGCCAGGAAGCCCAGCACCACGCTGGGCAGGCTGGCCATCATCTCGATGACCGGCTTGACCCGCGCCTTGGACCGCGGCTCCAGGAACTCGCTGGTGTACACCGCCGCGAGCAGGGCCAGGGGCAGGCCGAAGATCATGGTGTAGAACGTGGCCTTGAGCGTGCCCACGATCAGGGGCACCAGCCCGTACTTGGGCTCGAACTCGTCGGTGCCGCCGGTGCTCTGCCAGACGTGGGCGGGGGTGTCGTAGCCCTCGTACCACACGGGGGTGAGCAGGGCCGCCACGCCGGCCTCGGGGTGGGGGGCGTCCACGGGATGCAGGATCAGGCCGGCGTCGCTCTCGGTGAGCAGGGCGTCGTCGCGGGGGGCCAGGGCCACGTGGCGGATGGCGGCGCCGGAATGCTCGGGGGTCAACGCCGCCAGCAGGCGGTGGTTGGTCACGTAGTAGAGGCGGGTGCTGCCGTCGGCATAGCCGGCCGCCATGAGGCGCGAGCGGGCCGAGGCGGCCAGCGCGGTGACGGCCGCCGGACCCGGTTCCAGGGTCACGGCCTTCACCATGGCCTGGCCGTCGGTGGTGGCGGCGTCCTCCGGGCGCGTGCGGTACCACACGTTCAGGCCGCCCTCGGCGTCGCCGGCCACCAGCGAGGACTTGCCGATCTGGAAGGCCAGGCTGGTCAGCTCGGCGCCGGCGGGGCCGGTGAGGTCCACGGTCTCGGCCACCACGGGCTGACGGATGTCCGACGCATCCACGCGCAGGGTCAGGCCGTCCGGCCGGGCCAGGAAGATGTTGTCGCCCCGGCCGTTGATCAGCAGCCAGCGGGCGTCGTGGGCCTGGGGCACGGTCAGGTCGCCCCCGCGCAGGGTGCGGGTGATCTCGCCGGAGAGCAGGTTCTTGCGCTCGCGCACCGAGCGCAGCGCCAGGGTGCCCGCGCTGTCCAGGGCCGCGAACACGGGGCCGCTGGGGCGCACGTTCATGTCCACCAGGCGGATGGGGGCCTGGGCCAGGGCCACGGGCTCGTCCATGGACATCTCCACCGTCAGCAGGCGGAACTGGCCTTCGGGCGTGCGCTGCACCACGCCGTCGTCCAGGACGGCGGACCCGCCGGGGGGCAGGTCGTGCAGCTCCGCGGGCACGGTGTCGGCGTCGGGATACTCGGTGCGGAAGTCGATGCGGCCGGTCTGCACGGTGCCGTCGGCGTAGCCCAGCACCAGCCGGCCCTCGCCCGCGCCCAGGGACCAGGCGGTGGGCTGCTGCGGCAGGCCGGCGTCCAGGGTCTTCAGCACGCGCCCGTCCAGGAGGCTGCGCACCTCCACGCGGCCGTCGCCCAGCCAGGTCCAGGAAAGGGTGTGCTGCTCGTCGATGACCGGCGGCGCGCCGGGGGGAGCCGTGGGGGCGAGGAGCTCGGCCTCGCCCACCGACGGCGGGAAGAACAGGGGGGCGGCCACCCAGATCAGGAAGACGCCCACCATGGAGACCGCCAGGATGCTGCCCAGTCCGCCCACGGTGATGAGGGCGCCGGCGGCCTTGTCGGCCACCAGCACCGATCGCTTGGGCTTGCGGTCCCGCCGGCGTCCGGTGAAGGCGCTGGGGGTGGGGTCGCTGGTCATCCTGGCGCCCTCCGGGGCGGCCCCGGAGGGCCCATGGGTGATGGGTCTAGAACCAGGGAGCGATGCCCACGGACTGCAGCTCCTGGCGGGCGATGGCGGCCGGCACCGGGTAATAGCCGTCCTTCACCACGACCTCCTGGCCCTGCTGGCTGAACACGAAGCGCACGAACTCGCGGCGCAGCGGATCCAGGTCGGCGCCCGGCTTGGCGTTCACCGTCAGGAACAGGTAGCGGGCCAGCGGGTACTCGCCGCTGTACGCGAACTCCGGCTCCGCGGGGATCTTATCACCATCGGGCTCCACGGCCAGGGGAATGGCGGCCACGTCGGCGGTCTTGTAGCCGATGCCGCTGTAGCCGATGCCGTACTTGTCGCTGGCCACGCCCTGCACCACGCTGGAGCTGCCGGGCTGCTCCTTGACCTCGTCCTTGTAGTCGCCCTTGAACAGGGCGTGGTCCTTGAAGTAGCCGTAGGTGCCCGAGGCGCTGTTGCGGCCGTAGAGGCTGATGGGCTTGTTGGCCCACTCGCCGGTCAGGCCCAGATCGCCCCAGGTGCGGATGTCGTCGGCGTGGCCGCCCTTGCGGGTCTTGGAGAAGATGGCGTCCACCTGCTGCAGGGTCAGGCCCGTCTTGGCGATGGGGTTGTCCTTGTGCACGTACACGGCCAGCATGTCGATGCTGGTGCGCAGCTGCACGGGCTCGTACCCGAAGCGCTCCTGGAAGGCGTCCACTTCCTTGCTCTTCATGGGGCGGCTCATGGGGCCGAAGTGGCTGGTGCCGGCGATCAGGGCCGGGGGCGCCGTGCTGGAACCCTTGCCCTCGATCTCCACCTGGACGTTGGGGTAGAAGCCGTTGAAGCCTTCGGCCCAGAGGGCCATCTCGTTGTTCATGGTGTCCGAACCGATGCTCTTCAGGTTGCCGGACACGCCCTTCACGGGGGTGTAGGCGCCCAGGTCGGGGTCCACGGACACGCCGGCCAGGGCGGTGCCGAAGGCCAGGACGAACAGGGCGAGGGCCACCAGGGCCGTCTTGCGGATCGACGTCATCTCGGCGTTCCTTTGTCGGGGTGAGAGCGCCGGCCCGGTGGTTCGTGATGTCCCGGGCCGGGAACCCCTCGGCATGGGGTCCACGGAATCTCGGCTCGGGCCCCATGGTAGTCGCGCACTGTGAAGCGCAAGCCAGCGTCGTGTGAAAAAACGATGAACGCCCGCGGGCCCCGTTCCGCCGGCCCTTGACCCCGGCGCCCGGGAGTCCGAAACTGGCCCCTTCGACCGTCACCCGTTCCTTCCGACCGGAGCCCGCAGCCCATGACCGACCTGCCGTCCTTCATCAAGGCCTACGACATCCGCGGCCGCGTGCCCCAGGACTTCGACGCCGACTTCGCCCGCCGTCTGGGCCGGGCCCTCGCCGCCGAGATCGGCACCGGCACCTGGTGCGTGGGCCGCGACGCCCGCGACAGCAGCCCCGCCCTGGCCGCCGCCGTGGCCGCCGGCCTGAACGAAGGCGGCGCCCGGGTCCTGGACCTGGGCCTGTGCGGCACGGAACAGACGTACCACGCCACCGCCTCCCGGGACCTGACCGGCGGCGTGATGGTCACCGCCAGCCACAACCCCTTGGGCTACAACGGTATGAAGCTGGTGCGGGAAGGCGCCCGCCCCATCAGCGGCGACACGGGCCTCCACGAGATCGCCCGCCGCGCCCTGAACGGCGACCTGCCCGCTCCCGCGGCCACGCCCGGCGAGACCGTGCCCACGGACCTCACGGCCGCCTACCGCGACTTCCTGCTGGGGTTCGTGGACCGATCCGCCCTGAAGCCCTTGAAGGTGGTGGCCGACGCCGGCAACGGCTGCGCCGGCCCGGCCGTGGACCTGCTGGCCCCGCACCTGCCCTTCGAGTTCGTGCGGCTGCACCATGAGCCGGATCCCACGTTCCCCCACGGCATCCCCAACCCCCTGCTGCCGGAGAACCGCGCCGCCACCGCCGCCGCGGTGCGCGAGCACGGGGCGGACGTGGGCCTGGCCTGGGACGGCGATTTCGACCGCTGCTTCTTCTTCGACGGGACCGGCGCTTTCGTGGAGGGCTACTACCTGGTGGGTCTGCTGGCGCGGGCGGCCCTGCGCCTGGAGCCGGGCGGCCGCATCATCCACGACCCGCGCTTGACCTGGAACACCGTGGACGTGGTGAACGCGGCAGGCGGCACCCCCGTGATGAACAAGACCGGGCACGCCTTCATCAAGGAGCGCATGCGCGCGGAGGACGCCGTGTACGGCGGCGAGATGAGCGCCCACCACTACTTCCGCGACTTCGCCTACTGCGACAGCGGCATGGTGCCCTGGCTGCTGGTGCTGCAGGAGATGAGCCTGAGCGGGCGGCCCCTGTCGGAGCTGGTGGGCGCCATGCAGGCGGCCTACCCGGCCAGCGGCGAGATCAACCGCCGCATCGGCGAGCCGGAGCGCGCCCTGCGCGAGGCGGAGGAGCGCTGGGCGCCGGGCGCCGTGGCCGTGGACCACACCGACGGCCTCTCCGTGGACCACGCCGACTGGCGCTTCAACCTGCGCATGAGCAACACGGAGCCCCTGGTGCGGCTGAACGTGGAGGCGCGTGGGGACGCGGCGCTGATGCAGGCGCGCACGGAGGAGATCCTGGGCTGGCTGGACGGGTTCGGCACCTAAGAGGGTCCGTCGGGGTCCCACCAGCCGTCGGACCAATCCGGCAGACCGGTCACACGCATCAGGCACCTCGGCGGCGGGGGAAGGGCGATGGACACTGAGACACGGCGGCGCGCACGCGGTTCCCTGGGCGCTCGCGGTTCCCTGGCCTTCCTGATCGTCTGCGCGGTCGGCTTCGCCGCTCCCGCCGCCGCCCAGTGGCGCGAGCTCGCCCCCGGCCTGGACCTGGCGGAGTTCCCCGCCGAGGAGGGCGGTCCCTCCGCCATCCGCGTGGTCCGCGCCGATCCCGTCCGGTGGGAGCCCGTGCTCCTCTGCGCCTCCGCTCCGGGCCAGGGCACCCTGCGCAGCACCGGCGAGTGGTGCGAGGCGGAGGGCCTGGCCGCCGCCGTCAACGCCTCCATGTACCAGAAGGACTACCTCACCAGCACCGCCCACCTGCGTCACGACGGCCATGTGAACAACAGCTACGTATCCAAGGACAACACGGTCCTGCTCTTCGATCCCCTGGACGACGCGGACCCGCCCCTGACCCTCCTGGACCGCACCTGCGAGGACCTGGACGCCGCCGCCGCGCGCTACCGCACGGCCGTGCAGGGCATCCGCATGGTGAGCTGCCGCGGCAACAACGTGTGGTCGCCCCAGGACCGGCGCGCCAGCGTGGCCTGCCTGGGCGTGGACGGCGCCGGCCGCCTGCTGCTGATCCACTGCCGCGCCGAGCTCTCCGTGCACGATCTGACGGCGCGCCTGCTCGCCCTGCCTCTTGACCTGCGCCGCTGCCAGTACGCCGAGGGCGGCAAGCAGGCCCAGCTCAGCGTGCGCGCCGGCGGCGTGAGCGAGGACTGGACCGGCCGCATGCGGGGGATCTTCGGGCAGGACGTGAGCGTGTCGGGGTGGCCGGTGCCGAACGTGGTGGGGATCAGGGCGCGCTGATCGTCCGGTCCAGGCCCAGGACCAGCCGCAGTCCTGAGTCCACCGCGTCCATCACATGGGCGGGGACCGTCCCTGCCCGCTTCTGCAGAAAGCGTCGGTCCAGGGTGAGTACCTGGGAGACGTTGACCACGGATCGGCGGTCCAGCCCTGAGTCCGCCTCCTCCAGAACCACGTTGCCGGGCGCTTCACCCAGTCGGAGGTTGGAGGTGACCGCCGCCGCCAGCACCGTACCGATGCGGCTGCGGTTGAAGGCGTCGGACTGTACCACCAGCACGGGGCGGCGCTTGCCGGGTTCGGATCCGCGGGGACGGGGAAGGTCGGCCCAGACGATCTGGCCGCGGCGGATCACCACGGCTCCTGGTCCAGGCTGGCGTCCTGCATGGCGGCCAGCGCCGGGTCCAGAGCGGCGTCCTGCCGCTCGGCATGGACCGAATCCAGAGCCGCAGTCACGGCATCGTCGCCGCGATCCTCCAGGTAGCGCGCCAGGGCGAGCTGGTAGAGTCGACTCCGGGACACGCCGAGCCGGGCGGCCAGAGCTTCGGCCGCGGTGAACAGGTCGTCGGGGATGGAGACGGCGATCTTCATGGGGTGAGTATAACTCAAGTAT
This sequence comes from Candidatus Krumholzibacteriia bacterium, assembly GCA_035447065.1. Classification (GTDB taxonomy): domain Bacteria; phylum Krumholzibacteriota; class Krumholzibacteriia; order LZORAL124-64-63; family LZORAL124-64-63; genus CALEMW01. Next base: position 38,998 of record DAOTGJ010000033.1, read on the forward strand.
GACTCCCTGTCGACCCGGAGACACGGACACGGTGCGGCGTCCACCGGCGGGGACGTTCCCCGGGGTGAGCCTGCCATGGCCCGTCGTCGTGCAGGTTCCGCACCGTCTTGCCCGGCCGGTTCCGCCGTGCTAGCGTGCTCCGACCCCGAGCAAACACGTCCATACCGCGAAAGCAGCCTCATGAAACCTCTGGATCTTGGCGATTTCGAGCTGCGCACCGTGGTGCGACCCCTCGTGCTGAAGGACTACGACGACCTGGTGGCCATGGCCCGGCTCTGCTTTCCGGGCATGGAGACCTGGGCCCGCGAGGAGTTCGAGAGCCAGCTCCGCATCTTTCCCGAGGGGCAGATCTGCGTTGAGATCGACGGACGCCTGGCCGCCTCCGCGAGCAGCCTGATCCTGAGCTACGCGCCCAGCCTGGCCTGGCACGACTGGAAGGCCGTGGCCGACGGCGGCAGCATCCGCAACCACGACCTGCGCGGGGATACGCTCTACGGCATCGAGATCATGGTCCACCCGGAGTTCCGCGGCATGAAGCTGTCGCGCCGCCTCTACGACCGGCGCAAGGAGCTCTGCCGCGAGCGCAACTTGGCGCGCATGATCATCGGCGGGCGCATTCCGGGGTACGGCGCGCAGCGGGAGCGCATGTCGGCGCGGGAGTACATCGAGAAGGTGCTGGACCGCGCCGTGTACGACCCCGTGCTCACCGCCCAGCTCGCCAACGGCTTCTCCGTGCAGGGGCTCATCCCGCACTACTACCCCGAGGACCAGAGCTCCGGCGGCTACGCCACGTTCCTGGAGTGGACCAACCTGGATCACGTGCCCGGCGCCAAGCGGCGCTTCCACAGCCTGGTGGAGCAGATCCGCATCTGCGTGGTGCAGTACCAGATGCGGGCCGTGCGCGGTTTCGACGAGTTCGCGCAGCAGTGCGAGTTCTTCCTGGACACGGCGTCGGACTACAAGTGCGACTTCGTGCTCTTCCCGGAGCTGTTCACCACCCAGCTCCTGTCCTGCGTGGAGCCCACGCAGCCGGGGCAGGCGGCCCGCCGGCTGGCCGAGTTCACGCCGCGGTACCTGGACTTCTTCGCGGAGATGGCGGTGAAGTACAACGTGAACGTCATCGGCGGCTCCACCTTCGTGGTGGAGGGCGAGACGCTCTACAACACCTCCTACCTCTTCGGCCGCGACGGTACCATCGGCAAGCAGGACAAGATCCACATCACGCCCAGCGAGCGGAAGTGGTGGGGGGTGAGCCCTGGCGACAAGGTGGAGATCTTCGACACGGACTGCGGCCGCGTGGCCATCCAGATCTGCTACGACATCGAGTTCCCGGAGACCACGCGCATCGCTGCGGCCAAGGGCGCCCAGATCGTCTTCGTGCCGTTCAACACCGACACGCGGCACGGTTACCTGCGCGTGCGCCACTGCGCGCAGGCGCGCTGCATCGAGAACCACATCTACGTGGCGATCAGCGGCTGCACGGGCAACCTGCCCTTCGTGGAGAACGCCGACATCCACTACGCCCAGTCCGGCATCTTCACGCCGGCCGACGCCGAGTTCGCCCGCGACGCCGTGGCCGCCGAGTGCAACCCCAACGTGGAGACGGTCATCATCCACGACCTGGATTTCGAGCAGCTGCGGCGGCACCGCGAGAGCGGATCGGTGCAGAACTGGAACGACCGGCGGCGGGACCTCTACCGGGTGACGTACCGGGAGGACGGGGAGGCGCGGGAGGTCTAGAGCAGGCCGCCGTCGCCGTCGGCCGGCGCCTCCTTGCTCAGCGGCAGCAGC
>DAOTGJ010000034.1:0-8540 GCA_035447065.1 Candidatus Krumholzibacteriia bacterium
CCCACAGCCCCCGGAGGTCCCGACTGAACACTTGATACCCCTTGCGACCTGGCCCTGAGGACGCCCCGGGATCAAGTGACGAGTCGCGACCGATTCGTTCCGGGTGCGTGGGTTACGGTGCCGACGGCACCGCTCCGCGAGGAGGTTCTTCCATGTTGAACCGTATGCATCGGGCTCCGGCCCGGATCCAGGCCTTCGTCTCCCTGTGCTTCGCCGCCGTGATCCTGCTGGTGTACCCCGTGGGGGTGGCCGCGGTCACGCCCCTGCCCGCCGATCAAGCCGACTGGGTCTGCGTGACCACGTCGGACCTGACCGACGCCTTCGCTCCCCTGGCCGCGCACCGTGAGGGGCAGGGGCTGACCACGCGCATCGTCACCATCAACGAGCTCCAGAACTGGTACTGGTCCACGCCCGGCGACGGCGAGCGTCTGCGCGCCGCGGTGCCGGACATGGTGTCCGCGTGGGGGACGCGGTACCTGCTGATCGGGGCGGAGCAGGCGGACCTGCCCGCGCCGTTCCTGCGCTGGGAGCTGAGCAGCTTCCTGTGGACCGCGCCGGTGGACCTGGCCTTCGCCTGTCCCGGCAACGACTGGGACGCCGACGGCGACGGCTGGGTGGCCGAGCCCGACGACGCCCCCGACTTCGCCACCGCCCTGGCCGTGGGCCGCATCCCGGCCGCCACGCCCGCCGAGGTGGCGGTGATCACCGCCAAGATCCGGGCCTACGAGGGCCGGAGCTGGAGCCAGCGCGATCGGGCGCTGGTGGCGTCGACCGTGCTCAACGACCTCTGGACCCCCGGCGAGAACGGCTGGCAGACCGCCAACGGCTACGTGACCGAGGTGCTCGACGCCCTGGCCGCCGCGGACCGTCCCTACACGGCCGACGCCATGCTCCAGGCCTGGATGGAGGAGCCCGGCGGGGCCGAGCTCACGCCGGAAGCCCTGGTGGCGGCCTGGACCACGGGCGGCTACGACCTGGTCCACTACTTCGCCCAGGGCGAGCCCGACGCCTGGAGCTGCGGCGCCGGCGCGTTGGTGGACGCGGAGGACCTGGAGCCGCTGGCCCTGGGCCGCCCGTTCCTGCTGAACTCCCTGGTGGGCAAGACCTGCAACCTCATCGAGCCCGGCCTGGGCCGCGCCTTCCTGTTCATGCCCAACGGCGGCGCCGTGGCCGTGCGCGGGTTCGCGGTGTACGGGTTCGTCTCCAGCGTGCTCGGCGTGGATCGCGAGTTCTGGACGGAGCTGGCGTCGGGCGAGCACACGCGTCTGGGCGACGTGCACCGCGCGGCGGTGGCGGGGACCGCGGTGGAGCTCGTCGGTCTGGAGGAGCAGCAGCTCGCCTCGCTCATGCTGCTCGGCGACCCGGCCCTGCTGGTGCATCTGCCCGGCGGCACGCCCGCGCCACCCGTCTTCGTGGCCGACCTGGAGGGCCTCCAGGCCGCCCCCAACCCCTTCAACCCCGGCACGCGCGTGAGCTTCACCCTGGGGCGCGACGCCGTGGCTCGCGTGGAGATCTTCGACGTGCGCGGCCGCCAGGTGGCCCTGCTCCACGACGGCCCGCTGAGCGCCGGACCCCACGCCCTGATCTGGCGCCCCGACGCCCGCTCCAGCGACGGCGTGTTCTTCGCCCGCGTGCGCACGGGCGGGGGGGAGCAGACGGTGAAGCTGCTGCGGCTGGAATAGCATCCGCGGGGGTGACGGAGGGCAGCGGCGGGCGTCCGTGGGGCGCCCGCCGCTTTGCGTGCAACCCATCGCCGGGCGGCGCCGTAGGAGTCCGATCGTCGCCACCTCCAGAACGAAAGACGCCGTTCATGCGCCCCCTCATCCTCCTCCTGCTCGCCGGGCTGAGCGCCGTGGCCCTGCCGGCCGTGGCCGATGATTTCGTTCCCGTCTACCACCCGCAGATGACCGTGGGGCGCGCCGCCGGCCCCATCGTGCTGGACGGCCGGCTGGACGACGACGGGTGGCGCACCGCGGGCGTGGCCGACAACTTCGCCGAGCACAACCCGGGCGACCAGGTGCGGCCCCCCGTGGAGACCCGCGCCCTGATGACCTACGACGACGAGGCCCTCTACGTGGCCTGGCACTGCTTCGACGACCCCGCGTCCGTGCGCGCCACCATGACCGAGCGCGACCGCATCTGGCAGGACGACTACGTGATCCTCTGCCTGGACACCTTCGCGGACCAGGTGTGGGCCTTCGAGATCGCCAGCAACCCGTACGGCGTGCAGGGGGACCTGCTCTGGTCCAGCAACTACGGCGAGGACATGGGCTACGACCTGATCTTCGAGACGGCCGGCGGCATCGTGGACGACGGCTGGATCGTGGAGATGCGCATCCCCTGGACCAGCCTGCGCTTCCCGGCGGCCGAGGAGCAGGTTTGGCGCGTGGACTTCTGGCGCAACCATCCGCGCAGCGTGCGCGGGCAGCACTCCTGGGCCGCCTACGACCGCGACGACCCCTGCTGGCCCTGCAAGTGGGGCACGGTGGAGGGCATCTCCGGCGTGCGGCCGGGCAAGGGCCTGGAGCTGCTGCCGGCGCTCACCGCCACCCAGGCCGGCGCGCGCGTGCTGGCCTCCGACGCCGACGGCGACTACCACACCGACGCCTGGCGCAACGACGACCCCACCGCCGACCTCTCCCTCAGCGCCAAGTACGCCGTGAGCTCCAGCTTCACCCTGGACGCCACCCTCAACCCGGACTTCAGCCAGGTGGAGGCCGACGCGGCGCAGATCGACGTGAACACCACCTTCGCCCTGAGCTACCCGGAGCGGCGCCCCTTCTTCCAGGAGGGCAGCGACCTCTTCCAGACCTGGTTCAGCACCGTCTACACGCGCTCCATCAACGACCCGTCCCTGGCCTTCAAGGTCACCGGCCGTCCCGGCCGCACCAACGTGGCCTACCTGGTGGCGCGCGACCGCCACACGCCGCTGATCCTGCCGTTCGAGGAGGGCAGCGCCTTCATCCGCGCCGGCGAGAGCGTGAGCAACATCCTGCGCGTGCGCCACTCCCTGGGCGACCAGTCGCACCTGGGGGTGATCACCACGGACCGCCATCTGGACGTGGGCGGCAGCGGCCGCGTGCTGGGCGGCGACGCGCGCATCCGCCTGTCCAAGGGCTGGCAGATCGAGACCCAGGTGCTGGCCTCCCACACCGACGAGCCCGACGTGCCCGGCCTGGGCGACGACCTGGAAGGCACCTTCGACGGCGGCCGCCACACCGCGGCCCTGGACGGCGAGGCGTTCTGGGGCCACGCCGTGTACTCCAGCCTGGAGTACGGCGACCGCGACCAGAACCTGGACGTCGACTACTGGGAGCGCTCGCCGCGCTTCCGCGCCGACAGCGGGTTCGAGCCCAGCAACGACAGCCGCTCGGTGCAGGTCTACTACGGCCGCACCCTGCGCGACGACGACTCCGGCGTGCTGGACTGGGTGCAGCCCCAGGTCAACGCGGGCCGCAAGTGGAACTTCGCGGAGCGCAAGAAGGACGAGTGGCTCTGGGGCGGCCTCAGCACGCGCCTCAAGGTGATGCAGATCTACGGCCAGCTCTCCTACATGGTGAGCAACGAGAGCTTCCACGGCATCCAGTTCGACGGCATCAAGGCCCTGGAGCTGAACCTGAACGCGGTGCCGGCGCAGTGGCTGCAGTTCGGGCTGTACGCGTCCACGGGCGACCGCATCGCCCGCTTCGCGGAGCGCATGGGGCGCGAGGAGCGCGCCGGGGCTTCGGTCACCCTCAAGCCGCTGGACCGTCTGGTGATCGACACAGACGTGGACCTGGCGCGCAGCCGCGACCTGCTCACCGACGAGGAGTTCTTCGACGGCTACATCCTGCGCACACGCGTGCAGCTCCAGGTGAACCGCGAGCTGGCCACGCGCGTGGTCCTGCAGTACGACGACTTCCGCGGCAGCTGGGAGGCCGATCCCCTGCTCACCTACCGCGTGAACCCGTTCTCCATCTTCTACGTGGGGTCCACGCGCGACTACCTGGACCTCACCGGCGGCCGCGGCGGCGTGTCGGGTTGGAAGCTCACGGAGAGGCAGTACTTCCTCAAGTTCCAGTACCTGTTCCAGGTGTAGGATCCGACCCGCCCGGACCCTCGCGGAGCCCGCGCCACGGCGCGGGCTCCGTCGTGCTGGCCACCCGCCCCGCGATGGCCTACACTTCCGCCCGGACCCGCAACCCCCGGAGGACCCCCCATGCCCCGACCCCCCGTGCTGCCCGTGGTGGACTGGCCCGCCGTGTTCGCCGCCGGCAAGGATTTCCAGGCCTGGCTCGACGCCGCCGAGAACCCCGAGACCGCCGCCCACATGCGCGCCGACGCCGCCTCGCTCGCCCTGGTGGAGGAGGCGGAGGAGTACCTGGGCGAGCTGGCCCGCGACGTGTACGTGGTGGCCTTCGCGGAGGACTGGTGCGGCGACGTGGTGCGCCACGTGCCGGTGCTGGAACGCATCGCCCAGGCCTGTCCGCGCCTGCACGTGCGCTACCTGTCCCGCGCGGATCGGCCCGACGTCTTCGTGCGCTTCCTGACCAACGGCGGCGAGGCCATCCCCAAGTTCGTGTTCCTGAACGACGCCTGGACCGAGTGCGACAACTGGGGCCCCATGACCTGCGCCAACCGCCGCCTCATCGCCCGCGGCAAGGCGGTGGGCGACGTGGCCGCGGCCCGTCGCCAGGTCTCCGAGCGCTACGCCGACGACGGCGACCGCGGCAAGGTCTTCGCCGAGCTGCTGGACATCGTGGCCACCACCGCCTCGGAATCCTACTGACCGGCGCCGTGGCCCGCCGCGCCGCAGCTCCAGCCCTGGACCCCGCCACCGTGGCCGCGGTGGCGCTGGGCGCGTTCCTGCTCTTCCTGATCCAGCCCTTGGCCGCCCGCGCCCTGCTGCCCCGCTTCGGCGGCGTGCCGGCGGTGTGGGCGGCGGCGCTGGCCTGCTACCAGGTGCTGCTCTTCGCCGGCTATCTGGGGGCGCATCTGGTGCGGTCGCGATTGGCTCCACGCGCCCAGGCCTGGGTGCTGGGAGGCGTGGCCCTGGCCTCGCTGGCCACCCTGCCCATCCTCCCGTCGGCCTCCGGCGACGGCGGCGGCGCCCTGGCCGTGGCGCGCGTGCTGGCCCTGAGCGTGGGGCCGGCGTTCGCGGTGCTGGCCATGGGCGGCTCGCTGGTGCAGGCGTGGTCGCCCGGGGCGCGCGGGGCGGGCCGCGGCGTGTACGTGCTCTACGCCGCGAGCAACGCGGCCTCGCTGCTGGCCCTGCTGGGCTATCCGCTGGTGCTGGAACGGCTGTGGGGGATGACCAACCTGGGCCGCATCTGGAGCGGGCTCTACGGGGTGCAGGTGCTGCTGCTGCTGCTCCACGCCCGCCGTCGCCTGGGCCACGCGGACGACCGCGACGACGCCGGCGCCGCCCTGCCCCTGGGACCCACCCTGCGCGCCGGCGCCTGGGCCGCCGTGGGCGTGGTGCTGCTCAACGCCGTGACAACCTGGCTGGGGCAGGACGTGGCCGCGGCGCCGCTGCTGTGGGTGGTGCCCCTGGCCCTGTACCTGCTGACCTGGATCGTGGCCTTCTCCGGCCGCTGGACGCCGGGGCCGCTCACGGCCACGGTGCTGGTGGGCGTTGCCGCGGCGCTCATGGCGGCGGCCCTGACCGACGGGGGCATCGTGCTGCGACGTGCGGCCCTGGCCCTGGGCGCCCTGGTCCTGGGGTGTCTGGCGGCCCACGGCACGCTGCACCGGGAGCGTCCCGAAGGGCGGCGCCTCACGGGCTTCTACCTGGCCCTGGCCGGGGGCGGCGCCGTGGGCGGGCTGCTGTCGGGCGTGGCGGCCCCGCTGCTGGGGCCGGCGTGGACGGAGCTGCAGATCGGGTTCGGGGGCCTGGCGCTGCTCACGGCCTGGACGCGCTGGCGGGTGGCGGCGCCCATGCGCGGGGCCCGTCTGGCCGGCGGCGGCGCGGCTCTGCTGGTGCTGGTGCTGGCGGGCATGGTCGCCGTGCGGGCCGGCGCGCCCCGCCCCGGCCAGGTCTACGCCCACCGCGACTTCCACGGCCTGCTGCGCGTGGTGGAGACCCAGGCGGACGATCCGCTGCGCCATCGGCTGGCCCTGCTGCACGGCGCCACCCAGCATGGGGCCTACGCCCTGGATCCGCGGGCGCCGGCGGCCACCACGTACTTCGGACCCACCACCGGATGCGGCCTGGCCGTGGCGGCGCGGCAGCGGCGGCTGGGGGAGGGGCGCGGCCTGGACATCGGCGTGGTGGGACTGGGGGCCGGCACGGTGGCCGTGTACGGAAGGCCCGGCGACGCCATGCGCTTCTATGAGCTCAGCCCCGCCGTCACGCGGCTGGCGTGGGGCGGCGGCGATCTGCCCGGCGGCGGCTTCGGCTATCTGCGCGACTCCCGCGCGGAGATCAGCGTGACCGACGGCGACGCCCGCCTCAGCCTGGCCCGCGAGCTGGAGGCCGATCCCCGCGGCCACGGCTACGACCTGATGATCCTGGACGCCTTCGCCGGCGACGCCGTGCCCGTCCACCTGCTCACCCGCGAGTTCTTCGCCCTGCTGGAGCAGCACCTGGCGCCCGACGCCCTGGTGGCCGTGCACGTGTCCAGCAACTGGATCGATCTGCGGCCGGTGCTCTACGCCTGGAGCGAGGACGCCGGCTGGCGCGCCCTGACCATCGCCAACCGCGTGACCGACGGCGGCGCGGCCCTCTTTTCCACCTGGGTGCTGCTCTTCCGCGACCTGGAGACCCTGCGCGCCCTGCGCGACGTATGCTCGCCCCTGATGGACGCCGGGGTGATCCAGGTGGAGAACCGCAACGACGTGCGCTGGGGCGGTCTGCCGGTCTGGACCGACGACCGCAGCGATCTGACGTCGCTCCTGAAGACCCGCGTGACCGCCCGCTAAGTCCCAGGGAAATCAACGCTACAGCCCTCCTCGATTCCGCCGATCATTTCGATGATCGGGGAAATACGCCACCGGACGCCTCGGCGTCCCCAGGGAGGCTGCGTGCTGACCAACCGAGACCCGCACGACTCCGGCCACCGGCCGGCACCGCTGCGAGTGCTGGATCTGATCGCCCTGTCCATCGTTCTGGGCAGCGTGACGGTGTCCATCGCGCTGGTGTCCTACGGTCACGCCGACGGCCAGCCGCACTGGCTGGACATGGCGGTGCTGGCGGGCGGCCTGACCCTGGCCGCGACGCTCTGGTACGTGCGCCGCAAAGGCGAGTCCGAGGTGCTGGACCTGTTGGAGCGCGCCCGCGACGAGGAGCTGCTGCAGACCGTGGCCAAGGGCACGTCGGGCGCCACGGGCGAGGAGTTCTTCCGCCAGCTCGCGGCGAGCCTGGCCCGCGCCTTCGAGACCCGCTACGCCTTCGTGAGCCGGTTCGACGCCACCCACCCCGAGATGGGCGAGACCCTGGCCTTCTGGGACGGCGACGATTTCCGCCCCCGCATCCACTACCGCATCGCCGGCACCCCCACCGAGCGGATCCTGCAGAAGGGCCGCTACGTGATGGAGGACGGCGTGCAGGACGACTTCCTGGACGACGAGCTGCTGCACAGCATGGGCGTGCGCAGCTATGCCGGCACCACCCTCTACGATTCCGACGGCGAGCCCTGCGGCGCCCTGGTGGTGATGGACAACCGCCCCTTCCACCAGCCACGCCAGCGCGTGGACTCCATCCTGCAGCTCTTCGCGGCGCGCGCGGCGGCGGAGCTGATCCGCCTGCGCTCCGAGCAGCGCATCCGCCGCATGAACGAGGAGCTGGAGCGCCGCATGGTGGCGCGCACCACGGAGCTGCGCGAGGCGCAGGACCAGCTGGTGCAGGCGGAGAAGATCGCCGCCCTGGGCACCCTGGTGGCGGGCGTGGCCCACGAGATCAACGGGCCGGTGGGCATCGGCGTGACGGCCGTGACGCACCTGAAGGACCAGCTCGACGACTTCGCCTCGCTGTACCGCGACGGCAGCATGACGCGCCGCCGCCTGGAGCGCTTCCTGGAGGCCGCCTGCGAGAGCGCGGAACTGGTGCACTCCAACCTGAACCGCGCCGCGGATCTGGTCACCGTGTTCAAGAAGGTCACCGCCGACGGCGGCGGCCAGGAGCAGCGCCGCGTGCGCCCGCGCGACCACGTGCGCCAGGTGCTCCACGAGCTCCAGCCCGGCCTCTCCGCCGGGGGGCATCGGGTGGAGCTGCGCTGCGATCCGGAGCTGCAGATCTGGACGTACCCCGACGTCTTCACGGGCATCGTGACGGAGCTGGTGCGCAACTCCGTGAAGCACGGCTTCGCGGGGCGGCGCGAGGGGTGCATCGTCCTGACCATCGAGGAGTCCGGACCCTCCTGGCGCCTCACCTACGAGGACGACGGCCAGGGGCTGGAGCCGGAGGCCCTGGCCCGCATCTTCGATCCCTTCTTCACCACCTGCCGCGGCGGCACCAGCACGGGGCTGGGCATGCACATCCTCTACAACGGGGTCACGCGCATGCTGGGCGGCACGGTGCGCTGCCAGTCCCGGCCCGGCGAGGGCATGCGGGTGGACGTGGT
>DAOTGJ010000034.1:8640-40434 GCA_035447065.1 Candidatus Krumholzibacteriia bacterium
CCCGCCGCCGCCGCCGCCGCCGCCGAGGTGGTGGTGCTGGCCGTGCCCTTCCACGCCGTGGAGGCGCTGCTGCCCACGCTGGGCGATCTGGGGCGGCGGATCGTGATCGACTGCACCAACCCCCTCACCCCTGACCTGGACGGCCTGGTCACCGGGCCGGACCGCTCCGGGGCGGAGATCATCGCCTCGCTGCTGCCGCGGGCGCAGGTGGTCAAGGCCCTCAACACCACCGGCGTGGCCAACATGGAGGATCCCGTCTATCCCGACGGCCCGCTGACCATGCTGCTGGCGGGGGAATCGGCCATGGCCAAGGCCGTGGCGGCCTCGCTGGTGGAGGATCTGGGGTTCGAGGCCGTGGACGCCGGTCCGCTGGCCGCGGCCCGCTGGCTGGAGCCCATGGCCGTGCTGTGGATCGAGCTGGCGCGCCGCCAGCCCGACGGCGCCGACGTGGGCTTCCGCCTGGTGCGCCGTCCCGCCGCAACCCCGCCCGCGGTGGCGCCGTAGTCCCTGATCGTGGTACGCTGCCCGTCCCCGCGCCGGATCCCGTCCGGCGCTTCCGTTCCGTTCCTACCGGGAGTCGTCGATGAAGATGCCGAGAATCCTTGCCGCCGCCTGTCTGCTCGTGTTCGCCTGCGCCGCCGGCGCCGCCGCGGCCGCGGAGGCCTTCATGCCCCGCTGGCCGGCCATCAGCCCCGACGGGAAGCTCATCGTCTTCAGCTTCCAGGGCGACCTCTGGAGCGTGCCGTCCGACGGCGGCGACGCCCGCCGCCTCACCGCCCATGAGGCCTACGACTCCCATCCCGTGATCAGCCCCGACGGCCGCTGGGTGGCCTTCGAGTCGGACCGCTACGGCGACGCCGACGTGTTCCTCATGCCCATCGAGGGCGGTGTGCCCAGGCGACTGACCCATGCCGGCGGCGGCGACTCCCCGCGGGCCTTCAGCGCCGACGGCAAGGAGGTGCTGTTCGCCTCCGTGCGGCCGTTCGTCTACCCGGGCGGCGCGCAGATCTGGCGCGTGCCGGTGGAGGGCGGCCAGCCCTTCCGGCTCATGGAGACCTTCGGCGCCGAGATCGCGCCCCTGGGCGACCGCGGCTACGTGTTCGCCGAGGGCCGCGTGGCCAACGGCCGCCAGCACTACCGCGGCAGCTACCAGCGCGAGCTCTGGCGCTGGTCGCCGGGCGGCGAGCCCGTGCGCCTGACCGAGAACCGCGGCTACGACACGGACCCCATGGTGGGCGCCGACGGCCGCATCTACTGGCTGGGCGACATGGACGACAGCAAGACCGCCAACGTGTGGGTCATGAACGCCGACGGCGGCGGCAAGACCCAGGTCACGAAGTTCAAGGGCGACCCCGTGCGCCAGGCCGACCTGGGCGGCGGCCGCCTGGTGCTTGAGCGCGGCACCTCGCTGCTGGTCATGGACCTGCCCGACGGCAAGCCCCGCGAGATCTCCATCCGCGTGGCCGACGACCAGGTGGAGAACCCGGTGGTCCTGGAGACCAAGAGCGGCGACGCCACGGAGCTGGCCGTGAGCGACGACGGCGCCGAGTACGCCCTGGCCATCTCCGGCGAGGTGGTGCTGGTGTCGCAGGAGCTCGGCGGCCGCGCCGTGGTCTGCGCCGAGGGCCCGTGGCTGGAGCAGTCGCTCTCCTTCCGGCCCGGCTCGGCCGACACGCTGCTGCTCGTCAGCGACCGCGAGGGCGAGGACGCCGTCTACATCCTGGTCTCCGACGACGAGGAGGAGTCCAACCTGCGCCTGGCCTCCAAGCGCCGGCTGGTGCGCCTGACCAAGGGCGACGAGCCCTGCCACGACCCCGCGTGGTCCCCCAAGGGCGACCGCATCCTCTACACCCGCGGCAACGGCGACCTGCGGATCATGGACGCCGACGGCGGGAACGACGACGAGCTGAGCCCCGGCTGGAACGTGGACTCCTACGCCTGGTCGCCCGACGGGAAGTGGGTGGCCTTCTCCCGCTCGGACCGCAACTACAACTCGGACGTCTGGCTCATCCCCGCCGACGGTGGCGAGGCCCGCAACGTCACCATGCACCCGGACTACGACGAGAACCCCGTCTGGTCCGCCGACGGCCGCGTGCTGGCCTGGGAGAGCCCCCGTCACGACCACGCCCCCGACACCCGCAACACCGACGTCTTCGCCGTGTACCTGCGGCAGGAGGACCACGAGCGCTCCAAGGAGGAGTGGGAGCTCTGGCAGAAGACGCGCGACAAGAAGAAGGACAAGAAGGGCAAGAAGGACGACGACGAGAAGAAGGACGGCGAGAAGAAGGACGAGAAGAAGGACGCCAAGGACGAGGAGAAGAAGGACGAGGGCCCCGAGGTCGTCATCGACTTCGACGAGATCCACCTGCGCGCGCGGCGCGTGACCAGCCTGGACGGCGTCGAGCGCACGGTGGCCGTGGATCCCAAGGGCGACTGGTACTACTTCACCGCCGGCGACGGGCGCGAGCGCGACCTCTACCGCGTGAACCGCTTCGGCGAGGAGAAGGAGGAGGTCACCAAGGGCGGCACCGGCCCCTCGGCCATCACCCTGACCGCCGACGGCAAGACCGTGCACTTCCTGCAGCGCGGCAAGCCCAAGTCCCAGGCCGTGAAGGGCGGCAAGGCAGAGGGCCCGGAGTTCACCGCGCGCCTGACCATCGACCGCCCGGCCGTGCGCGAGCGCGTGCTGGACGAGGCCTGGCGCACCATGCGCGACCGCTTCTACGACCCCGACATGCACGGCGTGGACTGGAAGAAGATGCGCCAGAAGTACGGCGCCATGGTGCGCAGCGTGCGCCACGACCGCGACTTCTCCGACGTCATGAACTTCATGCTGGGCGAGCTCAACGCCAGCCACATGGGCTACCGCGCCAACTGGCCGGAGACCGGCGAGTACGCCCAGGACGGCTGGCTGGGCGTGAGCCTGGATCCCGGGCACCGCGGCCGCGGCCTGCGCGTGACCGACGTGATCCCCGACGGCCCCGCCGACAAGGAGCGCGGCCGCATCCTCCCCGGCGACGTGATCCTCAGCGTGGAGGGCGCCGAGGTGGGCCGCGACGCGAGCCTGGAGGCGGCCCTGGAGAACCGGCAGGACGTGCCCACCCTGGTGCGCGTGTCCCGCGACGGCGAGGAGCTGGACCTGACGCTGACGCCCGAAGGCATCCGTCCCCTCTGGCAGCTCGAATACATGCGCATGGAGAAGGACAACCGCGCCGCGGTGGAGAGCGCGTCCAAGGGACGCGTGGGCTACGTGCACATCCAGGGCATGGGCTTCGACGAGGTGGAGCGCTTCGAGCAGAACCTCTTCGCGGCGGCCGACGGCAAGGAGGCCCTGATCATCGACGTGCGCAACAACGGCGGCGGCTGGACCACGGACCTCATGCTCACTATCCTCACCCAGCCGCAGCACGCCTACACCATCGGCCGCGACGGCGAGGTGGGCTACCCCATGACCGAGCGCATGCCCTTCTACAGCTGGCAGAAGCCCATCGCGGTGATCTGCAACGAGGGCAGCTACTCCAACGCCGAGATCTTCAGCAGCGCCGTCCGCACCATCGGCCGCGGGCCCGTGGTGGGCATGGAGACGGGCGGCAACGTGATCTCCACGGGCGGCTTCGGCAACCGCTACAACGGCTTCACCCGCCTGCCCGGGCGGGGCTGGTACACCTTCGGCGACGCGGCCCACCCCGAGCGCAACCACAAGCCGCAGGAGGGCGAGCACGACCTGCCCGGCGTGATTCCCGACCACCAGGTGCCGCGCACCGTGGCCGACGTGATGTTCGACCGCGACCCGCAGCTGGACAAGGCGGTGGAGCTGATGCTGGAGGCGGCCGCGGCCGAGCGCCGCAAGCCCCGGGCGGAGGACTCGCCGCACCTGAAGCGCTGATCCGGGCGGACCCGCACGCACGGAGGCCCGGACCGCCAGGTCCGGGCCTCCTTCCGTTCGGGACGCGGCGGCGTCAGGCGCCGAGGGCCAGGTACCAGCTCCAGATGGAGGGGCCGGCCACCGCGGCCACCGCCGCGGCGGGGGCCAGGAACACGCCGTAGGGCAGGGCCGTGCCGGCGTGGGCGCGGCCGCGCGCGATCAGCGTCACGCCCACCAGCGAGCCGGCCAGCGACCCCAGCAGGAACGTGAGGGCCACGCCCTGCCAGCCCAGCCAGGCGCCCATCCACATGGCGAACTTCACGTCGCCGCCGCCCAGGCCGTCCACGCCGCGGAAGCGCAGCCAGGCCCGGCGCAGGATCTCCAGCGCCAGGCCGCCCACCAGCGCGCCGAGCAGCGCGTCGAGCCGGGTGAGCCCCAGCCACGGCGCCGCCGCCACGCCCGCCAGGGTGCCCGGCAGGGTCATCACGTCCAGGATCAGACGGTGGTCCAGGTCGATGAAGAACACGGCGATCAGGGCCAGCAGCAGCGCCGCGCGCAGCAGGGCGGCGGCCGGCGAATCCGTGGTGTAAACGGCCGTCAGCGCGGCCAGGACCCCCGCCGCCTCCACCAGGGGGTAGCGCGCGGGGATGGGCGCGGCGCAGTCGCGGCAGCGGCCGCGCAGCAGCAGCCAGCCCAGCACCGGCACGTTGTCGCGGGGGCGCACGGGGGCGCCGCAGTGCGGGCAGCGAGAACCGGGCGCCGCCAGCGACTCGCCCCGCGGCAGGCGGTGGATCACCACGTTGAGGAAGCTGCCCAGGCACGCGCCCCAGGCCGCCGCCAGCGCCGTCCAGGCGCCGGCCGGCAGTCCGAGCGGTCCGTCGAGCCAGGCGGGAGGCGTCACCGCTTGGTCATCTCCTGGGCCTTCTGCGGATCCTGCAGGCGGGGGATGAGGTCCTCGGCCTTGACCAGTCCCTGGCGGTAGAGATCCACCAGGGCGTCGTCCATCAGCGACATGCCCTCGCTCTGCCCGCCGGTGATGACGTTGTTGATCTGGTGGACCTTGGCGTCGCGGATCATGTTGCTCACCGCGTGGTTGACGAAGAGCACCTCGCGCGCGGCGATGCGGCCGCTGCCCCGGCGCAGCGGCATGAGCTGCTGCGAGATCACGCCCTTGAGGGTCAGGGACAGGCGGGTGCGGATGTCCTCCTGGTCCTGGACCGGGAACACGTCGATGATGCGGTTGATGGTCTTGGCCGCCGACTGCGTGTGCAGCGTGCTGACCACCAGGTTGCCGGTCTCGGCCGCCGTCAGGGCGATCTCGATGGTCTCGCGGTCGCGCATCTCGCCCACGAAGATGATGTTGGCCATCTGGCGCAGGGCCGCCCGCAGGCCGGTGGCGAAGCTCTGCGTGTCGATGCCCACCTCGCGCTGGTTGATCATGCAGCGGCGGGACCGCATGCGGAACTCGATGGGGTCCTCGATGGTGATGATGTGCTGCGGCCGCGGGTGGTTGTGGTTCAGGTAGTCCAGGTAGCTGGCCACCGTGGTGGACTTGCCGGACCCGGTGGGGCCGGTCACCAGGAACAGCCCGCTGGAGATGTTCATCAGCTTCTTGACGAGGGATTCGGGGATGCCGATCTCCTCGTACGAAGGCACCGACAGCGGGATCAGCCGCAGCACGCAGGCCACGGAGCCCCGCTGCTGGAACACGTTCACGCGGAAGCGGCACTCGTCGAACATCTCGAAGGAGAGGTCGCCGTCCCGCTCCAGCTCGAACCGCGTCCGCTGGTCCTCGTCCAGCAGGCCGTAGGAGAGATCCCGGCTCTCCACGGGCGTGAGCACCGTGCCGTTCGAGTACGGCTCCAGGCCGCCGTGGACGTTGAACATCACCGGACAGCCGGCGGAGATCAGGATGTCGGAGGCGCCCCGTTCCACGGCCTCCGGCAGGATGTCCTGGATGTTGAGGGCGCTCTGCTTCCGCCGTGTCGTTCCCATGGTCGTGATCTGCTCCATGTCGGATCCCTCCCGGATTCCCCCGAACCCGTGCCGTCCCCGCGCGGGCGGGGACGGCACCGTCTCCACGTCGTCTAGTTCCCGCCGGCGGCGGACTCGGGGCCGAAGAAGGCCGCTTCCACCTCGGGGCTCTCCTGCGCGCGCTGCGGCAGGCTGTCGGCCTCGTCGCCCACCACGCGGACGGTCATCTCCACCACCAGGTCCAGCCGCACCATCTCGTTCTTGGTGTGGCGGAACAGGGCGCCCAGCAGGGGGATGTCCCCGAGCAGCGGCACCTTCTTGGTGTTCTTGCGCTCCTCCTCGGAGATCAGGCCGCCCAGGTAGATGGTCTGGCCGTCCTGCACGCGCACGTTGGTGGTCGCGCGTCGGGTCGAGGTCTGGGGCAGGTCGTTGTCGGGACCCACGAAGCGCAGGATGCGCGACACCTCGGGCTCCACCATGGTGGTGATCATGCGTCCGCCCTCGCTGATGCGCGGGGTGATGTTCAGGCGCACGCCCACGTCGATCTTCTCCAGCTGCACCGACTGCATGACGCCGCCCGAGCTGCCGCCCGACGACTGCAGCGACGTGATCACCACGGGCACCGTCTCGCCGGCGAAGATCTCGGCCTGATGGCCGTCGGTGGTCACGATCTTGGCGTTGGACAGCAGCTTGGCCGCGCCCTCGGTGATCAGCTCGTCGATGGCCACCTCGAAGATCGCGGACTGGCGGTACAGCGAGGAGAGGTCGTCCACCGCGGTGTAGTCCACGTCCACCGGAAGCTGGCCCGCGGGGCCGGGGCCGTGGTAGCCCTCCACCATGAAGGTGCTCCACTTGGTGATCTTCTCCCAGTCGATGCCCATCTCCTCGACCTTGGAGGTGTTCACCTCGATGAGGCGGGCCTCGATCAGCACCTGGGCGGGCTTGCGGTCCATGCCCTGGACCACCTCGGCGGCCTGCTCGATGGCGCTGCGCGTCGCCTTGACGATGACGCGCTTGGTGTTGATGTCCACGCTCACGTCGTCGCTGAGCACGTTCAGGGCCTGGCCCACGTTGACCGGGTCGGCGTACTGCAGGTCGAAGACGTGGGTGACCTGGCCCGTCGTGGAGTTGAGCTTGTCGGGATCGGCCACCAGGATGGTGCCGCCCACCTGCTCGTAGCCCAGCCCGGCGGCGCGCACCACCAGGTGGAGGGCCTCCTCGAAGGGCGTGTTCTCCATGCGGATGGAGATGGTCTTGGTCTGCACCTCCGGCGCGGTCACGATGTTCAGGCCGCTCCGTTCGGCCAGGATCTGCAGCACCTCGGCCACCGGCGTGCCCTCGGCCCGCAGCGTGACCCGGCCGTCCTGGGCCGCGCCGGCCCCGACGGCCAGCCAGGCCAGCAGGAGGGGGACCAGCACCGCGGCGGCGGCATAGCGATTCACCCGTGCGTTGTTCGTCATCATCGAATCCTTTCTCCTCAGCGCAGGACGAGTGTCCGGCCGCCCTTGGCGACCGTCACGCTCTCGCGTGCGATCTCGTCCACGCTCCATCCCTGGAAGGAATCCCCGCGGTGCAGCCAGCCGGAGCGTTCGCCCCCGACGTTGATCTGCACGCACGGACTGACGTCGTCATGGAGAAGCGTGAGGAGCAAGGGCTCCGCAGGCTTCGTCGGCGCGGGTGTCGGTTCATCTTGGACTGTCGTACGCGCGATTTCCCGGACGATGGTCGGATTGTGGAAGGGGTTCTCGCGCGTCGCTTCCGCGTTGCGCACCAGACTGTCGCGGCGGGCCAACCCCAGGAGCCCGTGCGGGTCGCCGCCGGCGGCGACGACCGGGACCGCGCCGTCGTCGCGGGACGACAGCACGTCGTGGGCGGCCTGGCGGCTGCGGAGCCCCAGGACCGCGAGGATCAGCAGGAAGGCGGCGCCCGCCAGCCACACCCGCTTGTCGATGTTGCCGAACTTCACGTCGATCACCTTCCCTTCGGATCATGGATCGTGACCTGGAACCGGCCCTCGATCTCGTCGCCGAACTGCACGGCCGCCAGGACCAGCTCGTCGACGACGGCCAGGCGCGAGCCCGACTCGAGGGACCGGACGAACTCCACCATCTCGTCGTAGCGGCCGGCGGTGCGGACGTTGAACCTGGTGCTGACCAAGCGCTCGCCTTCCTCGGCGTCCACCGTGACCAGGTTGAGGCGGGTGAGGCCGCTGTCGTCCAGCAGCCGGCCCAGGTAGCTCACCGCATCCTCCCGGGGCGCGGCGATGGCCGTGTCCAGGTCGGGCGCGTTCAGGGCCCGAGCGGCGTCCACGTTGCGGAACTTGGCGGCCAGGGTCTGGCCGAGCTGCTGGCGCAGCTGGTCGCGCTCGCCCTCCAGGCGGTGCTTGCGGGCGATCCGCGGCGAGGTCACGGCCATGTCCATGACCACGGCGACCACCAGCAGGAGCGCCACCGCGCCCAGGGCCACCTTGAGGTCGAGCTTCAGGTTGAGCTTCTTCATCGCACGACCTCCCCGGGACGGCACGTGAGCTCGAACTCGCCGGAACGGCCGCTGTCCACCTTGCCCAGGGAGACGGTCGCCAGGCCCGAGGCGAAGCCCCGGTCCTCGCGCAGGCGCTTCATCAGCACCGTGATGGTCTCCAGCTGCCCGTTCTGGGAGCGGGTCTCGCCGGCGATGTGCAGGCTGGCGCCGGCGGTGGTGCCCTCGCCCGAGGAGCCGATCAGCTTGGACAGGTACAGCGACCGGTCCACGGCGTTGGCCAGGGCCGCCAGCGGGGGTGCCCAGTCCATGCGCTCGCGGCGCAGGGTGATGAGATCCCGGGCCACTTCGATCTCCGGCGTGGGCCGCTTCTCGTCCTCGATCATCTGCTCCAGGCGGGGCAGCTCGGACATGAGCATGGCCACGTGGTCGCCGGCGGTGCGGGCGTTGAGCGCCTGGGAGACGATCAGGGCGACCTGCAGCCCCGCCACCACCGTCAGGCAGGCGGCCAGCATGGTGCGGCGTCGCTTGTCGGCCCGCTTGCGGGCGTATTCGGGATAGAGGTTGATCCTGTACATCAGACGTCCCCCCAGCGGCAGAGTCCGCAGGCCGTGGTGAACACGGCTTCGCGGTCGCAGTTGTCGTCGAAACCCTTGGCGTCGCGCCCGTGCAGGCTCAGCGGCCGGGCCAGCTGCACCTCGCGGTTCAACGCCCGGGACAGGGCCTCCTCGCGGCCCGGCACCAGGGCGCCGCCGCCCACCAGGTGGATGACCTCCACCTCGCGGCGGTAGCGCCCGCGGTAGAAGGTCAGCGTCTCCAGCGTGCGGCCGGCGAGGTCGCGGAGCCAGGCCTTCTCCTGCTCGGGATCCTGGGGCTGGTCGCCCTCCCAGATGGTCCGGCTCAGCAGGCCGCCGCCCCGGTAGGAGATCACCATGTGGGCCGCACGGCCGCCGATGTCCACCAGGGCGTGGGCGGGGTCGTTCTCGCGCAGCTCGGCGCCCACGTTCAGCGAGCGCATGAGGGCGAGGGCCTCCACGTCCACCACCTCGGGCTCGAGGCCGGCGCGGTCCAGGACCTGCACGGGGAAGTCGCGCTCCTTGCGCTCGGCCGCGGCCATGAGCACCAGGGTGCCGCCGTGCCCCTCCTCGGTCTGCTCCCGCTCCAGCACCTCGCCGTCCACCACGGGGTGGCGCGCGCCGTCCAGGTTCAGGAACTTGCGGGCCTCGAACGGCAGGGTCTGCCGGAACTCGTCGTCGGTCAGCGGCGGCATCATCACCTCGCGCACGGACGACCGCGTGGCGCCCACGCAGGTGACGATCTGCCCGAGCTGGGCGCGGCTGCGGCCCAGCCCCAGCTCGTCGAGGATCTCGTTCACGGCCTTGGCCGCGCGCTCCACGGCCTGGCCGTCGGCCTCGCCCGACCAGTCGCGGAACCCGACGTGGGTGAAGCGCTCGGCGCGCCCCAGGCCCTCGCCGCGCACGATCTTGACGCTGGTGGTGCCCAGGTCGAACCCGGTCCTCACGATGCTCTTGCCCTTCAAGGTCGCTCCTCCGATCAGCTGCCCGGCGACGGGATCTCCCGCCAGCTCGCGATGTTCAGCGTCGACGATCCGAAACCCGGCCACTGGCTCGCGAGCCAGAAGGGGGCCTTCTGCAGGAAACGGTTGTTCCAGTAGTATTCCGCGCTGCGGTTGGACCACAGGCTCCAGACGGTCCAGATGTTCAAGGCGATGGTCGCGCCCTCGTTGGTGAGGTCGCCCCAGAGCACGATCTCGCTGCCCGTGTTGTAGACCAGGGCCGGGTTGGCCGGGGTGCCGATGTAGGTGTCGTCCCCGCCGATCACGTAGTGGTTCTTGCAGACCAGGCCGATGCCGTTCTCGGGCTCCATCACCACGCCGGCCATGTAGGTCAGGCCGCCGGTCCAGTAGCTGTGGCCGAGGCGGTTCGCGTCGCCGGCGCCGGTGTAGCGCGTGTTGATCAGCGTCTGGGTGATCGGGGTCTGGTTGGGCGTGTCGCTGCCGGTCAGGTAGACGTCCACGGTCGGCCGCGCACCCGAGGGCGCGACGACCGGCGGATTGCCGAACATCACCACGACGGCGCTGTCGCCCGGAGCCTTGCGGAAGCAGCCCGTATCCTCGTCGAAGTAGCTGTTGATCCTGGACGTGCCCGTGAACGAGATGGAGAACTGCCGCAGCCAAATGCTGTAGGACACCACGTCGCTCAGGTCGGTGCCCAGGGAGGCGGTGATGTCCGCGCCGTCCCCGTCCAGGACCACGGCGCGCGGCGAGCCGCCGTCGTGGTAGCAGCGCACGTCGTAGTAGGTGGTGGCCGGGTAGCGGTCGGCCTCGGTGTAGATCATCGGCGGGGCCACGTAGGGGGTGTCCGTGAGCTCGCCGGCGCGCAGGCCGTTGGTGAAGAAGCCCGTGAAGGACGACCCGTTGCAGTGGAGCCGGTCGTAGACCCAGGCGCTGCCGAAGATCGAAGCCGAGCGTTCCACCAGCACCGCCAGGGGGTCGCCGGAGGCGGGAAGCTCCGCCACGGCGGCCACGGCTCGCGCGGCGCGGCCCACGCGGCCCACGGCGGTCATGTTCACGCCGGGGACGCCGCTGGGCAGGGTGGTGTCGGCCAGGGTGAGGGAGTAGGTGCCGTTGCCCAGGGAAACGGAGTTCCAGCCGTCGCGCCAGTCGGAGTCGTCGGACAGGCGCGCCCGCGCCCGCTCCACGGCCGCGTCGGCCAGGAAGAGCGCCTCGGTGGACTCCTGGGCGTAGGAGGAGCTCATGGATTCGGTGGACGTCATGGAGAACACGCCCATGCTGGCGACGATGGTCACCAGGACGAAGATCGTCGCGGTGATCATGGCGTAGCCGCCCTCGCGTGACGTCGCCGGCGTGGGCGGTGCGTTCCTGGTCCCGTCGTTCATGGCTTCACCTCCTCTCGCGTGCCTGGGTTCGTCCGGTCCGCCCGTGCGGTTCCGGGTCAGCGCCGGCCTCCGCCGCGGCGGCGGCGGCCGTGGCCGTCGTCGTCATCATCGTCATCATCATCGTCGTCGTCGTGGCCGTCGTGGTCGTCGTCGTCATCGTCGCCGAACCAGTCGTCGTCGTCTTCACCGCTGCTGCTGCCGGCGGCGCCGCCGCCGTCGGCGGGATCCGGCGTCGAGCCGGGGGCCGAGCCGGGTCCGAGACGCTTGGCCACGTGGCTCAGGACGCGGGCCGACGAGCCGTCGGCGTCGTTCAGCACGAACTCGATGGTCACGCTGACCGTGTCCGGATCCGTCGTGACCCAGAAGAACGTGCACTCGTCCGGCGACATGGTGACGGCGTCCCGCTGGATCCGCCGTCCCGAGGGCCCGGTCCACGAGTACGTGTCCATCACGTTCCCGTCCCGGTCCAGGGTCGTGAAGGAGGTCGCGCCGTTGACGGTGATCGCGTGGGCCTGGCGCACCGAACGCGCCATCTGGTCCAGGATGCGCGAGCCCGTCTGCTGGATCTCCGACTTGCCCTGGCTCGCGGAGAAGGACCTCTGGTTGATGGTGACGATCTTGCCCAGCGCCACGACGATGAAGAAGGCGGCCATCATGGCCACCATGAGCTCGGTGAGCGTCACGCCACGCTGGTCGGAAGGACGTCGGCTTGCCATCAGTCCAGGCTCCTTCCCAGGATCGTGGTGCAGTCCACCGAGCGGGACTGCGTGCTGCCGCTGTAGTTGGCGGTCCAGGCCACCGTGACCGTGACGGTGGTGGCCCGATCCTCCGGGGATTCGCCGGCCACCGCATGGGTGACCACGAAGTCGCGCCCTCCCACCACGTAGGTGGTGTCCGAGCCCGAGAGCCCGGGGAGATCCTCGTAGCGGTACTCGTGACGCAGGCTCTCCAGGCGGGCCTGGGCGACGGCCGTGGCGTTGCGCAGGTCCTCCTCGTGGACCAGCTGGCGCCGGCTCGAGGTGTAGACGTTGGCCAGTCCGAAGAACAGCAGCAGGACGATCACCGAGGCGACCATCACCTCGACGAGGGTGAAGCCGCCCTGGCGGGCGCCCGCACACTCGTCGTGCCTTGTCTCGCGGACCTGCATGCTCACCCCACTCGGTGGCGTCCGGGGGCGGAGCGCGGACGCTCCGCCCCTCCGGGATCAACCACCGCGACTAGAGACCGGACACCACCGGGGCGTTGCCGTTGCTGTTGATGTTCGGCACGGTGACGGCCACCGTCACGCCGGACATCTTGGTGCCGGAACGGCCCGTCGCCGTCAGCGTGAAGGCGGTGGTGGTCGCGTTCGCGCCGCCGCCCGAGCTGATGGCGTAGGTGAAGTTCGGCGACGCGGTCAGGTCCACCAGCCCGCCGGAGCCCGAGGGCCAGATCGGCGTGCCGCTGGCGTTGGAGTTCTCGACGGCCCAGGCCTTGGAGGACGTGACCAGCTCGCCGATCTTGGCGGTGGCCTCGCTCACGCGGGCGTTCTTGACGTACTTGCCGTACAGGGGCACGGCCACGGCGGCCAGCACGCCGACGATCACGACGACGACCATCAGCTCGACCATCGTGAAGCCCTTCTGGTTGCTCTTGCGGAAGCGGTTCATCTCTTCCCTCCTGCGATGAAGCAGTGTTGATCCCGGAGATTTCCGACTGAGCGGCCGCTTCTCCGGGGCGGCGGCCGCCGAACTCCTACATGTTCGCCGTGCCCTGGAGCATGGCGTCGCCCATCCCGAAGATCGGGAGGAACATGCTGATCACGATCACGCCGATCACGGCGCCCACGATCACGATCAGCACCGGTTCGATCAGGCTCGAGATCCCGTCCACCGTGGTCTCCACCTGGCGGTCGTAGTAGCCGGCCGCCCGGGTCATCATGGTGTCCAGCTCGCCCGCCTCTTCCCCCGTGTTCATCAGCTGCAGGATCATCTCGGGGAAGCGCTTGGTGGCCCGGAACGACTCGGTCACTCCGTGCCCCGCGGCGATGTGGTTCCGCGCCTGGCCCAGGGCCTTGGCGATCACCGCGTTGCCCGCGGCGCCCTGGCACAGCTCCAGGCTCTCGAGCACCGGGAGGCCGCTGCCGATCAGGATCCCGAAGGTCCTGGCGAAGCGACTCATCACCGACTTCATGAGGATCGGCCCGAAGATGGGCAGCTTGAGCTGGAAGTAGTCCCAGGCGTAGCGGCCCCGCTCGGTGCGGATGCCCAGGGTGAAGGCCACGGCCAGGGCGAGCACCACGGCGATCGCGCCCAGCGCGTTGGTGCGGATGAGGTCGGAGACGGCCAGCACGCTCTGGGTCAGCGCGGGCAGCTCCTGGCCCAGCTCCGCGTAGACCGTGGAGAACGTGGGCACGATCTTGACCAGCAGGAAGATCGTGGCCGCAGCCACGAAGATCAGGATGAAGGCCGGGTAGGACATGGCCGACTTCACCTTCTGCCGGATCTCGTCGACCTTCTCCAGGTAGACCGCCAGGTCCTCCACGATCTTGTCCAGGGCGCCGGCGCGCTCGCCCGCGCGGATCATGCTCAGGTACATCTCGTCGAAGGCCTTGGGATGGGCGGCCATGGCCTCGGAGAGGCTCTCGCCGCGCTCCAGGCGCGAGCCCACGTCCGGCACGGCCCGGGACACCACGCTGCGCGACGACTCGGCGGCCAGGCCCTTCAGGCCCTTGACCAGCGGGATGCCGGACTCGAGCACCGTGGAGAGCTGGCGGCTGAACAGGGCCATGTCGGCCGTGGAGGCCGAGCCCAGGTCCTTGGTCGCGATCTCCTTCCAGCGCTCGCCCAGGCTCTTGCGCTGGGCGGCCGCGGTGACCGTCAGCACGGCCAGGCCCTCGCCGTGGAGCCTGGTGACGACGTCGTCCACGGAGCCGCCGACCGTCTGGCCGGTGACCTCCTCGCCGGTCCGCGTCTTGGCGATGTAGGTGTAGGTCGCCATGCTCTTCGTTCCCTTCGGCTATTCGTCGCTCACGCAGACGCGCAGGACTTCCTCGACCGTGGTCTGGCCCTCGCGGACCTTCTGCAGGCCGTTGCCCTTGAGCGTCGTCATGTTCTGGGTCAGCGCCAGTTGGCGGATCTCGGTGGCGGGACGGGCCTCGGCCACCAGATGGCGGAGTTCGGGGGTCATGGACATGAGCTCCAGCACGGCCAGGCGGCCCTGGTAGCCGCGTCCCTTGCAGGCCACGCAGCCGCGGCCGCGGCGGTAGTCGTCCGGTGCCAGGTCGTTGGCGCCGATCCCGGCCGACTCCAGGGCCAGCAGGATGGCGTCGTCGGGCTCGTAGACCTCCTGGCAGTGCGAGCAGACCCGGCGGACCAGCCGCTGGGCCGCCACCAGGGTCAGGGCGCTGGCGCACATGAAGGCCTCGCTGCCCATGGAGACCAGGCGCGTGGCGGTGCTCGGGGCGTCGTTCGCGTGGATCGTGCTGAAGACCATGTGGCCGGTGAGGGCCGCGCGGACCGCGATCTCGGCGGTCTCCTGGTCGCGGATCTCGCCCACCATGATCACGTCGGGGTCCTGGCGCAGGAAGGCGCGCAGGGCGTTGGCGAACGTCAGGTTCTTGCGCACGTTCACCTGCACCTGGTTGATGCGCTTGATCTGGTACTCCACCGGATCCTCGACCGTGGTGATGTTGCGCGTGTCGTCGTTCAGCTCGGCCAGGCTGGCGTACAGGGTGGTGGTCTTGCCGCTGCCCGTGGGGCCGCTCAGCAGGATCATCCCGTACGGCTGGTGGATGGCGTGCCGGAAGGTCTGCAGGTCCGCCTCGGACAGGCCCATCTCCTTCAGGCTGAAGTTGAAGCGGTCCTTCTCCAGGAGCCGCAGCACCATCTTCTCGCCGAAGACGGTGGGCACGGACGAGACGCGCACGTCGACCTCGCGGCCGCCCTTCTTGTGCGTGAAGCGGCCGTCCTGGGCCGCGCGGCGCTCGGCGATGTCCATGTTGGACATGATCTTCAGGCGGCTGATGGTGCCGGTGTACACGGCGCGCGGCGGCGTGAGGGCGTCGTAGAGGATGCCGTCCACGCGGAAGCGGATGACCAGGCCGTCGGGCTGCGGCTCGATGTGGATGTCGGTGGCGCGCTCCTGCAGGGCCTGGCTGACGATCTGGTCCACCAGGCTGACGATGCCGGCGTCCTCGGCTCCGAGGTCGTCCGAGTCCTCGTCGATCTTCAGGGCCGGCAGCTCGCCCACCTCGTCCACCACGCGTTCGATGAGCTGGGACACGTTGCGGTCGCCCTCGGCCCAGCCGTACTTGGCGTCGCGGGTGCGGGCCAGGCCGTCGCTCACGGCCGTCATGATGACCAGCTCGCGACCGCTGCGCAGGGCGATGGTGCGCAGCTGGTCCTGGGCCTCCACGTCGGTGGGGTCGGCCATGGCCACGGTCAGCGACGAATCGCTCACGCTCACGGGGAGCACGTCGTAGCGGCGGGCGAGCTCGACGGACACGAAGGTCAGCGCCTCGGGCTGCACCTCGTGGCGCGTGGGGTCGAACTGCTCGTGCCCGAGCTGCTTGCCGAGGGCCTCGAGCACCTGGTCGTGCGTGAGCCAGCCGCGGTTGACCAGGATCTCGCCCAGCCGTTCCCGCGTCTTCTTCTGCTCCTGCAGCGCGTCCAGCAGCTGGTCCTCCGTCAGGAGGCCCTTGCTGATCAGCAGGTCGCCGAGTCCCAGGGTCTTGTAGGCCATCGTCCGTGTGCTCCGGTCTCTGGTTTCGGGTCGTGGTGCGTGGTGGCCGATCATTCCATCGGCTGAAAATCCGACTCATTGAGCCGGAATCGTTCCGGGCTCCGGTCCGCGGCCTCCCCGGCAAGGGGCGTGCCCGAACCCCGGCGGACCCGGCGACCTGGATACCTGTGTATCTCGAATGGAATCAAAAGGTTGCCGGGAGGGCGTCAGGGGCGGGCTACGGCGGCCGGCCCTGGGCCCTGGGCCATTTCCCGCGGGGGTGGCCAATCTCCGACCAGAGCCGCTCAGGTGATGGCGTACTCCGGCGCGAAGAAGACATGGGTCCCGCGTCCGGCGTCCTTGGCCCGGTAGAGGGCCTGGTCGGCGTGCTTCAGCAGCTCGGGATAGGTGCGGCCGTCGTCCGGGAAGACCGCGATGCCGATGCTGGTGGCGGTCCGGATCTCCCGGCCGTCCAGGGTGAACGGCGCGCTCAGATCGGCGACGATCTCCCGGGCCAGGGCCTCGATCTCCTCGCGGTCCAGGTCGGACCGCGTGCAGACCACGAACTCGTCGCCGCCCAGGCGGGCCACGAAATCCTTCTCGCCAACGGTGCCGGTCAGCCGCTGGGCCGTGGCCTGGAGCAGGAGGTCGCCCACGGGGTGGCCCAGGGTGTCGTTCACGTCCTTGAAGTGGTCGAGATCCAGGAGCAGGAGGGCGAAGCTGCCCTCCATGTAGCCGACGTCGACGATGCGCTCGTCCAGATCGTCGCGGAAGGCCTGGCGGTTGGGCAGCCCCGTCAGCGAATCGAAGTAGGCCAGGCGCGCCAGGCGCTGCTCGTTCTGCTTGCGTTCCAGGCTGTAGCGGATGGAGCGTTCCAGCAGGGGGACGGTCAGCTCGGAGCGGACCAGGAACTCCGCCATGCCGGCCTGCTGGGCGGCGAAGTCCGTCGCGTGGTCGTCGGCGTCGGCCACCAGCAGGAAGGGGGGGACGAAGGGGTCGTCATGGTCCACCAGCAGGGCCATCTCGATGCTGCTCCACCCGCCGATGCGTTCGGGCAGGAGCACGGCGTCGTAGATCTCCTCCCGGAGCCGGATCTGGGCCTGATCGGCCGTCCGCGCCACGTCGACCGCGAACTCGACGTTGGCGGCGGCGGCGAGCAGGGCCGCGAGGGCCTCGCTCTTGGCGGCGTCCTCTTCCACCAGCAGGATGCACAGGGCCTGCTCTGCGCGCGGGCGATCGGCGGTCATGGCTCTTCCTCTTCTCGTCGGGATGCCGGCCGGAACCCCTCGGGTCCGGCCGCAGCGCGGTCCGCGTCGGGACCGCTGTTCCGGGGTGGTCATCGGCAGGTCGGGGTTCCGTCTTGAGGGATTCCGTGCAGGAACGCTGTCCGGCGGCGGCCCGGGGCGCTATCCTGGAGGCCAAGCCAACCGGGAGCCGCCATGCCGCACGAGTCCGTCTACGACGATCCGCTGATCTACGACATCCTGATGACGCCGGGCACCGCCGGGGAAGCCGACGTGCTGGAACGCATCCACGCCCGCCACGCGGACGGCCGGACCGCGGAGCTGCCCTGGCTGGAGCCCGCCTGCGGCAGCGGCCGCCTGCTGCGGGTGCTGGCGAACCGCGGCCGGCGCCTGATCGGCTACGACGCCAGCCCGGCGATGCTCGACTACGCCCGGGGCCGCCTGCGCGGCGAGGCCGCCGCGCGGGTGCGCCTGGCCCTGGCGGACATGCGGACGGGCCCGGCCGACCTCCGTCCCGGCGCCTGCGGCTTCGCCTTCAACCCCTGGAACACCCTCCGCCACCTGCCCGACGACGAGGCGGTCCTGGCCCACCTGGAGGCCACCGCCGCCGCCCTGCATCCCGGGGGCCGCTACGTGGTGGGCATCAGCCTGACCGACCCCGGCGGCGAGCCGCCCCAGGAGGACGTCTGGAGCGCCGCCCGCGGCCGTTGCCGCGTGACCCAGGTGGTGAACTACCTGCCCCCGGACCCGGCCGACCCCGACGACCGCGTGGAGCGCGTCCTGAGCCACGTGACCGTCACGCGCCCCGGCGGCGAGACCCACCACGACGCCGTGGAGGCCCTGCGCTCCTACACCCCCGACCAGTGGGACGCCCTGCTGGAGGCCTCGCCCTGGCGGCGGGAGGCGCGGCTGGACATGTCGGGCAAGCCGCTGCCCCCGGGGCCGATCCCCTACGCCCTGGAAGTGCTGGCGCGGCGGGATTCCCCCTCGCCCCGCGGCGGCCGATGATCTAAGTTTCGGCGGGAGCTTCGGACCCGCGTTCCGGCTGGAGGAGAGGGAGACCATGGACATCGACCGCACCAAGCTGCCGCACCTCTTCCGCGCCCACCCCTGGCACGGCATCGGCATCGGCCCCGACGCCCCGGAGCTGGTCACGGCCTACATCGAGATCGTCCCCTCGGACACGGTGAAGTACGAGCTGGACAAGGCCAGCGGCATGCTCAAGGTGGACCGGCCCCAGAAGTTCTCCAACGTCTACCCCACCCTCTACGGCCTCATCCCGCAGACGTACTGCGGCGTGGAGGTGGCCGAGTACTGCATGCGCATGTCCAGCCGCACCGGGATCGTGGGCGACGGCGATCCGCTGGACATCTGCGTGCTCGCGGAGAAGGTCTTCACCCAGGGCGACATCCTGGTGCCGGCCACGCCCATCGGCGGGCTGCGCATGATCGACGGCAACGAGGCCGACGACAAGATCATCGCCGTCATGCGCGGCGACGCCATCTACGGCCACATGACCGACCTCCACGAGTGCCCGCCGGCCATGATCACGCGGCTCAAGCACTACTTCCTGACCTACAAGCAGGCCCCGGGCTCCCGCTCGCGGAACACGGAGATCACCCACGTGTACGGCCGCGAGGAGGCGCTGGAGGTCATCGAGCGCAGCCAGTCCGACTACATGGCGCTCTACGGCGACCTGGCGGCCACCCTGGCCGCCCTCGAACAGCGTTGAGCCCCGTGCGCTACCTCTCCTGGAACGTCAACGGCATCCGCGCCTGCCTGGGCAAGGGCTTCGCGGCCGCCATGCGCGCCGTGGACGCCGACGTGATCTGCCTGCAGGAGACGCGCGCCCTGCCCGAGCAGGTGGACATCGATCTGCCGGACCACCACCAGTTCTGGCACCCGGCCGAGCGGCGGGGCTACTCGGGCGTGGCGGTGCTCACGCGCCGCGAGCCGCTGGATGCGTTCACCGGCATGGGCCTGCCCGAGTTCGAGGGGGAGGGCCGCGTCCTCACCCTGGAGTTCCCGGACCACTGGCTGGTGACGGTCTACACCCCCAACGCCCAGCGGGAGCTGGCGCGGCTGCCCTTCCGCATGGCCTGGGACGAGGCGTTCCTGGCCCACGTGCGCGAGCTGGAGCGCGTCAAGCCGGTGGTCTTCTGCGGCGACCTCAACGTCGCCCCCACGCCCCTGGATCTGGCCAACCCCAAGAGCAACGAGAAGAACGCCGGCTACACGCCGCAGGAGCGGGCCGGCTTCGCCGCCTACCTCGAGGCCGGCTTCCTGGACACCTTCCGCCTCTTCGAATCCGGCGGCGGCCACTACTCCTGGTGGACCTGGCGCAACGACGCCCGCGCCCGGAACATCGGCTGGCGTCTGGATTTCTTCCTGGTCTCGGCTTCGCTGCGCGCCCGCGTGGCCGCCGCCGCCATCCGGGCCGACATCCACGGCTCCGACCATTGCCCGGTGACGCTGGACCTGACCGGCCCATAACCGACATCCATTCTCAAGTCGTCTTCTGCCCGGCCGATTCCTGCGGTGGGAAGCCGGTGGAACGACGACCACGATGGGGATGGGACATGGGAATCCGGGCTCTGGTGATCGAAGACAGCATCATCTTCCAGCGCGTCATGGACAGCACCCTGAAGGGGATGCGGGGGATCGACGGGGTGAGCGTGGCCGGCACGGGTCGGGAGGGACTCGCCGCGGTCGACGCAGGGGGCGTCGACGTCGTGTTCCTGGATCTCAATCTGCCGGACATGAACGGCCTGGCAGTTCTCGCCGAGCTCAACAGACGCCCGCGCCGGCCCGAGGTCATCGTGGTCAGCGCCGCGGGCGGCAGCACCACCGACGTGGACCTTACTGTGAAAGCCCTCCAGAGCGGGGCGCTGGAGTTCATCCGCAAGCCGAGCAGCGGCGGCTATCTGGAGTCGGTCCGCATGCTGCGCGAGGATCTCGAGCGGGCCGTCAAGCTGATGGGCACCCGGCGGGCGTTCCAGGCGGGTGTCCGTCCCGCGATCGCGACCCCGGCGGTCCGGCCGCCGCAGGCGGCGACGCGCCCCGGCGGCGATTCGTTCTGGATCACCGCCGTTGCCGTGTCCACCGGCGGACCGGAAGCCCTCGGCAAGGTCGTCCCCGATCTGCCCGCGGACTACCCGGTGCCCGTGGTGGTGGTGCAGCACATGCCGCCGGTGTTCACCCGCTCCCTGGCCGCCAGCCTGGACGCCAGATCCGCCCTGACGGTGGTGGAGGCGGCCGAGGGCATGAAGCTCCGCGCAGGCACCGTGTACATCGCGCCTGGCGGCCGCCACATGACGGTCCGGCGCGAAGGCGGCCTCGATGTGGTGCGGCTCAACGACGAGGCGCCGGAATGCAACGTGAGGCCGGCGGCCGACGTCCTGTTCCGCTCCCTGGCACGCATCGGCGACCGGGCCTCCGTCCTCGCCGTGGTCATGACCGGCATGGGGGAGGACGGCAAGGCGGGTCTCACGGAACTGAAGCGGGGCCGCTGCGTCTGCCTGAGCCAGTCCCGCGAGAGCTGCGTGGTCTACGGCATGCCGCGCTCCGTGGACGAGGCCGGCCTCGCCGACGAGAGCGTGGATCTGGGCCGCATCGCCCGCCGCCTCGCCGAGCTGCAGAAGGCGCCCCTCGCGGGCAGGCCCTAGGATCCTCCCCGGGGGTCGGGATCCGGCCGGCCCGGTCCGCGCCCCTACCTGACAGGCCGCGTTCAGGTTCCACGGAATCCATCGGGAACCATTGCCGATCCGGCGGTTTATCCGTAGATATTCAGGAGCAATTCCCTCTCCTTGTTGATCCCCGGCGAAGCCGGATGCAACAGCGTGAATCCGCTTAGAAAGGACCCACCATGAAGAAGCTCACCATCGCCATGCTGACGCTGGCTGTCGTGACCCTGTCCGCCGGCCTGGCCGCCGCCCACTGCGGCACCTGCGGCACCGACAAGGCCCACGCCAAGCAGGCCGAGGCCAAGGCCTGCGGCGACAAGACCGCCGCCGCCTGCGCCGACAAGGCCGCCGCCGCTGGCTGCGCCGACAAGGCCGCCGCCGCTGGCTGCGCCGACAAGGCCGCCGCCGCGGGTTGCGCCGACAAGGCCGCCTGCACCACCGAGGCCGCCATGAAGGCCGCCGCCGCCGCGCCCGGCAAGTGCTGCGTGACCGCCGCCGCGGCCGGCAAGGGCTGCTGCGGCCACGACGCCGCCGTGGTCAAGACCGCCGTCGCCGACCACCACCTGGCCATGAAGGTCAAGTCCTCCATGCACGAGTGCTGCGCCGCCGCCCTGACCGAGGGCAAGGGCTGCTGCGGCCAGGACGCCGAGGGCGTGAAGGCCGCCTTCACCGCCAAGTTCAACGAGGCCAAGGCCGCGACCGCCAAGTCCGCCGCGGACAAGGCCGCCTCCTAGGACCGCCCGGTCCTCGCCCCGACGCCGCGTGCCGCTCCGGCGGGACGCGGCGTTTCCGTCTCCGGGACCGGCCCGGGCGGGCTGGACACCGCCGCCGCCGCCGCGTAAGTTCGGGGCCGCCCGCGGGGAAGGTCCCCGCACGCCGCTCCACCCAGCGAGGGAACCATGGCCGACACGACCAGCAACGGACACCCGGCCGAGGCCGGGAACTTCATCGAAGCCATCATCGAGGCCGACAACGCCAGCGGCAGGTGGGGCGGCCGCGTGCACACGCGCTTCCCGCCCGAGCCCAACGGCTGGCTCCACATCGGCCACGCCAAGAGCATCGTGCTGAACTCCGGCCTCGCCAGGAAGTACGGCGGCAAGTTCAACCTGCGCTTCGACGACACCAACCCCACCACCGAGGACACCTCCTACGTGGAGGCCATCCAGGAGGACGTGCGCTGGCTGGGGGCGGACTGGGAGGACCGGCTCTTCTTCGCCTCGGACTACTTCGAGCGCATGTACGAGCTGGCCGAGCAGCTGGTGGAGCAGGGCGACGCCTACGTGGACGACCAGACCGACGAGCAGATCAAGGCCAACCGCGGCACCGTGAAGCAGGCCGGCGCGGACTCGCCCTTCCGCGACCGCGCGCCCGCGGAGAACCTGGACCTGCTGCGCCGCATGCGCGCCGGCGAGTTCCCCGACGGCGCCAAGGTGCTGCGCGCCAAGATCGACATGGCGTCGTCCAACATGCTGCTGCGCGACCCGCTGATCTACCGCATCCGCCATGCGCACCACCATCGCACCGGCGACGCCTGGTGCATCTACCCCATGTACGACTGGGCCCACGGCCTGGAGGACAGCTTCGAGGGCATCACCCACTCCATCTGCACCCTGGAGTTCGAGGTGCACCGCCCCCTCTACGACTGGTTCCTGGAGAAGCTGGGCGCGTACCACCCCCGGCAGATCGAGTTCGCGCGGCTGGAGCTCACCCACACCCTGATGAGCAAGCGCAAGCTGCTGAAGCTGGTGAACGAGGGCGTGGTGTCGGGCTGGGACGATCCCCGCATGCCCACCCTGCGCGGCCTGCGCCGCCGCGGCTACACCGCCTCGGCCATCCGCGCCTTCAGCGAGCGCGTGGGCGTGGCCAAGCGCAACAGCGTGGTGGACGTGCAGCTCCTGGAGCATTGCCTGCGCGAGGAGATGAACCTGACGGCGCGGCGCGTGATGGGCGTGCTGGATCCGCTGAAGGTGGTCATCACCAACTATCCCGAGGGCCGCGTGGAGGACATCGAGTGCCTGAACAACCCGGAGAACGAGGCCGACGGCATCCGCCTGGTGCCCTTCAGCCGCGAGCTCTGGATCGAGCGCGACGACTT
Source organism: Candidatus Krumholzibacteriia bacterium (assembly GCA_035447065.1). Taxonomy (GTDB): domain Bacteria; phylum Krumholzibacteriota; class Krumholzibacteriia; order LZORAL124-64-63; family LZORAL124-64-63; genus CALEMW01. The sequence goes on from DAOTGJ010000034.1 coordinate 31,600, forward strand.
CATGGAGGACCCCCCGCGCAAGTTCTTCCGCCTGGGCCCCGGCCGCGAGGTGCGCCTGAAGCACGCCTACTACATCACCTGCGACGAGGCGGTGAAGGACGCCGACGGCACCATCGTCGAGCTGCGCTGCACCTACGACCCCGAGTCCCGCGGCGGCTCCACCCCCGACGGCCGCAAGGTGCGCGGCACCCTGCACTGGGTGAGCGCGGCCCACGCCGCGGAGGCGGAGGTGCGCGTGTACGACCACCTCTTCAAGGACCCGGACCCGGGCGCCGCCGAGGACCTGCACGAGGCCCTCAACCCGGACTCGCTCACCGTCCTGCAGGGCTGCAAGCTGGAGCCCTCGCTGGCCCAGGCCGGCCCCGGCGACCGCTTCCAGTTCCTGCGCCACGGCTACTTCTGCGCCGACCGGGTGGATTCCACCCCGGAGCGGCCGGTGTTCAACCGGACGGTGTCCTTGAAGGACAGCTGGGCGAAGATGGCGGACAAGGGCTGAGCGGATCTCCAAGCCGTAACCGACCGCGCGGGGGGCCTTTCCGGGGCCCCCCGCGCTTCGTTTCCACGCCCGACCCCATGGCATACCCCTTGCAAAATCGACCACCGACCGCCCCCGGGGACCGTCCCGGGGATGGAAACGGCTGATTTCCGACCAGGTGGTGCCCGCCCTCATGGCGACCGTCCGTACCAAGAAGATGGGTCAGATCCTCGTCGAGGCCGGCGTGGTCTCGGCCGAGAAGCTGGAGATGGCCCTCCGCGAGCAGCGGCAGACCGGCGAGAAGCTGGGCACCGCCCTGCAGCGGCTGGGCATCTGCAGCGAGAAGGCCATCGCCCAGGTCCTGGCCGAGCAGGCGGGCGTGGAGTGCGTGGATCTGCGCGACTTCGACCCGGTGCAGGAGGCCCTGGAGAAGGTGCCCCGCGACTTCTGCGAGCGGAAGGTGGTGCTGCCCGTCGCCGTGACCAAGAGCTCGCTCAAGGTGGTCATGGCCAACCCCCTGGACCTTGAGCTCATCGACGACCTGGGACGCATGACCGGCCTCTACATCGAGGTGGTCCACGCGCCGGTCAGCGAGATCCGCGACACGCTGCTGTCCTGGTTCGGCATGCACGAGGGCGACGACGCCGACGACAACGCGCTGATCGCCGAGGCCCGCGCCGCCCTGGCCGGCGGCGCCAAGCTGGACCAGAGCAACTCGCCCTTCGTGCGGCTGGTGGACCAGATCCTGTTGAAGGGCGTGGTGGAAGGCGCCACCGACATCCACATCGAGCCCGAGGAGAAGGTGCTGCGCGTGCGCTACCGCGTGGACGGCAGCCTGATCCAGGGCGACACCCTGCCGGGCGAGCTGCTGCCCATCGTGGTCACGCGCATGAAGATCCTGGCGGAGATGAACATCTCCGAGAACCGCGTGCCCCAGGACGGCAAGATCGTGTTCGACGCGGGGCGCAAGCAGGTGGATCTGCGCGTCTCCACCATCCCCACGGTGCACGGCGAGGGCATCGTCTGCCGCATCCTGGACAAGGAGACCCTGCTGCTGGGCCTGCCCAAGCTGGGCATGCCCGCGGCCATGGAGAAGTCGTTCGTGCGCGACATCGAACGGCCCCACGGCATCATCCTGGTCACCGGCCCCACCGGCAGCGGCAAGACCACCACCCTGTACGCCACCCTGCAGCATCTGAACCGGCCCGACACCAAGATCATCACCCTGGAGGATCCGGTGGAGTACGAGCTCCCGGTGATCAACCAGAGCCAGATCGACGTGCCCAAGGGCTACACCTTCGCCAAGGGCCTGCGCGCCATCCTGCGCCAGGATCCCGACGTGATCCTGGTGGGCGAGATCCGCGACCAGGAGACCGCCCAGCTCGCCATCCGCGCCGCGCTCACCGGCCACCTGGTCTTCAGCACCCTGCACACCAACAGCGCCGCGGGCGTGGTGCCGCGCCTGGTGGACATGGGGATCGAGCCGCTGCTGCTGTCCACCTCGCTGGTGGCGGTGGTGGCGCAGCGCCTTGTGCGCCGCGTGTGCAGCGCCTGCGCGGTGGAGGACCAGCTCACGGCCGAGCAGCGCGACTTCCTGGAGATCACCGAGGAGCAGGCGGCGGGGGCGAAGATCCGGCGCGGCGAAGGCTGTCCGCTCTGCCGCATCACCGGCTACCGCGGCCGCGACGCCGTGTTCGAGTACCTGCGCATCAGCGACACGGTGCGCGAGATGGTGGCCGCCTCGCGCGGCGCCGAGGAGATCGCGCGCGCGGCGCGGGCCGACGGCCAGCGCAACCTGCGCGACGACGCCGTGGCCAAGATGCTGGCCGGCAAGACCACCGTGGACGAGGTGATGGGGGTGACCGCGTGAAGGAGTTCACCTACACCGCCCTGGGCCTGGACGGCGCCGTGGTCACCGGCTCCCGCTTCGCCGCCGGCCGCGCCGAGCTGGCGCGCGAGCTGGAGGGCCAGAAGCTGGTCCTGCTCAAGAGCCGCCCGGTCCTGGGGCTGCGCAACCTGGCGCCCAGCCTGGCGGGGCGCGTGGGCCCGCGCGAGCTCATCGAGCTCACCCAGCACCTGGCCACCTCGCTGGGCGCCGGCATCCTGCTGATCACCGCCCTGGAGGACTTCGAGAGCCAGAGCAAGGGCCTGCTGCACGACGTGGTGGCCGACGTGCGCAGCAACGTGGCCGGCGGCACCGCCTTCGACGAGGCCCTGGGCCGCCATCCCGCGATCTTCGACCCCGTGTACCTGGCCCTGACCGAGGTGGGCCGCCGCGCCGGCGACATGGACGCCGTCTTCAAGGACCTGGTGGCCTACCTGGAGTGGCGCGAGGAGCTGCAGGGGCAGATGAAGCAGGCCATGGTCTACCCGTCGCTGCTGTTCACGGCCATCGTGGGGCTGTTCCTGCTGATGATGTTCTTCGTGGTGCCGCGCTTCAGCGACACCTTCGCGGGCGCCGGCTTCGAGCTGCCCGCCCTGACCCGGGGCATGATGTCCCTGGGCGCCTTCATGATCCGCTGGTGGTGGCTGGTGTTCGGCGGCATCGCCGCCGTGGTGATCGGCGCGCGCGCGGTGGTGCGCACCGAGTCCGGCCGCCGCCGCCGCGACGCCCTGATGCTCAGGCTGCCCGTGGTGGGCACCTTCGTGCGCAAGGTGGCCCTGGCCCGCTTCGCGCGCACCTTCTCCCTGATCTTCGCCTCCGGCCTGGACCTCATCCAGCTCCTCAAGCTGGTGGAGGGCGTGGTGGACAACGCCGTGCTCGCCGCCGAGCTGCGCATGGTCCGGATGCGGGTGATCACCGGCGAGTCGTTGCGCGCGGCCTTCGCCGACACCAAGGAGTTCCCGCCCCTGGTCCAGCGCCTGGTGGCGGTGGGCGAGGCCACGGGCTCCCTGGACCAGTCGCTGCTCCACGCCGCCCAGACCTACGACAAGGAGATCCCCCGCGATCTGAAGAAGGCCCTGGCGGTCTTCGATGCCCTGATCATCGCGGTGCTGGGCCTGCTGGTCTGCGTGGCGGCCCTGTCCTTGCTCATGCCCATCATGCAGGTGGGAGGGAACATCCGATGAAGGTCCGCAAGCCGAGGGACCAGCGGGGATTCACCCTGATCGAGGTGGTGGTGGCGGTGGCCGTGGTGGCCATCCTCGCCGGCACCATCGTGCCGCTGGCCTTCAAGCAGATGCTGCGCGCCCGCGAGGACGCCACGCGCAACGAGCTGGCGGCCATCAACGCCGCCCTGGTGGAGTTCTACGAGGACACCGGCCGCCTGCCCACCGAGGCCGAGGGCCTGGCGGCCCTGGTCAACGATCCCGGCGCCGCCGGCTGGCAGGGGCCCTACGTGGGCGGCAACGGCGGTTCGCCCGTGGACGAGGTGAGCACCGACGAGTTCGGCAACGCCTACGTGTACGACTTCAACCCCTCGCTCACCCCCGCCGCCGCGGCCGACGCCGTGGTGGTGAGCGCCGGCGCCGACGCCGTGGTGGGCTCCGGCAGCCTGGGCGGCCTGTGGAACACGGCCGCCGCGGTGGACGACCTGCTCACCGTGGTCTCGGCCGCTCCCGTGCTGCGCGCCAAGACCGACGACGCGGCCGCGGAGATGGAGGCCATCGCCCAGGCGGCGCGCCTCTACTTCGAGCAGAACGCGGCCTTCCCCCTGACCGCCGCCCAGCTCAGCGGCAGCTACCTGGACCCGGGCATCGCGGGCGACGCCTTCGCCGACCCCTGGAACAGCGCCTACGCCCTGGTGGTGAGCGCCCCCGCGGGCGCCGCGCCGTGGCTGGCCGTGCGCAGCTGGGGCCCAGACCGCCAGGACGACGGCGGCGGCGACGACGACCTCCAGCTCGTGGTCAGCGGCGAGCCGCCCGGCCGCAACAGCACCAACCGCAAGCTGGCCATCGTGCAGTCGGCCCTGAACGCCAACCCCTCGCTGGCCCTGACCGGCAACTGGCTCAACGACCGCGCGTCGCTGGGGCTGGACGCCGCCTTCGACAGCGACGGCTGGGGTCGCGTCTTCGCCCTCAACGTGAGCTCGCGCACCGTCTTCTCGGCGGGGCCCGACGGCAGCGCCGGCTCCACCGCCGACAACATCCCCGGAGGAGTGGGTCCATGAGGCCGTCCACCACGTACGGAATGCGGATCTGCGACCTGGGCCTGTGCTGGCTGGCCCTGGAGCGCCGCGACAGGCTGGCCTGGCGCCTCACCGAGCGCGACCGCGTGCCGGTGGAGGTGCTGGAGTCCAAGCGCCTGATCCGCGGCCTCTCCAAGACCCTGCGCAAGGGCGCCGGCGTGCTGCCCGGCAGCGCGGTGAAGACCGCCGTGGTGCGCCTGCCCAGGCTGCGCGGCAAGGAGCTGCGCGCGGCGGCGCTGGGCTGGGTGGCCCGCGAGGAGAAGCTGCCGGCCGAGCGCCTGGCCGTGACCTGGCGCGTTCTGGACGACGCCGAAGCCGGCGCCGAGACCCTCAACGTATTCCTGGCCTACGCCCTCCGCGACGTGGTGGACGCCGCCATGGCGCAGTTCGGGCGGGTGGAGCTCGAGCCGGAGCTGCTGCTGCCCGACTTCATGATCCTGGACCAGTGCCTGCGCACCCTGCGCCCCGAGCTGAACGAGCTCTCGGCCTGGGCCCTGGTGCACCTGGACCAGCGCGACAGCTTCATCGGCATCACCATGAACGGCAGCCCGCTGCTGCACCGCGCCCTGCCCAAGGACCTGTCCGACGGCGCCGAGCCGGAGGCCTACGTGGGCCGCCTGGCCACGGAGATCCACCGCTCCCTGTCCTTCGCGCGGCAGACGGAGCAGAGCCCCAACATCGGCGGCATCTTCGTCAGCGGCGATCCGGCGCTCACGGACCTGCTGGCGGCCGAGCTGCGCGACTCTCAGCCGGTGCCGGTCACGCCCTGGAGCCTGGACGCGTGGGTGGACACGGGCGGGGAGGTGCTGCCGCCGCGGGCCACCGTGCCCATGGCCGCCGCCATCCTCACGTCGCTCAAGGAGCGGCCCTACAACCTGCTGCCCGAGCGCAGCGCCTTCTACGTGCCGCCCGCGCGCCGCATGCGCCTGGCCGTGGGCGCCACGGCCGCCGTGGCCGCGGCGCTGCCCCTGCTCACCGCCGGAGCCCTGCTGCAGGAGACGATGAGCGAGCGTCGCGTGGAGTCGGCCCGGCGGCAGCTCGAGATGTGCCGGCCGGCCATCGACGCGGCCATGGACGCCGACCGCCGCTACCGGCTCTCGCTGGCGCGCGAGGACGTCATCGCCACCCACGGCCGCCACGCCGGCCTGGAGCAGGTGCTCCTGGACGTGGCCCGCCGCACGCCGCCGCAGATCTCCTTCGAGAGCCTGGAGCTGGTGCCGCGCGGCGACGGCCTGGTGCTGCAGCTCGTGGGCGAGAGCGCCGACGACCGCCACGCCGTGGCGCAGCAGGCCTTCCTGGACTTCGTGGCGGCCCTGGACGCGTGCGAGCGGCTGGACCGCACGCCGCTGCCGGGGCGTCTGGTCATCGACGAGGTGGACGCCGAGCACGGCGTGCGCAAGCGGGTGGACTTCAGCCTGGAGTACCGCGTGATCGAGCAGCGGAGGAACGACGGATGAACGCCAAGGAAGGCAAGACCGCGGGCGGACGCTTCCGCTCCCCGCTCTGGCGCTGGGGCGCCGCCGTGCTGCTGGGCGCGGGCCTGCTCGTGGCGGTGGGCCTGCCCGCGCGCCGCGATGCGTCCCGCAACGACCACCTGGCCGCCGACATGCAGGCCGGTTTCGAGGGCATGGAGCGCTGGGAGGTGGACGGCGCGGAGATCGAGCAGGCCGTGGCCGCCCACGGCGAGGACGTGGCCCGCCGCTGGAGCCGCCTCTTCCCCGCGGACAAGGGCAAGGACGTGCTCTTCCTGGAGCTGGCGCGCATCGCCGACGCGAGCGGCGTGAGCGACTTCTTCCTGGCGGAGGACGCGGCGGAGATGGGCGCGGGCGAGCCGGTCCGGAACGACGCCCCCATGGACGACGGCCCGCCCACCGACGGCATGGAGATGCAGGACGCCGCGCCCAGCGTGACGGTGGAGGGCTTCCGGGTGCGGTCCCGCTTCCAGGGCGACCTGGCGGCCACGGCCCGCTTCCTGGCTGGCTTGGAGAACGTGGAGCGCGCGCTCACGGTGCGCGAGATCAGGATCCGGGAAGGTGGGCAGAGGCTCATCGTGGAGATGGAGATGGAGTTCTATGTCAGCCAAGAAGCTTGATCTCACCCATCCGCTGGTCATGGGCGCCGTGGTGGCGGGCCTGGCGGTGGTGATCGTGGTGAACGTGCGCACCTTCGGCGGCCGCAAGCCGCTGCGGGCCGCGCGGGCGCCCTCCGGCCCCGTCATCTCGACGGAGGGCCGCGACGCCCTGGCCTTCCTGGCCGAGGCGGTGCAGTCCGGCACCCTGACCTACGCCGTGACCGACGACCGCCCGTCACGCTTCGCCTGGCCCGAGGACGTGCGCGATCCCTTCGCCACGGCCAAGGCCGGCGCCGGCGCCTCGCCGTCCGCCATGCCGGCCGCGGATCCCCGTCCCGAGGGCGGCCTGCGCTGCGACGCGGTGCTGCTGCGGGGGCTCTACCCGGTGGCCCTCATCGGCGGCCGGCCCTGCCGCGTGGGGGACAGCGTGGACGGCGCCATGGTGCGCATCATCGACGCCGGGGGCGTGGAACTGGAACGAGACGGCAAGCGGCTGCGCCTGGCCGTGCGCGAGGACGCCGACGTCGCGTCGGCCGAATGGATCACCATGGGCGGCGCCCCCAAGGCCGCCCCGCAGTCCGAGACCGAAGACGGAGGAACCCGATGACCACGCTCCGCATCGCGCAGACCTGGGCGGCCCTGGCCGTGATCCTGATCCTGGCGACGGCCCCCGCCGCGGCCCTGCCCACCGTGGACGCCGTGGCCGCCTCGGCCGGCGGCGACGACACGGTGAGCATCCTCACCAACGGCCCCGTGGACGTGCGCAGCCTGCTGCAGTCGCTGGCCGACAAGGCGGGCCTGGGCCTGCGCATGGGCCCCGAGGTGCAGGGCGAGGTGGACATCCATCTGGAGAACGTGTCGCTGGACTACGCGCTGCGCGAGGTCACGGGCCCCCTGGGCCTGGCCTGCGAGCGCCAGGGCCGCGTGCTGGCCGTGGGCCGCGGCGGCATGACCACGCGCTGGTTCTCCCTGAACTACCCGGTCACGGAGCGCGAGGGCCGCGGCGAGCTGCAGGTCAGCGGCGGCGGCAACTCGGCGTCCAGCAGCAGCTCGGGCGGCTCCTCCGGCGGCGAGAACGAGAACAAGAGCCAGATCTCCAGCACCCTGATCATGAGCATCTGGCCCGAGGTGATGCAGGCCCTGACCACGCTCGTCTTCCGCGAGGCGACGGACCAGCAGACCCTGAGCCAGAACGCCCGCGCCGTGAACCTGGCCGACGGCAGCGGCCGCGTGCTGGTGGCCAACCCCATGGCCTCGCTGATCCAGGTCACCGCCGAGCGCGAGCGCGTGGACGCCGTTGCCAGCTTCGTGGACCGGCTCAACGAGTCGCTCCAGCGGCAGGTGGCGGTGCAGGTGCGGATCCTGGAGGTGTCCCTGGACGAGCAGCGCCAGACGGGCATCAACTGGAGCATCCTCGCGTCCGACGACGTGGAGCCTTCGCTGCACAGCGTGGACCGCGAGACCCACGTGGGCAGCGAGTACTTCCAGTTCATCGTGGACAACGCCGACATCACGGGCGTGCTCGAGGCCATCGAGACCAACGGCGACATGCGCACCGTGGCCACGCCCCGCGTGACCACCCTGAACAACCAGAAGGCCGTGGTGCGCATCGTCACCGAGGACGTGTTCTACCTGGCCGAGGTGGAGCCCGGCATCGTGACCAACGGCGTGGCCACCGAGCCGGTGATCAACTACACGCCCCAGACCATCCCCGTGGGCGTGGTGCTGGACGTGACCCCGCAGGTGGGCGCCGACGGCGTGATCACCATGAACGTGCATCCCACCATCAGCGACGTGGTGGGCATCGCCGAGAGCCCCAACCGCGACACGGCCCCCATCCTCTCGGTGCGCGAGCTGGACACGGTGGGCAAGGTGCGCGACGGCGAGACCCTGGTCCTGGCCGGCCTCATCAGCGAGCGCACCCGCGCGGAGCGCAGCGGCATCCCCGTGCTGAAGGACCTGCCCCTGCTGGGCTACGTGTTCGGCAAGACGTCCCACGAACGCTACAACATCGAGCTGGTGATCATGCTCACCCCCGTGGTGCTGCAGGTGGGCGGGGCCTCGCCCTGGCCGGACCTGGACGGGGTGCTGGAGCTGAGCGACGCAGTTTCCCGCTGACGGTCGGCCCGTCGAACGACCGGACAGCAAGAACCCCCGCCTGC
>DAOTGJ010000035.1:0-3522 GCA_035447065.1 Candidatus Krumholzibacteriia bacterium
GAGTTCCGCCGCCGCGGCCACCAGCTCGTGGACTGGATCGCCGACTACTGGGCCCGCGTGGAGGACCTCCCCGTGCGCAGCGCCGTGGAGCCCGGCGCCGTGCGCGCCCGCCTGCCCGAGCACGCGCCCGCCCGGGGCGAGGACTGGGACGCCATCCTGCAGGACATCGACGACATCATCCTGCCCGGCGTGACCCACTGGCAGTCGCCCAACTGGTTCGCCTACTTCCCGGCCAACGCCTCGGGCCCGGCGGTGCTGGGCGAGCTGCTCGCGGCGGGCCTGGGCGTGCAGGGCATGCTCTGGAGCACCAGCCCCGCCTGCACGGAGCTGGAGACCCACGTGCTGGACTGGCTGGTGGAGATGCTGGGGCTGCCGGCGCGCTTCCGCAGCGACGGCCCGGGCGGCGGCGTGCTTCAGGACACCGCCAGCAGCGCCGTGCTCTGCGCCCTGCTGGCCGCCCGCGAGCGCTGCGACGGCGAGCCCGTGGCCTACTGCTCCACCCAGACCCACTCCTCCGTGGAGAAGGCGGTGCGCGTGGCCGGGCTGGGCGTTGAACGTCTCCGTGCCGTGGAGACGGACGCCGCCCACGCCATGAACCCGGCCGCCCTGCGCGCCAGGATGGATGCGGACCGGGCCGCCGGCCTGGCGCCCGCCTTCGTCTGCGCCACGCTGGGCACCACCTCCAGCCACGCCTTCGACCCGGTGCCCGCCGTGGCCGAGGTCTGCGCCGAGTTCGGCGCCTGGCTCCACGTGGACGCCGCCCACGCCGGCACCGCGGCCCTCTGCCCGGAGTTCCGCTGGCAGAACGAGGGGCTGGAACGCGTGGACTCGTACTGCTTCAACCCGCACAAGTGGATGTTCACCAACTTCGACTGCGACTGCTTCTGGGTGGCGGACCGCGGCCCGCTGCTGCGCGCCCTGAGCATCCTGCCCGAGTACCTGCGCAACGCCCCCACGGAGTCGGGCGCGGTCATCGACTACCGCGACTGGCACATCCCGCTGGGCCGGCGCTTCCGGGCGCTGAAGCTGTGGTTCGTGATCCGCCACTACGGCGTGGAGGGGCTGCGGTACCACGTGCGGGAGCACGTGCGCCTGGCCCAGGACTTCGCCGGCCGGGTGGCCAACGACCCCGACTGGGAGCTGGCCGCCCCCGCGCCCCTCAACCTGGTCTGCTTCCGCCATCACGCGGGCGACGCCGCCACCGAGCGCATCCTGGAAGCCGTGAACGCCTCGGGCGAGCTGTTCCTGACCCACACCAGGCTGAACGGGCGCTACGTGATCCGCATGAGCATCGGTCAGACCCACACGCAGGAACGGCATGTGCGGGCGGCGTGGGAGGCGCTGCAGAAGGCGGGACGATCCGTGACCTAGCATGATCCCCCGGCGAACCTTCCGACGCGTTCCGGTGAAGACGCGCTGGGTCCCGCAACCCGCGCCCGCACCGCAACGACGCCGAAAGGGCTCGCCATGTCCTTGTGCCGCAACACTCTATCTCTGATCCTGATCCTGCTCGCCGGGGCCGCCTCGGCCGCAACGGTCACCTTCGACGCCTGGCCGCTGGGACGCCTCTACGGCTCCGGAACCCATATGGCCGGCGATCTGATCACCATGGAGCAGGGCGTCTCCTGCTTCGCCGAGTCCTATGATTCCGGCAGCGGTCCCGCCTTCGGCACCGGCCAGGTCTACGCGGCCAACCCCAACTTCGGTTCGGGGCGCTCGCTGGGGCTGAACACCATCGGCATGCGCTTCCTCTTCCCGCAGACGTCCCAGGAGACCAGCATCCCGTTCGCCAATTTCGGCGGCGCCATGAACCTGAAGGTGAACAACGGCCAGCTCTGGATCTTCAACGACCCGCTGGTCATGGACGAGAAGACCGTGGCGCCGGGCGTCACGGCCTACGTCACGGCCACGGACTTCGGGAACGTGGTGGTGGGCGTCCTCACGCTGGACGGTCCGGTGCAGAGCGTGAGCGTGGCCGGGGAGGAACTCCTGCTGGACGACCTGGAAGGCCGCGGCGTGCCCGCCCCGGACTACGCGGGCGACTCCGGCGAGGCCTGCGACATCGCCGTGACCTACGAGACCCAGGTGCTGGGCACCCTCTGGACCAACGAGGGCGCGCTGCTCTTCACCGAGGCCGGCATCCCCGTCTACGCCGCCGCCATCCAGGACGGCGCCGGCGAGGTCTTCGAATCCAGCCAGGTGGTCCAGACCCACGACGGCGTGGGCACGGGCAACGAGGCCCGCCTGACCAAGTCGGCCCACGTGTTCTCGCCCCACGACGCCGGCCTGACCGCCACCCGCGTGAGCTGGGTGTTCCACGACTACGACGGCGTGGTCGATCTGCAGGTCAACCGCGACGTCCGCTACCAGGGCCCGGCCCTGCTGCTGCCGGCCAACCCCGCCCCCGGCGTGAGCCTGTCGGTGGCCACGGAGTTCACGCCCGACGGCGTGAAGGGCCGCGTGACGCTCAACGGGCCCGTGGAGGAGGTCCGCATCGGCGGCCTGCGCATGGACCTGGACAACGTGTGCTTCGAGTTCGCCGACGGCCCCATCCTGGGCACCTGCGACGTGAGCATGGACATGCAGCACCTGGCGCCCAGCACCTTCTGGTTCCCGCCCGACGATCAGCCCGGCGACGTGGCTTTCGTGAAGGACGGCGTGGAGGTGCGCCTGGCGGCCTACCACCACGCCGGCACGGACGAGTTCCTGACCGTGAGCGCCAACAACGGCCTGGCCGGCTTCGACGACGGGCGCGTGCTCTACACGCAGCAGTCCGGCGTGGAGTTCGACCTGACCGCCCTGGGCGGCGCGGCCCAGTTCAGCGTGGAGTACTACGCCAGCGGCGGCTTCGAGAACCTGCAGGTGAACGGCGCCACCCTCTGGGATCTGGAGATGGCCGACATGCCCGCCGCCGTGGCGCCGGGCGTGACCCTGGTCAACATCACGGAGGTGCAGCCCTCGGGCTCGGTGAAGGGCAAGCTGGTGCTGACCGGCGACGTGCAGACGGTGCGCCTGGGCGGGTTCGCGCTCTTCCTGGACAACGTGTGCGTGCTGGTCCACGCGCTGCACACCGACGTGGCGGACGGCGCGGCTCCGGCGCTCCTGGCCGGCGTGGGCGCCTTCCCCAACCCGTTCAATCCGTCCACCACGGTGGGCTTCCGGCTGGAGGCCGCGGCCCGCGCCACGGTCACCATCCACGACGCCGCCGGTCGCGCGGTGCGCAACCTGGCCGACGCCGACCTCCCCGCCGGCGAGCACGCCCTGCGCTGGGACGGCCGGGACCGCATCGGCGCGACGGCGGCCGCCGGCGTGTACTTCGCGCGCGTGACGGCCGGCCGCGAAGTGCGGGTGGTGAAGCTGGCGCTCATCAAGTAGCCGCGGCCACGGGAAAACTTTCCCGACTTTATTGATCCCCGATCAGCGGGGACGACGCGTGGGTCAGCAGGGGGCGGATCGAGCCGCCCCCTGCCGACCTCCGTCCTCATGCCGCTGAAAGGGTCTCTCATGTCTTCGCTCCGCACC
>DAOTGJ010000035.1:3622-38511 GCA_035447065.1 Candidatus Krumholzibacteriia bacterium
TGCTGGTGGACCGCTTCGAGTTCAACGGCATCGCCCAGCCGGACTACACCGGCGAGACCGGCGACCTGTGCGACACCGCGGTGACCTACGAGACCCAGCTCCCGGGCACCGTGTGGGCCGACCCCTACGAGACCATCTTCGAGGAGTCGGGCGTGCCCGTGTCCAGCCTGCCCGCCTGGGACGGCAACGAGGAGATCTTCGACCGGAGCGAGGTGGTGTCCGTGAACGACGGCGTGGGCCAGGGCCACGAGGCCCGCATGACCAAGGCCGCCCACGGCTTCCACCTCTACGAGCGGAACCTCACCGCGACGCGCATCAGCTGGGTGGTCCACGACTACGCCGATCTGGTCTGCCTGCAGGTCAACGGCGACCAGCCCCAAGACTGGCACGCGGCGGCGACCCTGGAGGACCTGCCCGCCGACCCGGCCCCGGGCGTGACCCTGAGCGTGACCACCACCACCACCGCCGACGGCACGGCCGCGCTGCTGGTGCTGGACGGCCCCGTGCAGTATTTCGCCTTCGGCGGGCTGAGCCTGGACATGGACAACGTCTGCTTCGAGCTCGGCATGGGCCCCGTCATCGGCGCCTGCGACCTGGGCACCGGCATGGAGCAGCTCGCCCTGGGCCAGACCTGGTCCTCCGCCAACTCGTCTCCCGGCGACGTGGCCTTCTTCATGGGCAGCGTGCCGGTGCGGCTGGAGCAGGCCATGGTGTCGGGCGGGCCGGCCTTCGATCGGGTCGAGGTGACCCCCGGCCTCCCCAGCTTCCATGACGGCAAGGTCCTGTCGCTGACCGATGCGAACGTGGTGTTCGACATGACCGGCATGGGCGTGGCGGAGTTCCGGGTGGACGTGCGCGCCGGGATCGGCTTCGAGAACCTTCGGGTGAACGGCGGCTCCCTCTTCATGGTCGACATCACCAACATCCCCGCCACCGTGGCGCCGGGCATCACCGCCGTCCTCTCCCTCGCACCCGATGGCTTCAGCCAGTCCGTGGGCCGCCTGGTCCTCACGGGCCCCATCGAGACGGTGCGGATCGGCGGCGACGACCTCCTCCTGGACAACGTCTGCGTCCGCCTGGACAACCGGCACACCGGCGTGGACACCGCCGCGGCCCCGGCCCTGCTGGGCCCGCTGAGCGCCCATCCCAACCCCTTCAACCCCAGCACCACGGTGGACCTGCGCCTGGAGGCCGCGGCCCGCGCCACGGTCACCATCCACGACGCCGCCGGCCGCCTGGTGCGCACCCTGGCCGACGGCGATCTGCCCGCCGGTTCCCACGCCCTGCGCTGGGACGGCCGCGACCGCCACGGCGCCGCGGCGGCCGCCGGCGTGTACTTCGCCCGGGCGGTGGTGGGCGGCGAGACCCGCGTCGCCAAGCTGGCGCTCATCAAGTAGCTCCGACGCGACGAGCGGAGCGGCGAAGGGGTCCGGCGCGACGGCGCCGGGCCCCTTCCGTCGTTCCGGGGATCGCCGGTTGCGGATCGGGGCGAGCCGTGTTCCCTTGGGGAGTCCGCGAGACGCCCCGCATCCCCTCCTGGAAGGACCCGCGTGCCCCTGGATCTGGTCACCCTGAGCGGCCTGCTGGCCTTCGGCCTCATCGCGCTGGCCGCGCTGCGCGTGGGCGGGGCCTTCACCCGCATCCGCATGCCCCTGATCACCGGCTTCCTGATCACCGGCGCCCTGGCCGGTCCCTCGGTGCTGGGCATGATTCCGGCGGAGGCGGTGGCGAGGCTGCGCCTGGTGGACCAGGTGGCGCTGGCCTTCATCGGCTTCGCGGCGGGGGGCGAGCTGCACCTGCGCGAGCTGCGCGGACGCGCGCGGGCCATCGTGCTGACCACCGCCGGGCAGACGGCGGCCATCTTCCTGCTGGGCACCGCCGCGGCGGCGCACCTGTTCCGCGGCGTGCCGGCCATCGCGGAGCTTGGCGACGCCGCGCGCTGGTCCGCCGCCGGGCTCGCTGGCGCCATCCTGGTGGCGCGCTCGCCGTCGTCGGCCATCGCCATCGTGCGGGAGCTGCGGGCGCGGGGGCCCTTCACGCGCATGATCCTGGGCGTGACGGTGATCACCGACGCGGTGGTCATCGTGGTCTTCGCCACGGCCGCGGCCATGGCCGACGCGGTGCTCACCGGCGCCGCCCTGGACCTCGCCTCGCTGCTGCTGCTGGTGGTGGATCTGGCGCTCTCGGTGGGCATCGGCTGGAGCGTGGGTCGGCTGATCGCGCTGCTGCTGGGCCGGCGGATCCCGGCGCCGCTGCAGACGCTGATGCTGCTCGTGATCGGCGCCCTCGTCTTCCGCTTCTCCGCCGCGTTCCACCACCTCTCGGCCCACCACCTGGGACGCGAGATGCTCCTGGAGCCCCTGCTCATGTGCATGGTGGCCGGCGTGACCGTGGCCAACTTCACGGCGCGGCGCCTGGAGTTCGAGACGCTCCTGCACGGGGCCGGTCCCCTGGTGTACGTGGTCTTCTTCACCCTCACCGGCGCCTCGCTGGACCTGCACGTGCTGGCCCAGGGCGTGACCATCGCCCTGGGCCTGGCCGCGGTGCGGCTGGCGGCCATCGCCCTGGGGAGCTGGGCGGGCGGCGCCGTGGCCGGCGCCCCGGCGCAGCACAACCGTCTGGCCTGGGCGGGCTACGTGACCCAGGCGGGCGTGGGGCTGGGCCTGGCCAAGGAGGTGGCGGCGGAGTTCCCCGCCTGGGGCGACACCTTCGCCTCGCTGCTGGTGGGCGTCATCGTGCTGAACCAGTTCCTGGGGCCGCCGCTCATGAAGTGGGCCCTGCGGCGCGTGGGCGAGGCCCACCCTCAGGCCGACGAGCCCGATTTCGACGGCATCCGCGACGTGCTGATCTTCGGCCTGGACAGCCAGGCCCTGGCCCTGGCGCGGCAGCTCGCGGCCCACGGCTGGAACGTGCGCATCGCCTCGCGCCGCGCCGACGCCGAAGCCTTCTGCGAGGGCACCGACGGCGTGGACGTGGTCCGCATCGACGACCTGGACGCCGCATGCCTGACGGGCCTGGAGGCCGCCAAGTTCGAGGCCGTGGTCTGCCTGCTCAGCGACGAGGAGAACCTGCGCATCTGCACCCTGATCTACGAGGAGGTGGGCATCCGCAACATGGTGGTCCACCTGCACGACCGCGCCAACGCCGACGCCTTCCGCGCCCTGGGCGCCGTGCCCGTGGAGCCCGCCACCGCCTTCGTGGGCCTGCTGGACCACATGGTGCGCGCCCCCGCCGCAGCCTCGCTCATCCTGGGCCTGGACGACGACCAGGACGTGGAGGAGATCGAGGTGCGCGACCCCCTGCTCCACGGCGCCGCCCTGCGCGACCTGGAACTGCCCGCCGACGTCCTGGTGCTCTCGGTCACGCGCGACCAGCGCCAGGTGGTGTCGCACGGATACACCCGCCTGCGCACGGGGGACCACCTCACCGTGCTGGGCGACCCCGACAGCCTGGAGGACCTGCGCCGCAGGCTGGAGGGCTGACACGACCCTTCGAAAGGACCGGACATGACCCCGAAGACGTTGACCGAGACCCTCTCGCTCCAGCTCCGCTACACCCACGGCGTGGCCAACCGCAACCTGGACGGCATCACCGAGGACCAGGCCCTCGCCGCGCCCTTCGCGGGCGGCAACTCCATCAACCGCGTGCTCGGCCACCTGGTGGACGCGCGCAACGGCATGCTGGGCCTGCTGGGGCGCGGCCCCGTGCTGGACGCCGCCGTGGCCAAGGCCTACGCCCGCGGCACGCAGCCGGACTCGCAGCCCGCCGCGTTGACGGACCTGCAGGCGGCCTTCCACGCCGCCCAGGACCAGCTCCTGGCGGCCCTGGCCGAGGCCGACGCCGTCCTGGACAAGCCCGCCCCCTACAGCCCCCTGGACAACCCCAAGGAGACGGTGGGCTCGCTGCTGGCCATGCTGCTGTTCCACGAGGCCTACCACGTGGGCCAGCTCGGGGTGCTGCGGCGCGCCACGGGCGCCGCGGGCGCCATCGCCTAGCAGGCCCCAGAAGCCTGGCGGTCACGGGCGGACGGGGGTATCCGTAAGGGTGGATGAAGGAGGTCGAAGCATGAGACGACTGCTGATCATCGCCGCCTGCCTGGGCGCCCTCGCCGCGGCCGCCGCGGCCGACAAGACGCCGGAGCCCAAGGCCGAGGAGACGTCCAAGATGAAGTACAACGAGCTGAACGACATGGAGTCGTGGGTGATCCTGGAGAAGGGCACCGAGCGGCCGGGCACCGGGCGCTTCGAGAACTTCTTCGGCGACGGCACCTACATCTGCCGACGCTGCAACGCGCCCCTGTACCACGCCTCGAGCAAGTTCCACTCGGGCTGCGGCTGGCCCGCCTTCGACGACGAGATCCCCGGCGCCGTGGAGCGCCGCACCGACGCCGACGGCCGCCGCACCGAGATCCTCTGCCGCAACTGCGGCGGCCACCTGGGCCACGTGTTCCTGGGCGAGCGGTTCACGGACAAGAACACGCGCCACTGCGTGAACTCGGTGTCCCTGGATTTCGTGAAGGACGGGGACGAGCTGCCCCAGGTCATCAAGCCGGAATGAACCGGTGATCCGGTCCGAGGAGATTCCTGGGGGCGCCCCGGCCGGGGCGCCCCCGATTCTTCCTAGATCCGCCAGGACAGCGTGACCTGCCCCAGGAACGGGGTGCGCTCCGCGGCCATGCCCAGCTCCTGCAGACGGGAGTGGGTGGACTCGGGGCTGCGCACGCTGGCCTGCACGTCGATCTGCACCTTGCTCCAGGCGTAGCCCGCACCCAGGCCGGCGCTCAGGCCCTGCACGGTGAAGGAGGCCGCGGGGCTGGTCCAGATGTCCGTGAAGAATCCGAACGACACCCAGCGGCGCCAGCCGTCGTCCAGGAAATGGGAGCCCAGCTGCAGGTGGCCGTCGATGCCGGTCACGGTGATGTCGTCCAGGTCCTGGTGCGTCAGGCGGCTGCCCACGGCGCGCAGGCTGACCTCCTCCGCGATGGCGTAGGCCACGGACAGGCCGGCGCCGGTCAGCGTCTCGGCGTCCACGCCTTCCTTGCCGGTGACCACCAGGCCGCAGGCGGTGGGGCCCACGGCGTAGCCCACGGGTTCGGCGGCGGCGGCCAGGGCCGCGCTCATCAGCATCAGGACCACGATCAGGGTGCGCATGCGCCTCTCCTCAGGTTGCGCCGCCGGTTCCTCCGGTGGCTAGAAACGATACGACAGCGACAGGCCGGCGTTCAGGGTGCGGTAGGACGACGGCATCTCGCGGACCGCAAGGATCTCGCCGTACGTGCCGTTGCTCCGACCGCTCACCCACACGTCCAACACGCTGCGGGGCCATGTGTAGCCCGCGCCCAGGCCCACCGCGATCCCGGTCAGGTCGCGGCCCACGTCCAGGCTGCCGTAATTCTCGGCATACCCCCCAAGCAAGCCGTATGCCCGCACGCCTTCCCGCCTCAGGCCCCGGCCCACCAGCACGGCCAGCTCGGCGCCCATGATGTCGGCGTCGGTGAAGTCCTGGTGGTTCCAGAGGTACAGGGCCAGGCGGGCCGCCACGCGGTCCGAGGCCGCGGCGGTGCCCACCAGGGCGGGGCCGGCGAAGTTGTCGTCGCGCAGGGCGTCGTGGTCGATGACCTCGGCGGTCATGCCCAGGCCGGCGGCGAAGTCCAGGTCCAGGCAGAGGGCGGGGGCGGCGGTGAGGAGCAGGAGGATCGGGAGCAGGCGGTTCACGGCGTTTCCCTCCGTGAGGATGATAAAAAGAAGGCCCGGCTGCCGTCATCCGTGACGGCAGCCGGGCCGAGGAGAGGATGGCTACTCAGCCCTCCACACCGGGATCCGTCCCGGCGTCCACGGCGCACCCATGGCCTCCAAATCGTTCTCGAACGCGGCGAGGTCCTCCTCCACCAGCGTCCGCAGCTCCGCCAGCAGGGGCGGGAACTTGTCGCGGACCAGCGCCAGGATCTCGCGGTGGGTCCCGGTGGGACCCTGGGTGGAGTCTCCGCCCCAGGCGGCGCGGTTGATGCGCTCCTGCAGGCTCGGCGCCACCGGCTCGTTCCGCGAGGCGATGGTGGCGTCGCCGCTCATCGCCGTCTGCAGGTCCTTCAGCTTCGCCTCCATGGCGTTCAGCCTCGCCTGCATTCCCAGGTCCGCTTCGACGGTATTGAACAACGCGGAACGCAGTTGGTCAAGGCGCTCTTGCGTTTCCGACGCAACTCTTACGGCCGCGTTGACCGTGCGCTGCAGCTCGGAGACCTGCCGGTGGAAGGCCGCCAGCTCGTTCCGGTCCACCGCCGTGAGGCGGGTCTGGTGCAGGGGCTTCAGCAGGAAGCCCTCCGCACCGGTCAGGGGCGCCACCTCGTCGCCGATCACCGACACGAACTGCGCCGTGTAGCGGCCGGGCGCCACCATGGCGCCGCCGTCGCTGCCGGGACGGCCGCCGGCGGGGCGCAGCGAGGGCAGGCGCATGTCCCAGACCACGCGCTGCAGGCCGGCGCGGTTGGGCACCACCAGGCGGCGCACAAGGGCGCCGGCCTCGTCGCGGATCACGCAGACCACCATGGGATCGCGCTCCCGGTCCTCGGCGCGCAGGTCGTCCCAGCTGGGGTAGTACACGGGCTCGTCGTTCTTGAAGAGCTCCTTCTCCTTCTTGCGCCGGTCCTCGCTCAGGGTGGTGAACTTCTCCTTCATCCAGAAGGTGAAGACGGCGCCCACGGGCGGGTTCTCCGCCACGTAGAAGGCGTCGCCCTGGCTGGCCTTGCCGCCGCCGCCGAAGGGCGTGCTCTCATGGAACTGCCAGGCGTCCTTGATGGGGAACAGATGGGCGTCCTCGTTCTCAAGCATGGCGCGGGTCACGGTGCGCAGGGGCGAGTAGTCGTCCAGCACGTAGATGCCGCGGCCGAAGGTGCCCACCACCAGGTCGCTCTCGCGGCGCTGGATGTCGATGTCCCGCACGCAGATGGTGGGGAAGCCGCCGGTCAGCTCCACCCAGTGCGCGCCGCCGTCCACGGTGGCGTACACGCCGAACTCGGTGCCGCAGAACAGCAGGTCCGGGTTCACGTGGTCCTGCTCGATGGTGTGCACGCTGCCGCGCTCGGGCAGGTCGCCGACGATGGACTTCCAGCTGCGGCCGTGGTCGTCGCTGCGCAGGAGGTAGGGCTTGAAGTCGCCCTTCTTGTGGTTGTCGAAGCAGGCGTACACGCGGCCGTCGACGAAGCGGTCGGCCATCACGTCGCCGATGTAGCTCATCTCCGGCACGCCCTTGAAGCTCTCGTAGCGGGTCCAGGTCTGGCCGCCGTTCTGCGTCACGGAGAACACGCCGTCGTCGGTGCCCACGTAGATCAGGCCGTCGCGCAGGGGCGACTCGTCGATGGCGATCATGGCGCCGTAGAACGAGGTGCTGGCGTTCTTGGCCACGGCGTCCACGCTCCACACGCGGCCCATGACCTCCAGGCGGTTGCGGTCCAGGTTGCGCGACAGGTCGCCGCTGATCTCGCGCCAGCTCATGCCCATGTCGTCGGAGCGCAGGAGGATCTGACCGCCGTAGTAGAGGCGCCGGTGGTCGTGCGGGCTGATGAGCAGGGGCGTGTTCCAGTTGAAGCGGTAGGCGGGATCGCCCCACTCGGGCTGGGGCTGGATGTCGATGGTCTCGCCGGTCTTGCGGTCGTAGCGCACCAGGCCGCCGTACTGCCACTGGCTGTAGACCACGTCCGCGTCCGTGGGATCCACCTGGGTCTCGTAGCCGTCGCCGCCCACGGTGATGGTCCAGTCGCTGTTGCGGATGCCGTGGGCGGTGATGTTCCGCGTCTTGGCGCCCAGGGAGTTGTTGTCCTGGGTGCCGCCGTACACGCTGTAGAAGGGCGCGTCGTAGTCCACGCTCACCTTGTAGAACTGGGTGACGGGCAGGTTGGCCTTGAAGTGCCAGGTGGCGCCGTCGTCCCAGGTCTCGTAGATGCCGCCGTCGCAGCCCACCAGCACGTGGTCGGTGGCGTCCGGGTCGATCCAGATGGCGTGGTCGTCCACGTGCTTGTGGTCCACGGGGATGCGGTCCCAAGTGGCGCCGCCGTCCTCGCTGCGAGCCAGCCAGGTGCTCAGGGACCAGATGCGGTCCGCGTCGTGCGGATCCACGGTGATCTCCTGGTAGTACTGGGGGCTGCTGGACACGTAGTCGTCCACCTTGCGCCAGTTCTCGCCCAGGTCGTCGGAGCGGAAGAAGCCGCCCTTGTCCTGGGCCGCCTCCACGATGGCGTAGAGCCGGTCCGGATCGCTGGGCGCGATGTCCATGCCGATGCGTCCCAGGTCCACGCCCGGCAGGCCCTTGGTGATCTTGCGCCAGGTCTTGCCGCCGTCGGTGCTCTTGTGAATGGCGCTGCCCGGACCGCCGTCCAGCAGCACCCACACGTGGCGCCGGCGCTGGTAGCTCACGGCGTAGAGGACGTCCGGGTTGCGCGGATCCAGGTGCACCTCGCTCACGCCCGTATCCTCGTCCACGTGCAGCACGCGCTCCCAGGTGGCGCCGCCGTCGGTGGTCTTGTACAGGCCGCGCTCGCCGCCGGCGTTCCACAGGGGGCCCTGGGCGGCCACGTAGACCACGTCGCTGTTGCGCGGGTCCACGGCGATCATGCCGATGTGCTCGCTGTCCTTCAGCCCCATGTTGGTCCAGCTCTTGCCGCCGTCCACCGTCTTGTAGACGCCGTCGCCGTAGCTCACCGAACGCTGCGAGTTGTTCTCGCCGGAGCCCACCCACACCACGTCGTGGTTGCGCGGATCCATGGTCACGCAGCCGATGGAGTAGGAGCCCTCGCCGTCGAAGACGGGCTCGTACGTGGTGCCGGCGTTGACGGTCTTCCACACGTTTCCGGAGCAGACGGCCACGTAGTACTCGGCCGGGTCGTCGGGATTCACGGCGAAGTCGCCCACGCGGCCGCTGGTCAGGGCGGGGCCCACGCAGCGCAGCGCCAGGCCGCTGAGGTTGCCGGCGTTCAGGGGGTTCTTGTCCTCGTCCTTCTCCTTGTCCTTGGCGGACGCCGCGAGGGGCGCGGCGAGCAGGAGCAGGGCGACGAGCAGCCAGGGGAGTCGGCGCATGGGGGGCCTCCGGGGAATCAGGCGAAGAGGGAT
The DNA here is from genome assembly GCA_035447065.1 of Candidatus Krumholzibacteriia bacterium. GTDB lineage: Bacteria > Krumholzibacteriota > Krumholzibacteriia > LZORAL124-64-63 > LZORAL124-64-63 > CALEMW01. The sequence goes on from DAOTGJ010000035.1 coordinate 12,721, forward strand.
GGGAGAACGGAATGCCTACGCAGCGGGCGGCGTCCGCGTTGCCCCGGATCATGCCTCATCGCCAAGCCGCACGCAAGGCGCTGCACGCGAAAAGGCCGGAGTCCGAGGACTCCGGCCTTTCGTGCTTCCAGGGAAAGAAGCGGGGGGCTACTCCGTGGGAGTGATGGCCTCCAGGGAGTTGGTCAGCAGGGCCTCCACGTACCTGGGGTTGTGCACGCCCAGGCTGCGGTCCTCGGTCAGGCCGATCCAGTTGAAGTAGGCGCGGGCCTGGGCCATGGGGTAGGTGCCGGTCACCGGCTCCCACATCAGCACGCCGTCCTCATCCACCTGCTCGATGACGCCCAGAGCGAAGAGCTGCGCCTGCAGGTCGTCCAGCAGGCCCTGGATCTCCGTCTGGAAGCCGTTGATGTCGAAGTCGCTGGCGCCGGCATGGCAGGTGCCGCAGGCGTCGACGTTGGGCCACCAGGTGTGGCCGCCGGCGCCGTCGCTGTACGTGCCCATGTGGCAGTCGATGCAGGTCATGCCGGCCGCCAGGTGGCCGCCGCCGGTGGGGTAGGTCATGGAGCCGGCGATCTCGGCGAAGCCGGTCCCGGCGAGCACGTTGGCCATGGCGCCGTGGTGCGGGCCGTAGTGCGTGCTGGTGATGGTGAAGGTCTCGCCCGGAGCGGCGATGTTGGGCTCGGCGGTGCGCGCCTGGTGGCAGTTGCCGCAGACGTTGCTGTTGTCGCCGAAGTCGAAGGTGCCCACCACGTGCGACCACACGACCTCATCGGAGGCGCGCAGGGCGTAGTCGTTGGCGGCGTCGAAGGTGGTGTGGATCATGTGGCAGTCGCCGCACAGGAAGGGCGAGGGCTGCATGAGGTTGCCGTCCACCGCGCCGGTGTCCCAGTACTCGCGGAAGCCGTTGCCGCTGTGGCAGCGGGCGCAGGAGCTGCGGCCGCCGGCGTAGTCCACGTACTCGCCCAGCGCATGCTGGGAGCGCGCGTACTGCAGCACGATGGCGTTCTGCAGGTCCGTGTTGTGGCACTCGATGCAGGACACGATGGCGTCCTGGCCGTCCTGACCGTCCTGGCCATCCTGGCCGTCCTGACCGTCGGCGCCCGCAGGGCCGGCCGGGCCCTGATCGCCCTCGCAGCCCCAGAGGGCGAGCATGGGCAGAAGAAGCAGAAGAAGAGCGAGCCGTTTGAGAGTCATTGAGGATCCTCCTATTAGGGAATGGGCCAACTCCCACCGTCAGCCCGGAACTTATTCGGCAGATGTCATGGAATCAACACAAAAATGTTTACCTATTGACAGGGGGTCTCAAGATCAATACGAATGTCGTTGGTGGGAGATTTAACTGTTGCGATATCTTTATGTTAGAGCGTTATCGGCCGGTTTCCGGTGATACCTCAGACGATCCGTAACCGGTCAGTTCGACATATCCGCGGCCCTCCGCCGCGCCGGTGAACGTCACCGGCCCTTCCCAATAGGTGAAGCCGCCGGGGGGGCCCACGTTCTCCGCGCCGGCCACCTCGGGCACCACCTCCACCTCCCCCAACCCTCCCGGAAGGTTCAGGCGCCAGCCGGAGGGGTACACGTTGCCCGTCGCCGGACTGGTCCAGCGGCCGGTGGGCGTCCAGGTCCACTGGTCGCGGGAGAGGAGGACCACGCGGCCGTCGGACTCCACCAGGGTGCCGCGGCCGAAGTCCACGACGCCGTCCTCGCGGCGCAGCTCGAAGAGCATGAGATCGCGGCCGTCGTCGAGCTGGAGGCTGGCCCAGTCCCAGCCCACGCGCTCGCCGGTAAGGGTGCCGGTGAAGACCTCGCGGTCGAACCAGGAGCGGCCCTGGACGGGCTCGCCGTCCAACTCGCCCGCCGTCGCCAGCCGGGTGTAGGAGTAGTAGAGGCTGGCCTGGGATCCGTCGGCGCTCTTGGGGCTGTAGCCGCCGGGGCCGTGGAAGACCACGGGGCGTTCGGGCCGCAGCGTCAGCTCCAGGTCCAGGCCCTTGCGCCGGTCCTGGGCGCGCAGGCGGAAGCCGTCGCCGTCCAGGGCGAAGGTCCAGCGGCCGTCGGTGCCGGGCGGCGCGGCGCACCAGGCCAGCATGCTGTCGCCGGGGGCGCCGAAGCCCCCCAATGGATCCACCGCACGCACCATGACCTGCGTGAAGAGATGCGTGCCGGCCCGCAGGTCCGTGAGCGCCACGTGTCCCATGACCAGGTCCGACGCGGCCCACGCGGCGGCGGTGTCGGCCTCCCCCGGCGCCACGCCCAATCGGAACAGCGTGAACTGGTAGCCCCAGCGCGGCTCCGCCTCCCCCGCGGCGGCCAGGTGGCCGGTGACATACCACCACTCGTTGCGGTAGTCGCGCAGGGCGTGGTGGTCGGCGGGGAAGTCCCAGGCGCGGCCCGTGGGCCCGGGCGTGCGCCACTCGGCGGCAGTTGCGGCGCCGGCGAGGAAAAGGAGGAGGAGGATCGCTCTACGCATCGTCCAGGGTCAGCTCCCGCGCCAGGGCGCGGCCGCAGCGCCGCGCCGGTTCCACGGCGGCCAGGCCCGCCGCCACCAGGATGAGCAGCGCCTGCCCCGCCAGCCGGCCCAACGGCCAGCTCTGCTGCAGCGTCCAGCCGAACCACGCCGGATTGATCACGTGCACCAGCAGCAGCGCCAGGCCAACGCCGCCGCCCAGCCCCAGCGCCAGCCCCAGCGCGCCGATGCCCACGCCCTCCCCCAGCACCAGCCGGAACACCTGGGCGGGCGTGGCGCCCAGGGCGCGGTAGAGGGCCAGCTCGGCGCCGCGCTCGCGGGCGCGGATGAGCAGCGTGAGCGCGATGCCCGCCACGGCGATGAGCAGGGCCGTGCCCTGGAGCAGCCGCGTGACCGCGAAGGTCTGGTCGAAGATGCCCAGCACCTCGGTGCGCAGCTCGGCGTTGGCGCGGAACTCCAGCGGATGCCCCGACCAGGCGGTGCGCAGCCGCTCGGCCACGGCCTCGGGCGCCGCGCCGGGGCGCAGGAACAGGGCCAGGCTGTGCAGCTCGCCGGGGCCGAAGAGCCGGTCCACCGTGGCGCGGTGGGCGTAGAGGGCGCCGTGCTCGCTGCTGTAGTCGTAGGTCACCGCGGCGATGGAGAGATCCGCGGCCCCCGACGGCGTGATCACCGTCACGCGGTCGCCCACGCCCAGGCCGGTCTTGCGGGCGAAGGGCTCTGTCACGGCCACGGCGCCGTCGGCCAGGGAGGCGCGCAGGGTGGCGGGATCGCCGTCGCGCAGCGGCGGCAGGGCCTCGGCGCCCACGGCCTCCACGCCGTTGAAGGCCACCTCGCGGCCGGCGGCTTCCGTCATGACCTGGCGCAGCACGGCGTGGGCGCGCACGTCTGGGTCGGCCAGGAGCGACGCCACTACCACGGGGTCCAGCCCGGCGTCCGGACCGGCCCGCGCCCAGCTCTCCGCGGTCACGTACACGTCCGCCGGCACGGCGGCGTCGAGCCAGGAGATCAGCGTGTCGCGGAAGCCCGCGATGAGCAGCGTGACCGACACCAGCATGCTCACCGCCACCCCCAGGGCCGCCACGGCGAAGCTGGTGGTGTTGAGGCGCACGGCCAGGTTGCGCAGACCCAGCAGCGGGCCGAAGCGGCGCGGCCGCGCCAGGGCGCCCAGACGGCGCACCACCTCCGGCGTGAGGAGCACCACCCCCAGCAGCAGCGCCAGTCCCAGCACGAAGCCGGCCCAGCGCAGGTCGCGGCCCCAGATCCCGAACCACGCCAGCGCCGCGCCCACCAACGCCAGCCCGGCGGCGGCCAGGCGCGGCGCCGCCCGCGAGGCGCCCTCGGGCGCGGTGAAGCGGCGCAGCAGATCGCGGGGCTCGCGCTTGGCCACGTCCAGGGCCGGCACCAGGGCCCCCAGGGCCGCACCGCCGGCGCCGGTCAGCGCCGCCAGGGCGATCTGGTGCCAGGGCACGCGCAGCCGCTCCAACCCGTCCAGCATGTAGATGTTGGTGAGCGCGGCGTCCACCAGATGCAGGTTGGCGCGCGCGGTGAGCCACCCCAGGGGTACGCCGGCCGCCACGCCCAGCAGGCCCAGCACGCCGGCCTCCAGCAGGATCAGCCGCAGCACCTCGCCGCGGGTGGCCCCGTGGGCCCGCAGCACGCCGAACTCCGTGCGCCGCCGCACCAGCGACGCCTGCACCGTGCTGACCACCAGGAACACGCCCACGAAGACGCTCACCAGGCTCAGGGCCGACAGGTTCATGCGGAAGGCCTCGGTCAGCGAGGCGGTGTCCTGCTCGCGCTGCCCGGGCGTCCGCACGCGGGCCAGAGGCCCCAGGGCCTCCTGCAGACGGGCCGACGCGGCCTCCAGGTCCGCGCCGGGCGCCAGCGCCAGATCGATCTGCGAGAACACGTCGGGCCGACGCCGCAGCCGCTGCGCCTCCGCCAGATCCACCAGCAGCAGCGACGACGGAGCGAACGGCGCCACCGCCTTCACGTCCAGCACCGCGCCCAGCACCAGGGTCACGGTGCGCGACCCCACGCCCAGACGCACGGTGTCGCCCTCGGCCCAGCCGTGACGGGCGGCGGCCTCCACCGACGTGGCGGCCCAGCCGGTGCGGGCCAGCAGGCGCATGGGGTCGGCGGTTCCGGCGCCGGCGTTGAGGGCGGGAGCGGCGGCGGCCAGGGCGTCGCGGTCCACGGGGCTGAAGGGGTCCACGCCCAGCACCTCGAACCCCGCCGCGGCATCGCCCGCCAACGTGGCGCGCAGGCGGACCAGGGGCCAGGCGGCGGCCACGTCCGGATCGGCCAGCACCGTCGCCAAGGCGCTCACGGGCAGGTCGGGGCCGCGGCCGGTCACGGTCAGGTCGGCGTCGCCGCTCACCGCGCGGACGCCGCCCCGGAAGGCGGCCAGACTGCTGGAGTTGAGGATCTGCACGGACAGCACGGCCGCCACGCCCAGGGCCACCCCCAGCACGGTCAGCACGGTCAGCAGGCGTCCCTTGTGCAGGTGGGCGCGCAGGCTCGCGCGCACCAGGGCGGTCACGACGCCTCCAGGCGTCCGTGGCGCAGGGTCAGCACGCGGTCGCAGCGGTCGGCCAGGGCGGCGGCATGGGTCACCACCAGCAGGCCGGCCCCTTCATCGCGGGCGAGGGAGAAGAGCAGGTCCGTCACGCGCGCGCCCGAGTCGCCGTCCAGGTTGCCGGTGGGCTCGTCGGCCAGCAGCAGGCGCGGGGCGTGGAGCAGGGCGCGGCACAGCGCCACCCGCTGCTGCTCGCCGCCGCTGAGGCGGTCCACGGCGTCGCGGGCGCGGTCGGCCAGGCCCACGCGCTCCAGCAGGGCCAGGGCGCGGGCATCGGGATCGGGCAGGGTGCCGGCGATCCAGTCGGGCAGCAGCACGTTCTCGCGCACGCTCAGGTGAGGCAGCAGGTGGAACTGCTGGAAGACGATGCCCACGGTGCCGCGGCGCAGGTGCGTGCGGGCGTCGTCGTCCAGGCCGGCCAGATCGCGGCCGGCCACGCTCACGCGGCCGGAGTCGGGAACGTCCAGGCCGGCGGCCAGATTGAGCAGCGTGGACTTGCCGCTGCCGCTCGGGCCCACCACGGCCACGGCCTCCCCGGCCCGCAGGCGGAGATCGGCCCCGTCCAGGATCACGCGCGGATCCCGGCCGGGCTGGGGGAACGTCTTGACGACGCCCTGGAGTGCGAGGAGATCGGACATGGGGGTTCAGGATAGCGACGGAGGCCGGACTGCGCATCTGGATAACCGTATTCATCGACCCCCGAGATCCCTCCGGATCGTGCTAGAATCCCATCATGCCGAAACTCATCATGGAAGGAGAGCCCCCATGCGCCGTCGCGCCCTCGCCTCGCTGCTGGTCACGATCCTCATCTCCACCGCCCCCGCCCTGGCCCAAACCTGTCTGGACTACGCGGCCTTCCCCTCCGCCCTCGGCGCCGAGCCCGCCCCCGCCGGCGCCCTGGACCACGTGATCGCCGTCGGCCAGGTCCTCTACGCCGCGAGCGGCTCGGATCTCGTGATCTTCGACCTGACCGACCCCCTGGCCCCCACCCGCATCCTGACCCTTTCCCAGCCCGGCGCCGTGGCCGCCATGTGCACCGCCGCGGGACGCCTGTACCTGGCGGTGGACGACCTGGGCGTGCGCGTCTACGACCTGAGCGACCCGATCGTCCCGTCGCCTGTCCACGACATCCCCCACCACGGCCTCTCCGGCTTCCTGGAGGTCAGCGGCGTGGCCGCGGCTGGAGACCTGCTCGCGGTCTGCGAGTCCGGCGAGCCCGTGCGTCTGCTGGACATGAGCGTTCCCACCGAGCCGGTGGAGGTGGGCCTCATCACGATCTCGTCGCAGCACGCGGCGCTGGCCGACGACCTGCTGGCGCTGACCGGGTCCACCTTCGTGCTCTTCGATGTCTCCGACCCCTCCGCTCCGCAGCTCCTGGCCCAGGAGATTTATGTGAACGGTGCGCCGTGGCACAGCTTGACCTTCGGACGCCCTGTCCTGCATCAGGGACTGGCCCTGGCCGAACGACGTTTGGCGGAGTCCTGGCGCGATCCATACATCTACGGTGACCGGATCTACCCCATCTACACGTTGGCCACCCTGGGCGCGGACAAGGCCTTCGCCGACACGGACAAAATCCTCGGCGGACGCCCGGCGAACCCCGCCCTGCTCTGCGGCGACATCCTCTATCTCGCGGACGAGTTCTCCGACCACGCCGCCTACCCGCTGGACGCCGCAGGTCCAACCGGCGAACGGCGGCGCCTCCCATTGCTCGCCGAGCTGCGCGGCCTGGCGGAAGTGGACGGTCTTCTCTACGCCGCCACCGAGCGGGGCCTGATCGTCACGTCGGTGCCGGACGGGAGCGTGGAGGCCAACGTGGTGCCGCCGCCGTCGGTCGGCCAGGGCTTGGCCGAGCCCCTGGCCCTGAACCGCCGGGGCGACGACCTCTACGCCCTCATGGATCTCGTGGGGGAGTATGAGATGGGCCCCGGATGGTACGTACGCTCCTCGTTCCATGAGGTGCAGCGGGTGTTCGAGGCGCAGATCGTAGGCAGGCTGGTTCTGCCCATCGACTCCTTCGACTTCGCCGCCTGGGGCCGCACGGAAGTCTTCGGCGACCGTCTCGCCGTGGCCACCGATCTGGGCCTCTACCTCGGCCTGCTGCCGGAAGCCGGCCAGGAGCTCACGGCCACCGCCTTCGGCGTGCCGTCGTTCACGTCCGTCGCCCGCGCCGGCGCCGCCCTCTACCTGGCCGAAGCGGCCGGCGGCGTGCGCGTGCTGGACATGACCGACGCGTCCGCGCCCTCGGACCTGGGCGTTCTCTGGCCCGCGGAACGTCCCGACGATCTCGCGGTGCTCGGCGACCGGCTCTACCTGCGCTTCGGTTCGGAACTGGGCGTGGCCGACGTGAGCGCACCGCTCTCGCCGGTCCTCCTGGCGGGGCGCAGCGTCGTGCCCGCAGGGCGGCTGGAGGCCAGGGGCGGATTGCTTGGCGTGGCGACCGCGGACGGCGGCTTCGCCTGGTCCCCGGTCGCCGACCCGGACGCCCCGGCGTTCGGCGCGCCCGTTCCCTTGGAATTCCCCGTGCTGGATTGGGAGGCCAGCGGCGACCTGATCTACCTGGCGGACGCGGCGGGCATCGCGCTCCTGGATCCTGGCGCCGGCACGATCGAGGGACGGGCCCTGCTCCCCGGCCTGCGGCATCTGCGGCTGGACGGGCCGGGACTCACCGGACTCGTGCAGGGCTACGGCATCCCCGCGCCCCTGCCCCTGGACTGCCGCGACCCGCTGCCCCTGGATCCCGGGAACGAGACGCCCTTGCCCACGATGGCGCCGTTGAGCATGCGCCCGAACCCGTTCAACCCGGCCACCGAGATCGTCTTCCGCACCGAGGTGCCGGGCTCCGTCCGCGTCACGGTTCTCGACCTCTCGGGCCGCCGCGTGGCCCTGCTCGCCGACGGCCCGCTTCCCGCCGCCGAGCACCGTCTGACCTGGCGCGGCCGCGACGACGCAGGACACGGAGTTCCAAGCGGAACCTATGTGGTGCGGGTGGAATCGGCCGACGGTCGACGGACCGGCAAGATCACTCTGCTGCGTTGACGGACCCGTCTCGCAAGGCCGCAAGGGCGGCCGCCATCTCGGCGGCCGCCTCTTTCCTTCCCGCCCGCCGATGCAAATCCAGCGCGGCGGAGAAATGTCGGCGCGCAGCGTCCGAACGCCCCTCTCCCGCCAGCAACCGCGCCAGCACCGTGTGGCGCACCGCCTGCCACTCCTCCGAGGGCGCCGGACCCAGGGCCGACAGGTCCTCGCCCAGCAGCGCCACGCCGTCCGTGTAGCGGCGTTGCCCCAGGCGGCAGAAGGCCAGGGACAGGGCGAGATCGTCATGGTCGGAGCGCGCCACGGCCTGCGGGTGGTCGGCCAGCTCCTCCAGGGCCGAGGCGAGGTCGGCGGCGGCTTCGGACCAGCGCGCCGCGGGGATCCGCAGCCGCGCCAGCTCGGCGTGGGCCGCCGCGAAGGCCGGCCAGTCCGCGGCGACGCGCGCCCGAGCGATCCGCGCGCGCAGGGGCTCCTCGCCCGGCAGGGCCGCGGCCTGCTCCGGCGTCAGCGAACGGTCCAGCCGGAACAGACGCACGTCCCCCACGTCCGCCACCCGCGTCACCCCGGCGGCACGATCCAACCAGGGCAGATAGTCCGCCTGCGGAAACGACTCCAGCTCCCAGGGCCCCACCGCGATGAGGTCGGCGCCGCGCTTGCGGGCCTCGGCCAGCAGCTCGGTCAGCGTGCCCGGGTCGCCGGGATAGGCCGCGTGGTCCAGCCCCGCGTAGTGGGCCAGGTGCGGCTTGCGCGCCATGAGGCTGCGGGCGTCTACCCGCGCCGCCGCCTCGCGCACCGCCGGCGCCTGCGCCAGCACCTCCCGCGGCAGCCGGTCGCGGTAGAAGCGTTCCCCCCTGACGATGGTGCCCCACTGCACCACGGCCACCGCCGCCGCCACCGCCGCCGTCGCCAGCAGCTCCTTCCGTCCGGGCCGCCCCCGCAGACCCAGCAGGAACCCGTACCCCAGCACGAAGTACGGCGCGGCGAGCGGGAAGGAGAAGCGCACGCGGTGGAACACGAGGCAGAGGGACAGGAAGGTCAGCAACGCCGTGAGAAGATAGCCGCCCTGCCGACGGTCCGGCCGCCGCCGCCGCGCCCAGGCCCGGCCGCGTCCGCTCACGGCCGCCGCCGCCAGCCCCAGCGCGCCCAGGGCCGTCAGGGGCCAGAGGCGCGGCCCCACCAGCTCGCGCATGTCCATGGCCGCGTGCCGCGGGACGTTGCCCGCCAGATGGGTGACGAAGTGGACGGGATCGTGGGCCACCAGGTCGCCCAGACCCGTGAACCCGCCGGCGGGGATCTCCGCACGACGCTCTCCGGCGTAGAAATCCTGCACCACGTTGGTGATGTTGCCCGTGCGGAGCGGCACGCCCGTCTGCGCCAGGTTCAGCGCGAACCACGGCGTCGCGACGAGCAGGAACCCCGCGAGCACCAGACCCGCGCGCTTCAGCCGCACGGCCGCGCCCATCGCGCCATCGGGCAGCCACGCAGCCAACGCCAGGCCCGCCGGCAGCAGCACCGCCCCGCTGTACCGCGTGAGGAACGACGCCCCGACCAGCGCTCCCGCCCCCAGCAGCCCGCGGCGTCCGCCCGCCTGCAGCAGCGCCGCCGTGGCCGCCGTCTGCAGCAGCAGGAAGAGCAGGTCCGACGACGCCTTGTGCGCGTGCAGGAAGACCTCGGAGGTGCCGGCCAGCGCCAACGTCACCACCGCGGCCAGGGCCACGCCGAACAGCGCCCGCAGCAGCCGGTACGTCACCGTCAGCGCCCCCGCCGCAGCCAGGGCGTTGAGCAGCACGGCGCTGCGGTACCAGTCGGCCCCCAGGGGACCCGCCACCGCATGCACGGCCGTCAGGACGATGGAGTACAGCGGACCCTTGAAGGGGTAGTTGGCCACGGAGAAGTCGCCCGCGGCCAGGCGCCGCGCGGACACGGCCAGCTCGGAGTAGAAATCGGACTCCACGCCCAGATCGCCGATGGGATACCAGCGCACGTGGATGGAGAACGCCACGGCCGCGTACAGCGCCGACAACAGCAGCACCAGGAGCGTATCGCGGGCGGGACGGGATCGGGGCACGGCGGGCTCCGGGTCTCGGGAAGCGCAACGGCGGCGGTCGGCGCGATGGTACGCCGAACCCGCCGCCGCACCAAGCTCACTTCCGCAGCAACCGCTCCCCCGCCACCTGCAGCACCAGGAACGCTCCGAACACGCAGACGATGGCCGCGCCGGTGGGCCAGTCGAACACGTAGCTCGCGCCCGCGCCCGCCACCACCGCCAGCACGCCCACGCCCAGGGTGTAGAGGAACTGGCGGCGGTCGTCGCGGAACAGGCGCACGCCCATGACCGTGGGCACCACCAGCAGCGCGAACACCAGCAGCACGCCGGCCACCTGCACGCTGCTGGTCACCACCGTGCCCAGGATGGCGTAGAACACCAGATCCCAGAGACGCACGCGGAGGCCCGCGCGGCGGGCCCCCTCGTGATCCTCGGAGATGCGGTGCAGCGGCTTGCGCCACACCCAGAGCAGCACGCCCAGGACGCCGTACAGCAGCCCCGTCTTCAGCACGATGGGCCACGTGACCCAGAGGATGGCCCCCACCAGCAGGTGGCGGATCTCCTCGCCGCCGTGGGGCACCTGCGTGAGCACCAGGATCATGGCCGCGCTGGCCACGGCGTAGATGATCCCGATGTACGCCTCCTGCGGGATGCGCTCCTCGTGAGTGCGCGTGAGCGAGATCAGCCCCGCGCCCAGGAACGTGGCGCCCAGGGCCACGGCGTAGGTGCCGTCCGTGCCGATCTCCCCGCCCAGCAGCAGCGACACCGCCACGCCGAAGGCCGCCACCTGCGCCAGGGCGATGTCCACGAAGATCACGCCCCGCCGCACCACGTGCCACCCCAGGTGCGAGTGCATGGCCACCAGGATCAGGGCCATGACCACCGGGGCGGCCATCATCTCCAGGAATCCGTTCACGGCGTTCCCCGCTCCGCGGCGGCCGCGGCCAGGCGGCCCACGATGGTGTCGATGAGCTCCACGTAGGAGTCCACCCCGTCCTCCGCGCCCGTGGAGGCCGGCAGCACCGCCAGCGGCGCCCCCAGACGCTCGGCCGTCTGCCGCGCCACGTCCAGGTGCGACCAGGTGGCCGCCACCACGATCACGTCGCCCAGCGCGCGGCCCTGCTCGATCACGGCCTGCACGTGCTTGGGCGACGGCGCGATGCCGGGACGATGCTCGATCTCGCCGTACACGTCCAGCCCCAGCCAGTGCACCAGGTAGGTCCACGTCTGGTGGTAGAGCAGCACGTGGCCCCGGCGCGCGTCCGCGACGGCCTCGCGCCAGGCCGGCACCCGGGCCTGCAGGTCGGCGGCGAAGGCGTCGGCCCGCGCCGCGAAGTCCGCCGCGTGGTCGGGATCCAGCTCCGCCAGCCGATGCGCCACGATGTGCGCCACCTCCGCCATGGCCAACGGATCCAGCGTGTAGTGCGGGTTGCCCAGGGGATGGATGTCGCCCTGGCCCCGGTCCACCGGACCGTCCGGCACGTCCAGCACGTTCTGCAGCGCGGCGGAGCAGTCCAGCTCCCCGCGCTGCCCCGGCTGCACGCGCGGGTTGCGCGCCTTCTTGATCAACGACGGCAGCCAGCCGATCTCCAGCTCCAGCCCGTTGTAGAGCAGCAGGTCGGCCTTGCCCAGGGTCCGCGCCAGCGAGGGCTTGGCCGGCAGGTAGTGCGGATCCGTGGGACCGGGGCAGAGCACCTCCACCTCCACGGCGTCGCCGCCCACCACGCGGGCCACCGCGCCCAGATCCTGGAGCGTGGCCACCACCTTCACCGCGGCGGCGGCCGGAGCCGCCCCGCCCAGCATCAGGGCCGCCAGGGCCCCCAGCAGGATGCGCTTCATGTCGGCCTCCTAGTACAGGTGCGCCGGGTGCGACCCGATGGTGAAGTTCCACTGCAGGGACACCCGCAGATCCGAGGGCCCACCGTCGGCGGCCTCCAGATGCGCGGCCTCCAGGCGCAGGGCGCTGTACTCGCTGGGCGCGTAGGTCAGCGCGGCCTTCCACTCGGTCCAGTCCAGGAGCTCGTCCTCGGCCTCGGCCTCCTCGGCGTGATCGTGCTCCAGACCGCTGGCGTCGCTGGCCTGCCCGTAGCCCAGACCCACCCACCAGTTGCGCTGCACGCGCGCCTGGGCGTTCACGAACCAGCCGAAGGGATCGCCTTCGGCGTGCTCCGGGTCGGGCGCGATGATCTCCGCCGACACGCTGGCCGCCGGCCCGTGGCTGCGCGTGACCGACTCCCAGCGCCAGGTGAGGTCGGCGCCCCAAACGTCCAGGCCGCCGGCCTCGCCCTCATGCAGCGCACCGGGGCCGCTCAGCCACGAGCCGCCCAGCTCCAGGGTGCCGCCGTCGCTCACGTCCCAGAGGTTGGTCCAGTGCGCGGCGTAGGCCGGAGCGCGGTCCTCCGCGTCGAAGATCTCCGCGTCGCCGTTCACGCCCGCCACGCTCAGCTCCGACCACCAGGGCAGGCCCACGGTGTAGTCCAGCTTGGCCCCCACCTCGGTCAGGCCGTGGTCGCCCAGGAAGGCCTGCACGGCGATGGGCGCCCGCGTGAAGGGATACTGGTGCGTGTGCAGCAGGGAATGCTTGCCGAAGGGCACGTAGAACCTGCCCAGGGTCAGCCCCAGGCCAGCCGGGAGCCGCGTGCTCTGCAGGGCGGCGATCTCCAGGTCGGTCACCAGGCCGTGGGCCTCCTCGCCGTCCTCGGCGTGGGCGGGATGGAAGGCCACCACCACGTCGGCGGTCCAGAAGGGGTCCACCACGCTGCTGAACTGGATCTCCGCCTCCTGCAGCTTGGCGAAGTTCTCGTCGGCGGTGGGCGTGTCGTCGTTCCACTGGCCCAGGAACAGGGCGTTGAGGCTGATGGCGGGGTTCATGGTGCGCGAGACTCCGGTGGCCGTGCTGGTGCCGGCCGCGGCGGTCATGGCGCCGAGGGCGAGGACGGCCAGGGCCGTCGACAGGAATCGGTACATGCTCGTGTCCTCCTGCGGACATGCGTGAGTCGCCGCGCCCGGTCGGGGTGTCGCGGCGGAGATGATGACGTCTCGGAACGGGATGTCAGCAGGAGGCGGGAGGAGCGCGCGGTTCCGGCAGCAGGCGGGGTCCGCCGGCCACGGCGCTCGGCGCGGCGGGGGCTTCGGTCCGATCGACGGCCACATCGCAGGCCGGCGCCTCCACGGCGTGCTCCACCAGGGCGCCGGTGTGGTAGACCAGGCACTCGCGATGGGTCGCGTGGTCGGCGTCGCCCACGTGGTGGGCGTGCTCCAGGTGGTGACGCAGATGCCCGGCCTCATAGACGAGGCCGAACAGGAGCAGCGCCAGCGAGAGCGCGCGCAGGGCTGTGCGTCGGTCGGACATGGGCTCCAGGATACATCGGTTCCCGGAACGCCACAACGCCGCCCCGTGTGACTTTCCCCGGCCGCCGTTGTCCAAGGCCCGGCGGAACGGGACGCGGCGACGCCCCGGCCGTGATCCGCGGTGGCCCTTCCGGGCCGCCCCGCCGCGAAAATCCGCAGAAAACCGCACGTCGAACATGGACAAGGCGACCGTTTTAGGCGATTCTGCCGACAACCGTCGCTCAATTCCGCCGTCGGGGCGGAACCGTCAACCACCCGGGAGGGGAACACATGGGTTACAAGATCGTGGACGTGGAAGGCATCGGACCCGCCTACGCCGAGAAGCTGAGCAAGGCCGGCGTGAAGACCACCACCCAGCTGCTGAAGCTCGCCGCCACCCCCGCGGGCCGCAAGAACCTGGCCCAGGAGTCCGGCCTGAGCGAGAAGCTCATCCTCAACTGGACCAACAAGGCCGACCTCATGCGCATCAGCGGCGTGGGCCCCCAGTTCTCCGAGCTGCTCGAGGCCGCCGGCGTGGACACGGTGAAGGAGCTGCGCACGCGCAACGCCGGCAACCTGGCCGAGGCCATGAAGGCCACCAACGAGAAGAAGAAGCTGACCCGCGTGTCGCCCCCGAGCAGCACCGTGGAGAAGTGGGTCGAGGCGGCCAAGAAGCTGGACGCCACCATCACCTACTAGCGGCTCTTCCCGCTCCCAGGACGGTCCAGCCCCGGTCTCCCGTGGACCGGGGCTGTTCCTTTCCCGCCGCCGACCGCGCGTCCCTCAAGTCCCGCCTCCCCGCGCCGATCATGGAAGGGTCCCCCTTCCCGATCGGAGCCTCACGTGCGAGTCCCCTTCACGGCCCTCCTCCTGCTGCTGCCGGCCCTGGCCGGTGCGACGGGGAGCGCCGCGACCGCGGGCAGCACGGTCTTCACCCAGACGGTCGAGGCCCTGGACCCGGCGGCTCTCCCGCCGGTGCAGCTCCGCGTGGACGACTTCTCCGGATTCCGCACCGTGGACTTCCCCCTGGGCCGAGGCCGCCTGCTGCGCCTGCGCACGGACCTGCCCGCCGACCGCGACGCCGGCCTGGCCTCCGTGGCCGACCGCGTACGCCGCTGCTACGACCACGTGGAGCGCGCCACCGGCCGCACGGTGCGCGGCGGCGTGCTGCTCTACCTGCCGGCCTTCCGCGATCCCCCGGCCACCTACGCCTTCCGCGCCGAGGTGGCCGACCGCACCCGCTGGAGCCAGGTGCGTCTGGCCCTGCTGGACGTGGACGACCCGCGCTGCGCCACGCCGGCCGATCCCGCCCTGGCCGACCTCCTGCTGGACACGCTCCCCCACGAGCTGGGCCACGAGCTGCTGGCCGCCGCGCCCACCATCCGCCACGACCTCTCCGACGGACGCGGACGCGGCACGCGCTGGTTCGAGGAGGGCGTGTGCGAGGTGCTCGCCAAGAGCTTCGCCGCCGCGGAGGATCCCGCGGCCTACGGGCGCCTGCTGGCCCAGCGCAACGTGGATCAGGTGATGGACCGGGGCGGCGTGCGCGCCGAGCTTCTGGGCTGGAGCGAACACGCGCCGCTGCCCCCGTCCCTCGAATCCGACCTCTACGGCGCCGCCTTCCTCACCGTGCGCCGCTGGACCGACGCCGTGCCCCTGGCCCACCTCCTGGACCGCCTGAACCGCGCGGGCGGCGACCGCGACGGCCATGACCTGCTGGAGATGCTCCAGCGCGACCTGGGCACGAACCTGCTGGGCGTCCTGGACGATGCCGCCGCCCTGGGCCGCTCCCTGCCCCGCGGCTGATCACCCCTCTCCTCCCGAAGACGCAGAAGGGGCGGGCCCCCGAGGAGCCCGCCCCATTCCGTTCACGCGGGATGCACGATGTCGACTAGAGGCTGCTGCGCACGCCCAGAGCCTCCATGGCCTCGTAGGTCAGGCCGCCCACGGGCATGCTCTTGGACTTCTGGAACGCGTGGAGCGCGGCCTGGGTCTTGCTGCCGTACACGCCGTCCAGCGGGCCCGGATCGAAGCCCTTGTTCTGCAGGGCCTTCTGCAGGTCCAGCACCGTGGCGTTGTTCATGTTGGTCTCGCACAGCACGCGGCGCCACTCCATGTGGCTGGCCTCGGTCATGGTGCGCTTGGTGATGTCGGCGTACTCGGCCTCGATGGGGATGCGCTTCTCGCGCGCGGGCTCCACCAGCTTGCGCACCTTCACGGTGCCGTACTCGGCGGGGATCTCCACGGTGCGCGTGGTGGCCGGGGTCTTGACCACCTGCTTGCGCACGGTCTTGTACTCGGCCGGCACGGTGGTCTCGCGAGTGGTGGCCGGGGTCTTCACCACGCGCTTGCTCACGGTGCGGTACACGGCGGGCTCCTCCACCAGGCACATGATCTCGCCGGTGTTGTTGTCCACCTTCTCCACCAGGCCGCGGCCCTTCTTCCAGTAGGTGCGGGCGGGGGTCACCAGGACCTGCTCCTGCACGGTCTCGTAGGTGGCGGGCACGTCCACGATCTCCGTGGAGGCGGCCTTCACCAGCACCTGCTCCTCCACCGTCTCGTAGGTGGCGGGCACGGTCTCGATGCGGGTGCTGGCTTCCTTCACCAGCACGCGCTCCTCCGTCCACTCGTACTTGGCCGGAATGATCTCGATGCGCTCGCCGGCCTCCTTGACCAGCACGCGCTCCGTGGTGGTCTCGTACACGGGCGGCACCACCACGCGGGCGAAGCACTCGCCGGGCTTGGCGTTGGGCGGCAGCAGGGTGCTATCGCCGGACATCATGGCCGTGGCGGTCGTGGCGGCCTGGGCGCCGGCCAGCTCGCGCTCGGCGTCGGTGGCGCGGGTGCGGGTCTCCGCGAGCTCGTTGTTGACCTGGGCCATGGCCTGGTCCCGGGCGGTGAGCTCCTGCTGCAGATCGGCGATCTGCTGGTCGCGCATGGTGATCTCGTCCTGGACGAGGCCCTCGCCGGTGGCGCTGCCGCCGCAGCCGGACAGGGCCAGCGCCGCCAAGGCGAGCAGCGGCAGGAACAGACGGATGGTCTTCATGATCTTTCCCCCCTGAGAGGTCATGGGTCGTGGATGGCGGACCCGCGGGTCCGCGGCTCGAGGAGCCATCCCCCGAGCGGCGCCCTCACCGACGCCGGCAACGGAGCTCCTGACACCCCCCGATGTCGAAAGTCACGATACACGATCCGATGAATCCGGCCAACCGTCGATTTTACCATATGCTAAGTATCAAGCGGGAACTCCAGGGCGTCTTCGGTGTTGGAGCGATTCCTTGCGAAATGGTGGCTCCACAACCTTTCCCGGAGATGCTTCATGCCCCGATTCCGACGGCTCTGGCGCTCCTGGTGGCCCACCCTGGCCCTCATCGCCGGGGTCCTCAGCTTCCGCAGCGCCGTGGCCGACTGGTACGACGTCCCCACCGGCTCCATGCAGCCCACCATCTACGTGGGCGACCGCATCCTCGTGGACAAGACGGCCTACGACTGGCGCCTGCCCCTGCTGGGGGCCGTGTCGCACCGCGCCGATCCGGCCCGCGGCGACATCGTGACCTTCGCCTCCCCGGCCGACGGCGTGCGCCTGGTCAAGCGCGTGATCGCCCTGCCCGGCGACATGGTGGAGATGCGCGGCAACCGCCTCCTGCTCAACGGCGAGCCCCTGGCCTACGCGGACCGGGACGCGCCGCTGATCTGGTCCCTGCCCCCGGACGACCCCGCCCCGGTGGACCTCCTGACCGAGGACCTCGCCGGCGTGCGCCACACCGTCATGCTCACGCCCGACCGTCCGTCACGCTCCGACTGGGGCCCGGTGCGGGTGCCGGAGGGCCGCTACCTCATGCTCGGCGACAACCGCGACAACAGCGCCGACTCGCGCTGGTTCGGCTTCGTGCCCCGCGAGGCCGTGGAGGGCCGCGCCCACCACGTGGCCGTGTCCCTGGACCACGACCACGGCTGGCTGCCCCGCTGGGGCCGCA
The DNA here is from genome assembly GCA_035447065.1 of Candidatus Krumholzibacteriia bacterium. Lineage (GTDB taxonomy): Bacteria > Krumholzibacteriota > Krumholzibacteriia > LZORAL124-64-63 > LZORAL124-64-63 > CALEMW01. The sequence continues at coordinate 30,153 of DAOTGJ010000035.1, forward strand.
CCCTCGCCGCCCTGGAGTGACCGCATCCGCCGGGCCGCGCCCGGCGCCCAGCCCGGCCGGCGGCGGCTTCGTCGAGAACGACGGGACCGCCGGACCATCGGACCGGCCGGCCCAAGCGGACGGGCCGCCCCCACGGGCGGCCCGTTCCTTCTTGTCCCCGCAACTGCGGAACCGCTACCTTCGTAGCCACGAGGTCCGCCCGCCCACCATACCGACGCCATCGAGGAGAATCCCATGAACGTGCGCCTGCGTCTTCCGGCCGTGCTGCTCACCCTGCTGCTCACGGCCGCCGTCGCCCTGCCGTCCAGCGAGTGCCCGCCTTCCGCGGACCCGGCCCCCCTGCTGCCCGCGGATCAGACCGTGACCGTGGCCGTCTCCTCCCTGGACGACCTGGCCGCCGCCTGGACCCGCCTGGCCGCCGCCTTGGACCTGGACGACGACACCGACCTGCACGCCATGATGCGCGAGCACGCCCCCGCCATGGCCCAGGTCTTCGACCCCGCGCGCACCATGACGTTCTCCTTCCTGGTCCACCCCATCATGTTCCAGCAGGAACCGGACTGGACTCACGTGCTGCCCGTGCGGGGGAACGTGACGGATCCGACCGCGCTGCTGGACGGCAACGACGTGGCCGGCTGGCTGCTGCGCGACGGCCAGCTCGCGGTGTCGAGCCAGGCGGAGATCGCCTTGGCCGAACCCGCGCCGGCCTGGTGGCTCGACATGCTGCCCGGCGTGGTGGCGGCCCACGCGGACCTGACAGCGCTCATCGAACAGAACCGCGGCATGGTGGAGATGAGCCTGGCCTCCATGCCCATGATGGCGGAGCAGGCGCGCCAGCAGGCGGAGGCCGGCGAGGAGCCGGCCACGCCCATGGAGATGCCCTCGGCCGAGCAGATGGAGGGCATCGCCAAGGTGATGCGCATGGTCATGGACTCGCTCGCGGCCATGGACGCCGCCGCCGACGTGACCCGCGACGCCGCCGTGCTGCGCACGCGTTTCGACGTGAACCCGGACACGCCCCTGGCCCTGGGTCCGCAGCCCGCGTTCGCGGCGGCCCTGGACCTGACCCGGCGTCTGCCGCGCCATGCCGACATCCTGGGCGCCGGCGCCTTCGACCAGAGCCGCGCCTTCGCCGCCATGGACGACTATCTGCGCGCCAGCCTGCGCGACACCTACGGCGAGCTCATCGCGGATCCTGACCTGGTGGAGCGCTGGGTGGACGCCTACATGGAGTTCGCCGGCACCACCAACCGTCCGTGGGCCATGAGCATGGGCCGCGCCGACGCGGGCTTCACGTTCCGTTGGGCCCAGCAGGCCGACGAGGCCGAGGAGCTCCTGGCCCTGGTGGCGCAGCTGATGGATCTGAGCCGCGGCATGGAGGTGGCCAAGGTGACGCCGCTGGCCACGGAGAGGCTGGCCGGCACCGACGTCATGGTCTGGTCCGTGGACTACGCCCTGCCCGCGCACATGGTCCAGGATGCGGACCCGGAACAGATGCGCATCCTGCAGACGGTCATGGAGGCCTTCGTGGGCGAGATCCGCGTGGCCGCGCGCGACGGGCTGCTGCTGATGTCCATGAACGAAGGGCCCGAGGGCATGACGGAGATGCTGGTGGGCGGCGGCCGCCCCAGCGACCGCCTCGCCGCCCTGGCCGCGCAGGGCGGACCGGACGTGCGTCAGGTGGTGAGCGGGAACTACGGCGCTTTCCTGGACCTCATCGCCCAGGCGGCGGGCGTGGAGGCCGCGGCCGGCGCGGTGCCCTTCACCGCCGTGACCACCGGCGCCGGCACGCGCGGCGGCGCGGAGATCTCCGTGGCGTTGGAAGGACTGGAGCGGCTCATGGCCTTCTTCCAGACCATGGACGCCTCCCGCTGAAGCGCCCTTCCGGGGGACCGGTGCTCAGGCGCCGGTCCCCACCTCCTCCGCCAACCTCCGGTACACCAGCACGCGGAACATGTCCAGGTAGCGGCGCGTCTCGTCGCGTTCGATGTTCGTCATGAACTTCCAGAATCCGTACACGCGCGAGAGGGTCAGCAGCCGACTGGCATACAGCGGCCAGTTGTAGCGGCTCTCGATGCGGCGCAGCGCTCCGGTGCTGATGCGCTCCCAGGATTCGGGATCCCGGACGAAGTCCTGAAGCCCCTCCGTCAGGCGCGCGGCCGTCTCCTCCGGCCGCTCCGGGTCGATGTGGAAGCCGCTCACGCCGTCTTCGATGATCTCCAGCGGTCCCCCGTGCCGCGTGGCGAAGGTGGGCAGCCCGCTGGCCATGGCCTCCACCACCGTCAGGCCGAAGGCCTCGTAAAGGGCCGGCTGCACGAAGGCGCCGCGCCGGTCCGCCACGCACCGGTACAGCTCGCCCACCTGGGCCTTGTCCGCGCGCATGGTCAGCCAGCGGATCTGCCCCGCCAACCCGTGGTTTGCGATCAATTCGTGGATGCGTTCGATCTGCGCCTTCTCGTCGTCGTCCTGGGATTCGGCCGGGTCGTGGAATCCCCCGGCGATGAGCAGGTTGGCCCGATCGCGCAGGGCGTCGCTGCGCCCGTAGAGATCCACCAGCCCGCTCATGTTCTTGATGCGGTCCAGCCGCGACATGGCGAACAGCGGCGGCCGTTCCTTGTCGGCGAACTCGCCCAGGGCCTCGGGACCTTCCCCGCCGTCGATGAGCGCCGACGCCGCGGCCGTAAGCTCCGCCCCCCGCGCCGCGGCTTCCGTGAAGGGGAAGAACACCGTGGGATCCGCGCCCGGCGAGACGATGTTGAACTTGGGGTCGAACGGATCGATTCCCTCCACCACCCGATACAGGCCGGGGAGCGTGAAGGCCCCGTACCCTTCGTACTGCCCCACGACAGAGGGCGTACCCGCGATCTCCTGATACGTGCTGGCGATGATGAAATCCGCCGTGTTCATGGCGATCAGGTCCGCCGTGAACTGGCAGCCGAAGTGCTGGGCGGCGTAGCGGTCGCGCCAATGCAGGTCGCTCTCAGCGTACTTCGACTTCTCCAGCGCGTGGGCGATGGTGCACTGGGTCACGCCCAGGCTGCGCGACATGAGCGAGCTCACGAAGTTCCCGTCGCTGTAGTTGCCGATGATCAGGTCCGGCCTTGCCCCCAGCTCCGCCAGCAGGGCCTGCTCGGCGTCGCGGGCGAAGCGCTCCAGGTAGGGCCAGATGTCGAAGCGGGAGATCCAGTGAGGCACCTCGCGGCCATCGGCCTCGCGGAACGGCACGCGCAGGATACGGGCGTTGCGCGTGCCGTGGATGGGCTCCAGCATCTGGTCGCAGGCGGTGCCCTCCGCGTCCCTCAGCAGGCGCGTGATCACCACGATCTGGGGCTCCAGATCCAGGCCCATGGCTTCATGCGACCGCATCATCTCGTATTCCAGGGCCCGCACCTGATCCAGGATGTAGACCACCTGCCCTCCCGTGTCCGGCATCCCCAGCACCCCCGACTGCCCGAAGTAGCCGTGGGGGCTGAGGATCGCCACGTTGAAAAGCATGGGCACGCGGGCCAGGAAGCGTTCCAGGGCGTCGGGCGACGGCGCCTCCAGGATGTCGGCCAGCAGGGCCATGCCGTCCAGGGCGGTGCGCGCATCGCGGCCCCAGCCCGGCTCGAACCCCAGACGCTTCAGGTCCGCGGCCACCTCCGGCCAGGGCGTGGCCGGCTCCCGCTCCTCCAGCAGGTCGATGGCGGCGTGCAGGGCCGCGCGCAGCGCCTCGGCGTCCTGCAGCAGATCGTTGAGCATGAGCTGGCGTCCCTGCACCTGGTGCAGCGTGAGGAAGCGGAAGAGCAGGCTCCCTCCCTCGTGGCGGCGGTCGAAGAGGCGGCCGGAGAGATGACGGTTGAGGAACTCCACGCCGCGCCCGATGGAACGCACGTCGGTCAGCTTGGGGAATCCTCGCTCGAAGGGGCTGAGATCGATCTCCAGGGCATCGTGCTCCACGCGGCCGCCGGCCAGGGTCTCCTTGAACTGGAGGTACTCGGACACGTCGATCTCGCGCAGGTGGCCGGTGTCCACATGGATGTGCAGGTAGTTCCAGTTCGCCACGCGCGCCCTCAGCGCCAGGTGCAGATCCGTGCTGGTGGCCAGGGCCTCCTGGATCATGTCCACCAGGCGGCGCAGCTCGTCGGGACAGGCGTCCCCGTCGGCGTGGCGCTCCTCGCAGTACGCATCCACCACCTGCTGCACGCGCGAGCGGGGGAGGACGGGCTCACCCGTGGCGAGGCAGCGGCGGAAGAGGGTCTCGGCAACGGTGCGATGGGCGGCGACGAGGCGGCTGAATTCCTGGATCATGGGGACTCCCGTGCGGGTTCGTGTCATCGATTCACGGCCGGTCCGACCCGGGCGTCGAACGCGGCGGATCACGGCGAAGGATCGCCGGTGGAGCCGGTGCGGAGCTCGTCGCACCATTCGCGGCGGTAGAGATCCCGATCTGCGGAGGTTGCTCCCGGCTGACGGCACACGTCGGCGGCGAAGGCCGCCGCGCGCGTCAGGATGGTCGCGGGATCCCAGCTCGCGGCCAGGCCGACCAGGCACACGGCGCTGAAGGCGTCGCCGGCGCCCACCGTGTCGACCAGATCCTCCACGCGGGGCGGTGCGGCCTCGGCCGTGACGCCCCGGTCCGTGGCCCAGCGCACGCGCCGTGCACCCTCGGTGATCACCGCGCCCCGCAGCCCGTGGCGGCGGCAGAGGTTAGCCGGATCGGCCGCCGGCTCCAACCGGGCCAGCTCGTCGTGATTGAGCTTCACCCAGTCGGCGGCCGCCAGCAGGGCGCACACGTGCTGCTCCTGCCACCACGGATCGCGCAGATTCACATCCAGGAAGACGCCGCTGCAGCGGCCGCGCAGCCGCGCCAGCGCAGCCGCGCCTCCCTCCCGCAGGGCCAGGGTGCCGTGATAGAGCAGAGGCGGCGGATCGGCGGCGGCGGGATCATGGTCCGGCGGCGAGATGCGGTCGAAGGCCTGGCCCGGAGGAATCTCATAGACGGCCTCCTCGCCCCGGAACCGGACCTCCACGCGGCCCGTGGCGCGTTCCGGATCGGTCTGCACCCAGGCGTCGTCTAGGCCCCAGGAGGCCATCACGCGACGCACGCGGGCGCCGGCACCGTCGTCGCCCACGCGGGAGACGAACCGCGGTGCGAGCCCGAAACCCCGCAGGTGCCAGGCCACGTTGAAGGGGGCTCCACCCAGGATCTCGCGGCCGTCGGGAAAGCGGTCGAAGAGCACCTCACCCAGGATCACTGGGGCGTCGTGGCGGTCGGGCACGCGTTCTCCTCGCTCGTGCGTCGGCGGATCGTCGATCCTTCACACCCTAGCGACGAATCCATGCGAGTCAACCGCTGCGGCTCCCCGCCGGCGTGGTTATCGTGGGCAGGTGATGAACCTCGCGCTTCCGCACGCCGATGCGTTGCTCGCTTCGGACCTGGACGGCACGCTGCTCCCCGTGGACACGGATCCCGACCACGCGGACGCCGTGGCGCTCTTTCGCGAGCGCCTCACCAGACGCCCCGGACTCCGCGTCGCCTACGTCACCGGCCGGACCTTCCGAGACGCCCTGTCGGCCGTGCGCGCCGCCGGCCTCCCCGTCCCCCACGTGCTGGTCAGCGACGTGGGCACCGCCATCCACTGGGCCGATGCCGACGACTGGCTTCTCGACGGCTCCTATCACCGGCGCGCCCTCGCCGCCATGGGCGGCGTGACCGCCGCGGAGATCCTGGCCGAAATCGGCGGCACGGACGGCTTCCAGCCGCAGGATCCCGCGCACCAGTCCGACGTGAAGATCAGCTTCCGCCGCCCCGCCGACCGCGACGCCGACCGCCACCTGGAGCGCCTGCGCGCGCGCCTCGCCGCCTTGGGCTGGCGTCTGGCCCTGGTGGCCAGCCGCTGCGTCTTCACCGGCGACCTGCTGCTGGACGTGCTGCCCGGCGGCCTGGACAAGGCCACGGCCGTGCAGCACGTGCGCAAGGAGCTGCGCCTGGGCGCCGACGCCGTGCTCTTCGCCGGCGACTCCGGCAACGACCTCGCCCCGCTCACCGCCGGCTTCCTGTCCGTGGTGGTGAGCAACGCCGCCCCGGGCCTGGCCGACCGCATCCGCGAGTTCGCCGCGGCCGAGGGCCGTCCCCAGACCGTCCACGTCGCCTCGCGGCCGCACCTGCACGGCGTGCTGGAAGGGGCCGCCCGCTTCGGGATCCTCTGACGCCGTCCTCGAACCGGGAGATGACCATGCCGCGCCCCCAGGGCCTCCGCCTCCAACTGATCAGCATCCACGGCCTCATCCGCGGCCGGGACCTGGAGCTGGGCCGCGACGCCGACACCGGCGGCCAGACCCTCTACGTGGTGGAGCTGCTGCGCGCCCTGAGCGAGCGTCCCGAGGTGGCGGACGTGGAGCTGGTCACCCGCCTGATCCGCGATCCCTCCGTGGCCGCGGACTACGGCGAGCCCTTGGAGGAGATCTCCCCCAAGGCGCGCATCGTGCGCATCCCCTGCGGCGGCGACGCCTACCTGCCCAAGGAGGAGCTCTGGGACCACCTGGACGAGTTCGTGGACAACACGCTGCAGCACGTGCGCAACGCGCCGCGGCCGCCCCACGCCATCCACGGCCACTACGCCGACGCCGGCTACGCCGGCATGCGCCTCGCCCACCTGCTGGGCGCGCCGCTGATCTTCACCGGACACTCGCTGGGTCGCGTGAAGCGCCGGCGCCTGCTGGCCGGCGGCCTCACGCGGAGCGATGTGGAGGAGCGCTACCGCATCTCGCGCCGCATCGAGGCGGAGGAGGAGGCCCTCAGCGCCGCCTCCATGGTCATCACCAGCACGCGCCAGGAGATCGAGGACCAGTACGCCCACTACGACTACTACTCCCCCGACCAGATGCGCGTCATCCCGCCGGGCACGGACCTGGACCGCTTCCGGCCGCCCACCGGCGAGGAATGGAGCTCCGCCGCGGGCCGCTCCCTCTACCGATTCCTGCGCGAGCCGTCCAAGCCCATGATCCTGGCGCTGTCGCGGCCGGACCACCGCAAGAACATCCTCACGCTGGTGGAGGCCTACGGGGAGTGCGCGGAGCTGCGCCGGGCGGCCAACCTGGTGGTGGTGGCGGGCACGCGCGACGACATCGCCGCCATGGACCGCGGCGCGCGCCACGTGCTCACGGACATCCTGCTGGCCGTGGACCGGCACGACCTCTACGGCCAGGTGGCCTACCCCAAGACCCACGCTCCGGACGACGTGCCGGACTTCTACCGCGTGGCGGCCCTGAGCGGAGGCGTGTTCGTGAATCCGGCGTTCACCGAGCCGTTCGGACTGACGCTGCTGGAGGCCGCCGCCTCCGGCCTGCCCGTGGTGGCCACCGAGGACGGCGGTCCCGTGGACATCCTGGCCAACTGCCGCAACGGGCTGCTGGTGGACCCGCTGGACCGCGAGGCCATGGCCGCCGCCCTGCTCGCCGTGGTGACCGACGAGGGCCAGCACCGCCGGTTCGCGGCCAACGGCCTGAGCAACGTGCGGGAGCACTACGCCTGGTCGGCCCATGCGGAAACATACCTGCACGCCCTGGCGGATCCCCTGGCCGCTTCCGCCCCGGCCCCGCGGCGCTCGGTGGCCCGCTCCTCCACCCCCTACCGCGACCGCGCCATCTTCACGGACCTGGATCAGAACCTGCTGAAGGACGAGGCCTCCCTGAGCGAGTTCAGCGCCCTGATCCGCGCCAACCGCAAGCGCGCCGTCTTCGGCGTGGCCACGGGGCGGCGCCTGGAGTCCGCCCTACGCATCCTCAACCGCCACCGCATCCCCCAACCCGACGTGCTGATCAGCAGCCTGGGCACGGAGATCCACTACGCCCCCGACCTGGAACGCGACGCCACGTGGCTCCGCCACGTGGATCACCTCTGGCACCGGGTGGAGGTGGCGCGGCTGCTGGAGGACCTGCCCGGCCTGCGGCCGCAGCCGGCCCACGAGCAGAACGTGTTCAAGCTGAGCTACTACATCGACCCGGACGTGGCGCCCAGCGTCGAGGAGATCCGCGCCCTGCTCCACCGTGAGGAGCAGACCGTGAACGTGTTCCTGAGCTTCGGCCAGTTCCTGGACGTGGTGCCGTCGCGGGCGAGCAAGGGCCTGGCCCTGCGCTGGTTCGCCGACCGACGCGAGGTGCCCCTGGAGCACGTGCTGGTCGCCGGCGGCTCCGGCGCCGACGAGGACATGATGCGCGGCAACACCCTGGCGGTGGTGGTGGCCAATCGGCACCACGAGGAGCTGTCGGGATTGCGCAATCTCAACCAGATCTACTTCGCCAAGCGCCGCGGGGCCGGCGGCATCCTGGAGGCGGTGGAGCACTACGACTTCTTCGGGGCGTGCCGGGCGCCGGA
>DAOTGJ010000036.1:0-2405 GCA_035447065.1 Candidatus Krumholzibacteriia bacterium
GGGCTCACCTGCATCGACTGCCACCAGGACCTGGACGGCCTGGAGGACGAGCACGCCGAGACCCTGGAGCCCGTGGACTGCACCCTCTGCCACGACGACGTGGCCAAGGTCTACAGCCACAGCCTCCACGGACGCGAGGTGGCCAAGGGCAACGCCCTGGCGCCCCACTGCTGGGACTGCCACGGCGCCCACGAGATCCTGCCGCCGTCGGAGCCGGAGTCGCGGGTGAACCGCTTCAACATCCCGGTGATGTGCGGCAGCTGCCACAAGGAGGGCGCGCCGGTCGCCCGTATGTTCGACATCCCGCAGGACAGCATCCTCACCCATTACCAGCAGAGCATCCACGGCGAGGGCCTCTTCAAGCGCGGCCTCACCATCTCCGCCGTCTGCATCGACTGCCACACCGCCCACGACGTGCGCGACCACAACGACCCCCGCTCCAGCATCTACCGCGACAACGTGGCCAAGACCTGCCAGCAGTGCCACGGCCGCATCGAGCAGGTGCACAAGAAGGTCATCGAGGGCGAGCTGTGGGAGCGGGAGCCCAGCAAGGTGCCCGCCTGCATCGAGTGCCACCAGCCCCACACGGTGCGGCGCGTGTACTACGACGAGGGCGTGTCCAACCGCGAGTGCCTGTCCTGCCACGGCAAGGAGGACCTGACCACCGAGCGCGACGGCGCCACCGTTTCGCTGTATGTGAACGAGTCGGAATACCACGACTCCATGCACGCCAAGACCAGCTGCGCCCAGTGCCACACCGGCGCCACGCCCAACCACCCCGAGCGCGCCTGCGCCACGGTGGTCTCCAAGGTGGACTGCTCCATCTGCCATGCCGAGCAGGTGCAGCTCTTCAACGAGAGCACCCACGGCACCCTGCTCGCCCGCGGCGATCAGGACGCCCCCGAGTGCATGGACTGCCACGGCGTGCACAACGTGCGCGGCCACCTGCAGCCAGACTCGCCCACCTACGTGAGCAACGTGGCCGAGCTCTGCGCCGAGTGCCACGGCGCCGGCGGCAAGGCCGACGTGCGCTACGAGGGCCGCGACAAGGGCATGGTGGAGAACTACGCCATGAGCGTGCACGGCCAGGCGGTGCAGCAGAGCGGCCTGGTGGTCTCGGCCACCTGCAGCGACTGCCACACCGCGCACCACGTGCTGCCGGAGAGCGACATCCGCTCCACCATCCACCGCGCCAACATCATCGGCACCTGCGCCAACTGCCACGAGGGCATCTTCGAGACCTTCAAGAACAGCATCCACTTCACCGGCGAGGCCCACGGCGAGACGCGCCTGCCCATGTGCAACGACTGCCACTCGTCGCACGAGATCACCAAGACCGACGCCCAGGGCTTCATGCGCGAGATCGTGACCACCTGCGGCCACTGCCACGAGGAGGTCACCGAGAGCTACTTCGAGACCTTCCACGGCAAGGTGGTGAAGCTGGGCTACACGGAGACGGCCAAGTGCCAGGACTGCCACGGCGCCCACGACATCCTGCCGCCCAGCGATCCGCACTCGCACCTGTCGCGCGACAACATCGTGGAGACCTGCGGGCAGTGCCACGACGGCTCGCACCGCCGCTTCGCGGGCTACCTGACCCACGCCACGCACCACGACAAGGACAAGTACCCGTTCATCTACTGGACGTGGCTCTTCATGACCGCGCTGCTGGTGGGCACGTTCGTGTTCTTCGGCCTGCACACCCTGGCCTGGCTGCCGCGGTCCATCATGGCCATGAAGCACTCGCGCCAGCTGCGCGCCGCCGTGAAGCCGGGGGAGAAGATGTTCCGGCGCTTCGGCCGCGTGGAGCGCTACCTGCACCTGCTGGTGATCATCAGCTTCCTCTCGTTGGCCATCACCGGCATGACGCTGAAGTTCTCCTACCTGGGATGGGCGCAGGCCATCAGCCACGCCCTGGGCGGCTTCCAGGGCACCGGCGTGATCCACCGCATCGCGGCGCTGATCACGTTCTTCTACTTCACGCGCCACATCATCGCGCTCGTCAGCAAGAAGAAGGAATCGGGCAAGTCCTGGAAGGACTTCGTGCTCGGCCCCGATTCCATGCTGCCCAACAAGCGCGACGGCCAGGAGTTCATCCAGACCGTGAAGTGGTTCGTGGGCCTGGGCCCGCGCCCCGAGTACGGCCGCTGGACCTACTGGGAGAAGTTCGACTACCTGGCGGTGTTCTGGGGCGTGGCCATGATCGGCTTCAGCGGCCTGGTGCTCTGGTTCCCGGAGTTCTTCACCCGCCTGCTGCCCGGCTGGTTCATCAACGTGGCCACCATCATCCACAGCGACGAGGCGCTGCTGGCCACGGGCTTCATCTTCACCATCCACTTCTTCAACACGCACTTCCGTCCGGACCGCTTCCCCATGGACCCGGTGATCTTCACCGGCCGCATGAC
>DAOTGJ010000036.1:2505-7810 GCA_035447065.1 Candidatus Krumholzibacteriia bacterium
CGACATTCGCTGGCGGGGCGGCATAAAATCAGATATTTCTATCGCCTGGCCCCATTCCGATGCCGATTCTTCGCCCAACCACGTGACTTTTTCCTCAAGAAATCGTCTCAAGGTCCGATGCAAGAGGCACTTGGAACGTTCACACCCCGTCGCTCGCCGAGAGCGATGGGATTCCGCACGTCGGAGGCTGCAGCATGGGCACCGTTGGCGACCGCTCCCGTTTCCTGCTCCTGATCCTGGCCCTGGCCGGCTTCGCCGCCGTGGCCCGGGCCCAGGGGCCCACCGTCCCCACGCTCCTGCCGGAACCGGCATGGACGCCCGCGGACAGCAACACCGTGGCCTGGTCCGACGAGTCGGCCGGCGGCGCCGTGGCCTACCGGGCCCAGGCCGCCATGGACTCGCTGTTCACGGCGCCCTTCGACTCCACGGGCTGGATCACCAGCCTGGAGCACACCTTCACCGCCTTGCCCGGCGACTCCCTGGTCTGGTACCGCGTGCGCGCCATCGACCTGGTGAACGAGCCCTCGGCCTGGTCCGCGGCCGTGAGCTCGCGGCAGGATGCGGAGACTCCCGTGTCCTTCGTGGAAGCCATCACGGTGCCCATGCCGGGCTATCCCTTCGCCGTGAGCTTCGGCGCCGTGGACACCCTGAGCGGCGTGGCCCAGGTGGACCTGTACTACGCCCTGGAGGGCGATGCGCCCATGCTCTACGCGTCGGCCTCGGGCGACACCACGGTGATGTTCGATCCCCCGTTCGGCCCCGGCTCCTACGCCTTCACCGCCCAGGCCCTGGACGCGTCCGGAAACCTGGAGCCCCTGGCCCTGGAGCCCCACCAGACCGTGGTGGCCGAGAGCTACCCGTGGGTGGACGTGGCGCCCCTGGACGGCAGCGGCGTGGGCAACGACGGCAACACGCGCGCCATGTCCACGGTGGACTGGGACGACGACGGCGACCCGGACATGTTCATCAGCAACCGCGTGCTCTGGAGCTCCCCCGGCGAGAGCAACAGCCGCCTCTTCCGCAACGACGGCCCCGACGCCATGGACCCCAACTCCTGGCTCTACACCGACGTGACCACCAGCAACCTCATGGACCCCACCTTCTACAGCCAGGGCGTGGCCTGGGGCGACTATGACGGCGACGGCGACCTGGACCTCTACGCCGCCAACATGCAGGTGAGCGCCAGCTACCCGGCCCCCAACCGGCTCTTCCGCAACGACGGCAACGGCGTGTTCACGGACATCGCCGCCGCCGCGGGCGTGGACGAGGGCGGCAGCGGCCGCAGCTCGAGCTGGGTGGACTTCGACCAGGACGGCGACCTGGACCTCTACCACTGCCAGAACGGCATCAACCGCCTCTGGCGCAACGACGGTCCCGACGCCCTGAACCCCGACAGCTGGCTCTTCACGGAGATCGGCGCCGCCGCCGGCGTGGACGACCCCCAGTACACCATGGGCTGCTCCTGGACCGACTACGACAACGACGGCGACCCGGACCTGTTCACCGCCAACTTCCACGGCGACATCAACCGCCTGTTCCGCAACGACGGCCCCGACAGCAACAACGTGGACGGCTGGCTCTTCACCGACGTGGCCCCCGAGCTGGGCCTGGACGACACGGTGGACGGCATGGCGCCCGTGTGGGGCGACTTCGACAACGACGGCTGGCAGGACCTCTACGTGAGCTCCCGCGGTCCCAACCGCCTGTACCGGAACCTGGGCGGCACGGCCTTCGTGGAGATCGCCGCGGACTCCGGCGAGAACATGAACGACGGCCAGTACGGCGCCGGCACGGCCTGGGCCGACTTCGACAACGACGGCGACCTGGACCTCTTCAGCGGCACCCACTTCCCGGAGTCGGGCCCCGAGTGGGCCGAGAACTTCCTCTGGCGCAACGAGGGTACGCCAGGCGTGGCGGAGCACAGCTGGACCTTCACCGACGTCACTCCGCCCGACCACGCCGCCATGGGCGACACGCTCAACACCAACGGCGTGGCCTGGTGCGATTTCGACGGCGACGGTGACCAGGACCTGGCCTACGCCACCATGAGCGGCGGCCGCAACCGCCTGTTCCGCAACGACGTGGCCAACCGCACGGACAACCACTGGTTCCAGGTGGACCTGCGCGATTTCACCTGCGCCAACACCACCGCCATCGGCGCCCGCGTCATCGTGTACCACCCCGGCGGCCGCGCCCTGCGCGAGGTGGACGGCGGCAGCGGGTTCCTGAGCCAGTCGTCGCTGACCCTGCACTTCGGCCTGGGCCAGTCCGCGGTCATCGATTCCGTGGTCATCCGCTGGCCCGACGGCCAGACGGAGCTGCAGCGCTACCACGGCGTGGACACGCGCGTGACCATCGAGCGCGGCGTGACCTCCGACGCCCCCCAGGCGCCGGCGGCCCTGCTCCTGGCGCAGAACTATCCCAACCCGTTCAACCCCAGCACGCGCATCGCTTTCGCGCTGCCGGCCGACGACCGCGCCCGCCTCACCGTGCATGACCTGGCGGGTCGCCTGATCGCCGTGCTGGTGGACGAGGACCTCCCCGCCGGCGGCCACGCCGTGGATTGGCACGGCCGCACCCGCAACGGCGCCCCCGCGCCGGCGGGCGTGTACCTCTACCGCCTGGAGACGTCTCGAGGGGCGCGGGCGGGACGGATGCTGTTGGTGAAGTAAGCCGAGAGGGAGGAGAGTGATGGGGCGTGATCTGGGTCGAACAGCCAATCACGCCCCAGATCACGCCCCATCACTCTCCTCCCGCACGCCTCACTCCGCCAACACCACCCCTCCCGGCGCTTTCCAATTTTCTATGGTGGCTGAGCATGTTCCCTCCCGGGAACCCGTTTTCATATTCAGCGGTCGCGGCAAGGGGGGAGGACACGCGCGCGATTTCGGGCGTGGATCGGCGGTTCGACCGAAATCGCGCGCGTGTCATCCCCCCTTGCCTCTCCCTCCCCCGCACAACATCTTACCCCCCGGGAGGGAACACATGCTCGTCACCAATCTCAGCGACAGGGACCGCACCTGGGTCCGCGAACGCACCGAGCTGCTCTTCGGCGGGCACATGGTGGTGAGCGGCGAGGTGGTTCATCAGCCGGCCGAGCTGCCGGGATTCATCTGCTGCGAGGGCAGCGAGCGGGTGGGTCTGGCCACGTTCCAGGTGGACGGCGATTCCTGCGAACTGGTGACCATCGACGCGCTGTGCCAGTGGTGCGGCGTGGGGTCGGCTCTTCTGGAGGCGGTGGAGAAGGCGGCCGTGGCCGCGGGCTGCACCTCCCTCTGGACCATCACCACCAACGACAACCTGGACGCCCTGCGCTTCTTCCAGCGCCGCGGCTTCGTCATCCGCGAGGTGCGCACGGACACGCTGCGCGCCATCCGCGAGCTCAAGCCGGACCTGCCGGAGATCGGCAACTACGGCATCCCCCTGCGCGACGAGGTGGAGCTCAGCAAGGCGCTGGACGCCGCGGGCGACGGCTGGCGCGTGGTCTGAGCCCGGTCTGCGGGGTGGCGCCGCGCGGCGGCGTGGTCTAGACTGCCGCCCATGTCCAAGCCCAAGCTCCGCATCCCCCACGTCTTCGTCCTGCTCGCCGGAGTCATCCTCCTCTGCAGCCTGGCCACCTTCGTGGTGCCCTCCGGCCGCTACGACCGCGTCACCCGCGACGTGGAGGGCCACGAGCGCACCCTGCTCGTGCCCGGCACCTACCGCCACCTGGACAAGCTGGTCAGCGCGGAGGGCGTGCTCCTGGGCCGCGGCGACACGCCGGAGGACCGGGCGCGGCCCGTGGGCCTGCACGGCTTCCTGACCGCCATCCCGCGCGGGCTGGAGAAGCAGGCGGACATCATCTTCTTCATCTTCGTGGTGGGCGGGGTCTTCGGCATCCTGCAGCGCACGGGCGTGATCACCGCGGGGCTGCGGCTGCTGCTGGACCGCTTCGGTCGTTCCGGGGCGCTGCTCACCGTGGTCATCATGAGCGTGCTGGCCCTGGGCGGCAGCACCCTGGGCATGGGGGAGGAGTTCATCCCCCTGGTGCCGGTCTTCCTGCTGGTGAGCAAGCGGCTGGGGTACGACCGCATCTTCGGCCTGGCGCTGGTGATCGTGGCGGCCCAGGTGGGGTTCGCGGCGTCCACCACCAACCCGTTCACGGTGCTGGTGGCCCAGGGCATCGGCGAGGTGCCGCTGCTTTCGGGCCTCTGGTTCCGCTGGATCTTCCTGGCGGTGTGCCTGACCACGGTGCTGGTCTACACCCTGCGCTACGGCGCGCGCGTGAAGGCCGATCCCGCCGCCTCGCTCATGGCCGGCGACGCCTTCGACCTGGACCTGGACGACCACGACGAGCCCTTCGCCCCCCGCCACGCGGTGATCCTCACGGCCTGCACGGCCATCTTCGCCTTCATCCTCTTCGCTACCGTGCGCTTCGGCTGGTGGATGAGCGACATGGCCGGCGGCTTCCTGCTCATGGGCCTGGTGGCCGCCGCCGTGGGCCGGCTGCCCGTGGACGAGGCCGCGGCCGCCTTCGTGGACGGCATGCGCGACATGGTGGTGGCGGCCATGGTGGTGGGCTTCGCCCGCGGCATCGAGGTGGTGCTGAGCGACGGCCAGATCATGGACACCGTGGTGCACTCCGCCGCCGTCGCCCTGCAGCAGGTGCCGCGCCACGTGGCGGCCGTGGGCATGCTGGTGTTCCAGTCCACCCTGAACCTGCTGATCCCCTCCGGCTCCGGCCAGGCCGCGGTGACCATGCCGCTCATGGCCCCGCTCAGCGACCTGCTGGGCCTCACCCGTCAGACCGCCGTGTTCGCCTTCACCTGCGGCGACGGCTTCTCCAACTCCATCATCCCCACCAGCGGCATCCTCATGTCCATGCTCGCCCTGGCGCGGATCCCCTACGTCACCTGGCTGCGCTTCATGGTGCCGCTGTTCCTCATCCTCATGGGGTGGGCGGTGGTGTTTCTGCTGGTGGCGGTGGGGATCGGGTATTCGGGCTAGGCCTCCACGACGAGCCGAGCGGCCTGCACGGGCGCGCCTGGGCTCCGTCGCTGCGCTCCAAGTCGCCCATTCGCGCCCGTGCAGGCCGCTCGGCTCGGCGGACGCCCAACTCCGCTACCCGATCCCCACCGCCATCAGCAGAAAGGGTTGGGGTATGGTAGGGTGATGGGGGGTGTTCAATATTTGCGAAGGAGATGGCGATGAAGATGATGGTGGTGATGGTGCTGGTGTTGGGGGCGGCGACTTCGGCGCTGGCGGTGAGCGGGGCGGGGGCGATCCTGCTGGAGTTCGACACGTCGGTGCGGAGCGAGGGGATGGG
>DAOTGJ010000036.1:7910-9261 GCA_035447065.1 Candidatus Krumholzibacteriia bacterium
CCTACGAGCACGACACCAGCGGCTTGAACGACGAGGAGAGCTGGGGCTGGGAGCTGTCCGTGGCCAACCTGTATTCCTACCGCAAGGGCCACCGCAAGACCCCGGGCCAGATCGACGGCGACACCTCCGGCCATTCCCTGGGCTTCAAGATCGCCGGCATCGGCGGCATCCGCTGGGACAAGGCCACCGTCCCCCAGGCCACCGGCCTGATGAACGTGGAGCGCGAGTCCTTGACCCTCTGGATCGACCTCTCAAAGATCTTGGATTAACCTCAAGACACGATCCCACACGCAACGGGCTCAGGGCGCCTTGGAGCAAAGCGACGAAGCCCTGAGCCCGTTGCGTGTGGGATCGTGTCGTCCTCAGATCTTGAACCGCCCCACGAGCAGATTCAGGTTCTCCGCCAACCGCGACAGATCCTCCGCGCTGGTCCGCACCAGCGTGCTGCTGCCGGCGATCTCGTTGGAGGCCGTGTTGACCTCCACGATCTCGCGGCTGATCCCCGCCGCCGCGCGCGAGCTCTCGGCCACGCTGCGGCTGGTCTCCTCGATGCCGCCGGCGATCTGGCTCATGCTGCCCGCGATCTCCCGCGTGGAGGCCGACTGCTCCTCCACCGCGCCGGCGATGGTGGTCACGATGTCGTTGATGCCGCCGATGGCCTCGCTGATCTGCTGGATGGCCGTCACGGAGCCGCCCGACGCGTTCTGGATGTTGCGGATCTGGCGCTCGATGTCGTTGGTGGCCTCCGCGGTCTGCTTGGCCAGCGCCTTGATCTCGCCGGCCACCACGGCGAAGCCCTTGCCTGCCTCGCCGGCGTGGGCCGCCTCGATGGTGGCGTTGAGGGCCAGAAGGTTGGTCTTGTCGGAGATGGCGGTGATGGTCTCGGTCACCATGCTGATGGAGTCCGCCACCATGCCCAGATCCGCGATGCGCGCGCCGGCCTGGCCGGCCTGCTGCACGGCCTGCTCGGTCACGTCGCGGGCGTTGGCGGCGCTGCGCGAGATCTCCACGATGGAGGCCGAGAGCTGCTCCACGGCCGCCGCCACCTGGTTGGAGTTGGCGTTGGTCTGATCCACGGCCTCGGCCACGGCGGACATGCCCTTGCTCATGGCCTCGGTGGAGGAGGTCACCGAGCGCGATCGGCTGGACGTCTCCTCCGCGCTGGCCGACATCTGCTCCGCGATGGCCGCCAGCTCCGTGGACGACGACGACAGCGTGCCCACGCCCTCCACGATGTCCTGCACCATGTCGTGCAGCTTCTCCATGAAGTCGTTGAAGCGCGCGGCCAGGTTCCCGATCTCGTCCTGCGACGTCACCGGCAGGCGCGAGGTCAGATCGCCCTCGCCCTGGG
>DAOTGJ010000036.1:9361-35010 GCA_035447065.1 Candidatus Krumholzibacteriia bacterium
ATCTCGTCCTGCGACGTCACCGGCAGGCGCGAGGTCAGATCGCCCTCGCCCTGGGAGAGGTCCGTGAGGCTGTCCACCACCACGCCGATGGGCTTGGTGATGGAGCGCGTGAACAGCAGGGCCACCAGCACCAGGCCGCCCAGCGCCGCCAGCGCCACGATCGCCGACACCGCCCGCAGCTTGTGCACGGCGCCGAAGGCCTCGGCCACGTCGATCTCCGCGAGGATGGCCCAGCCCAGGTTCCCGCTCTCCAGGGGCGCGTACGCGGACAGCACGGGGTTGCCGTTGTAGTCCTTGATGATCCGCTCGCCGCTCTCGCCGTTCAGGGCGGCGCGGCTGGCCTCGGTGTCCACCTTGCCGGTCTCCGGTTTGCGGAACGACGTCACCACGGAATGATGCTCCGGATCCAGGAAGGAGTCCGAGCGCATGAGCTTGTCGGCGCCCACCAGGTAGGTCTCGCCGGTCTCGCCCAGGCCGGAGCGGGCGCCCATCATGGCGTTCAGGTTGTCCAGGGGGAACTGCATGGCCAGCACGCCGATGCGCTCGCCGTCGTGGACGATGGGAGAGGCCACGAAGGCCGCCGGCGCCTCGTAGGATGGGAAGTAGGTGCGGAAGTCCGCGAAGACCACGGCGTCGGGGTCCTGGGCCGCGGCGGCGCGGCGGTACACGTCGCCCAGGCCGCTGTCGGCGTAGGGGCCGTCCTTCAGGGAGGTGGCGTAGTCCAGCTCCTTGAACGTGGAGTACACGATGCGCCCGCTCTGCTGCTCCACCAGGAAGATGTCGTAGTAGCCGAAGGTCTCCAGGTAGTGGCGCAGGGCGGGGTGGTAGAGCGCGTGGTGCTCGTTGTAGCCGCTCGCCTCGGGGGCGCGGTCCAGCAGGTGCTTGGAGCCCAGGGGACGCGGGTTGGCCTGGATGTAGCTCCACTGCATGGCCACGGTCACGTCGTCCAGCTCGGCCAGCACGCGCTCCACGTCCGGGGCCTTGCCGCCGTTCTGCTCGCGGTAGGTGCCGCCGAACTCCTGGCGGTAGTACCCGGCCAGCTCGGAGCGCAGATCCTTCACGTCGCGCCCGATGGACGGCGCCACGCCCTCCGCGTCCGCCGCGAAGGCCGCCATGGCCTCCACCGTGGTGAACTCCTCGGAGAACGTCATGGCCTGGTTGCGGATGGTCTCCAGGTAGCGCTCCACCTGCTCCTTCTTGATGTCCCGCAGGCTGACGAGCTGGGCGAAGGTCTGGTCCTCCAGCGACGAGCTGGCCTGCCTCAGGGCGATCAGGGCGAAGATCGCGAAGGGGAGGATGCCGGCGGCCAGGAAGGCCGTGAGCAGCTTGGTCTTGAGCGTGAAGCGAGCCAACGGAGGTCCTTTCGAGCATGCGGTGCGCGGGCCGGCCGATGTCCCGGGCCGCGCTGACGAGGAAAGATCCGAGATCGAATACCGTTATCGGCAGGTAACGGACCGACTTGATCCCGGATGTTCCTTCTTGCCCCGCAGGATTCCGCCCGCGATCATGGCGTCCCCCAGGGAGGTTCAGGCATGGCGATCCGACTCTTCGTGACCGGCGGCACGTTCGACAAGGAATACGACGAGCTCGGCGGCGCCCTCGTCTTCCAGGACACTCACGTGAAGGAGATGCTCAAGCTGGGACGCTGCCGCGTGCCGGTGAACGTGCGCACCCTGATGATGGTGGATTCCCTGGAGATGACCCAGGAGGACCGCGACGTCATCCTGCGCAACTGCCGCGACTGCGCCGAGGAGCGCATCGTCATCACCCACGGCACCGACACCATGGAGCACACGGCCCGCCACCTGGGGCCGGAGATCCGCGGCAAGACGGTGGTGCTGGTGGGCGCGATGGTGCCGTACACCTTCGGCAGCTCGGACGGGCTGTTCAACCTGGGCGCCGCGGTGGCCTTCGCCCAGACCCTGCCCCACGGGGTGTACGTGGCCATGAACGGCCGCATCTTCGACTACGACAAGGTGCGCAAGAACCGCCGCATCGGGGAGTTCGAGGAGATCGACCCCGCCGGCTAGCCGAAGAGCTCCGCCACCCGCTTCTCCCGATACGCGAAGATCCCCGCGAGCTGCCGCCTCACCGCCAGCGCGTGCACCACGTCGCCCAGCGGCCCGAAGGGCATGCGGTAGGTCACGGTGTCGCGGATCTCCGTGCCCCCGTCCTTCTCCGTGAACCGGTGCCGATGGTGCCAGAGGTCGTACGGCCCCTGGAGCTGCTCGTCCACGAACATGTGCGGCGGGTCGTAGTGCGTGATCAGCGTGCGCCAGCGCATGGGCAGCGGCCCCAGGCTGATGCGGTAGTCGATGAGGGCGCCTTCCTTCATGGTCAGCGGCGGCGGCGTGAGGATCTGGAAGCGCATCTGCGGCGGCGTGAGCTCGCCCAGGTTCTCCGGCTGGGCGAAGAAGGGGAACACCTGATCCAGGGGCGTGGGCACCCACTGGACCGTGTCGATGACGTTCATGCGCGGCTCCTGGTCACGGGATCGGCGGTCTCGTGAGCCCATAGGATCGCACCGGGGGCCAGGATGCGCGAGTGCGGAAGGGATTAGTTGTGCCGCGGAAATTGTTCCTAGGCCCGACTGAGCCCGCATCGGCTTCGTAACTTTATTGTTTTCAATCGCCGCAGATTCGGAAAGTGGCCAAAAAAGGCCCAGGCACAATTTCCGCGGCACAACTATTATGATTCCGGCTCTCACGTTCGATGGAGGTCCTGCCCCCGTGATCCGTAGCCGCGCCCTGCCCTGGCTCGCCGTGCTGCTCTACGCCGCCGGCTGCTTGGCCGTGCCCGCGACCACCCTGGCCGCCGCCCTGGCCGCTCCGGCCGGCTGCGGCTGCGACGGCACGGATTCCGACTGCTGCGGCGCCTCCTGCTGCGCCCCGGCCGCCCCGTCGTGCTGCAGCGGCGGCGGCGCCAGGCATCTGCCCCCGGCCGACGTCACCTGGGACCCCCGCTGCACCTGCGGCGGCCACGATCCCGCCACGCCGGCCCACCTCGCCCTGGACCTGCACGTGTCCGCGCCACCGGTCGCGGGCCTGCGGGCTCCCGGCGGCGCGCCTCTGGCTCCCGCAACCGCGGAGCGCCTGCTGTGCGCCGCCCCCGCCCCCGACGACCCCGTCCCGCGCTCCGGCTCCTGATCCCGGCCGACAACCGTGACGCCCGCGGCTCCCGCGTGCGTCGTCCGTGCATCGATCAGGAAAGGACCCGACACCATGACCAAGATCCGACCGTTCGGCCGCGCGGCCCTCGCCGCGCCGGTCGTGCTGATGCTGTTCGTGCTCTCCGCCGCCGCAGCGACCCCCGCCGCCGTGGACACCCTGGTGGTCCGCCCCCACCGCGCCGCCCCCGGCGACGCCGAGCGCGCCGTGGACCCCGCCGCCGACCTGGCCGGCCAGCTCCGCGGCACCGCCCTGGCGCTGATCCGCAAGGGCGCCGGCTGCGTCAGCGACGTGTACGCCGACGGCTTCAAACGCTCCGACCTCACCGTGGCCATCGACGGCGAACGCCACACCACCGCCTGCCCCAACCGCATGGACACGCGCGTGGGCCAGGTGAACTTCCTGCTGCTGGACCGCGTGGACGTGTCCCGCGCCGGCGGCGCCCTGCAGAACGGCCTGGGCGGCCGCGTGGCCTACACGCGCCGGCCCATCGGCGAGGAGACCCGCGTGCTGGGCCGTCTGGCCGGCGCCTTCGCCGCCGCCGATGAGACCGACGCCGCCCTGGTCGTGGAGAGCAAGCGCACCCGCGGCAGCGTCCGCTGGCGCCGCGGCGGCCCCTGGACCGACGGCGACGGCACCCCCTTCGCCGCCACGTACGGCTACGCCCTCACGCCGGACCATTCCATCCTGGAGCTCCAGGCCGCCCGCGCCTGGGGCACGGGCGACGCGTCGGCCGGCTACGAAACGTCCACGGACGTGCTCTTCCCCTACCTCAAGATGGACGAGCGCGAGAACGACCACTACGAGATCTCCGCGAGCCACCGCGGCTGGCGCGCCTACCTGAACCGCAACGAGCACCTCATGGACAACGGCCTGCGCACCAGCCTGGCCTCCATGGACATGGTGACCGACGCCACCAACACCACCGCCGGCGTGGTGGGCCGCGATGTGGAGCTCTGGGTCCGCAATTGGGACGCCGACAACACCATCACCCCCACGGCCAACCCCATGATGGCCATCCACAATCACATGCTGCCCGACGTGACCCGTGTGGGCGCCCAGGCCCGCCGTGCCGTGGACCTGTCCGGCAACCGCCTGGAGCTGCGCCTGGGCCTGATCCGCACGTCGGCCGGCGCCGACGACACCCGCGCCCTGACCGACGGCCTCTTCCCCGGCCACGAGCGCACCCAGTGGTCCGTGCCCGCCGGCCTGACCCTGGGCCGCGACGTGCCCGTCGCCGCCGGCACGCTGTCCCTGGCGCTGGAGGCCGCCGCCGACGCCCCCAGCCCCGAGCAGATGTTCATCGCCGTGGACAAGCCCATGACCACCCCCACCTGGCTAGGCAACCCGGAGCTGGCCGACCCCGTGCGCGGCACCCTGCGCGCCGCCTGGCGCCGCGCCGGCCTCACCGCCGAGCTCTTCGCCACCCACGTGTGGGGCTATCCCTACCTGCGCCGGACCACGGTGGCGACCCAGGCCTACCTGACCTACGGCGGCATCGACGCGGTGCTCCTGGGCGCCAACCTCGGCTACCGCTCCGAGCTGCTCGATGCATCGCTGGTCTGGAACCACGGCGAGAAGTCCGACGACGGCGGCCCCCTGGCCGAGATCCGCCCCCTCCAGCTCACCATGGAAGGCCGCACCCCCGAACGCCGCGGCGTGCACGCCTTCGCCCGCATCACCGCCACGGCCAAGCAGGACCGCGTGGACGCCACCCTCAACGAGTGGACCACGGACTCCTGGACGACGTTCGACCTGGGAGCGGAGTGGCGACACGGCCCCTGGCGCTGGCGCGCCGAGGTGGCCAACGTGGCCGATGAGGCGTACGCCCAGCACCTCTCCTTCGTGCGCGACCCGTTCGCCGCGGGGGTGCCGGTGTTCGAGCCGGGGCGTTCCTTGCGGTTGGTGGGAGTCTACGGATTGTAGAGTTGAGGCGGAGGAGATGCAGGGGGGCGAAACGGGTCGAACTTCCAATCCACGCCCCGTTTCACCCCCCTGCATCTCCTCCGCCTCGCGACCATCGTTTACACCACCGAGGCCGAAGAGCGAAAACGCCCGGCTCGTGACACGCGTCACCGAGAGGGTGGAGGCGAGGGGAACAGGGTCGAGCCGGGGCGTGATTGGCTGTTCGACCCGGATCGACCCTGTTCCCCTCGACTTCCTGTGCCCCCCGTCGTCTTCGCTATGGATCCATGTGTGGTAGACTCTTTGGGTCGTTCTGATGGACTTAGGCTCCTTGGGAGTGTGCAGGTGATGAAGACCGCTGTGCTTCTGCTCGTGCTGGCTGTTGTGCTGGCGTGGCCGTTCCAGAGTTCGGCCGCCGACACGATCTTCCGCCTCCATCGCGATGCGGAGGGGGGCATCATCGCGTTCGAGCGGGACGGCTACATTGCACAGAAGGGCACAGCGGCGTTGACGATGGAGCAGGCCGAGGCCAAGAGCCTGGATTTCCTGCTGCTCAGGGGGGAGGAGATCGCGCTGCCGCTCGGGAGCGAACTCGAAGTGGCGTCGGTCACTCAGGACCAGCTGGGGCATAGTCGAACATTCCTTCTTCAGACTTTCCATGGTGTGCCTGTGTATGGGAAAGGCGCAATCGTCAACCTGGACGCCGTGGGAGAGGTGAAGTTTGCGAGCATCGATGTCGAGCGCAGGTTGGAGGGTGCTGGACCAGGTCCTGTGGATGCCGAGCAGGCCCGGACATTCGCACTCGATCGTTCCCAAATCGATGTCCCGTGGGAGATGGATGTCATAGCTGGCGAGGCTGAGCTCTGCCTCTTGCCGCCATTGCCGACGATCGGCGTCGCTCCTGCCGATGCGAGCTGGGCATGGAAGGTGGATGTTGCAAGCGACCCGGACATCTGGTTCGCGAGGACGTACTTCATCGATACCAAGGACATGCGGTTGTTGAGGTCTTTCTCCGGCCTCTGTGGGGTGGACAAGCGCGTCTACGATTGTGCGAAGGAGCCTGGCAATGACAACTGCTATATCGATAGCGAAGGGATTGAAGGCTATTTCCATGGCCGGAGTGAAGCCGCTCCGGTTCGGGGACCCCACAACCGAACTGAGATGGCCCAGTATATGAGCACTGATGTTGATGACATTCATGCCATGGGGCAGGCGATGCATGAGTTTGTACAGGCTAGCTTTGGATTGAATGGTGCGAACAATATGGGTGGCATTCGTGACGAGCCCGGGGAGCAGTATCAGACGCGCTATTATGTGCATGCTGAGGGCGGGTCAGGCGACGGTGCTTCGTTTTGCCCTGGTGGTGCATTGAGTTCGCCCACACAGTCAATCGCACTCTGTCATGATGAGATATATGAGGATGTTGTAGGTCATGAATATGGGCACGCCTTGTCGAATTGGGCATTTACGCATGCGGGAGGTGTCTTAGCATTAGGTGTTGATCCGAGCAGCCCTTCTGCACGAGCGTTAGCGGAATCCTTTTCCGATGTGCTGGGTGAGGCATTCGAATTCGATCAGATCAACTCAACGGATTGGTTGGTCGGTACTGGACAAGCGGAGCCAGAGCCGGATAGAGATTTATCTGCCCCCAATAGTCTTGCGGATTCCTATGGTCGCTTTCATGCCCAGCGTAGCTACGATGCATATTATAATTGTAGCAATAGTACCGATGGCGGTGGGTATTATCTAAATTCGACGGTTTACTCTCATGCGTTCTATCTCGCAGTTGAAGGTGGTGAGTTCAACGGCTGTTCTGTCAGTCCCCAGGGTATGGAGTTTGCCAAGCAGGTCTATCACCGTGCATGGCGAACCTATTTCGACATGAGTCAGAGCTACACGGGTGCCTACACCAAATTCCTCCAAGCCTGCGGCGACCTCTACTCCCCATCCCAATGCGCCGAACTCCAGAAAGCCCTCCAGGCCGTCGAAGCCGACCAGCTCGGCATCTGCGCCGACCCTGCCGGCGCCGCCGGTGAGCAGGCCCCCGCCTGCGCGGTGAACCACGCCGCGGATGCCGCAACGACCACCGCCGACGGCACGCCGGTCGCCACGTTCCAGGCCCATGAGACCATCTTCGTCACCGTCACCGCGGGCACGCCGGACCGCACCATCGACGTCCACCTCGTCGCTCCCGACAGCAGCCGCGCCATCTGGTTCGACTTGGCTGCGGCGAGCGAGGCGAGCGGAACGGCCATCATCGGCAGCGACGGCCATCTGTTCGCGCCGATTCTGGCCGCCGGTACCGAAGGTGCCTTCGACCTCATCATCGACGGCAACCGCGACGGCGTCTACCAGCCCTGGGCCGACACCGTCCTGCCCATCGAGGTCTCCGGGTTCGCCACCAGCGTCCTGGACGTGGTGGACCCCCGAAACCTGGTTCAGAGCGTCTCCCCGAACCCCTTCAACCCCAGCACGGCCTTCCGGCTGCGGCTGCCGCAGGCGTCCACCGTCAGCCTGAACATCTACGACGTGTCCGGCCGGCTGATCCGGACTCTCCTCGCCCAAGCGTCCATGGATATGGGCGAGCACCAGGTGCGCTGGGACGGTCGCGACGGGGGTGGATCTCCGGTGGCGGCCGGCGTCTACCACTGGCGGTTGGAGAGCGGGGCGGTCGCGGAGCGCGGCAAGTTCCTGCTGTTGAAGTAGGGCGGGGCCGTCAGCCCGATGTTTCCAGGTACAACTCCACCGGCAGGCGTTCGCTGAGGCGGACTCCGTCGATCGTCACCTCGGCCCTGTAGGCCAGCAGCTCCACGCCGGCCGCCGCCGCCAGGCGCAGGGCGGCGGCATAGGCGGGATCGATGGCTGCGGCGGGAGCGAAGCGCTCCGCGTCCGCCCGCTGGATGACGAAGAGCATGGCGGCCCGGTCGCCAGCGGCGACCATCGCCGAGAGCTCGTGGAGGTGCTTGCGGCCTCGTCCGGTCACCGCGTCGGGGAACAGCGCCGTGCCGTCCTCCACCAAGGTCACGTTCTTGACCTCCACCCAGCAGCGCTCATCGCCGCGCTGGAGCAGCACGTCCACGCGGGAACCCTCGCCGTACCTCACCTCGCGGCGCACGGTGTCGTAGCCCTGGAGCTCGGTCACGGTGCCGTCCAGGACGCCCTCCACGGCCAGGGAGTTGGGCACCGCGGTGTTGATGCCCACCAGCACGCCGTCGGACTCGATGAGCTCGTAGGTCCACTGGAGTTTCCGCTTGGGGTTCTCGGCGGGGGAGAGCCACACGGGGCTGCCCGGCGTGTTGCAGCCGAGCATGGTCCCCGTGTTGTTGGTGTGGGCGATGACCTCGCGGCCGTCGTCCAGGCGCACGTGCACCAGGAAGCGCTTCTCGCGCTTGATGAGGGTGCCGCGGGTCAGCGGCTGCGGGTACCTCACGCCTCGGGCAGCGGGTTGCGCTTCACCCAGCGGTCGTACAGGACCAGGCTCACGGCGGTGCTCGCGGCCAGGATGGCGAAGATCACCCACATCATGTCCGGATCGCCGGTGCCGCCGCGCTCCACGGGGCCGAAGTGCCCGTACATCACGCCGCTCAGCAGCCCGCCGAACAGATGGCCCAGCGCCGTGCACCAGTAGAAGTAGCCCATGTACATGCCCACCTTGCCCGGCGGGGCGATGAGGCCGGCGTACTGCTTGCTCTTGGGGCTGGCCATCATCTCGCCCACGCTGAACACCAGGATGGCCGCCACGATGATCCAGCCGCTGTGCCCCAGGATGAAAACCAGGAAGCTGATGACCGTGACCACCACGCCGTTGATGATGGTGTTCAGGGGCTTCACGTTGCGGATCAGCCAGCTGATGGCCACCTGGCCCAGGATGATGCCGAAGGCGTTGAGGTTGATCAGGTGCTCGGGCTTCACCTGCCCGTTCTCCAGCACGCCCTGGCTCCAGTTGCTGGTGTCCACGCCCAAGGACTGGAACAGCGACATCACCGCGCCGGCCACCGGCGTGAGCGAGCGGATCAGGTCCGACGTGTCGCCGTAGTCGCGGATGTACTCGGGCAGCGTGAGGAAGATCTGGTTGAAGCTGGTCCAGAACCCGGCCATGAGCAGCAGGAACACCATGTAGCGGCCCTCGCCCACCTGCATGGGCTGCAGCAGCCACGGGCCCTGTCCGGCGCGCCGCCCGCTCGCGCGCAGCGCCACGTCCAGCAGCAGGTTCAGCACGATCCAGCCCAGCGCGATGGGACCGATGAGCTGGAACGGCCACCACTTGCTGCCCATCACCAGCACCGTCAGCACGCCGCTCACCAGCAGGAAGAAGCGCCCGTTGCCCACCACCTCGATCATGCCGCCGAAGACCTCGCCCAGCGACTTCTTGCTGGCCTTCTCCGCCTCCGACCGCGGGTCCTTGTAGAACACCGCGCACGTCAGCGCCAGGAACCCGATCCACACCGCCGAGGCCCAGAACACATACGTCCAGCTCCAGCCGCGGATCACGCCGGCGATGATGGGGCCCAGGAATCCGCCCACGTTCACCATCATGTAGAAGATGCCGTAGCCCATGCTGCCGGTCTTCTCCGTGGTGGTCTTGGCGACGGTGGCGATCACCACCGGCTTGAACATGCCGTGGCCGATGGCCACCAGGAAGTACACCGCGAAGAAGCCCCAGAAGCTGGTGGGGAACTGCAGCAGCAGGTAGGCGGGCGCCATGATCGCCGTGGACGCCAGGAACATGGCCTTGTAGCCGTAGCGGTCCGCCAGGGCGCCGAACACCGCGGGGAAGAGGTATAGGAAGAACGTGACCACGCCCTGGATCACGCCGCGGTCCTCGCTGGTGAAGCCCAGGCCGCCGTCGGTTACGGCGCCGGTCAGGTACAGGCTGGAAACGGCGTAGAAGCCGTACCAGCCCATGCGCTCGAAGATCTCCATCACGTTGGCGGACCAGAAGGCGCCGGGGAACATCTTGAACACGTTGGTCTTGGCGGGGGCGGTGTCGGTGGTCATGGCATCGCCTCGTCGGAAGGTAAAAAAAGCCCGGCCGCGCGGGTCGGGAATGGGAAGCGGAACCGGATCAGGATACCCACGCCGGCCGCCGGGGTCAACCGGGGGCGGGGTTGCGGCCGGCGCCCCCTTGCTTCACAATCCGTACGACCTTCAACCGGGAGACGCCGCCATGCCCTTCGTGCCGCCCGCCACCACGCCCCGCGCCCGCGAGCTGGCCAAGATCCTGGGCGCCGCCGTGGAGACCTACCGCCGCGAGAACCCCCGCACCACCGATCACGACGTGCAGCGCGCCCTGCAGCTCGCCACGGCCAAGCTGGGCGCGCCGCCCCGCCAGCTGGTGCTGCTCCTGGCGGGCGTGGCGCTGGCGGGGGTCCTGCTGGCGCTGGGACTGGTGCTGTCCCGCGGCTAGAAATCCCCGCAACGCGGCTAGAAATCTCCAGCGCCGCGGCGCCGGCAATCCTCCAAGTTGGCCTCGCCCCGCACGAACCGCTCCTGCAGGATCAGGAACGCCGCCGCGGCGGCCGCCGCCGTCGCCAGCCACCACGTCCACGGCGCGCCGCCCACGGCGTCGGTCGTCTCGCGGATCAGGATCATGGCCGCCGCCGGCGCCACCCACATGGCGGACCAGCCCGTGAGCTGTGCCAGGGCCAGCAGCCCGGCCACCGTGAAGGGGATGATGGTTCCCAGCATGGCCAGCTTCTTCCGCCGCTGATCCCAACCCGCGTGGAACCCCAGCAGCGACAGCACGCTCAGCCCCGTGCCGATCAGGATCATCGCCAGCGTCTCCGCCGCCACCGCGCGGGCGTACGACGTGGCGGGCAGGTTGCGCGACGCCTCCAGCATGTACCGCTTCTCGCGGATCTTGGCCACGCGGGCCGAGTCCATCTCCGCGTAGGCCACGGGCACGGCGCCGTCCGCCGGGGCGTCCAGCACCCGGGCCAGCGCCTGGTCGGAAACCCACGCCAGGAAGCGCGGCGAACTGTCCGGCCCGTACTCGAACGGCCGGTACACGCGCCAGGCCAGGCCGGGCACCACGGGGTAGCCGCGCGGCGTGTGGCTCTCGCCCCAGGGCGCCACAGTGGGCGGCACCTCGCCGTCGCGGGCCAGGCCCTTGAACTCGTGGGGCACGTCCACCACGCCGGGACGGTTGATCACGGGGCCCGTGTGGTCCGGCAGCACCAGTCCTGCGCCCAGCCCGATCCCGAACCCCAGCAGCGACGGCCCCAGCGCCAGCCAGTACAACGTGCGCCGCGCCACCGGCCAGGCGTCCACCCGGTGCAGCCGCTTCAGGCTCTGGGCCATGGCGCCCAGGAAGAAGAAGATCACGTAGATGCCGTAGAAGAGGCTGTCGTCGCCCTCGCGGAAGTTCTTCACCAGCCCCAGGCCGTACACGAACAGCACCACCGGGAAGAGCCAGCCCAGCCAGTGGTCGTGCATCAGGCGCAGCAGCGTGCGGCCCAGCAGCAGCCGGTTGGTGCGTGCCGGGCGCAGGGCGTGGAAGGAGACCGAGGGCGCGTCGGCGGAAACGGCGCGCGGGGCGGCCGGGGCCTCCGTGGCCACGGCGCGGACCTCGTCCGTCTCCAGCTCGAAGTTCCCGCGCACGCGCCCGATGACCACGGTCATGGCCGCGACCGCCAGCGTCAGCGCCATTGCGCCCACCGCCGGGTGCCAGGGCACCAGCGCCGTCATGATCAGCATGAGCAGCCACCCCATGCCCAGGAGCGTCATCATGGGCCCGTTCATGGTCAGCCGCTGCCGCACCGGCTCGATGGCCGACGGGATCACCAGCATGAACAGGTGCATGGCCAGCAGCATGGGGTAGGCGTCCCAGGCGCGCAGGGTGATGGACGGCGGGCCGCCGTCCCAGCGCAGCGACGCGGCCAGAAGCCCCGCACCCAGCACCAGCGCCCCGTGCAGCGCCTGGCTCAGCAGGCGCGCCTTCAGCATCTGGCAGGCGGGGATGGGCAGGCCCAGCAGGAACCCCGGCGCCCGCACCCACGCCTTGCTTCCCACCAGCATGGCCACGCTCACGATCCAGAGCATGAACGCCTCCAGGAGGCGCCAGCCCCCGGTGGTCTGCCGGCTGAAGAGGACGGGCAGGTTCGCTTCCGACGAGGCGATCAGCCCCAGCAGCGAGCAGATGCCCACGGCCATGAGCATGTGCTTGCCCGTGTCCTCGGACCCGGCGTCCAGTCGCATCAGCGTGCGGATCATGACTGCCCCTCCGCCAACTCGATGAACATCTCCTCCAGGTCCAGCACCGCCGCGCGCGCGCCGTGGGCGCCCACGTCCGCGGCCACCGTCTCCGCCTCATCCGCCGGACGCCGCACCACCGCGTGCCACCCGTCCAGGCGGTCGCGCACCGCGAGCACGTCGGGGTGGGCGGCCAGCGCGGCGCGGCGATGGTCGTCGTCGGCGCCGTCGTGGGGCACCACCAGCAGGGCGGCGCCCTCGCGCAGCCCGTCCACGGTGGAGTCCAGGAGCTTGCGGCCGTCGTGGAGCATGACCACGCGGTCGGCCATGCGCTCCACGTCGCTCATGTGGTGCGAGGAGAAGAGGATGGTGGTGCCGGCCTCGCTCAGCAGGCGGATGGACGTCTCCAGGAAGTCGCGCCGCGCCGCGGGGTCCAGCCCGCCGGCGGGCTCGTCCAGGATCAGCAGTTCGGGCTTGTGGCACACGGCGCCCAGCAGCGCCACGGTGCGGGCCTGGCCCTTGGAGAGGGTCTTGATCTTGGCGTCCTGATCCAGCCGGTAGCGGGCCAGCAGCTCGCGGGCCATCAGGTCGTCCCAGGCGGGGAAGAGGGTGCGGTGAAGGTCCAGCACCTCGCCCACCTTCAGGAACCCGGGCAGGGTCTGGTCTTCGGACACGTAGCCCAGGCGGCGCTTGATCTCCACGGGACGCTCGCGCGGGTCGTCGCCGAACACGCGCACGCTGCCCTCCTGGGGCGCGATCATGCCCATGGCCAGCCGCACCAGGGTTGTCTTGCCGGCGCCGTTGCGCCCCAGCAGACCCACCACGTCGCCCGGCGCCAGATCCAGATCCACGCCGTCCAGCACGAACTTGCCCGGGTCGTAGGCGCGGCGCACGCCGCGGAAGCTCAGCACGCTCATGAGGGGTCCTCCAGGTCGGCGGGATGCTCGGTCAACAGCTGGTCGAAGACGGTGCGGGCCTCGGCGTCGGACACGCCGAGCTGCCGCAGCCGCGTGATCACGGGCAGCAGGTCCTCGCGCAGGCGGGCGCGGCGGCCGGCGGCCAGGGTGTCGGCGCTCAGGTCCGCCACCACCAGGGGCAGGCCGGGCCGACGCAGCAGCACGCCCTCCTGCTCCAGGAACGCGTAGGCTTTGCTCACGGTCATGGGATTCACCCCCAGGTTGGCGGACAGGGCACGGGTGGACGGCAGTTCGTCGCCCGGCTTCAGACGCCCGCTGGACGTCTGGAAGCGGATCTGGTCGATGATCTGCCGGTAGACCGGCACCCCACTCCCGGGGTCGACGACGATGATCATAGTTGTGCCTTCAGTTGTGCCTTCGAAATTGTTCCTGCCGTGGAATGGCCCCCTCTGAGGCGGTTCGCGGGCAGAATGGTCATTGAAAACATTGGACTTAAGAGTCTGGTCGGTTGTCAGCCGGCCTCAGGAACAATTTCCGAGGCACAACGGGACGGGCCCAGCGACCCCCGTCTCTACGGAGGGGTGGCGTATTAGTTTCATAATACACTAAGACAGTTCCCCCAGGAACAAAAAAGGCGCCCCGGACCCGAGCCCGGGGCGCCCATCACGCTGAACAAACCGCCTCTTACTTGATCAGCGCGATCTTCTGTGCGTCCACCCCCTGGCGGCTCTCCACGCGCACGAAGTAGACCCCGGCTGCGGCCTCGGTGCCGCGCTCGTCGCGGCCGTCCCAGATCACCTGGTTCGGACCGGCGGCGCGCACCTCGTCGATCAGGGTGCGGACCACGCGGCCGGACACGTCGTGCACGGTCAGGCGCACGGGGCCCTCGGCGCCCAGGGTGAAGGACAGCGTGGTGCTGGGGTTGAACGGGTTGGGGTAGTTGGGCTGCAGGCTCACCGCGGCGGGGGCGGAGGCCACGTCGCTGGTGGAGCCGTCCAGCCGCGCACACACGTTGTCGATGGCGAACTGCTGGCCGCCGATGCGGAACGTGTCCACATCGCCCTCCAGCACCACGGTGCCGTAGGTGAAGCCGGCGCCGATGTTCTCGTACACGGTGCAGGTCACGCCCGGGGCGATGAGCGCCGGCGCGGCGTTCAGCTCGCCCACGTACGGGGTGGCGCCGTTGACCTGCAGGTTCTCGATGCCGGCGCCGTCGAAGTACTCGAAGCGCACCTGCTCGGTCACGCCCAGGCCCGTCAGATCGTAGCCGGCGTTGGCGTTGGCGATGGAGAGGATCTGGCCCGAGCCGAAGGGCGGGAAGGCCGCGTCCACGCGGATGTCGCCGAAGATCCCGAAGCCGGAGGCGTCGATGTAGCGGTAGATCCGCGCCGCCATGCCGTCCTCCACGAACATCAGGTCGCCCTCGGTGCTGCCGTAGCTGCCGCCCCAGCCGCTGCCCAGGGCCGGGCTCTCGATGTCGCTCAGGTGGTCGCACCAGCTCACGGGGCCGCCGGGAGGCGTGCCCTTGACGCACAGCTCGTCGATCCAGAACTCCTGGCCGCCCACCAGCAGACGCTGCACGTCGCCGGTCAGGGTGACCTTGCCGCGGATGCCTCCGGGCACCGGAGTGGTGATCACGCTGAAGGTCACGCCCGGAGCGATGGCCGCCGGGGCCGCCGCCAGCTCGCCCACGTAGCGGGGCGCGGCGTTCACCTGCAGGTTCTCCTGCCCGCCCAGGTCCAGGAACTCGAAGGTGACTTCCGTGGTGACGTAGCCCGTGGCGCCGATGTGGTACACGTTGCTCACGTTGTTCAGGTTCATGGCGTTGCCGCTGCCGAACCCGGCCAGGGCGGGCGTCACTTCGCAGAAGTTGAAGAAGAAGCCGCCGGTCACGGACTGGTACTGGTCGATGTGCACGGGGATGCCGTCCTCCGTGAACATCCAGTCGCCGGGCGCGTCGCCGTAGGGGCTGCCCCAGGCGTCGCCCACGGTCAGGGTGGAGTGGTCCACCATCAGGTCGCAGGGCTCGGTGGGCTCGCCCTCCACGCAGATCTCGTCCATCCAGAACTCCTGGCCGCCCACGCGGAAGTTCTGCACGTTCCCGCTCAGGGTCACCTGGCCGTAGAGGCCGCCGCCGTAGGGCGCGGTGACCACGGTCACCAGCACGCCGCCCAGGGTCAGGCCGCTGAAGGTGTGCAGATCGCCGATCTGCAGGGCAGAGCCGTTGACGCTGAGGTTCTCGGTACCGCCGTAGTCGAGGTACTGGAAGGTCACCTCGTTGACCGTCAGGCCCAGAGGCGAGATGTCGTACACGGCGTCGATGTTGCTGACCTCGAGGATGTGGTCCGCGCCCAGGGGCCCGAAGCCGGCGTCCACCTGGATGCGGTCGAAGAGCAGGACGGAACCGGCGTCGAACTCCGCCGCGTACACGTCGATGCCGCTCTCGCTGAACAGATAGTCGCCCGGCGCGTTGCCGTAAGGGCCGCCCCACGCCGTGCCCACGGCCAGGGCCTCGTACTCCACGGGGTAGGGGCAGGGGTCGATGGTCACGTCGCTCTGGCGCAGGTCCTCGATCCACAGCTCCTGGCCGCCGATCTGCACCTTGTCCACCGGACCGCTCAGCGTCACCACGCCCGTGATGCCGCCGCCCACGCTGCTCCACGTGGTGCTCATGGTCACGCCCGGCGCCACGCCGAAGGTGCCCAGCGACGGGAAGTCCGGCGCCTCGATCACCGTGCCGAAGCCGTTGACCTGGATGTTCACGCTGCCGCCCATGTCCAGGAAGCGGAACGACAGGTCGCCGGGGCCGGGGAAGACGCTCAGCACGCCCACGTTGTTCACGTTGAGGATGTTGCCCGTGCCGAACCCGGCGAAGGGCGCCGCGATCTCCGCGTAGTTGAAGAACGGCGAGCCGCCGCTGAAGAACTCGTTCACGTAGAGGTCCACGCCGTCTTCCGTGAACATGAAGGAGCCGGGCACGTCGCCCGGAGGGGCGCCGTACTGCATGCCCAGGGGCTCGGCGTCGAAGGTCACGAGCGCGGCGCCGGCGGGAGCCGCCAGGGCCAGGCACACGGCCGCCAGCAGCCAGACGGCGGCGCTGCGGAAGATGCGGGTCAGGGGCGTCATGGTTTCCCTCCTCGAGTGGTCGGAACGTCGATCGCGTGGGTGGATCGGGGCCGCCCGAGGGGCGGCGATGGGGAGGGGGTTTGGAGGAGGGAAGAGGTCTTACATCGGATTGTCGAGACCCATCGATCCCGCGATCTGAGTTGAAGAAGAGGATCCTCGAATGTGGTAGAATCGCAGATCGGAGGGCAAAATGAGCAGACGCACCATCTCGACCCGCGTCATCAGGCCGGGCCAGGTGACTCCACAAGACAACGAGTGGCTGGACCAATCGGTCGCAGAAAGGATCGCG
This sequence comes from Candidatus Krumholzibacteriia bacterium, assembly GCA_035447065.1. Classification (GTDB taxonomy): domain Bacteria; phylum Krumholzibacteriota; class Krumholzibacteriia; order LZORAL124-64-63; family LZORAL124-64-63; genus CALEMW01. The sequence continues at coordinate 25,957 of DAOTGJ010000036.1, forward strand.
GCCGTATGGACGTTGACCAAGCTGTGCTACGCATGGGGTCAGGAGGGAGCCGATGAACCGCGACTTCAGCGATCTGTTAGCCGCGTTCAACGAGCACGGGGTTGAGTATCTGGTCGTCGGCGCCCACGCGTTGGCGGCTCACGGGCATGTTCGAGCGACCAAGGACCTCGATATCTGGGTCAGGCCCAGTCTAGAGAATGCCGGAAAGGTGCTCGCCGCGTTGGCGGAATTCGGAGCACCCCTCCATGATCTGGACGACGAGGATCTTTCCACCCCGGGGACCATCTTTCAGATCGGTGTCCCTCCAGTCAGGATCGACGTCATCACTGAGATCGATGGTGTCCTCTTCGAATCGGCCTGGCCTGATCGTGTCGATGTGCGATTGGGCGAGATCACGGTCCCCGTCCTGTCGCGACATCATCTGATCACCAACAAGAAGGCGTCCGGCCGTCTCCAGGATCTGGCCGATGTCGAGCGCCTTGAGAAGATCGAGGATCCTACGCAGGATGAATAGCTCCGGCGAGGCCGTGACGCTTGCCGCCTACCGCGCGTCCCCCACCCCCACGAACGCCGCCCAAACCGCCGGATGCGCCAGCGGCACCCCGCCCGACGTGCTGCCGCCGTCGGCACTCAGCTCCCGCTGCACCGCCGCCAGGGCCTGGGCGCGCGAGGCCCCGCCGGCGGCCAGGCGCTCGTAATAGTCGCCCATGAACCGCGCGGCGCCGTCGCCGTCCACGTCCCACAGTGCCGCCACCACGCTGCGCGCGCCGGCGTAGAGGAACGCCTGGGTCAGACCCACCAGGCCCTCGCCGTCCACCTGCTCGCCCAGGGCCGTGGAGCAGGCCGACAGCACCACCTGGTCGCAGTCCAGATCCAGGGCGAAGATCTCCGCCAGGCCCAGGAACCCGTCGTCGTCGGGGCCGGGGGCCAGGACCAGGCCCGAGTACTGGGGGCGCTCCTCGTTGACCAGGCCGTGGGTGGTCAGATGGATGGAGCGCCAGGGGCCGCCGCCCGTGGGCACGGCGCTCAGCTTGTCGATGGTGGCCTCGTCGCCCGACCACCAGCGGCAGCGGCGGCCGAAGAGGTCCACCAGCCGCGTCTGCTCCGCCGCCGCGCCCGGCACCGGGCGCAGGCCCGCGGCGCCGGCGGCGCGCACGAACACGCTGGCTTCCTCCGGCGCGGGCAGGGTGGGGTCGGCCAGCAGCAGCAGGGGCGCGGCCGTGGCCGGCGCCTCCGCCACGGCGCGCAGCCGCGCCAGGGCGCTCAAGGACGGCGTGACCGTCACCTCCGCCTCGCGGGCCAGCCAGGGCACGTCGGAGAACGCGGCGGCGTCGGTGTCGCGCAGCGGCAGCGCGGCGAAGGGCAGGTAGTGCAGCACGCCGTCCGGCACCACGATCAGGCGGCGCACGCCGGCCAGGTCGTCGCGCACGGGATCCAGCAGGGCGGCGGCCGCGGCGCGCGCCGGGCCCGTGAACCAGGCCGCGGCGCCGCCGGTCAGCGACGGGTCGCGCAGCAGGGGCAGCAGGTCGCGCACCAGGGGCTCCAGCTCCGCGCGCGGGGGCAGGCGGCGGAACACGAAACGCTCCGGCGTGATCAGCCACAGGTGCGACTGCTCCTCGCCCAGCTGGTATTCCAGCACCGCCTCGCCGGGGCGCAGCACCTGGGTGCGGGCCACGTCCAGGGCCACGGGCTGGGGGTAGCGCAGCTCGGCGTAGCGCGGGTCGGCGGCGCGCAGCTCGGCCTCCAGCAGGTCCAGCTCGCCCTCCAGGCGCAGGGACTCGGCGTCCAGCACGGCGGCGCTGTCGGGCGACGCGGCGCGGCGCTCCTCCAGCCCGGCCAGGCCGTCCAGCAGGCGGTCCTCCCGGGCGCGGTAGCTCTCGTCGGCGCGCACGCGGAGGTCCACCTCCGTCTCCGCCAGCAGGTCCTGCAGAGAACGGGCGCGGCCCAGCTGGGCCACGCGCCAGGCCTCACGGTCGTGGCCGGCCCGGGGGGCCTTGGCGTGCAGGTCGTAGAGGGCCGCCACCAGGGCGTCGAAGCTGCGGTTGGTCTGGCTGAAGTAGCCGCTCTGAACGCCCACGGCGCCGCCGCTCAGGCGTCGCACGCGCAGCACCTGCTCCATGGCGGGACGCAGGTGGGCCACGGCCTGCTCGGGGCGGCCCTCGCGGCGGTCGATGCGCGCCAGGCCCAGGCTCGTGCTCTCGAAGACCTCGTAGGCGTCCAGCGGGCCGGCGATGGCCAGGGCCTGCTCCAGCAGGGGGCGCGCCTCCGTCAGCCGGTCGGCGTCGATCAGGGCGTGGCCCTTGGTCTGCAGGGCGTTGGCCTCTTCCAGGGGCAGGTCGAACTCGCGGGCGGCGGATACGGCGGCGTCCAGCTCGCGCAGGCCGCGGTCCAGGTCGCCCAGGGCGCAGAGGCTGTGGCCCAGGGAGGTGAGCATGCTCGCCTCCGCGCGGCGGTCGCCCGAGGCGCGCACCAGCGCCAGGGCCTGCTCGTAGCGGGGCACCGCCTCGGCGTGCTTCTGCTGGTAGGTGAGGATGGACGCCATGTTGGACAGGTACCAGCCCTGGCGGCGGGGGTCGTCGGTCAGGTCGCTGGCCTCGGCGTACTGGGCCAGGGCGCGGTCGAACTCGCCGGACAGGTAGTAGATGCCGGCCTGGTCGCCCAGGCAGCCGCTGAGGATGTCGTCGCTGCCGGCCTCGCGGGCCAGGGCCTCGCCCTCGCGCAGGCGCAGCAGGGCGGTGGTCAGCTCGCCGCGCATGGCGTAGGTGGTGCCGATGAAGTGGAGCGCGCGGGCGCGGCCGGGCGTCCAGTCCGCGGCGGTGTAGGCCTCCAGGGCCTCCTGGCGCAGGGCCAGGGCCGTGTCCAGGTCCATGCGCAGGCGGGAGACCACGGAGAGGGCCAGGGCGGCGTCGGCCTGCCAGCGGGGGATCTTCAGCTCTGCGGCGGCGGCGCGGGCCTGCTCCAGGTGGTCGGCGGCGCCGTCCATGTCGCGGGTGCGCACCAGGGCGCGGCCCAGGTCCAGGTGGGCGCGGCAAGCGGCCAGGGGTCCGCCCACGCTGGCGGCCAGGGGCAGGGTGCGGTCCAGCAGGGCGCGGGCCTCGGGCACGCGGCCGCCGTCCACGGCCAGCTTGGCCAGGCGCTCGGCGCAGACCAGCACGCGGGCGCTGTCGCCGGCGGCCTCGGCGGCGCGGAGCTGCTCGCGGTAGCCGATGACGGCGGCGTCGGGATCGTCGGCCTCCAGCAGGCGCAGACGGCCCAGAGCGGTGCCGGGGCGGGCGGCCCAGTCGATGCGGGGGCCGCGGTCGGCGTCGGTCACGACGGGCTCGCCGCCGCGCAGGCGCTCGGCCCAGGGCCGCTCCAGAGTGTTCGGGGCCGCGGCGCCCAGCAGGGCCGTTCCCAGGCCGATCAGGACAAGGGCCTTGCCAAGCCGCGCCGCCCGGGGCCACAATCGCATGCGAACCGGTTCCATGAGCCACCCTCCGGTAGGATGCCGGACCTCCCTCGGTCCGGCCGTCCCCAGTATGCACGGACCCCCGTCGGGCGGCAACCAGCCCCAGGAGCATCACGTGGCCGACGCGCAGACCCTCGCCAGCCTGGATCACCTGGCCCACCGCGCCATGCAGGGCGACGGACGGGCCGAGGCCGCGCTGTTCGAGGAACTGCGTGTAAGGTTCCTGACCTTGGCGAAACGTCGCGTCCAACCGGATCACGTGGAAGACGTGGTCCACGACGCCCTCGGGATCGTCCTGAGGAAGTACCGGGAACCCGACCGCGTGAGCGGCATCCTCGTCTGGAGCCTGACCGTGCTGCGCAACGTCATCGGCAACCACTACCAGTCCCGCCGCCGGGACACCGAGCGCACCACCCAGGTGGAGGACTGGCGCACGGTGCCGGAGGCGGCGGTGGCCCTGGATCCGGTGGCCGACATGGCCGCGGACCAGGCCTCGGACCGGCTGGAGGAGGCGGTGGGACGGCTGGCGGCCGCGTCGGAACGCTGCGGCGCCATCTTCCGCCGCATCCTGGACGTGCTGGCCGCCGGCGGCGAGCCGCAGGAGGCCGGACGGCTCGCCTTCGCCCGCATCCGCGAGGACTTCCCGGACATGTCGCGCAACACCTTCTACGTGGCGCTGCACCGCTGCCGCGCCCAGTTGCGCACGGTGCTGGACCGGATGGAGGCGGACCATGGATGACCGCACGCGCATGCCCGACCCGCGGCCCGAGGAGCTCCTGGCCGCCTACGAGCTGGGACTGCTGGACGAGGAGGAGCGCCGCCTGTTCGAGGCCGCCTGCCGCGAGGACGCGGACCTGCTGGACGAGCTCTTCGACCACGCCCCCTACGCCGACGCCCTGCGCGCCGACCCGGCCCGCTTCGCCGCCGCCGCGGCCGCCGCCGCCCCGGCCCGCCCGTCGTTCTTCCAGCGCCTGCGCCATGCGCTGCGCGGCCCCCGCCTGCTCCTGCCGGTGGGCGTGGCGGCGGCCCTGGCCGTGATCCTGCTCAGCGGCGGCGGCTCGGATCTGGAGAAGCTCGCCATCCTGGAGCCCCTGCAGGTCACCAGCTACGAGGTGCGCGCCGGCGCCCCCGCCTCCGACGAGCTCTACGCCCAGGCTCTGACCGCCTACCGCGACGAGCGCTGGACCGACAGCGCCGCCGGCCTGCAGCAGGCCCTGGACCAGGCCCCCCAGGGCTGGCCCCGCCAGGACCTGGCCCGCCTCTACCTGGGCAGCAGCAAGCTCCTGGGCGGGGACTCCGAGGGCGCCGAGCCCCTGCTGGACGCCGCCGCCGGCTCCCCGCTGGCCCCCGTGCGCGAGCGCGCCCTGTGGCAGCTGGTCCAGGCCCGTCTGCTGCGCGCGGATGAGACCGCGGCGCGCGCCGCCCTGGAACGCCTGCTCCCCAGCCCCGTCTACGGCGACCGCGCCCAGGCCCTCCTGGAGGCCATGGACGCTCGTTGACGCCACTCAGTTGATGAATCGGCCGGTCTCTGTTAGTATGAGACCGGCCCTTTTCGTCTCGATTCCGACCATCCCCCCGACCGGGAGATCATCATGACACGACTGCGCCCGTTCCTCGTCGTCGGCCTGCTGGCGCTGCTCGCTTGGCCCGCCGCGGCCCAGAACCTGGCCTCCATCGGCAACCTCAACGAGCCGGTGCCGCCCAGCCTGGCTGGCCTGCTCACCGGCGACCAGTCCTTCGCCTACCTGGTGTTCCCCCAGGAGCAGGTCTCCTGTCCGGAGCGGGGGTTCCGGCTGGAGTTCGTGAACATGTACCTGGACTTCCAGGCGGACCAGGTGCCCCAGGTCCTCAAGATGAGCAGCGGCCTGGTGGACGCCGTGTGGGATGAGCAGCAGCAGGCCTGGGTGCCGGGCCAGAGCGCCTGCGCCGCCCAGCAGTTCGAGCTGCTGATCACCGAGCCCGGCCTGCAGGTGGTGTCCTGCCCGGTGCAGGGTTCCTGCGGCTGCCAGACCGTGGAGCAGCCCTACTTCCTCAACCTGTCGTTCCTGGGCGCCGCCGCGGCCAACCTGGTGACCGACGGGCAGCCCCAGCCCGGCATCGTGTACTGGGACCAGGGCAACGGCTGGACGGACATGTACGGCGTGGACAAGACCGCCACCGGCAAGACCATCATCTGGGGCGACATCGTGTGCTGCGCCTACTCGGTGGGCAACGAGCACCGCACCTGGAGCGGCGTGAAGTCCCTGTACCGCTAGATCCGTTCCGATGAGCGCGACGGCCGGCTTCCCGCGGGGGGCCGGCCGTCTCCGTCCTGGCGCATCGCGCCGCCGCCCCCCATACTGACGCCCATGTTCGAGTATCAGCAGCATCGCCACGCCTTCGCCAAGTGCGCCTCCGGCCTGGAGAGCCTCCTGGCCGACGAGCTCAACGCCCTGGGCGCCGAGCGCGTGCGCGCCGTGCGTCTGGGCGTGCATGCGGTGCTGGGGCCCGAGGCCCTCTACCGCGCCGTGCACCGGTCGCGTCTGGCCAGCCACATCCTGGCGCCGCTGCTGTCGTTCGACTGCCACTCGGACCGCTACCTCTACGCCACCGCCATGAAGCTGCCCTGGGAGGCGTTCATGACGGTGGACAGCACCTTCGTGATCGACGCCCACGTGAGCGGCAGCCACGTGTCCCACTCCCGCTACGCCGCACAGAAGCTGAAGGACGCCCTGTGCGACCGCTTCCGCGAGCAGACAGGCAAGCGCCCCAGCGTGGACAAGGACGACCCCGACGTGCGCATCAACCTGGTCATCCTGCAGAACCGCGCGGTGATCAGCCTGGACGCGGGCGGCGGCTCGCTCCATCGACGCGGCTACCGTACGGAGAGCGGCGCGGCCCCGGTGCAGGAGACCCTGGCCGCGGCGGTGGCGCTCACGGCCGACTGGCAGGCCGACGCCCCCCTGCTGGACCCCATGTGCGGCACCGGCACCCTGCTGGCGGAGGCGCTGCTGCGCGCCGGCGGCGTGGCCTCCGGCTGGAAGCGCGACAAGTACAAGGCCCCCATGCGCTGCCTCCCGGACTTCGACGAAGGCGTGTGGAAGAAGGTCCTGGCCGAGGACGAAGACCTGCGCCGCGACGTGCCCGCCGGCCTGGTCCGCGGCGGCGACACCTCGTCCGACGCCCTGCGCGCCTCCCGCACCAACCTGCGCCTGGTGCCCGGCGGCTCCCGCGTGGAGCTCAGCCGCGCCGACGTGCGGGAGCAGCCCGGCGTGCAGGGCGGCGTGGTGCTGGTCAATCCGCCCTACGGCGAACGGCTGGAGGACAAGGAGCAGGTCACCGCCCTCTACCGCGACCTGGGCGACTGGCTCAAGCGCGAGTGCGCCGGCAGCCGCGCCTACATCCTCTGCGGCCATGAGGACCTGCAGGCCGCCCTGGGCCTGCGCTCGCGCGTGAAGCTGCGCCTGCGCAACGGCCCCATCCCCGCTCCGCTGATCGAGGCGGAGATCCGGCCGTGAGCCGGGCCGTCCGGATCGAACGCCTCCTCCGCACAGCCCTGCGCGTGACCGGAACAGTGGCCCCGCCGCTGGGCGGACGCCTGGCCGTGCGCATCTTCGGCTCGCCGGTGCCGCGGCCGCTGTCGTCCGGCGCGCGGGCGTTCCTGGAGCGGGCCGACCGGCGCGACGTGCCGTGGTCCGGCGGCACGGTGGCCACCTATGCCGTGGGCCAGGGGCCGGTGGTGCTGCTGGTGCACGGGTGGTCCAGCCACGGGGCGAGCCTGCGGGCGTTCGCAGGCGCGCTGGCCGACGCGGGGTTCCGGGCTGTGACCATGGACCTGCCGGCCCACGCGGGCTCGTCGGGGAACTGGAGCAACATCGTGCTGTGCGCGGAGGCCATCGGTGCGGTGGCGGCGGCGTGCGGGCCGCTGCACGGGGCGGTGTGCCACAGCTTCGGGGGCTCGGCGCTGCTGCTGGCGGTGGAGCGCGGGCATCTGGAGCGGCCGCCGCGGCTGGCGACGCTGGGCGTGCCGGTGGACGTGGATCGGATCGTGCGCTCGTTCTGCCGGCGGATGGGGGTGCCGGACGGGGCGGCCAGGCACATGCGGGCGCGGATGGATGCGATCTTCGGCGGACCGTTCACCGGGTTCCGGGCGCAGGATGTGGCGGCGGGGTTCGGGGAGGGGCTGCTGGTTGTGCATGACACCGAGGATACGGACGTGCCGGTGGAGGAGTCGGTGGTGTTGGCGGGGGAGAAGGGGCGGAGGTTGGTGACGGAGGGGTTGGGGCATAATCGGGTTTTGCGGGATTTGGGGGTTGTGGGGGAGGTTGTGGGGTTTTGGGGGTAGGAGTGGTGTTCGGGCAACGTTGTCGTCGATCGCTGAGAACCAGATGACGAGGTGCGACCGATGAAGAAGAAACTCCTCCCCACCCTCCTCCTCGCCGCCCACCTCACCGGCTGCTCCACCTACGCCAACATCCCCCTCCAGCGGAACCCGGACACATCCGTCCCGGTCACCACCCACCTCCAGCCGATGGTGGGCGCCAAGGTCCGCGTGACCATGGCCGATGGCGGGCACGTCAGCGGCACTCTCGTGGAGTTCTCGGAGTCCGGGGTGACCCTGCGGAAGTCGGGCAACTACGGCTTCCGGGAGGAGGTCCTGGCCGCCGCCGACATCACGCGCATGGAGACGGTGTCCGAGTCCTCGGCCGGGCCGTGGGTCGTGATGGGGGTCATGGCGGTCGGGTTCGGGCTTTGGACTCTGGCCGGCATGGTGGCGGACGGGATCGCGGGGGCCGAATGAGATCGGGTGGACAGCCTCCCTCGGCTGGCCACGTCGACGAACTGCTGTATGTTCTCGGGGTTCACCCGATCTGCCCTTTTCGAGGAGCCCCCATGACCACCCCCTCCCAAACCTTCTGGACCGACCTCCGCTCCCAGACCGCCGTGCTGCACAAGCTGGCCGAGCGCTCCGGCTTCAACATGGCGCTCTTCCACGGCAAGGCCACGCGCGAGCTCTACGGCGCTTACCTGCGCCATCGGCTGCGGCTGCACACGGCGCTGGAGGAGATCGGCGCCCGGCATGCCCACGTGCCCGGCGTGCAGGCCGCGCTGGCGCCGGAGCTGCTGCGGCGGGAGGCGCTGGCGTCGGACCTGACGGCGGTGGCCGGCGCGGACGCGGCGTCGGGCCCCGCGCTGGAGGCGGGCGGGGTGCACGTGCGTCGCCTGGAGGAGATCGCCGCGCGGCAGCCCCTGCTGCTCACCGCCCACGCCTACACCCTCTACCTGGCCGACCTGTCGGGCGGGCCCATCATCCGCCGCATCCTGGCCGAGCAGTACGGCTACACGGACGGGGAGCTGCAGACCTACGCGTTTCCGGCCATCGACGACGCCAAGGCCTTCGTGACCGCCTACAAGGACCGCATCCACGCCGAGCTGGCGGGGGCGGGGCTGGAGGACGAGTTCGTGGGGGAAGTCAGGATGATCTACCTGTTCTCGGCGGGGGCGCTGCAGGAGCTGGTCTTGGGCGACGGCGGGCATCATGGCTGAGTGCAAAGGCGGCACGGCGCCCGATCTACCGCGGCGCCGCCGCCAGCACCATCGCCGCCGCCACCACCACCATCACCGTC
>DAOTGJ010000037.1:0-34834 GCA_035447065.1 Candidatus Krumholzibacteriia bacterium
CGACGCCCCAGCACCCCACGTCCCGCCAACCCCACCAGCAGCTCCACGCCGCCGGCCGCCAGCAGCACCGCCGCCGCGCCGAACTTGCCGGCCAGCAGCGGCCCCGTCAGCACGGACAGCAGCGTGACCGGACCCAGCAGCGGGCTCAGCCAGCCGAACACGCGGCCGCGCTGCTCGGGCGGCGTCTCGCGCTGGAGGAAGGTGGCCAGGTTGACCTGGATGCCCGTGCTGAGCGCGCCGAAGATCAGGAACAGGCCGGCCGCCAGGGCCACCGAGCGGTTCACGGCGAAGAGGGCGAGGAAGGCGCCGTCCAGGGCCACCAGCCAGGACACCACCTTGAGCGGCGCGGCGCGGCCGCGCGTGGCGGCGGCGAGCACCGCGCCCAGCAGGCCGCCCAGGCCGGCGGCGGCGAAGATCAGACCCAGCTGCGCCTCCGTGCGGCCCAGCACCACGCGCACGAAATCGAAGACCAGCGGCGGCTGCATGGCGGTCACCACGGTGACGGTGGCCAGGAACACCACGGCGAAGCGCAGGCGCGGGCGCGACCAGATCCACACCGCGCCCTGGCGCAGGTCGCCCAGGCGGGCGGGCGCGGGCGGCGCGGCCTCGGCGTCGCGCGGCAGGTAGCGGAAGTGCCGCGCGCCCAGGATGACGGCGGAGATGAGGAACGTGGCCGCGTCCACGCGGAACGCCGCGGCGGCGCCCAGCCTGAAGACAACCCAACCGCCGGCGGCCATGCCCAGCAGCAGGATCAGGTTGCTGGAGAGCATGGTCAGGGCGTTGGAGCGCTGCAGGTGCTCCGTGGGCACGATGTCCGGCATGAGCGCCAGCCGCGCCGGCCCCGCGAACTGCCGCGCCGTGGCCAGCAGTCCCGCCGCCAGGTACACGGCGCCCAGCGACTCCCAGAACAGCGGCAGCGCGAGGCAGACCACGGCGCCCAGCACGTCGGCGCCCACGAGCACCGCCTTGGCGCGCCAGCGGTCGATGAGCACGCCGGCCACCGGCCCCAGCACCACGCCGGGCAGCACCTGCGCGGCGGCCAGCAGGCCCAGGTCCGCCACGTTGCCCGTGCGGTCCAGCACCAGGGAGAAGAAGGCGAGGACGGCGACCTTGTCCCCCAGTCCGCTGACGAACTGGGCGGACCAGACCGCCAGGAAGCTGCGGTTGGTCAGCAGATGCTTCAACGACGCCTCCAGCGTCTCGGGGAGCGGGCGTCCTTGCCCGGCTTGCCGAGGTTAGTGCGGAGAGGCGTGGAGGGCAAGAACGGAGTCGAGGGGCGGTGTTCAGGATCAGCGACGCGACGCATGGGTCGCCAACCGGCTAGCGCGCGCGGGACTCGTCGGATTCCACCTTCCGGAAATCCAACCGGAACCCCCGCCCCTCGTCTCCGCTCACGTCCACGGTCAACCGCCCGTCCTCGTGCAGCTGGTAGACCAGGAGCTGAGGGAAGTCGTGCTCGGGGTTGGCGAAGGCGGCGCGATGCTCGCCGCACTCCACCATGCGGAAGACCGTGGGCAGATCGTTGTGGGCCACCTTGGCCAGGTAGAAGACCTCGCCCTCCATGGCCAGCAGGCGCAGCGACTCCTCCGTGCGGCCCACCCGCGCCACGCCCTCCCAGGAATCCTTGCTGAGCACGGACCAGGTCTCGCGGGCGCGGCCGTCCTCGGTGCGCCATTCGCCCTGGAGCCAGGCCAGGGGGGCGAGCACGTCGCAGCGGTCCTGGGCCGCGGCGGGCGCGGCGGCCAGGACGAGCAGGGTCAGCAGGGTCAGGCGTCGCAGCACGGTCAGGCTCCCATCAGTCGCGAGCGGAAGAGGAAGAACACGGCCCCCAGCAGGCAGAGCCCCGCCCACAAGTAATCCAGGGTCAGGCGTTCCCGCAGGTAGAAGAGCGAGAAGGGCACGAAGACCGTCAGCGTGATGACCTCCTGCACGATCTTGAGCTGCCCCACGCTCATCACCTGGTGGCCGATGCGGTTGGCCGGCACCTGGAGCAGGTACTCGAACAGGGCGATGCCCCAGCTCACCAGGGCCGCGATCAACACCGGCCGCGTGCTCATGTTCCGCAGATGCCCGTACCAGGCGAAGGTCATGAACACGTTGCTGCAGGCCAGCAGGACGACGGTGGTCAGCGTAGGGCTCATGATCCTCCAGGCAGTTCGGTGCGCAGGGCGGCGAGCAGACGGTCCACGTCCCGCTCCGTGGTGTAGCCCTGCACGGAGATGCGCAGCCAGTCGCGGCCGGCGAAGCGGGTGTACGGGATCTCCACGTCGTGACGGGCGCGCAGGCGCTTGTGCAGCGCCTCGCCGTCGGTGCCGAAGGGCAGGGCCACCGCGGCCATCTGCGCCAGCCAGGGGTCCGGCGGGCAGAGGCTCGGGCCGCCCAGCAGGTCCAGCAGGCGTTCGCGGGCCGACAGCATGAGGGCGCGGGCCTCGGCCGCCACGGCGCCGCACCAGTCGTGCTCGCGCAGGAAGTCCAGGGCCGCCGGCACCGCCAGCCAGGCGGACACGTCGCGGGTTCCGGTCCACTCCTGTTCATCCACGAAGCGGCTCGGGCCGGGCCGGTCGCTGCGCCACCCCCAGCTCACCACCAGGGGCTCGACCAGGTCCTGCGCCTCCGGCCGCACGTGCAGGAACGCCGCGCCCTTGGGCGCGAGCAGCCACTTGTGGCAGTTGGCGGTGTAGGCGTCGGCGCCCAGGGCCGTGAGATCGACGGGGATCTGGCCGGGAGCGTGAGCGCCGTCCACCAGCGTGAAGATCCCCCGCTCGCGGGCGCGCGCCACCAGCGGCGCCACCGGCAGGATCACGCCGCTCACCGAGGTGATGTGGCTGAGGAAGAGCACGCGGGTGCGCGGCGTGGCGCGGGACCATACGGCCTCCACCACGGCGGCCGGATCGTCCAGCGGGAAGGGCAGCGGCGCGCGCACCACCACGGCGCCGGTCTTCTCCGCCAGGAAGGCCCAGAGCCGGTCCAGGGCGCCGTACTCCTGGTCCGTGGTGAGGATCTCGTCGCCGGGCCGCAGGTCCAGCGAGCGCGCCACGATGTTCACGCCGGTGGTGGCGTTGGACACGAAGACCAGGTCGTCGCGCTCCGCCCCCACGAACTCCGCCAGCCGCCCGCGCGCCGCCGCCAGCCGCGCCGGCAGCGTGCGCTCGTAGGCCAGGAAGTCCAGGGGCTCGGCCTCGAGCTCGCGCTGGAGGCGCTGGTACTCGTCGAAGACCGGACGCGGGCAGGCGCCGAAGGAGCCGTGGTTGAGGAAGGCCACGTCGTCGCGCAGCAGGAAGAGGGAGCGGCGGTCCTGGGGGAGCATGATCACCTCATGGGTTGCGGTGGAGCGGACATGATACTCCATCGGCCGCCGTTCCTCACGTGGCGGAATCATCGAGGCCCGTGGTATCCTTTCTCCATGGAAAGCCCGACCCGCAGCGAGGTCACCCGCCTCCTCCAGACCCTGGACACGGGCGCGCGCGACCGGCTGCTCGAACTCCTCTACGACGAGCTCCGCCGCACCGCGGGCCGCCTCATGGCGCGCGAGCGGGTGGAGCACACGCTCCAGCCCACGGCGCTGGTGCACGAGGCCTGGCTGCGCCTGGGCGACGTGGACAAGCTGGCCTGGACGGACCGCGCCCACTTCCTGGGCATCGCCGCGCGCTGCATGCGGCAGGTGCTGGTGGACCACGCGCGCACCAAGGCCGCGGCCAAGCGCGGCGGCGGCCGTCAGCAGGTGACCCTGGACGAGGGCATGCTGGTGGGCGACGGCCGCGCCCTGGAGCTGCTGGCCCTGGACCAGGCCATGGCCAAGCTGGCCGCGGTGGACGAGCGCGCCGCCGGCGTGGCCGAGCGCCGCATCTTCGCCGGCATGACCGTGGACGAGGTGGCCCACGACCTGGGCGTGTCGCCGCGCACCGTGGACGGCGACTGGTCCATGGCGCGGCTCTGGCTCACCCGCGAGCTCGAAGGCGTCTGACATTGGACGCCGCCCGCTACCAACGCGTGAAGGCCGTCCTGGTCGAGGCTCTGGCCCTCCCATCCCAAGAACGCACCGCCTACCTGGACCGCGCATGCGGCGCCGACGCCGACCTGCGCGCCGAGGTGGAGGACCTGCTGCGGCGCGAGTCGTCGCCCGCCCGCCTGGTGGAGGAGGGCGTGAGCAGCGTGGCGGACCTGACCGAGCTGTTCGCGTCCGAGGAGGCCCCCACGCGGATCGGCCGCTACGAGATCCTGGGCGTGCTGGGCGAGGGCGGCATGGGCGTGGTCTACCACGGCCGCCAGCACGAGCCCATCGTCCGCGACGTGGCCGTGAAGGTGCTGCGCCGCGGCCTGGACACCGCGCGGCTGCTGGAGCGCTTCCAGTGGGAGCGGCGCTCGTTGGCGCGCATGGACCACCCGCACATCGCCCGCATCCTGGACGCCGGCAGCGACGACGCCGGCCGCCCCTTCGTGGTGCTGGAGAAGGTGGACGGCGAGCCGGTCACCCGCTGGTGCGATGAGCGACGCCTGCCGCTGGCGGAGCGCATCGGCGTGATGGAGCTCACGGCCCGCGCCGTGCAGCACGCCCACGACCGCGGCGTGCTCCACCGCGACCTCAAGCCCGGCAACGTGCTGGTGCGCGAGGTGGACGGGCGGGCGGTGCCCAAGGTCATCGACTTCGGCATCGCCAAGGCCCTGGATCCCGGCGACGACGACCTCACCCAGCTGGGCCAGCAGGTGGGCACCCCCGCCTACATGAGCCCCGAGCAGCGCGCCGGCGACCCCGGCGCCGTGGACGTGCGCAGCGACGTGTACGCCCTGGGCGTGATGCTCTACGAGCTGCTCACCGGCGTCCGCCCCTGGGGCGACGACCCCGACGACCGCACCCTGCCGCCCGCCCCCAGCCGCCGCGCGGCCAAGGATGCGCCGGTGGAGCCGGGACGCCTGCGCGGCGACCTGGACCGCATCGCCCTGAAGGCCGTGCATCCGGATCCGGAGCGGCGCTACGCGTCGGCCGCCGCTCTGGCCGACGACCTGGAGCGCTGGCGTCTGGGCCGCCCCGTGAGCGCCACCCCCGACAGCCTGGGCTACCGCCTGCGCATGTCCGGCCGCCGCAACCCGGTGGCGGTGGCGGTGCTGGGCGCGGCGCTGGTGTTCGTGGTGGCCGGCGTGGGATTCCTGGCGTACCACGCGCGGCGGTTGGATCAGGAACGGCGGCTGGCCCTGGCCGCGGAGGAGACCGCGCGGCGCGAGGCGGCGGCCGCGGGCGAGATCGCCGGGTTCCTGCAGGAGATGCTCACGGAGACCAACCCCGAGACCGGCGACGGCGCCGACCTCACCGCCCTGGAGCTCCTGCGCCGCGGCGCCGCCCGCCTGGACACGGAGCTCACGGACCAGCCCCTGGTGCGCGGCCGCCTGCTGAGCACCATGGCCGCCGCCCTGCACGGCATGGCCCGCCACGAGGAGGCCGACACCCTGGCCCGCCGCGGCCTGGCGTCGTTCCAGGCCGTGCCGGACACCGCCGTGATCCTGCGCGACCTGGCCGACACCCGCTGGCTCCTGGGCACCATCCTCCACGACCGCAGCCTCCACGCCGAGGCCGAGGCCCAGACCCGCGCCGCCCTGGACCTGGCCCGCCGCACCCGCGACGCCGACCCCCAGTTCCCCCTGGACGTGGCCGTGGACCTGGCCATCAGCGTGCAGGGCGAGGGGCGCGTGCAGGAGGCCATCGAGCTGCTGCGCGGGGTGGAGCGCGACGCCGCGGCCCTGGGTCCCGAGGGCGAGCGCACCATGGCCGCGGCCCGCAACATCCTGGGCTACATCTTCTATCAGACGGGTGACTGGAAGGAGGCGGCGGTCTCCCTGTCGCAGGCCCTGGCCACCCTGCGCACCTTGGAGCCGCCCGACGACCTGGAGCTGGCCAACACGCTCAACAACCTGGCCGGCATCAAGAAGAAGACGGGGCATCCGGACGAGGCGGAGGCGCTGTTCGCCGAATCGCTGGCGATCTTCCAACTCGTGTATCAGCAGGAGCACACCACCTATGCGCGCGCCTTCCAGCACCTGGGCGGCATCGCCCTGGAGCGCGGCGACCTGGCCCGCGCCGACTCGCTCATCACCGCGTCCGTGGACATCACCCTGCGCCTGCTGGGACGCGAGCATCCGTACACGGCGGGCTCGCTGCTCTACCTGGGGAAGCTGCGCCACGCCCAGGGCCGCGACGCCGAGGCCGAGACCGCCATCCGCGAGGCCGTGGCCATCCGCGCCCGCACCGTGGGCCCGGACCACTACCGCACCCGCATCGCGCGCGCGGAGCTGGGCAAGTTCCTGCTGGAGACGGGAAGGCTGGCGGAGGCGGAGGCGGAGCTGAGCGCCCTGGTGCGCGACGAGGCCGCGCGCCTGCCCGACACCCACCCCGAGCTGAACGAGCTGAAGCTGGATCTGGCGGAGACCCTGCTGGAGGAAGGAAGGCCGCGGGAGGCGCGGCCGCTGCTGCGCGAGGCGCTGCCCAAGCTGCGGGCGGCGCTGGACGACACCCACCCCGACGTGATCCGCTGCCGCGATCTGCTGGTGCGCGCGGAGCCGTAGCCCCTAGACCCGCTCCCCGAAGACCAACCCCTTGAGCATGGCCACCGAGCGGTGCAGATCCACCGCCTGGGCGCTGAGCTCCTCGGCCGCCGAGGCCGCCTCCTCCGCATTGGCGGCGTTGGACTGGCTGCCCTGATCCAGCTGCCCCACAGCCTGCAGGATCTGGTCGATGCCGCGGCTCTGCTCCTCCGCGGCGCGGTCCACCTCCGCCACCAGCCGGGCCACGTCGTCGGCCGACACGGCGCTGGAGTCGATGATCTTCCGCACCGACGCCGCCACCTGCACGCCCTGGTCGGAATGGCGGATCGAGGCCTCGATCAGCCCCGACGTCTCCTTGGCCGCCCCTGCGGCGCGCTGCGCCAGGCTGCGCACCTCGTCCGCCACGATGGCGAAGCCCTTGCCCGCCTCGCCCGCCCGCGCGGCCTCCACCGCGGCGTTCAGCGCCAGCAGGTTGGTCTGGAAGGCGATCTCGTCGATGGTGCGCACGATGCGGCCCGTCTCATCCGCCGCCGCCTTGATCTGGTCGATGGCCGCATCGAGCTCCGCCACGGTGCGCACGCCGTCGTTGAGCATGGTCTGGGTCTCGGTCATGCGGTCGCGGATGGTGCGCGCGCTGACCGAGGTGGTCTGCACGCTGGACGTCATGATCTGCAGGTTGGACGACGTCTCCTGCACCACCGCCGCGCTCTCGTTGGTGAGCTGCGCCAGCGACTGGCTGGACTGGGCGATGTGGTTGGAGGCCGTCGCCGTCTGGTCGGCGCCCGAGGTGAGGCTCTGGATGATGCGCTGCACCGGCACGCTCACGGACCGCGAAACCAGGAAGATGATGACGCCGATGACCGCCAGCGCCACCAGCGTGAGCACCACGCCCAGCGCCGTGATCGCCTTGCTGGACGCGTAGATCTGCGAATCGTTGATGGTCACCGCCACCAGCCAGCCGCTCCCCTCCTCGGTGAGGAAGCTCGCCTTCTTGCTGACGTCCCGGAACACGTACTCGCTCAGACCCTGCTTCTTCTCCAGCATGAAGCGGCCCCACGGCTCCTTGGAGATGTCGGTCTTCATGATCACGTCGGCCTTGGGATGCGCGAAGATGATGCCCTCATGGGTGGTGAGGTAGGCGTAGCCCGTCTCGCCCAGCCGGATCGGCGCGATGAACTGCTGCGAGAAGCGCGCCAGGTCGATCACGCCCACCAGCACGCCGTCGGGCCGGGCGCCGCCGCCCACGGGCCGGCTCATCACCAGGCACGGGTTGCCGGAGATGCGGCTGACCAGCACGTCCGACGTGGCGTTCCGGCCCTGCATGCTCTCGTGGAAGTAGGCGCGGTCGCCGAAGTTCTTCGTCCGCTCGCTGGCGGGATCGCTGGAGGCGATCACCTCGCCGTTGCGGTCGCAGAGATGGAGGCCCTCGTAATACGCCGTCCCCGCGTAGATCTTCCGCAAAAGCGCTCCGGCCGCCGCCGCAGCCGCGGGATCGCCGCTCGCACCGTTGCGGATGGGTTCCAGATCCTGCCAGATGCCCAGCTCGCCCGCACGATCGGCCCGCCAGGCCTTGAGCTGCTCCAGGGTGATGGCGCAGGTGGTGTCCATGCTCTCGATGACCTGGTCATTGAGCGCCTTGGAGCTCTTGTTCACCGTGATCCCGAGCATGACGCCCATGGCGATCGCGACGGCGACGGTGGTGGGCAGGAAGAATCGCTTCTGCAGGCTGAATCGCATGATGGCCCCCTGGGGGTCGGGCGAGTGTCGGAGCGACGGCGTCCCCTGCCCTCGTTCTCGCCTCCCTCCTTCGGCCAACACCCGGGCGAACTTGCGATATTAAATTGATAACAACAGTCACGAATATCGGAGATACAGGGTCCGCTTCAGGCGCTCTTGGTCGCCAAGGCCTCCACTGTCTTCAGGTTACGGAATGTGGCGCACCGCTTCAACGCCCGCTCCAACCCGGCGTAGGAGAACTCCGTCTCGCTCTCCCGACGACGCCGCAGCCAGTAGACTTCGCGCTCCCGCAGGGCGAAGGCGTCGTCGTCCGTGGCGAATCCCAGCACCTGGGCCCGCTCCGCCGCGGTCAGCGGCTCGCCCAGGAAGCCCACGTAGCAGGCATGAGCAGCCTCCAGCTCCTGCGGCGGGAACGGCACGGCTGCCACCACCTCTTGCAGCTCGGCGGCGGTGCGCAGGAACACGTCCACGTCGAACCCCAGGCCCGCCTCCAGCGTGGCGGCCAGGTCCCGCTCCAGCTTGGGCAGGCTGCGCTTGGCGGTGGTGAAGAGCACGTTGCCGCTGGCCAGGTGGGTGCGCACGTCGTCCAGACCGGCGTCGGTGCAGACCGCGCGCAGGCGCTCCATAGTGACGCGGCGACTGCCCACGTTGACGGCGCGGAGCAGGGCGATGATGGTCCGAGGCACGGCGGACTCCTTGGCCGAGGATGGCCTCCCACGGTACCATGACGGGGACCCGACCACCAGGAGGCCCCATGACCCGCTACCGCGACGCCGTCTTCGCGGCCACCCACAACTCCTACGCCGGCGGCGCGCGCGGCGACCTGATCGCGCAGCTCGACGCCGGCGTGCGCGGCCTGGAGCTGGACGTGGTGCGCGGCGGCGGCCGCATGCTGCTGGGCCACGGCCTGCCCGGCCTGGAGGTGAGCCACGACGGCGCCAACCCCAACGACCTGCTGCTGGACTCCTGGCTGCGGCGCGTGGCGGCCTGGCGCGGCCCCGGCCCGCTGACCCTGGTGCTGGATCTGAAGAGCAAGCTGCCCGCCGGCGAAGGCCCGGACACCATCACCGGCCTGCTGGATCTGCTGGACGACGTCTTCGGCGCGCGGCTCGTGCCGGCCGCGGATCCGGCCGTGCTGGACACGCCCGTCTCCGACCTGGACGGCCGCGTGGTCGCCGTGATCTCCGGCTCCCGCCACACCCGCGAGCGCCTGCGCCGCGACCCCGGCCGCAATCCCGTGCTGGCCGCCGACGCCCGCGGCCGCCTCCTGGAGGTGCACGCCTCGCCCAACGGCCGCGACCTCTGGTGGTGGAGCGGCGCGGACACAGGCCGGAGCCTGCGCTGGCTAGCCCACGGCCGCATCGCCCGCCCCGGCCGCTTCCCCTGCCTGGCCATGGCCCCCGACGGCTTCTTCGCCCTGGTCACCACTCCCGACGGCTCCCGCCGCGACGCCGGCCAGCTCATGGTGCGCACCGGCCGCCTGGACGCGCGCGGCCGACCGGTCTTCCACCGCGCCCGCCGCCTGGGCTGGGGCCGCGACGCCCACCTGGTCTGGCGCGACGACGCCTTCCACGCCGTGTTCACCGCCGCCGCCACCGGCGACCGCGTCCACCGCCTGGGCCGCCCCCTGGCCGACGGGACCGCCCTGCAGTGGTCGCCCGCCCCGGCCCGGCTCCCGGCCCCGCCACACCCCGCGCCGGTGCTCCTGCCCGACGGCGCCGCCGCCGCCGTGGACACCGACGCCGAAGGCCATCTCCGTTGGCGTCGCGGCGACGGCCCCTGGCTCCCCCTCCGCTACCATGAGCTGGCCTGGGTGGAGCTCCAGCCCGGCGACCCGGTCCGTCTGCAGCGCGACGGCCTGATGTTCTGCGCCGCCTCGGCTCGCTCGGCGGCGTGGGGCGCGGCGCGCAAGGCCCAGGGGCGGGTGGTGCGGCTGTGGCAGGTCACGGAGGGGCGGCGGCCGGCGTCGCCGGTCAACTTTCCGGCGACGGATATGCCGCGGGCCGCCTGGTATCTGAAATATCTGCAAGAGATCGGCGGGGAGCACCAGCCCCCCGCCACAATCTAACTACTTCCCCCCGAACAACTTGCCGAGCATTCCGCCACCCAGCTTGGCGATGTCGTTGGCATCCATGTCGCCGTCGCCATCCTGGTCCAGCAGGGCGCCCAGCATGCCCAGCTGGGGGGCCTTCTTCTCCATGGCCTGACGCTCGCCGCCCAGCATGTTGGCCAGGCCCGCGGTGTCCAGGCCTCCCTGACGCTTGGCCTTGCCCAGGGCGCCCAGCACCATCGGGGCCAGCAGGGTGAGCATCTTGCCGGCAGTGGCGGGGTCCAGGCCCGAGGCCTTGCTCACGCCCTGGGCGGCGCGGTCCTGCTTGGCGCCCAGCACGTGCTTGAGGATGCCGGCGCCCATGGAGGTGTCGCCGCTGCCGAAGAAGCCGGCGGCGTTGTCCAGGATGCTGCCGTCGTGGTCGCGCTCCAGGGCGGCGCCCAGGGACGCGGCCCCGTCGTTGCTCTGCGCGTTGCGCGAGAGGGCGCCCAGGAGCAGGGGCAGGGCGGCGGCCATGCCGGCCTGGGCCTTGGTCTTATCGGTGCCGAGCTGGCCGGCGAGGTTGCCCAGCGCGTCGCCGCCGAGCTGGCCCATGAGGCCGTCGATCAATGAGGACATGGTGATCTCCCCTGAAAACTGTTGGACGCGCGGGCGCGCCGTGGCGTGGTGCCCTCCCAGGACACGCGCGGACCGGTCGGAGTCACGGCGTGGAACGAGTTTCCCCCGGAACCTCGCGGCTCCGGGGGAAAGATAGCACGGATCAGGAGATCGGCGCGGGTCAGAGACGCCAGCGCACCCCCAGCAGCAGCCGCGGCTCGATGCCGGCGCCGTTCACGGCGTTCTCCGCGTCCTCGTAGGTGTAGTCGTCACGGCCGTTGATGTCGGTGCCGTCGGGCAGGTAGCCGGTGTCGTGACCGAAGATCTCGCCGTCCAGGTAGTAGTCCACGCCGGCGCTCAGCAGCATCTCCGCGCGCGTCCCCATGGGGAAGGCGCTCTCCAGGCCCAGGCCCCAGCCCCACTCGTTGCTGACGATGTCGAAGATCTCGTTGCCGCCGATGAACTCGTACGTGCCCTTGAAGCGCGCGTGGCGCGGGCCGCCGTAGAGCTGCACCGGCCGGCCGGCGAAGGTGGTGAACGGCAGCACCAGGTCCAGGCTGAACACGCTGATGGCGGCGGTCTCGTCGGGCGTGCCGTTGGTGTTGTCGTTGATGAAGACGTGACGGGCGGCCAGCGGATCGCCGGCGTCGCGGGAGGCGAAGGAGCCGCTCACGCGCAGCGACCCGGGGAAGCCCACCGCGAAATCCGCCACGCCCAGTTGCAGTTGGCCACCCGTGCCGGCGGCGTGGCCCAGCTCGAAGCCGGCGGAGAACTCCGCCGCCGTCGCGGGGAGCGTCGAGAGAAGGCAGACCATGATCATCCACAATGTGCGCATCGTGTTCCTCGCAGGGGATGGTGCGGACCGCGGCGGGTCCGCGTGCAGATCGCCGCACGGTGCGGCGGGCGCCCGTGGAGGGGTGGCAAGGAGCGTTCCAGGGGGTCAGGAGTCGGGGAGTCAGGGACGACGGAACACGCCCAGGCGGCGCAGGGTGCGCGCGTCGTCGGGATCCGGCAGGGCGTCCAGGCGCTCCACCGCGAGCCCGTCCACGGCGAACCAGCCCATCTCCGCTTGGG
Organism: Candidatus Krumholzibacteriia bacterium; assembly: GCA_035447065.1. Classification (GTDB taxonomy): domain Bacteria; phylum Krumholzibacteriota; class Krumholzibacteriia; order LZORAL124-64-63; family LZORAL124-64-63; genus CALEMW01. The sequence goes on from DAOTGJ010000037.1 coordinate 11,993, forward strand.
AGAGGGGCCAGGGCGGCCCCTTGGGGTCGGTCTCGGCATCGTCGCGGCCGCGGGCCACGGCCACCAGGCGGCCGCCCGGCGCCACCAGCCGCGCGCAGGCGGCGCAGGTGTCGCGGCGCACGGCCAGCGGCAGCGACTGCACGGTGTAGACCTCCACCACCAGCGGGAAGCCGCGCACCCAGGCGGCGGGCGGGTCCTCCAGGCGGGCCACGGTCCAGTCGATGGGCAGGTGCGGGAAGCGGCGGCGGCTCCACGCCACCGCGGTGGGCGCCACGTCGAAGGCGGTCACGGCGTGGCCGGCCTCCGCCAGCAGCGCGGCGTCGTCGCCCAGGCCGCTGCCGATCACCAGGCAGCGCGTGGGCACGGGCGCGGCCTCGGCCAGCCAGGCGCGCAGCACGCGGTTGGGAGCCAGGTCCACCCAGGGCACGGACTCGGGATCGTCGGCCTGCTGCGCGGCGGCGTAGAGGGGATCGAACCAGGCGGTGGGCTCGCCGTCGGCGGCGGCCCGGCGGCCGGCGCGGGAGGCGGCGATGCGCTGCTGGCGTTCGCGTTCGTCCAAGCGGGTCAGTCCTCGGGGTTCCAGCCGTCGGGCTCCAGCGGACCGGAGACCATCTCCTCCAGCTTCACCTGCGACATGGACTGGGGGCGGTTGCGCAGCCCGGCGGCGATCTCCTCCGGCACGGCGCCCAGCCAGCCCTGGTAGTCGGTGGTGAGCCGGCCCACCTCCTCGCCGCGGGTGTGCAGGCGGTCGCGGGTCATGGCCTCGGGCCAGAGGCCGGTCACGCCGGCGTCCAGGCTGCCCATGCCGGTCTCCACCACACGGCCGTCGTTGCGGCGCACGGCCACGAACTCGCGGCCGCGCACCAGCGGCCCCAGGACCGCGGCGGCGTGGGCGGCGTCGGACTCGGGATCCTCCGCGCGGGTCTTGCACCAATGCACGTGCTCGCCCAGCACCACGCTGAGCTCCTCGCCGTCCAGCAGCAGGCACACCCCGTGGAGCTCGGAGTTGGGCGGCTCCAGGGTCACGCGGCGGCGGCCGCCGTGGCGGCGCACCTGGCAGATGAGCGTGGGATCCAGGTTGCGCAGGGCGTCCACCAGCAGCCAGGCGGCGTCATCCAGGCGGACGTGGTCGTCTTCGGTCAACGGAGCGGCGACTGGCTCGTCCGGGCGGACGAACATGTTGCGGATCTTCTTGAGCATGGTCCCTCCCGGCCGCCGGACGCACCCCCGCGTCCTGCATGATCATGGGGCGGCCGCGGCGATCCTAGCCCAACCGCCATCCCGACCGACAGCGAAAAACGCGTCGGCCGCGGGAAAAGGGATCATTCCTCCACCATCGTCACCGACGTATCGCCCCGCAGCAGCCGCGACAGCTCCTCCGGCTTGAGCCTCACCGCCAGCCGCACGCCCGTGTCCCGGTGCTCCTCCTCCATCACCGAGCCGGTGCGGTGGAACACGGCCACCAGGTCCATGCGGGAGTAGGGCACGTCCAGCCGCACGATGGTCTCGCGCTGGAGCAGCTTCTCCACCAGGGCGCGCCGCATCTCGGCCACGCCGTCCACGCTCACGGCCGAGATGAAGATGGCGCCGGGGTAGAGCCGCGCCATGCGGTTGCGCACGGTCTCGGCCTGCTCGGGCTCCAGGGCGTCCATCTTGTTGAAGACCATGAGCTGGTCGCGCTCCTCCGGCACCAGGTCCGCGAGCACGGTCTCCACGGCGGCGATCTGGTCCTCCGGCTCCGGATGGGAGGCGTCCACCACGTGGATCAGCAGGTCGGCCTCGCGCACCTCCGCCAGGGTGGCGCGGAAGCTCTCCACCAGGTGGTGCGGCAGGCGCCGGATGAAGCCCACCGTGTCCGAGATGAGCATGGAGCGGCGCTCGTCCACGTCGATGCGGCGGGTGGTGGTGTCCAGGGTGGCGAAGAGCTTGTCCTCCACCAGCACGTCGGCGTCGGTCAGCCCCCGCAGCAGGGTGCTCTTGCCGGCGTTGGTGTAGCCCACCAGGGCGGCGGCGTACTGGTCGAAGCGGCTCTTGGTCTGCACCTCGCGGTTGGCGGCCGCCTCGGCCAGGTCGCGCTTCAGCCGCGAGAGGCGCTTGCCCACGATGCGGCGGTCCGTCTCCAGCTGCGTCTCGCCCGGTCCCCGCGTGCCGATGCCGCCGCCCTGCCGCTCCAGGTGCGACCACAGCTTGGTCAGCCGCGGCAGCATGTAGCGCAGCTGCGCCAGCTCCACCTGCAGGCTGGCCTGCCGCGTGCGCGCGTGGGCGGCGAAGATGTCCAGGATCAGCTCCGTGCGGTCGATGACCGACACGCGCCCCATCTCCGCGGGCTTCACCGCGTCGCCGGGCTTGGCGTGCTTGGACTCGGCGCCGTTGAGCGCCTTCTCCAGATTGCGGCCCTGGGCGGGCGAGAGCTCGTTGTCGAAGACCACCAGCGTGGCCTCGGTGTGCTTCACCGCCGCCACCAGCTCGTCCACCTTGCCCTTGCCCATGAGGGTGCGCGGCGCCGGCGCATCGCGCTTCTGGCGCACCTCGCCCAGCACGTCGCCGCCGGCGGTGTCCACCAGCCGGGCGAGCTCGTCCAGGTCGCAGTCGCCGCCCACCTCCTCGCCGAAACGCAGGGGCAGGTCCACGCCCGCCAGGATGACGCGCTGGCGGCGGTCGCGGGAATCCAGATCGATCATGGCCATGGGTGGCGGGCTCCTTGAGGGTTCGGGTCGACGGGGGAAGATAACACAGCCTGTTCCCGGCGCCCGGGAATCCTCTACAATGGGGGCGGCAAGGACTCGACGAAAGGCCCGACCCATGACCCCCTGGCACACCCGCGTCACCCTCCTCCAGGACGACATCGTCGACCAGGACGTGGACGTCATCGTCAACGCCGCCAACGAGGATCTGACCCCGGGCGGCGGCGTGTGCGGCGCCATCCACCGCGCGGCCGGCCCCAAGCTGGAGCAGGCCTGCGCCGACATCGGCGGCTGCCCCACCGGCGAGGCCGTGATCACCCGCGCCTACGGCCTGCCCTGCCGCCGGGTCATCCACGCCGTGGGCCCCATCTGGGGCGGCGGCGGCGGCGAGGAGGAGGACGACCTGCTGGCCTCCTGCTACCGCGCCGCCCTGGAGCTGGCCGCGGAGGAGGGCCTGGCCAGCATCGCGTTTCCGAGCATCAGCACCGGCATCTACGGCTTCCCCCGGGAGCGCGCCTGCCGCGTGGTGCTGGGCGTGCTGGCCGACGTGCTGCCGGACCTGCCGGAGATCGAGGAGGTGCGCCTGGTGTGCTGGTCCGGGGAGGATCTGCGGGCGTACGAGGAGGCCTGGGAGGAGATGGTGGGGTCAGGGGCGTAGCAGCGCGCGGGCCTGGCGGAGGATGGACGGGTTGGTGTCGTCGTTCACCACGGTCTGCAGGGTGGCCAGGTCTTGGCGCCAGTCGGGGTGGACGGAGGGGAAGGCGTGGCCCAGCTCGGCGCGGGCCAGGAGCCAGTGGGCGTGGAGGACGGGGAGGGCGTCGAAATCGGGCGTGCCCCGGACCGGCTCCAGCTCCGCGGCGATGGCCCTGGCCGCCGTCTCGTCGTTCGCCAGCCGCAGATCCAACCGCGCCAAGAGCACCCGCGCCTGCGCCTCGCGCCGGCCGCCTCCGTGGTCGGCGAGGTACTGCATGGCCAGAGCCGCGTTCTCGCGGGCGTCCTGCAGGAGGTCTTCGCGGCGACCGAAGCGGTCGTTCCAGTTCAGGAGGATGTCGGCGCGGATCAGGCGGGTCTGGGATCGTGCATGGGGGGACTCCACCCCGCGGATCGCCTGGGCTTGATCCAGGCGGGCGAGGATCCGATCCAGCCCCAGCGGCGCATCCAGGAGTTCCGCCAGGGCCGCCAGCCCCACGGCGTAGCTCTCCTGATAGGCCGCATGTCCCAGGCGCTTCTCGACCGTCCAGAGTTCGTCGGCCGCCACATGCTCCAGGGCGTACATCCCCAGCAGGACCAGCACCACGTCGTCGGTCTCGCGCCCGAAGTAGATGGCGGCTCGGCCCAGATCATGGAAGGGAAACGGGTCCGGCCTTTCCACCTCGTAGGGCCGCCGCGGATGCCCCTTGTATTCGCACCAACGACGCATGGCGTCGTCCCGGAACAGGAGCGCGCGCAGGCGACGGTCCCGCGTATCGCCGAACTCCGCCATCTCCGACAGAGCGAAGGCCCGCGACCCCGAACAGACCCCCGGCGCCAGATCCCGGATCCTCTTCACGATGGCGAGCGTGGTGTCCAGGCCCGCCACGTTCTGTCCGTACGTGGACCGGTAGACACCCGAGCTGAACCGTTCGAAGGCGGCCCGAAAGTGCTGGAAGTCGTCCTTCAGCCAGCCCAGGAAGAGGTGGGCCTCCCCCATGCGGTAGCAGATGTAGCGGTTGATCGAGACCGACGCGGGGCGGTCGCCCAGGTAGCTCAGCAGCCGCGTGGCCTCCATGCCTTCCTCCAGGGCCGACGTCAACGACGTCTCGCTGCGCACCCCCCGGTGGATGGAGTCCTCCATCTTCTCCAGGTGGCCGTAGATCTCGGCCACCACCTCCTGCTCGGTCAGATAGGGGTCCGGCGCCAGGAGCTTGGCGATCCCGAAGACCAGCGCCGCCAGCACCGCGACGAGCCCCACGGCCTTCGCCGCCTTCCACCCCGTGCGCACCCGACGCCGCGTCCACGCCTCCGTCCGCCCGCCCCCACGGCACCGCTCCAGATCCTCCCCCAACGCCGCCGCGTCGGCGTACCGCTCGCCCGGCTGCTTGGCCATGGCGCGCCGCAGCACCTGGTCCAGGTCGGTGCTGAGATCCGTGGCCGGCGGCTCGTCCATGAGGATGGAGGCCAGGATGCGCGGCGCCGGATCCTCCGCCCGCCCGAAGGGGTGCGCGCCGGTCAGCAGCTCGTACCCCAGGATGCCCAGGGCGAACACGTCGGCCCGCGCGTCCACGGCGCCGGAGCCGGCGTGGAGCTGCTCCGGACTCATGTAGCGGATGGTGCCCAGCATGACGATGGACTCGTCGTCCAGGCCGCCGCCGTCCGGCGTGTCCAGCAGCCCGGCCAGACCGAAGTCCAGGATGCGCGGCCGCCCCTGCGTGTCGATGAGGATGTTGCCCGGCTTGAGGTCGCGGTGCACCACGCCCTGACGGTGGGCCGCGGCCAGGGTGCGGCAGAGGGCGATGAGCAGGTCCAGGCGCGCGCCGGCGTCGGCGTCCTGCGCCCACTCCATGAGCGTGCCGCCCTCGATGAGCTCCGTGACCAGGTACGGCACGTCGCCCAGGGGCGAGGCGAAGGTGCCGGAGTCCAGCAGGCGGCCGAACCCGGGGTCGTCCAGCCGCTCCAGGGTGGCCACCTCGCGGGCGAAGCGGCGGCGGAAGCCGTCGTTGACCAGGCTGGGCCGCAGGAACTTGACGGCCACGGCGGCGCCGGTCCGCCGGTCGGTGGCGCGGTGCACGATGCCCATGCCGCCGCGCCCCAGCAGCTCGCCCAGCTCGTAGCGGTCCAGGGTGGTGGGCTCGTCGGCGCCCAGCTCCAGCAGGTCGGCGGCGCCGCGCGGGGCGTCCAGCAGACCGTCGCGGCCGTTGAGGGCCAGGAGGCGGGCCAGGTCGGAATCGCCGGGCACGGGGGTGTGGTCCAGGCCGTCCAGGGCCCGGAAGAAGGCGTTGCGGTCGCGCTCGAAACGGGCGCGGTCGTCGTCATGAGGCGTGCGGGTCATGCGGTCCTCGTCGGCTGAACGGACCCCTCCATCGACCCAAGCGCAAAGCGCGCCGCGGACCGGATCACTCCGCCAGCTCCCCGTGCAGCCACGCCCGCGCGTGGGCCCACAGCTTGCGCACCCAGCGCTCCGACACCCCAAGGTGCGCCGCGATCTCCGACTCCTGCAGCCCCCCGAAGAACTTGAGCTGCACCACCTCCGCCGCGCGCGGGTCCAGCTCCTCCAGGCGGGTCAGCGCCTGGTCCAGGGCCAGCAGATCCATGCGCGCCTCCTCGCGGACCTCCAGGTGGTCGTGCAGCTCCACCCGCGCCCAGCCGCCCCCGCGCTTCTGGGAGCTGCGCCGCCGCGCGTGGTCCACCAGCAGCCGGCGCATCATCACGGCGGCCAGCGCCAGCACGTCGGTGCGGTCCTGCATGCTGGTGATGTTGGCGCGCTCCAGGCGCAGGAAGGCCTCGTGGACCAGCTCCGTGGGCTGCAGCGAGGTGAGGATGCGGTCGCCCTGGAGCTTGCGGTAGGCGAGGGCGCGGAGCTCCTGGTAGAGGAGGGGGATGAGGGCGTGGTTGGGGGTGGGGGGCATGGGCTGGGCCTTGGGTCCTCGAGTTCAAATATCACCTCAGATCACAAACAAAGGATACATCATTCAGGTTCAAACAGTGTGAGTAATCCGATCTCATCGACGTTGCAGACAAGGATTCCGGAACGGAGGCAATAAAATAGTGAGGAAGGGGAGCCGATTGGCCCCCCCCTGCTCTCATAATTGTCTGCTCGATGACGCGCAGAACTACTTCAGCAACAGGAATCTCCTGGTCTCAGAACGCCCCAGGGCGTCCAGGCGCAGGAAGTAGACCCCGGCACTGAGATCTCGCTTCTTTTTGCTCCAGCTAAGCTCATGCGGCCCAGCAGCCAGGGTGCCGTCGTAGGCCGTGTCCACCAAGCGACCGGCCACATCGTAGACCTTGAGCGATACCTCACCCGCCCGCGGCAGGTTCACCGAGAACCAGAACGTCGACTGCATCGGGTTCGGATGCATGGGGCCGAGGAAGACCCGCGTCGGGCCAGTGGCCTCATTGACCCCAGTCACTGCGGTTGTGTCGTACGCCACCGTTGCCATGAACTCGAGGCCAGTGGGGTCTGAGGCGGCGTCGCCAAAGACACCGAAGACGAGCTCGTTCTCTCCCGACTGGAAGTACTCGGCCTCTGAAGTGCCAAATAAGTCAGGAGTTGGAGCCGAAAGGAGCGCCGATCCACCTTCGTCACGGTCTGTCCCGAAAGTGTCTGTCGGCAGGAGAAGCGGCGTGATGCGGTTGCCGTTCAGGTAGAGAATCCCGACATCATCGACGTTCGCAGTGCCACAGAGAGATGGGCCTTCGTATCCGACGGGCAGGTCGAACGTGAACCGGTACCAGGCGGACGAGCAGTTGTCCAGTGTCACCTCGTCGACGCCTTCCATGTAGGATGTCGAGTTCACGTAGGGCATCGACAGCGGGTCAATCGCGTTCCCAGCAGTCAGAACTCTGATCTGGTCATTCCACTGATCGACGAACCCGGTGAGTGATAGGGTGCGGCGATCGGGCGAGATCTCGATCTCTCCTATCTCACCATCGATCTCCCACGCTCGCCGCGGCCTCCCTGTCGGGTAGACGGTACTACTGGCCCCAAGGAGACCATCAGTCGCATCGAGCGCCTCTTCCTCTATGCATACTCCGACAATATCAGAGTCAAATGTCACCGAGCACGTGAGGGTCTGAGGATCGCTGCCTACGGTGTCAAAGTGGAAGAAGTGGGATAAGACAGGTGTCCCGGCGGCTAGCACAACTCCGTCTGTCGGAAAGTCAGTGGAGTCATCGTAGAGACCGGGCACAGCGAAGTCTGCGGTGACGTCTTCGGTCAGGACGACGTTGGTTTGCTCTTCGAATACTCGAATGGCGGTATTGCTCTCGTAGGCGTCGAACGTGACGGAATCAGGTGGAGATACGACCTCGATATCTCCGCTTGTTGCCATAGATCCTGAGGGAACGAAACAAGAGAACGAAGCAGAAACATGGTTGTCTTGCTGAACGAACGGTGCGCCCCAGGAACCGTCATACTCCGGCGGGCCGGCATTCAGATCAGTTAGTTCAGCGGCATAATCAGTTTTGCAACTAGATACCAGAGAAGATGATATCGCTCGCTGCGCGTTGGACGTTGGTAGATGGTCACCCAGGAAAGAGATCGACTCGACAGTCAACTCGACCGATGTGGACGATGTCCGCCTCACCCAAAAGAACGCGTAGGCATCAGGCTGTCCAAGTTGAGGATCGCCCGATATATCTGAGATGTTGTCCTGAAACGAAGCCCCTGCTATTCCATTACTTCCAAACATATACGCTGCATGAAATTCACCACCCGCAGCCGGCTCAGCGGAAGCTTGTATCTCCAATAACTCGCGGTTGCTTGAACCTTCGGGCCAATTGTGTTCAATAACCGTAGCATCGTTACCATTATATCTGGTCTGCGTTCTATCTCTACTGCGGAAGTAGCCTAGGGCGTGGATTGTTGCGGTTCCCCCGTCGGTTGCGTTAAACTTTCCCCAACCAATTCCAGACTGGTCGTATGGGGCGTTCAAGACATCTCTATCAAAAGACGCATAGCGAACGATGATCTTTATCGGGTTGCTCCCAGTTGTGGGAAACGGTACGCCAACAAGCGTCTCGACGTCTCCATCGCCTGGGGCAAGAACGAATCGGAGACCGCTTTCGTCGAGCACGGCGTTTTCCAATCGGTCGTCACCGTCGGAGTCTCCCGCATTTACAAGAGAGAAACCAACCGGGAATCCGTTTGCATCTTTGACCGGTCCGCCACACGTGAGGGCGCGGGAGAGAGGTATAGCATCCTGGTATGGCGACCCGACACCATCTGGATACCGGAAGTCGAACGTGTACGAACTCGCCAACACAACACGGCTCATGACCAATGTGCCGAAGACGACTGCCAGGATAATTGTCATCCGGTGATTCATTGCTACTTGTCCCTTCTGAACACCTACTCGGCTATCATGGAGGCTCTTAAAGCAACTCAACCTAGGAGCCACTGACCACCAACCGCTAACGCCGAAAGAGACCGAAATTCATTCGGCTCGGACTGGTGGTGCCAGTAACTACCTCAGCAGAAAGAAGACAAGGAATCAGGATTCGATTCCGTCTTCTCGGCCACCGGGAGTCTATAGCCTCTGCAGAGACACATAGGAAGTAAGTTAGTGCTTTCTGGCCTTGCTCTCGACAAGCCGTTGCTTTCCAACCGTTATAAGCGATAATTTGCGCCTCCAGAGGAACTCAATTTCAGTCACGGGTGCTTGCCCACGCATCTTGGTGACATGTTAGAGACAGGAGTGAATAGATCAGTGCAAGAGCACCCGCGCGCTTTGTGTTTCGACTTTCGCTGTTGTATCGCAATTCTGAGCATCTTGGCTTCATCGTGCCTTGCTGACACGGCACATTGTGGATACTTCCCTGCCTTCACTTGAAAAGCGCAACCTAGTTCCGAGAGAGGAACTCGATTCATTCATCGTCTCCCTCTCTCGTCGTTGCATATCGCGACTCATTTGAATTGAGTATCCAACTCCGGAGCCTGAGCGCCCCAAGCTCCACAGAACCAAACCCGAAGATTAGTTTGGCCCGATTCATGACTCCCAATATGGCGTGAAGCGACTATTCCTGTGACCGGCAGCCGTCCGGCGGTCCCGGCCTCACGGAGGTGCCGGACCGTCGGGCGGCGGCCCCAGAAATCCTTCCTGGCCATCCCCCCATTCCGTGCGATGTTGTCGCCCACATCCACGGAGGCCGCCCATGTCCACCCGCACCGCCCACTACTCCCGCGGCGAGGAGATCGCCCACAGCACCACCCACGGCGTGGGCGCCGCCCTCGCCGTGGTCGGCCTGGTCCTGCTCATCCTGCGCGCCGCCGACGTCGGCGACGCCCGCATGGTGGTCAGCTTCACCGTCTTCGGCGCCAGCATGGTGCTGCTCTACACCGCGAGCTGCCTCTACCACGCCCTGATCCCGCGCCGCGCCCGCCGCGTGTTCCAGATCCTGGACCACTCGTTCATCTACGTGCTGATCGCCGGCACCTATACGCCGTTCCTGCTGGTGCGCCTGCGCGGCGCGTGGGGCTGGTCCATGTTCGGGGTGGTGTGGGGGCTGGCGCTGGCCGGGGCGGTGTTCAAGGTGTTCTTCACCGGACGCTTCCGGCTGCTGAGCACGCTGCTCTACCTGGGCATGGGATGGCTGAGCGTGATCTCCATCAAGCCCATGCTGGCCAACGTGCCGGCGGCGGGGTTGTGGTGGCTGCTGGGCGGGGGGCTGTTCTACTCGTTGGGCACCGTGTTCTACATGTGGAAGCGGCTGCCGTACCACCATGCGGTTTGGCATCTGTTCGTGATGGCGGGGACGGGGTGCCATTTCTGGGCGGTGTATCGGTACGTGGGCCCTTGAGACAGAAGGGCGCGTGCATGCCGCTCGCCCTGGACCGACCACGTAGATTGCGGTACGGCCCAGGGCTTGGCAAGGCTGTCTAGCGCACCATGGTCACCTTCCTGGTCCTCTGTTCGGCACCCACTCGCAGCCTCGCGAAGTAGACACCGGAGGCCACGTCCCGGCCTTGACCGTCACTCCCGTCCCAGAGAACGGTAGTGATGCCCGCTTTTATGTTCGAATCGCTCATGAGGCGCCGCACTCGCCTGCCCGCGAGATCGTAGACGTCCAGCACCGCAACTCCGGGCCGGGAAATCTCGAAGCGGAAGCTCGTGCTCGCTGCCGTGGGATTCGGATGGACGGGCATGAAGGAGATGAGGGTGCCCCCGGTGTTCTCGGACGGGTCCACACCCGTGGTGCCGTCGATCCTCAGGCTCACCACACGCTTGTTGCCGGGATCGCAGACGACGATCCTGTCCGGGCCGTCCATCGCCAGGCCCGCCGGGTCCGAAAGCCCCATCTCATCGCTCAACGAGTATCGATAGGCCAGAGCGTCGTCGAAGACATGTACGGAGTCTGCCAGCGTGTCGGAAACGTAGAGGTTGCCGAGTTCATCCAGCTCCACATCGAAGGGTTCGCCCACGCCGTTCAGGACACCGTTCCATGTCAGCGTTGTTCCGTCGAACCCCAGCAGCGCGACCCGCTGGTTGGTCTTGTCGCAGACGTAGACGGTCGTCGGATTGCCCGTGATCTCGCGGACCGCGATGCCGCGCAGATCGCCGAACTGGCCGGCCTCACCACCGGGCACCCCGAACTCAGCCAAGTACGATCCATCAGGTGCAAAGACCTGGACCCGGGCGTTCCCGCTGTCCGCCACATAGATCCGATCCTGCCCGTCCACCGCGACACCGCGGATGTCCTGGAAGAAGCCCGGCGCGCTCCCCGTTTCTCCGATCTCCTGCAGCAGGTTGCCGTCCCGATCCGTGATCCGAACCGATTGCTGTGTCGTGTAGTAATCGCCGGGGTGGGAGAAGACCAGCTTGTCGCCGCCCTCCGCCGTGTCCATGAACTCGGAGAGTTCCAGATGAAAGTGGACGCTTCCGAAGTTCTCCAGGAACGAGTCCCGACCGTCCTGCCGCAGGAGTGCGTATCCGTTCTGGGGATCCAGCACCGTGCGGATCCCGTCGGGATGGACCGTCACGGCCTTGGGGTGCAGGATCCGGGGAGCGAAGGCGCGGTTTGAGAGGGATCCCGATCCCCCACCACCGTTGGCCGCCACGGCATAGCGGCTGGATTCATCGAGATCGTAGTCCGCATGCTCCGTCGCGACCGTCGTAGCGATGGGCCTGTAGACCCAGTTCTCGAAGTCATGGGCGGGGTCTTCCGGACGATCCAGGTAGCGGCTGGCCCGGTAGACCGTATAGCTGTCGGCGCCCGGCACCGGAGACCAGATCAGGTCCGCCGTCGTCCCCTGAGACACCCGGGCGGCGAAGTCGGTGACGCGGGGAGTCCCGTTGGAGGCCAGCGATGTCTGGATCGTGCGGATCCAGCTGGAGGTATGACCGTCCCAGTATGCCAGATTCAACTCCGGCAGCAGCAGCCAGGAGTGGTCATAATCCCCGGACGCGGCGGAGACCTCGATCAGGACCGTGGAGTTCACACCGATCACGTTCACGGTTCCGAAGGGATTGGCCGCCAACGTATGACCTGTGGCCGTCGTCGTATTCTCGGCCACCGTCCTGATCGGGAGCGTGACGAGGCCCGACCCATCCGTCGTCCCCTGACTCACCGGAACGTTTGCGATGGTGTCGAACTGGCGTTGGAAGACCCTGACCTCCGCCCCGACGGCCGGGGCTCCTGAGGAGTCCAGCACTCTGAGCTGGACCGATGCCGGGATATCATAGAGGAATTCGCCATAGTACCCCCTCCTATAGCCGCAGTTCGAGTTCAGGGCCAACACCGACCAGCGGGAGAGGTGGATCTCACCGTCGTCATGCGGCTCGATGCTGCCGCCTCCCATCAGACCGGGACGACCCCAATCGAACGTGGTCCCCACGGAGAAGCCGTCCGGCGTCGTGACGTCGTTGTGCTCGAGCGAGGTGTTCATGTTGTAGAGATCGATGAGTCCGAGCTGGTGCATGAGCTCATGGAGCAGCCCCTCATCGATGCGGTCGGCGAACTGCATCGCATAGGATGTCCCGCCGGAGAGATGCCAGCGCCCGTCTTCGGTGGCGTCGCTTCCCGGCTGCGCGCCCACGATCAGCCTGTCCACGCGAACGCGCTCCAGGCATCCGGAAGGCGCTCCGTCGTACACGGAGCGGGCGAAGACGGCATTCATCTCCTGGATCTGAGCCCGGAGCCAATCCACGAATCCGTAGGAGCCTGTGAGGTTCTCCATCGTCGCGAAGGCATCGTACGTAGCCTGGTCGACCGAGATGTCCAGAGCAAGCCCCTCAAGGAAGTCCGTGGCGGTGTTGTTGAACTCCACCGTCTCCGGGATCTCGTCAAGCACGTCTACCTCCAGACTCACCTGGACGTCGGTGTGGTCGTTGTCGAAACCACCTGGCCAGACATAGTCCAGCTCAACCGTCGCTTCGCCGCCGAGCGGGATCGAGTTCACCCGCACGGTCCCTGCCGGCGCGCCGTTCACGCTCCAACGGCAGTCGAAGGAGCCCACCTCTCCATGCCCGTTGTTGATGATATGACCGACCAACGTCACGGTCTCACCGGAGTCCGGCCAACGCTTGTCGTTCTCCGACCCAGGCTCCAGGAACGGGACTCCCGTGCCGTCATGATCTGTGTAGTGCACCTTGTAGCGGTAGGTGTCGCGAGGCGTTCGTTCGATATGGGATACCGCCAGGTCGATGGAGAGCTCACGCGTTCCGAAAGCGAGGAGCGCCCCATCACCCGTCGACAGCCGTCCGTCCAGGTAGACGTACCCCTCCGGACCCACCGCGATGGATGGTCCGCCCGTGGTGTCCCCATCGTACAGGTCGAAGACTCCAAGCAGCTGCGGCCCTCCGGCACCGGTGTCCTCGATACAGAAGACCCGGTTGTCTCCCGGGTCCCTTGCCGCGTTCGGAACGAAGATCAGGTTGTTGGCCGTGACCACCGGGCTGCCCACGCCGTCGCGGGTGTAGGCCTGCGTCTCGTAGGTCCAGCGGATGGATCCATCGGCCGTGTCGAATGCGTACAAGCGGCCGGTGTTCCCCGTGGTGCCGGTCTGATAGTAGTACGTCGATCCGTCCCTGGAGAGGGCTCCAAGAACACGCCCGAACTCCCCGGGGCCTATGGGATCCGATTCCCACACGAGCTGGCCTTGCGGGCTGAGCCTGATGACACGCGTGCTGCGGAAGATGAAGATCGCGCCAGTCAGAGGATCGATGGTGGGGGCGTTCCATCCAGACTCGGTGTCCGTGTACGTCCAAACCGGGGAGGCCGGGGGCGGCGAGAAGATGTTGTAGGCCGCCACCACACCGGAGCGTCCCGAGATCACATAGTTCAGTGCTGCGCCCGTGAACCAGAAGGCTCCGGGATAGTAGGCGTCGGTCGGGTTGTCCACCGTCCACCAGACGCGGGATCCGGTGTCCGGATCCAGGGCGGCGGTCCCTCCTCCCTGGCCGTAGAGGCGCCCGTCCGGCCCCACCTTGACATAATCCCGGATCCCTGGCGTCGTGGCGTTCCCATCCGCGGTCCAGAGTGGGGTCCCCGCCGGATCCGTTTGGGTCGCGTAGGCCCTCAGGATATGACCATCATCGATGTGATAGATCTTCGATCCGTCCGTTGAGGGAGTCACGCGCACACCCGTGCCTGAATCGTTCAGTCCGTTCTGCGCTGTCCACGCGGGATGGGTTCCGTCCGTGCGATCGAAACGGTAGACGCGGTTCTGCGGCCACCCCGTGCTGCCGAAGACATAGGATTCCGAAGGTGCGGCATCGATCAGGACGAGTCCGGACGGCCTGTCGAACAGTCCGTCCACCGACGTCGCGGACCATTGGATGTCGAAAGGGCGCTCCGGATCCACGGCGTACCTGCTGGAGTTGGTGTTCCACTGATCGCCACCAAGTCCCTCCCAGTAGACCTGGGCCCCCGCAGTTCCACAGATGGCAACCCCAAGAAGAACCAGGGCGGCTGCCGAACCCCCGATGATCAGATTCACCCAAGCGACGATCCGTGACATTCCATCTCCATTCCGCGTAGAACCAAGCCGAGAGTGCCAAGCATATGCGACTCTCTTGAAGCGGAATGGGGGGGCGCTACAGGAACACTGTTGGCGGGAAGCGGGAGCACGCTGCTATACCAGGGTTTGGGCCGGCTGAGCGTGATTTCCATCTAGCTCATACTGACCCCGGGGCCGTTCGTCGGGCTTCGGTATCCATCACCTAACGCCCGGCCTCCAACTCCTCCACCCCCAATTCCTCCGCCACGTGCCCCGCAATCCTGAACCCCCGCACCGCATTGACCACCACTCCCACCAGCAGCATCCCCGTCCACATGACCATGAACACCTGCTGGTACTCCGGCGTGGACAGCAACATGGGGATGGCCAGCAGGGTGGTCGCCGCGCCCAGGACCAGGAGGTCTACGACTCACTGGGATAATGGGGCGGCGCGGGATGCGTTGGCGGGACGGGGGCTGGATCCTTTGCCCTATCGGTCGGTTCGAAGACGTAGACCGGAAGGCACGCCCCCCTCCGCGGCCTCGACGAGCGGGCGATGGTCCTCGACGCGGAGGTCGCGATTGAACCTGACGAGGGTGTGGGTGGGATGAGGCATGGCGCTCGTGGTGGATTCGACGGAGGTGGTGGGGCGGATGCGCCCGGTGTCGATCGGCGCGTTCCGGATCGGCGTCGGAACGACGCTTTGGAAGACACGGAGTCGATTCCCGGCTTCGGTCGATTTCGTGTGTCTTCGATCGAGGAGCTTCTCATGCCACGGACTTCCTGTGCTCGTCTCCTGCTCGTCCTGCTCGTCCTCCTGGCCGCGACGTCGGCGTCGGCGCAAGGTGTGTCGTACCTGGGCGGTTGGTCGGGCGGTCCACCGGATCGCGTCGAGGCGAACGACCAGATCGCCGTCGTCGCCACTGGGGGTATCGTCGAGATCCTCGACGTCCATGTGCTCGATTCACCGGCTACGCTGGCGTCCATTGACTGTGGCGACGTTTTGGATCTCGCCCTGGACGGATCGCGTCTCCTGGTCGCGGCGAGCCAGTTCGGACTGCGCGTGATCGACGTCGCGAATCCGGCGGCACCCACGGTCGTCGGAGAGGTCCTGCAGGGTCGAGGCGTCCGCATCCGCAGCGTGGTTTCCGACGGGACGACGGCCTACGTGAGCGCGGACAGTCTGTACTCCGTCGATCTCGGTACCATGCAGGTCTTGGATGCGATCTCGACATCGGCCGCGTCGCAGCTGCTGGTCGTCGAAGGGGTTCTCTATGCTCAGAATGGGGCGGTCGTTCGCTCCTACGACGTTCTCGACCCCACACAGATTGCGTATATGGCTTCATGGGCGCCCTACGTCATTGGGCCTGGGTTCGAGACGGCCGTGTTCGACATGACCTGGTTCGGCAACACGCTCATCGTAGTCGGGAGCGCGGACGACGGATTCGGGAATCGCTTCTCGTTCTTGTACGAGGTCGCGGGAACTCTCGGTGGAGCCGCTTCTTACTACATGGGGGGCGGATTCCTGGACATGCGGTGCGATGCGTCAGACTCGCTCCTGGTGGTTCAGGAGCGCTATGGCGATTGCGTTCTCTATGAGCGCAACGAATGGAATGCGCTCGTCGCACATGGTGAGATCCCCGCGCACACGAGTGCCGTCGATCTCGAGGTCCCGTCTGCCGATCGCATCTTCGTCTTGGACTACGCGAAGCGACTTCGTGCTTTCGCGGCCGACGGATTCGTCGATCCGATGGTCGCTTCCGAGTCGACGCTCGGTTGGGGCGAGACGGTCGCCGCCACGAGGGCCGCCGACGTGGTGTACGCCGCGAACTCGCTCCCGGGTCTGGTCGTGTTGGACGTGACGGACCCGCAGTCGGTATCTGTGCTCGACTCACTCCACACGAGCGCAACTCCGAACGCGGTGACGATAGAAGGTACGCTGGCCTATCTGCCTTTCGACGGGGGTCTCCACGTCGTCGACGTCACGGATCCGTCGGCGGTGAGCACGACTGCCGAGCTGGCCATGACGGCCAACCTTGGAGATTTCGTGGTGTCGGGTGATGCAGGCTATGCGCCCGCCGGCCCCGCCGGGCTCTTGGTCTTCGATCTCACGGTTCCAGCGGCTCCCGTGTGGGTCGCCACCGTGGATGTCGGCGGAGACCTCCAGTGTATCGAACTGGCCGACGGCACGCTCTTGGCGGCGGTGTCCGAGGTCGGGATTCGCGCACTCGACTTGACCGATCCCCTGACTCCGACCGATGTCGGCGGGTATCCCAGCACGGCAGGGTTCCGTGACCTGTCACTCGACGGAAACCTGCTCCACTCCGTCACGACGGCGAGTCGAGACCTCGTCCTGGACGTGGGCACCCCCGCGGCGATCACCCAGGTGAGCAACGAGTATCTGGTCTACGCAGCACGCGCCATCGACATCGAGAGCGACTTCGCCTACGTGGCCAGCTCGTCGTACGGCCTCCGGTTGTTCGACGTCGCCGATGCTTCGGCGCCGGCGGAAGTGGGATCCTTGAGTGGTGGCTTCTATCTCCGTGACGTGCACGTGACCAACGGCGTCGCGACTTGCGCGTCCGGAGCCGCAGGTGTGTCCTTGTTCCGGAACGACCTCCTGACGAACACCGCCGTGAACCCTGTTCCCGACGCCACGCGCGGTGGACGCGTGGCCGTTCACCCCAATCCGTTCAACCCACGTACGACGCTCTCCTTCGAACTCGATTCCGAGCAGGTCGTGTCGCTCGCGATCTACGACGTCGCCGGTCGGCGCCTACGGACTCTGCTCGGGTCCGTCAAGTTCGGGAGCGGCGCACACGAAGTAATCTGGGACGGAAAGGACGATGGTGGAGTCGAAATGGCCAGCGGCGCGTACCTTGCGCGACTCGATGTCGGCGGTCAGGTCCGGACGGGAAGTCTGACGCTGGTTCGGTGAGGCTCGCGTCCCTCGGTCGAGGGTGGGAGCGTCGTTCGGAGCGAAACGCATAGGATGAGAGGTACGCGATGGCAACGCGGTGGTCGGATCCATACGGCCGACGCCGGCGTCGGTTCCCCGGAGGTCGCAATGTTGGAAATCACTCTGCCTCGTCCCGGGGAGGGGACGGGGCTTCGCGGGCATAAGAGCGTCAGGCACTCGTAGATCCTCGCCAGGACCAAGGCCCAGCAACGGGCAGCGAGGCGGCCGGCGGTGCTGCGCGGTTCATCTTCGTCTGCAGTGAGCGGGCGCGTGTCGGTGCCGTCTACTTCAGGCAGGCCCATCTTCTGGCACGCCTGCTCGATCACCTGCAGCATCGCTCATGCCGGGCCGGCCGACGTGGTCACCGCCCGGCGGAGCTTCGCGTTGAGTGCCAGTGCGCCGCAGTAGCGGTGCTTGTGGATCCTGGGCGGAGTAACCAGGTGTGCGAGCCGGTCGGTCAGTTCCAGTGGGGTGAGGGTCAGCTCGGTGCGGCCGTCAAGGGTCGGCCTGCGCAGACGGTACATGAGCAGCTCGTCGTTCAGGCGGCCGAGTCGTTCCTGGGTCAGCAGTGGCCGGGCGCAGTAGCGGACCATACACTCGAGGCCGTGGCGGTGAAGCCAGCGCAGGCCGCGGCGGCGACACTTCTTCTGGACGGCGGTGATGTCGGTAGCATCCAGATCGACAGCGGGATGGAACTCCTCCTCACCGGCGGCGCCGAAACGGGCACTCGCCGGCGCACCGGGGCTGCGCTGGCGTAGCATCGTCTGCACCGCCCGCAAGAAGATCCGCAAAAGGGACGGGGTGCCACTTCTGGGCGATCTACCGCTACGTAAGCTAGCCTTCCAGCTCCTTCTGCACCCGGCGGGCGATGGCCAGGCCCCGCACCGCGTACAACAGCGTCCCCAGAGTCACCACCAGCACCCACACCACCAGCACCACCTGCCGGTAGGGCCCCTCCACCACGAAGAGCGGCAGGGCGCACGCCGTCACCAGCGCGCCCAGCGCCAGCAGATCACGGGCGCTGCGGGCGTTGGCCTCGTACCACACGGCCTCGTCGGCCAGGGTTTCCGGGGTGCGGAGGCCGTAGAGGTGGTTGGGTTTGACGCGGCGGCGGAGCAGGGGCAGTGCGATCCCCATGAAGAGCAGGCCGGTGGCGAGGCAGAGGATGGTCATGGTCGTCCCTTCGCCCCCGTCGGAGCGCTCAACTCAGCCTGGCGTCCAGCTCATGGATGCGGGCGATGATCTCCACCAGCTCGGATCCCGCCGTGGTCAGGGAATACTCGGTGCGGGGCGGGACCTCCGGGAAGCGGGTCCGCTCCAGCAGGCCGTAGGCCGTGAGCTTGCGCAGCCGCTCGGAGAGCACCTTGGTGGAGATGCCTTCGATGTGACGCTCCAGCGCTCCCGGCCGCACCACGCCGGACCGCACGGCCATGAGCACGGAGACCGACCACTTGCAGCCGATCACGTCCTCGAGCCGGCGGTACAGGCCGCCGCGGGCTTCCGATGGAATTTTCTTCTCCTTCATTCGCAGCAATCTACACCATTTCGTGGGGAGGGCACCAAATTGTGCCCGGTTGTCGCTACCTAGGGGCGTTTCGATCCTGGTGCGGAGCGAGGGGCCTTCATCCGATGGCCGACCGAGACCGCAACCTGGAACGAGAGGAATCGCCATGCACAAGAGCCACGCCGTGTTCTACCACGCCGGCTGCCCCGTCTGCGTGGAGGCCGAGACCAAGCTGCTGGACGCCCTGGACCGTGAGCGCTTCGAGCTGGAGGTGGTGCATCTGGGCGAACGCGCGGAGCGCATCGCCGAGGCGGAAGCGGCGGGCGTGGCCAGCGTGCCGGCGCTGGTGATCGACCGCGTGCCGCTGCACATCAACTTCGGAGCGGCCATCGCGGATCTGAAGGGCTGAGGGGCCGCAGGAGAAGGGCGGTGGTCAGCGGCCGCGGCCCTTCTCCAACCGTCCCGCATGATCCGCCGGCTTCTCCATGGTGGGCGCGGCATTGTAGGCGTCGGAGCCGCCAGGCGGGATGGTCAGGAACTCCCAGGCCTCGCCTCTCAGGCCACGCGCCAGCATGACCGCCTGGCCCACGTGGTACGCCACATGGGCCAGCGACCGCTGCAGCGCCTCGATCACCGAGAGCTCCACGCCGCGGATGGTGATGGTGCGGGCCAGGTCGGCGTCGTTCAAGTCGGCGAGGGTGTCCAGCAGCACGGTCCAGCCGCGCTCCCAGACGGCCAGGACCTCCGCGCGGGGCGCACCGGTCCGGGCGAACTCCTCCTCGCGCTGCCGCCAGGGCTTCTCGCCGTCGGTGGTCAGGAAGTCGGTGAAGCGCGACGCGAGGTTGCCGCCCAGGTGGCCCATGAGCACGGCCACGGTGTTGCCGTCGCCGGCGGCGGGCGTGTGGAGCTGGGCGTCGTCGAGCTGGGCGGCAGCGCGTTCGGTCATGGACTTGTAGCGGCGGTATTCCTGTTCCACGGCATGGACGATGGGGCGCATGGCGGTCTTTCCGTTGGGGTTGCGATGCGGTACACGTGTACCCACGGCGTCCCCGGACCGCCATCGCTGCTCAGCGCGGCGGCCTCGCCCCCCGCGGCCCCTCCGGTTCCGGCATGCGATGGATCCGCGGCGCCACCGCGGCGAACCGGCGGCGCTGTTCCGGCGTCAGGGCCGACGCCTCCTCTACCAGCATCATCGACGACAGCGAGTCCACCTCGGCGCGGGCCGCGGCGGCGGCGGCGCCGGCGGCGAGGAACGCACCGGCGTTGAACTCCGGCGCGGCGAACACGTCCGACAACCGGCGCTGGGTCACGGCGGCCCGACGCTGCGCCTCCGCCAGCGCGGGCGCATGGCGCTCCAGCACCGCGCGCACCTGCGCCTGCTGCGCCGGGTCCAGCCCCAGATGGCGGGTGATGCCGCGCACATGATCGTCCACCAGACGGGCCGGGTCCGGCGCACCGGCCGGCAGCGCCGCCGGGAGCTCGGCGGGCGGGGGCGGCGCCTTCGGCGCGGGCTTCCGCACCAGCAGGCCGATGTTCAGGCCCAGCGACAGGGCGAGCAGGACGGGCACGAGTCGGCGCATCACGACGCACCTCCGGTGGTGTAGGTGTCCAGCAGCGAGCTCCCGGAGTCCACGCCCCACAACGAGGTGGGCACGGCGCCGCGGTCGGCGGTCTCCTGCGCGGCGCCGCGCGGCGCCACGGCGATCCCCAGGGCCACGCCGGCCAAGCAGGCCGCCGTCAGCGCCAGGCGGAAACCCCAGCCCGCCCGCGGTTCGCGCCGCCGCAGGGCGGCGTCCACCGCGGGCCAGGCCGACCGGGCGGGTTCCGGCACGGGGTCGGCGGCGAGCAGGGCGCGGGCGGCCTCCAGCTCGGCGTCCAGCTGATCGATGGAGCGGCGATCGTTCACGACGTTCCTCCTTCAGCGCCCACGTCCCGACGCAGCGCGGTCACCGCGCGGTGCAGGAGCATCTGCACCGAGGAGAACGAGGCGCCCATGGCGTCGGCGATCTCCTGATACGACAGGTCGTGGTCCAGCCGCAGCACCAGCGCCTGGCGCTGGCGGTCCGGCAGTCGGGACAGGGCGGCGCGCACGCGGGCGGCGTCTTCGCGGCGGGCCAGGTCGGTCAAAGCATCGGCGGCGGGGTGGGGATGCTCCGCGTGCCCGCTGTCCAGCGTCAACCAGCGCAGCACCTTGCGCCGCCGCAGCCGGTTGCGCGCCCCGTTGCCGGCGATGCGGAAGAGCCAGCTGCGGAACTTCCCCTCGGCGCGGTAGCGCGGCGCCGTCTCCACAAGCTTGAGGAAGGTGTCCTGGCAGATGTCCTGCGCCTCCTCGTGCGAGCCGAGCATGCGCACCAGGAAGGCGAACACGGGCCGCTCCCACCGCTCCACCAGCACGCGCAGCGCGCGCTCGTCGCCCTGGACGTAGGCCGTCATCAGCATGTCGTCCGTCCTCTGCGGCATGGGCGCTCCAGGGCGATGATCACTCGTTCAGCGGCGTTCATTTGGCCAAGGTCAGCTTGAGCACGCGGTCGGCGGCGGCGTCGCGCACGCGGGCCAGGTAGAGGCCGGCGGGCACGGTGCGGCCGGTGGCGTCGCGGCCGGTCCAGGTCACCGCGTGGTCGCCGGCGGCGAGGGTCTGGTCCAGCAGGGTCGCCGTGCGGCGGCCCTGGGCGTCGTAGATGGTCACGGTCACGCGGCCGGGTTCGGACAGCGTGAAGTCCAGCCGGGTGGACGGGTTGAACGGGTTGGGCGACGCGCGCAGCGCGCGGCCCGGCGCCGCCGGCGTCTCGTCGCCGTCGTCCTCCACCCCCACGTCCGTGGTCGCATCGCGCACGCAGCGCACGTGGTTGAAGATGCGGATCACGTCGCCCTGGGGACCGTGGCCGTAGGGGTAGTCGGCCGGGTCGCCCGTCTTGGGATCGCTGCGCTGGCAGCCCGCGCCGTGCACGTCCCAGAAACTGTACTGCCCCGAGCCCGGCGGCGTCTCCATCCAACCGTAGCCCGTGCCGAAGGCCACGTACGCGCCCGAGCTGTCGCCCAGGTAGTTGGCATGGCTGGTGGACGACCAGTGGAACGGGAAGTCCGAGGAGCCGTCCTCCACCGTGATGACGCTGGTGCCGAACACGGGATCGATGGCCGGCGTGCCGTGGGTGGCCGGCGACCGCGTGTAGTCCACCAGGGTCTGCAGCTCCTTCACGTCGGGCAGGCGCCAGTCCGTGTGGCCGCCCGCGGAGAGCGTGTCGGCGTAGGCCAGGGCCGCTTCCCAGCTCATGGCGACGCCGCTGTCGGCCTGCTGCCACTGGAGGCCGGTGGCGTGGTCGGTCACGGTGCCGTCGCCGTTCGCCTGGAAGTCGTTCACGCCGTAGTCCTGCCCGCCGCGCACGAAGAGCACGAAGAAGTCCTTGCCGGTCTGCGTGGGCGGATCGATCACCGGGTAGCCCTTGATGCGCCCGTCGGCGAAGTTCACGCCGAACACGGTGGCGTCGCCGGCCATGGTCTCGCTCACGTAGAGGGTGCTGGTGAGGAACTGGGAGTCGATGATGCGCTCGCCCTGGGCGGGGTCGCCGTACTCGAACGCGAAGACGGGGTCGATGAACGGCGTGAGGCCGGAGGTGTCGTCGCCCACCAGCCCGCTGGGGTCGGTGCCGGTGAAGAGGATGAGCGAGTAGAGCTCCTTGATGGTGGGCAGGCGCCAGTCCGTGTGGCCGCCCAGGCTGAACGACGTGACGGCGGCCTCCGCCTCCGCCAGCGTCATCTTGGCGCCCGGGTCCTGCTGCCACATGAGGCCGGTGACCAGGTCCGTCACGGTGCCGTCGCCGTTGTCCTGGTACGACGGCTGGTTGCCGGCGTGCTGGGCGTCCTGGCCGTAGAAGCGCTGGCCCGCCGCGGGCGCGCCGATGCTGAAGCTCTCGCCGTAGCAGAGGGTCTGGCCCGTGTCCACGACGGGGTAGGTCACGGCAAGGGCAGACGCGGCGGCGAGCAGGGCCGCGAGGGCGATGAGGGCGGATGGGCGGGTCATGGCGGTCCTCCGGTCGTGTCGGGCGGTTCGGGGTCTTGGGGA
>DAOTGJ010000038.1:0-34434 GCA_035447065.1 Candidatus Krumholzibacteriia bacterium
GACGGTGGTCATGGTGGGCGACGGCAACAACCTGGCCAACAGCTGGATCAACGCCTCGCGCCGCTTCGGCTTCAACTTCATCCTGGCCTGCCCCGAGGGCTACGAGCCGGACGAGGCCATCATGGACGCGGCGGAGAAGGACGGCGCCTCCTTCTGCGTGATGAACGATCCCGAGGCCGCCGTGGAGGGCGCGCACGTGATCTACAGCGACGCCTTCTACAGCATGGGCCAGGAGGAGGAGGCGGTGCGGCGCCGCCAGGACTTCGCGCCGTACCAGATCACCACGGAGCTGCTCAAGGGCGCCCACGAGAAGCACATCGTCATGCACTGCCTGCCCGCCCACCGCGGCGAGGAGATCACGGACGAGGTCATGGACGGCCCCCACTCGGTGGTCTTCGACGAGGCCGAGAACCGTCAGCACGCCCAGCGGGCGGTCATCGCCCTGCTGCTGGCCTGATGACGGCGCGGCGGGACGACTCCAGGCGCAGGACGGGGGCCGCGGCCCTCGTCCTGTCGCTGCTCGCCCTGCTGGCCGCCTGTGTCCTGCTGCCCTCCTGCGCCCAGGTGGAGCCGCCCCTGGGCGGCCCCGAGGACGAGACGCCGCCCCAGCTCCTGGCCACGGTCCCGGATTCGGGGGCCGTGGGCCTGGGCGAGGTGCGGTCGCTGGAGTTCCTCTTCTCCGAGAAGGTGGCCCTGGTCCCCGCCGAGCGCCTGCTGCGCTTCTATCCCGACGTGGAGGTGGCCAAGACGCGCTGGCAGGGCCGCCGCCGCCTGATCGTGGAGCTGGCCGAGCCCCTGCCCGCGGACACCGTGGTGGTGGTGGAGCTGCCGTCGGCCTACAAGGACAACCACGGCGTGACCGCGGACCGCCACCGCACCCTGGTCCTGGCCACCCTGGACTCCCTGCCCACGGGACGTGTGCGGGCCCTGGTGACGCTGGAAGGGGAACCGGCCGGCCGCGCCGCCCTGGAGCTGCTGAGCGTGCCCGCCGACACCGCCGGCGCGCCCCCGCCCGCGGTGCTGCGCCGCGCCGCCGCCGCGGACAGCAGCGGGACCGTGTCCTTGGACTGGCTCGCCGTCCCGGGCGGTCCCTGGCAGCTCAAGGTCTACAACGACGACAACGGCGACGGCCGCGCCGGCGACACGGAGCCCCAACGGCTCTGGCCCGGCACCTGGTCCCTGACCGACGAGCGCGGCGCCCTGGACCTGGGGCTGCTGGCCCTCTTCCGACCCGCCACCGCCGGCCGCCTGGTGGCGCCGCCGCCCGCCGCGCCGTGGCCCGACGCCGTGCTGGGCTGGTCGGAGAAGCTGCGCGAGGACGACCGCGGCTTCCGGCCCGTCCACAGCCATCGCCAGGCCAAGGGCACGCGCCCGGTGGCGCCCGCGGACACCACCGTGTGGGACGGGGCCGGCCCCGGCCTCGCGCGGCTGATCCTCTTCGCGGACCTGGACGGCGACAGCGTGCTGAGCGCCCTGCCGGATTCCTCCGCCGTGGACACGGTCACCTGGACCTGGGAGCCCTTCGCGGTGCTGGACTCCCTGGACGTGGAGCCCGGCCGCCCCTTGACCGTGCTGCTGCCCGCGCTGCCCGACACCGTGGCGCCCTGCCTCGAGGCGCCCCCCGCGCGCCCGACGCCGGCCGTCCCGGACAGCCTGGCCGCCGCCCCGCAAGATTCCCTGACCACCGCGCCCGGCGACAGCCTCGCCGCGCCCGCGCCCCAGCCCGAGGAGGACTGACATGGGCCGCACCCTGCCCTTCGCCAAGATGCACGGGGCCGGCAACGACTTCGTGATGCTGGACGGACGCCACCTCCAGGAGGCCGGCGTGGTGCTGGACCGCCGCGCCATCGCGCGGCTCTGCCACCGGCAGAAGGGGATCGGCGCCGACGGCCTGATCATCGTGGCGCCGGACGACGACCTGGCCTTCGGCATGATCTACTTCAACAGCGACGGCGGCGAGGCCGACATGTGCGGCAACGGCGCCCGCTGCACCTTCGCCTTCGCCCGCGCCGCCGGCCTCTGCGGCGACGCCGCCGAGTTCTCCACGGCCGTGGGCCGTCTGCAGGGCGCCGTGGCGGGGAACGACGTGACCGTCTCGCTGCCCCCGCCCCGCAACATCAAGCTGGATACCGCGCCGCTGGCCGAGACCCCTTTCGCCCGCGTGCACCACGCCGACACGGGCGTGCCCCATCTGGTGATCCCCGTGGATCAGCTGGAGGCGGTGGACGTGCCCCGCTGGGGGCCGATCCTGCGCAACGACGCCGCCTTCGCCCCCGCGGGCGCCAACGTGAACTGGGTGCAGCGCCGCGACGACGGCCTCTGGCTGATCCGCACCTACGAGCGCGGCGTGGAGGCGGAGACCCTGGCCTGCGGCACGGGCGCCTCGGCGGCGGCCCTGATCCTGGCCCGGCTGGGGGAGGCCGCGCCGCCGGTCACGCTGTTGACACGCGGCGGCGATCGCCTCACGATCGGCGTGGAGGATCCCGCGGGCTCGCCCCGCCTGACCCTGACCGGACCGGCCGTGACCGCGTTCCGCGGAGAGGTGGACATCGATGACTGAGCGCCTGACCCTGCCCGAGGGCGTCTACACCGCCCTGATCACCCCGTTCACTCCCGACGGGGCCCTGGACCGCGACGCCTGGCGCCGCCTGGTGGAGCGTCAGCTGCGGGCCGGCGTGGCCGGGCTGGTGCCGGTGGGCTGCACGGGGGAGGCCGCGGCCCTGAGCTTGGAGGAGCGCGAGTGGCTGGTGCGCACCACGGTGGAGATGGCCGCGGGCGGCTGCTGCGTGCTGGCCGGCAGCGGCACCAACGTGACCGCGGGCACCATCGACCTCACGCGCCGCGCCGTGGACTGGGGCGCCGACGCCTGCATGCTCATCTCGCCCTACTACAACAAGCCCCAGCAGCACGGCCTCATCGCCCACTACGCGGCGGCGGCGCGGTCCGTGGACGTGCCCATCGTGCTGTACAACGTTCCGGGGCGCACGTCCGTGAACATCCTGCCGCAGACGGCGGCGGCCCTGGCGGCGGAGCCCACCATCGCCGCGGTCAAGGAGGCCAGCGGCGACCTGACCCAGATCCGCGCCATGGTGGACACCACCGGCCTGCAGGTCTTCAGCGGCGACGACGGCCTGAACCAGAGCATCTTCGCCCTGGGCGCCGCCGGCACCGTGTCCGTGCTGAGCAACCTGGCGCCGGCGGCCCTGGTGCGGCAGTGGCGGGCCTGGCGCGACGGCGACACCGCCGCCGCGGAGGCGCTCCAGAAGGAGCTGGACCCCATCATCGACGCCTGCTTCGCGGAGACCAACCCCGTGCCGGTCAAGTGGATGCTGGCCGATCTGGGCCTGTGCGAAGCCGACGCCCGCCTGCCCTTGGCTCCGGCCCTTCCCGCCACCTGCGCCCGCCTGCGGGCCGTGGTGGAGGGCCCCCTGGCCGCGGTGCTGGGAGAGGACCGATGACGGTCATCCCCGTCAGCGTGCACGGGGCCGAGGGGCGCATGGGCCGCCTGGTCACGGAGCTGGTGGAGGTTACGCCGGACCTGCGCCTGAGCGCCCTGATCACCCAGGACGGGCGGGGCCAGGCCCCCGGCGGCTTCCATCCCACGCTGGCCCTGAGCGAGCAGTCGCGGCTGGCGGAGGCCCATCCGCGGGGCGGCGTGATCGTGGACTTCAGCCTGGCCTCGGCCATGGACGGCCTCCTGGCCGGCGCCCGGGCGTCGGAGGCGCCCCTGGTCATCGGGACCACGGGCTACACGGATTCCCAGGTGGAGGAGCTCGCGGCCTACGCCCAGAGCCGGCCGGTGGTCCTGGCCAGCAACTTCAGCGTGGGCGTGCCGGCCCTGCGCCTGGTCCTGGAGCGCCTGGCGGACCTGCTGCCCGACGCCTTCCAGGCCGAGCAGGTGGAGATCCACCACCGCCACAAGCTGGACCGGCCCAGCGGCACGGCGCGCACCCTGGCGTCGGCCTGGGCCAAGACCCGGGGCGGGGACGTGC
The DNA here is from genome assembly GCA_035447065.1 of Candidatus Krumholzibacteriia bacterium. Classification (GTDB taxonomy): domain Bacteria; phylum Krumholzibacteriota; class Krumholzibacteriia; order LZORAL124-64-63; family LZORAL124-64-63; genus CALEMW01. Next base: position 3,993 of record DAOTGJ010000038.1, read on the forward strand.
CGCCCACCCACAGCCTGCGCGTGGGCGGCGTGACCGGCGAACATCGTTGGGTGATCAGCGACGACGAGGAGACCCTGGAGGTGGTCCACCGCGCCCACTCGCGGCGGGCGTTCCTGCGGGGAGTGGCCCCGGCCATCCGCTACGTGAACCAGGCGGCGCCGGGACTCTACTCCATGGAAGACGTGCTGGCGGGGATCTGAAGCGGGCTTGGGGCTCCGGGAACGAGAAATGTTTCCTGGCACGACAAAAGGGGCCGACCTTTCGGTCCAGCCCCTGGAAGTCGTCGGGCGGGCGCTCTACTTGGTGAGCGCCGCCATGCGGGCCTTCAGCCGGGCCGCGCGCTTGCGGGGAATGATCCCCTTGCGGGCCTGGACATCCAGCACGCTGTAGATGCTCTGAAGCTGCTCGACGGTGGCCCCGGTCTCGCTCTTGGCGTCGGACCGGAACTTCTTGAGCGACGTACGCGTGGCCGCGCGCTCCTGACGATTGATCAGGCGCTGGCGCTGGCTCTGCTTCAGACGCTTCTTACAACTCTTGTGATGCGGCAACGGACAACCTCCTTGAAAACAACCGGCGGAATTTAGCAGGGATGCGGAGCGGTGTCAAGGAATCCGGAATCGAATGATGATCGCCAGGCCCTGGAAGCCAAGCTGAAGCTGCTTCCGGCCTCCCCGGGCGTGTACCTCCACAAGGACGCCCAGGGCAAGGTGCTGTACGTGGGCAAGGCCCTGCACCTGAACCAGCGGGTGCGCTCCTATTTCCAGGACGCCGCCGACCACGCCCCCCGCATCCGCGACCTGGTGCGCCGGGTGCGGGATTTCGACTACATCGTCACCGCCACCGAGGCCGAGGCCCTGGTCCTGGAGGACCAGCTCATCAAGGAGTACCGGCCCCACTACAACGTGCGCCTCAAGGACGACAAGCGGTACCCCTACATCCGCATCAGCCTGCGCGACCCGTACCCCCTGGTGGAGGTGGTGCGCCGCCTCCGCGACGACGGCGCCCGCTATTTCGGCCCCTACACGGCCGTGGCCCCCATGCGCGAGACCCTGCAGCACGCCCTGCGGATCTTCCAGGTGCGCACCTGCAAGCTGGCCCTGCCGGAGGAGACCGTGCCCCGGCCCTGCCTGGACTACCAGATCGGCCGCTGCAGCGCCCCCTGCGTGGACTACGACACCCAGGAGGGCTACCGCCGCCGCGTGCGCGACCTGGTCCGCTTCCTGGAAGGCGCCGACGACCGCCTCCTGGACGAGCTGCGCTCCGACATGGCCGCTCTGGCGGCCGACCGCCGCTACGAGGAGGCCGCCGCCGTGCGCGACCGCCTGGCCGTGCTGGAGAAGACCGTGGGCAACCTGAGCCGCATCCACGGCCTGGCCGAGGATCTGGACGCCTGCGCCGTGGTGCGCGACGGCAAGGACGGCTGCGGCGTGGTGCTGCGCATCCGCGGCGGCCGCGTGCTCACCACCCACGCCTTCCTGCTGGAGGACCGCCTGGAATCCGGCCCCGAGCGCTTCCTGGCCCAGCTCCTGCGCGAGTACTACCCCCGCGCCGGCGACATCCCCGGCCGCGTGCTCCTGTCCCACGACCCCGGCGACCTGGAGCAGTGGGCCGCCCGCCTCACGGAGCTGCGCGGGCGCAAGGTGTCGCTCACGCTCAAGCCCCGCGGCGCCCGCCGCGACGCCCTGGCCATGGCCCAGGAGAACGCCGCCTGGAAGCTCAACGAGCGCGTGCTCAAGGACACCCTCCACGGCCGCACGGTGGCCCCGGGCCGCAACCTGGCGCTCCAGGACGCCCTGGACCTGAGCCGCGTGCCGGAGACCGTGAGCTGCTTCGACATCAGCAATTTCCAGGGCCGCGAGACGGTGGCCTCCCTGGTCTTCTTCAAGGACGGGGAGCCCCTCAAATCCAGGTACCGCCGCTTCAAGGTGAAGGACGTGCAGGGCGTGGACGACTTCGCCAGCATGCGCGAGGTCCTGCGCCGCCATTTCACCCGCCTGCAGGAGCGGGGGGAGGCCCCCGCGGACCTGGTCATGGTGGACGGCGGCCGCGGCCAGCTCTCGGCCGCCCGCGGCGTGCTCACCGAGCTGGGCTTCCACGACGTGGAGCTCATCGGCCTGGCCAAACGCGAGGAGGAGATCCACCGCGAGCGGGCGCCGTCGCCGGTGCGGCTGCCGCGGTCCAGCCCGGCCCTGCAGCTCCTGCAGCGCGTGCGCGACGAGGCCCACCGCTTCGCCATCACGTACCATCGGCTGCTGCGCGACCAGCGCACCACGGGCTCGGCCCTGGACAAGATCCCGGGCATCGGCCGCGTCAAGAAGCTGGCCCTGCTGCACCACTTTCCGTCCGTGGACGTCATCCGGACCGCTTCGGCCCAGGATCTGGCCGCCGTGCGGGGGCTGAACACGGCCGACGTGGAGCGGATCCTGGCCTACTTCGCCAACGAACGGGGAGGGGGCGCATGACCGGCTGGGACGCCGCCTGCGACGCCTACCTGGCCCACGCCGCCGCGGACAAGGGCCTGGCCCTGACCACCCTGGAGGCCTACGGCCGCGACCTGGCCCGCCTGCGCGCCTGGGCCGAGCCCGCCGGCCTGGCCGGCCCCGCGGCCCTGGGGGCCCCCGAGCTGCGGGCCTTCCTGCTGGAGAGCGCGGCGGAGCTGGCGCCCCGTTCCCGCGCCCGCCTGGTGTCCACCCTGCGCAGCTTCTTCCGCTTCCTGGTGGCCGAGGACGGCCTGGGGGCCGACCCCACCCTGCTGATCCTGGCGCCGCGCACCGGCCGCCGCCTGCCCAAGGTGCTCGGCCATCGGCAGGTGGAGGACCTGCTGGCCGCGCCGGACCCGACCGCCCGCGGCGGCCTGCGCGACCGCGCCGCCCTGGAGCTCCTCTACGGCTGCGGCCTGCGCGTGAGCGAGCTCTGCGGCCTGGATCTGCCGGACCTGGACGCCCGCGAGCAGCTGGTCCGGGTGCGGGGCAAGGGGAGCAAGGAGCGCATCGTGCCCGTGGGCGGGCCGGCCCTGGCCGCCGTGCGGGCCTACGTGGACGGGGAGCGGGGCGATCTGCTGGGCAGGAAGCGCTCGGCGGCCCTTCTGTTGAACGCCCGTGGCGGCCGCCTGACGCGGGTGGGGGTCTGGACCATCCTGCGCCGGCACGCGGCCGCGGCGGGCCTGCCGGCCGGGACCTCGCCCCACGTCCTGCGCCACACCTACGCCACCCATCTGCTGGAGGGCGGAGCCGACCTGCGCGTGGTGCAGGAGCTCCTGGGCCACGCCGCCATCACCACCACGGAGATCTACACCCACGTGGACCGGGCCTACCTGGCCGAGGCCTACCGCTCCGCCCACCCCCGCGCCCGCCGCCGCTGACCGGTCCGCGGTCCCGCTTTGACACCCCCGCGGGCCGGTGATACTGTTGCACGTCACCGTCCGCAGGCTGCTGCAGAACCGCGAAGGAGCGAAACTCCCGTGTCCCACCCCACCGCCAAGAAGATCATCCTCAGCGGCAACCGCCCCACCGGCCGACTGCACTGGGGCAACTACACCGGCGCCCTGGAGAACTGGGTGCGCCTCCAGGACGAGTACCGGTGCTACTTCATGGTGGCGGACTGGCACGTTCTGACCACCGCCCTGGACAAGGCGGCCGAGATCCGCGGCAACAGCCGCGAGATGATCCTGGACTGGCTGGGCGCCGGGCTGGACCCGGAGCGCTCGGTGCTCTTCGTGCAGTCGGAGATCAAGGAGCACGCGGAGCTCTACCTGATCTTCTGCATGATGATCTCCCTGGGCCGCCTGGAGCGGAACCCCACCTTCAAGGAGCAGGTGCGCGATCTGAACCTGGCCGGCGAGATCAGCTTCGGCCACCTGGGGTATCCGGTGCTGCAGGCCGCGGACATCCTGGCCTACCGGGCCCACGCGGTGCCGGTGGGCGAGGACCAGCTGCCCCATCTGGAGCTCACGCGCGAGATCGCGCGGCGCTTCAACCACCATTTCGGCGAGCTCTTCCCGGAGCCCGACGGCCTGGTCACCAAGTTCGGCCGCTTCCCCGGCACCGACGGCAAGCGCATGAGCAAGTCCCTGGGCAACACCATCGAGATCGCCGCCTCGCCGGAGGACATCGCCGCCAAGCTGCGCACGGCCTACACGGACCCCAACCGCCTGCGCCGCTCCGATCCCGGCGATCCGGAGGTGTGCGCCATCCACACCTACTACCAGAAGTTCATGCCGGAGGAGGCGGAGCTCACCGCCCAGGAGTGCCGCACCGCGGCCCGCGGCTGCGTGGACTGCAAGAAGCGCCTCACCGCGGGCGTGATCGAGCACTTCGCGCCCCTGCGCGAGCGCCGCGAGACCTACGTGGCCAAGCCCGCCCTGGTGGACGAGATCGTGGCCGAGGGCAACCGGCGCGCCCGCGAGGCCGCCGTGGCCACGCTGGAGCTGGCCCGCGCGGCCATGGGCGTCGGCTAGACACCGCCAAGGAGCGCACCCGTGTCCGATCCCACTCCCGTGCCCCAGCCGTCCGCCTCCGTGCGGCCCACCATCTCGGTGGATCTGCCGCCGGAGCTGGACTATTTCCGGCAGAGCGAGTCCTACCGGGTGGAGCTGGACACGTACTACGGTCCGCTGGATCTGCTGCTCTATCTGATCCAGAAGGACGAGCTGGACATCTACGACATCCCCATCGCCCATATCACCGAGCAGTTCCTGAAGTACATGGAGGTGATGGAGGCGCTGTCCCTGGACAACGCCGGCGAGTTCATCGTCATGGCCGCCACCCTCATGCGCATCAAGGCGCGCCTGCTGCTGCCCGTGCAGCCCCAGGAGGAGGAGCTGGACGAGGAGGATCCGCGCGCCGAGCTGGTCCGCCGCCTCCTGGAGTACAAGCGCTTCAAGGAGATGGCGGGGGAGCTGCACAAGCTCGAGGGCGAGCGCGCGCGCCTGCACGTGCGCCAGGTCAAGCCCCAGGGCCTGGACGAGAACCGCGACGAGCCCGAGCTGCGCCTGGGCCTCTTCGACCTGCTGAACGCCCTGGCCGGGGTCTTCGACCGCGTGAGCAAGGAGGCGGTCCACAACGTGGCCCGCGAGGTGTTCACGGTGGAGCAGAAGGCCGCGCTGATCCGCAGGCGCCTGGAGGCCGGGGAGACGCTCCGCTTCGACGAGCTCTTCGACGACGACGCCATCAAGATGGAGGTGGTGGTCACCTTCGTGGCCATCCTGGAGCTGGCCAAGCACCAGGTGATCCGCCTCATGCAGAGCGAGGCCAACGGCATGATCTGGGTCAAGCCCGGCCGCGGCTTCCGCAAGGCGGAAGGCCAGACGCCCCGCCAGGACGACGACGCTGACGACGCCGACGAGGCGCAGGAGGCCGGACAGTGAAGCAAGACATCGAGGCCCTGCTCTTCTCCACCGACGCACCGCTCACGGCCCAGCGCCTCAAGGGCCTGCTGGGGGACGAGGTGGACGGCAAGGAGATCCGCGAGGCCATCGACGCCCTGAACCAGGAGTACGAGGCCCAGGACCGGGCCTTCGCCATCGTGGAGTTCGGCGGCGGCTGGCAGCTCGCCAGCCGGCCCGAGTACATGCCGCTGATCCAGAAGCTCTACAAGGGCCGCCGCTACGTGCGCCTGTCGCGGGCCGCGCTGGAGGTGCTGGCCATCGTGGCGTACCGCCAGCCGGTGACGCGCATGGAGATCGAGGACGTGCGCGGCGTGCAGGTCAGCGGCGTGCTGCAGACCCTCACCGAGCGCAACCTGGTCACGGTGGTGGGCCGCAGCGACGCCGTGGGCAACCCCATCCTCTACGGCACCACGCGCGAGTTCCTCAACCACATGGGCCTGAAGGGCCTGCACCAGCTCCCGTCGCTGCCGGAGCTGGAGGGCATCATCCAGAGCCGCGAGGAGATCAAGGAGTTCGCCGCCCAGCTCGGCGAGGAGATCTTCGACGAGGACTTCGAGACGGTGGACGTGCGCGGCGACGAGATCATCCTGGTCAAGCACGAGCCCGAAGCCGAAGCGGCGCCGGCGGAGGAGGCCCCCGCCGCGACGGACGCCGAGGCCGACGCCGCGGACACCGGCGCCGAAGCCGACGCGACCCCCCAGGCCGCCGCCGCCGCGGACGGCGCCCCGGACGATGACGACCAGCGCTGAGCTGCGCCTCAACCGCTTCCTGGCGCGCGCCGGCCTGGGCTCGCGCCGCGGCGTGGAGGACCTGATCGCCGCCGGTCGCGTGCGCGTCAACGGCGTGGTGGTGCAGGAACCCGGCCGCCGCGTGGACCCGGAGCAGGACCACGTGCTCTGCGACGGGACCGAGGTGCGGTTGCCAGACGAGTGGCGCGTGCTCGCCTACCACAAGCCCCGCGGCGTGGTGTGCTCCCTGCGCCGCCAGGACGAGCGGCCCTGCCTGGCCGACGTGCGACGCGAGTCCGGCCTGGGCGAGGGGCTCGTTCCCGTGGGACGCCTTGACGCGGAGACCAGCGGCTTGCTCCTTTGGACCGACGACGGCGCCCTGGCCGAACGGCTCATGCTCCCGGGCCACGGGATCTGGAAGCGCTACGAGGTGGTCCTGGATCGGCCCCTGCCCCGGGACGGGGAGCGGCAGGTCCGCGAGGGGACCATCGAACTGGACGGGCGGCTCTGCCTGCCCGCCCGCCTGGAGCCGCTGGACGGGACGCGCCGCGCCTGGCGCTACGAGCTCCACGAGGGGCGCAACCGCCAGATCCGGCGCGTGTTCCTGGCCCTGGGCTGCCGCGTCACCGCCCTGCACCGCTCGGCCGTGGGCCCGGTGGAGCTGGGCGACCTGGCGGCCGGCCGCTTCCGCGAGCTGGACGCCGACGACGTCGCCGCGCTGCGCGGTTCCCTCGCGGAACCCACGGACTGACCGGAACCACGGAGGCCGCCATGGATTTCGAGCGACTGTTCCGACCCGGCATCCTCGCCACCCGCCCCTACGCCCCCGGCAAGCCCATCGGCGAGGTCCAGCGCGAGCTGGGCCTGGACCGCGTGGTGAAGCTGGCGAGCAACGAGAACCCCGAGGGGCCGCTGCCCTCGGTGGTGGAGGCCGTGTCCCGCGCGGCCAAGGACCTCAACCGCTACCCCGACGGCTCCTGCTTCGAGCTCACGCGCGCCCTGGCCGCGGACCTGGGCGTGGAGCCCGGCGCCGTGCTGCTGGGCAACGGCTGCAACGAGATCCTGGACATGTTCATCCGCGCCCTGATCTCGCCAGGCGAGACGGTGGTCTTCGCGGAGCCCAGCTTCATCGTCTACCCTCTGACCTCGCGCGTGCAGTTCGAGAGCGGCCGCTCCGTGCCCCTGACCGCCGACGACCGCCACGACCTGCCGGCCATGGCCGCCGCCGTGGACGGGACCACCAAGCTGGTGATCATCTGCAATCCCAACAACCCCACGGGCACGTACAACACCGCCGCGGAGTTCGCCGCGTTCATGGACGCGGTGCCCCAGGACGTCATCGTGCTCATGGACGAGGCGTACTACGAATACGTCACCGCCCCGGATTATCCGCAGACCATCCCCATGCTGGCGCGGCATCCCAACCTGGTGGTGAACCGCACCTTCTCCAAGATCCACTCCCTGGCCGGCCTGCGCGTGGGCTACGGCGTGGGGCATCCGGACCTCATGGCCCAGCTCCACAAGACCCGCGAGCCCTTCAACGTGAACAGCCTGGCCCAGGCCGCCGCCCTGGCGGTGCTCAAGGAGAAGGACGCCACCCGCGAGCGCGCCGAGCACAACCGCCTCTGGCGCGAGGAGCTGGAGGCCGGCCTGCTGGCCCTGGGCTGCGAGGTGACGCCCAGCCAGACCAACTTCCTGCTGGTGCGCATCCCGGGCCGCAGCGCGGGAGAGGTGCAGCGCGAGCTGCTCAAACGCGGCGTGATCGTGCGTCCCATGGACGCCTTCGGGCTGGGCGACGGCGCCATGCGCGTGAGCGTGGGCCTGCCGGAGGAGAACCGGATCTGCCTGGACGCCCTGCGGGAGATCCTCGGGTGAGCGGGGAGGCCAAGCGCGCCCCGGCCGACGACCTGCGCTGGACCCGGGCCGTGCCCGGGCGCACGCGCACGCCGGTGACCGTGGGATCCGTGACCATCGGCGGCGAGGCCGTGGTGCTCGCCGCCGGGCCCTGCGCCGTGGAGCCGGGCGCGGACCTGGACGCCCTGGCCCGCGACCTGGCCGCCGCCGGCGCCTCCCTGCTGCGCGGCGGCGCCTACAAGCCCCGCACCTCGCCCTACTCCTTCCAGGGCCTGGGCCCCGAGGGCCTGGAGCGCCTGGCCGCCGCCGGCCGCGCCGCGGGCCTGCCGGTGGTCACGGAGGTCCTGGATCCCCGCGACGTGGACCTGGTGGCGTCGCACGCGGCCATGCTCCAGCTCGGCAGCCGCAGCGTGCAGAACGTGCCGCTGCTGCGCGAGGTGGGCCGCAGCGGCAAGCCGGTGCTGCTCAAGCGCGGCATGATGACCACGGTCTACGAATGGCTCAGCGCCGCGGAGTACGTGCTGGAGGCCGCCGGCGGCTCGGCCCCCGTGGTGCTCTGCGAGCGCGGCATCCGCACCTTCGAGGACGCCACCCGCAACACCCTGGACCTGAACGCCGTGGCCCTGGTGCGCGTCCTGAGCCACCTGCCCGTGGTGGTGGACCCCAGCCACGGCACCGGACGCGCGGACCTGGTGCCCGACCTCTGCCGCGCCGCCGTGGCCGTGGGCGCCGACGGCCTCCTGGTGGAGGTCCATCCCGATCCCGCCCACGCCCTGAGCGACGGCGACCAGACCCTGGACGTGGCCGCCTTCGCCGCCATGCGGCGCAGCTGCGGCCCGGTGGCCGCCGCGGTGGGGAGGACCCTGTGAGCGAGACCCGATCCGTGCCCGCCAGCACCGTCGTCGCCATCGACGGCCCCGCGGGCAGCGGCAAGAGCACCACCGCCCGCCTCCTGGCCCAGCGCCTGGGCCTGCTCTACGTGGACACCGGGGCCATGTACCGCGCGCTGACCTGGGCGGCGCTGGACGCCGGCGTGGACCCCAAGGACCAGAACGCCCTGGTGGCCCTGCTGGACCCGGCGGAGATCAGCCTGGACACGGACCGCCCCGAGACCCGCGTGCGCTGGAACGGCCGCGACCTGGAGGACCGGATCCGCGCCCAGGAGGTGGAACGGAACGTCTCCGTGGTGGCGTCCCACCCCAAGGTCCGCGAGCGCATGGTGGCCAGGCAGCGCGCCCTGGGCCGGACCCGCGGCGTGGTCATGGAGGGCCGCGACATCGGCATGGTGGTCTTCCCGCTGGCCTCGGTGAAGATCTACCTGGACGCCTCGCTGGAGGCCCGCGCGGAGCGGCGCATGCGCCAGCACCAGCGGCGGGGTCTGAGCCTGGACTTCGAGACCGTCCTGCACGAGGTGGAGGAGCGCGACCGCCTGGACAGCGAGCGCGCCGCCAGCCCCCTGACCATCCCGCCCGATGCCGTGGTGGTGGACAACAGCCGCCTGGGCCTGGAGGAGCAGCTGGACCGCACGGAGGAGGTGGTGCGCCAGGTGCTGGCGGAGCAGGCGCCGCGCCCCCAGTCCCCGGGCTGCGTCAGCCGCCGGGTCACCTTCCGCTACCGCGTGGCGTACGGCGTCTTCGGCGCTCTGGGCCGCTACTTCGGGCTGAAGGTCCGCGGGCGGGAGCACGTGCTCCTGGACGAGGGCAAGATCGTGGCGGCCAACCACATCTCCAACTGGGACCCCCCGTTCCTGGCCGCGTCGCTGCGCGACCAGGGCTTCATGCGCGCCGTGGCCAAGGCGGAGCTGTTCCGGGGGCCGGTCGGCAGCGCGGTCTTCCGCTTCCTCGACGCCATCCCCATCCAGCGCAACGTGTACGACGCCAACGCGTTCGACGCGGCCGCGACCGTCCTGGCCAAGGGCCAGAACATCGTGTTCTTCCCCGAGGGCATGCGGCGCGTGGTGGGCTCGCCCGGTCCGGTGCGCAGCGGCCTGGGCATGCTCATGCAGCGGACGGGCGCCCCGGCCGTGCCCGTGTTCTTCCGCGGCAGCCTGGCTCCCACCCCGGGCGGCGATCGCCGTCACCCCCTGGAGGCCGAGTACGCGCCCCCGGTCCGGCTGCGGGCCCTGGGGGTCCTCCAGCAGCGGATGGATGAAAAATCGATCAATCGTCTCATCGGAAAGCTCTTCGAGGGCATCTACCGGGAGCTGCAGGAGCGGAGCTTCGAGCGCGTCCCCATGACCGATCGGGAACGCGAACAGGCCCGCACGGGGGTGGCGCGGGTGCGCGCCAAGGAGCGGAAGACCTTCCGCAAGCTCCGCGAGGAGCGCGACCGAAATTCCTCCGGAACCCCTTGATCTGACCCCCTGAGCGGAGTATATTGCGCGGACGCCCGACATTCGTCGGGTGAATTCTGTGTTTAGGAGGATGTTCACCATGAATCCCAACCCCAACGCGGGGGACGACGCCGCCGTGTCGAACTCCGCCGCCTTCGAGTCCGAGAGCAAGGCCCCCAAGCTGACCTCGGAATTCGACCCCAACAGCATCGTGAACCTGGATTACCTCGAGGACGGGGACGACCTGTCCACGATGGACATGCTCGCGCTGCTGAACCAGTACGAGGAGACGCTGAACGAGATCCAGGAGGGCCAGATCCTCAAGGGCGTGATCGTCGAGGTCCGCGAGAACGAGGTCCTGCTGAACATCGGCTTCAAGAGCGAGGGCGTGATTCCCATCGAGGAATTCGGCGCCACGGACCTCAAGGAAGGCGATGAGTTCGACGTGTTCCTGGAGCACCTGGAGGATCAGGACGGCCTCGTCGTCCTCTCCAAGGAGCGGGCCGACTTCCTCAAGGTCTGGGACAAGATCAAGCTCGCCCACGAGAGCGGCGACGTGGTCACCGGCACGGTGGACCGCCGCATCAAGGGCGGCCTCGTGGTCAAGCTCTGGGACGTCGACACCTTCCTGCCCGGCTCCCAGGTGGCGCTGCGCCAGGTCCCGGACCTGGACCAGATGATCGGCAAGGAGATCGAGTGCCAGATCATCAAGAAGAACAAGCGCCGCCGCAACGTGGTGGTCAGCCGCCGCATCGTCCTCGAGCGCGAGCGCGAGTCGAAGAAGAAGAACCTCATGTCCGAGCTGGACAAGGGTCAGACCCGCAAGGGCGTGGTGAAGAACATCACGGACTTCGGCGCCTTCGTCGACCTGGGCGGCATCGACGGCCTGCTGCACATCACGGACCTGTCCTGGGGCCGCGTGAAGCACCCCAGCGAGGTGGTGAGCATCGGCGAGGAGATCGACGTCAAGATCCTGGACTTCGATCGCGAGCGTGAGCGGATCAGCCTGGGCCTGAAGCAGCTCCAGAGCTATCCGTGGGAGAACGTGGAGAGCAAGTACCCCGAGAAGAGCATCGTGCAGGGCAAGGTCGTGTCGATCACCAACTACGGCGCCTTCGTGGAGCTGGAGCAGGGGATCGAGGGCCTGATCCACATCAGCGAGATGAGCTGGACGCGTCACATCAAGCACCCGTCCAAGATCCTGAGCATCGGCGACGTCGTCGAGGTGATGGTGCTGAAGATCGACAAGGAGAACGAGAAGATCTCCCTGGGTCTGAAGCAGACCGAGCAGGATCCCTGGCTCACGCTGCACGAGCGCTACCCGGTGGGCACCATCATCGAGGGCCGCGTGCGCAACCTCACGGACTTCGGCGCCTTCGTCGAGGTGGAGGAGGGCATCGACGGTCTGGTCCACATCTCGGACATGAGCTGGACCAAGCGCGTGCGTCACCCCAAGGAGATCGTGCGCAAGGGCGACCTGGTGCAGGTGCAGATCCTGGACATCGATACGGACAAGCGCCGCATCAGCCTGGGCATCAAGCAGCTGCAGGACAACCCCTGGCCCACGCTCGCCGAGGACTACCCCGTCGGCCGTCAGGTCGAGGGCAAGGTCATCCGCATGCTGGACCACGGCCTGGTCGTGGAGATGAGCGGAAACCTGGAGGGCTTCGTGCCCGTGGGTCATCTGGCCATCCCCAAGATCGACAAGCCTCAGTTCTACTTCCATGAGGACGAGGCCCTGCCGCTGCACGTGATCAAGATGGATGCGGAGAACCGCCGCATCGTGCTGTCCGTGGCCGAGTACTACAAGGACCAGCCGCGCGAGCTGCTGGAGGCCTACATCGCCGAGCACCCCCGCCGCGACGACGTGGTGGAGGCCGAGGCGGATCCGGACGGCGACGACTACAGCGACATGGACGACGACGTCCCCGCCGCGGACCTGGGCTTCGACGACGACGACGCCCCCGCGGACGAGGAACCGAGCGAGTCCTAGGCACGGACTGGCTCGCCGGACGAAGGGGTGGCTCCGGCCACCCCTTTTCCGTATCCGCCGCTTTCCACCGGGAGGGATGACGCCGTGAGCGACACGCCGGACACGGGCCGCCGCACCCTGCGCGTGGCCTTCCAGACCCTCGGCTGCCGGCTCAACCAGTACGACACCGAGGTCATGAAGACCCGGCTGCCGGAGCACCTGGACTGCCGCATCGTCCCCTGGGAGGAGGCGGCCGACGTCTACGTGCTCAACAGCTGCACGGTGACGGGCAAGGCCGACCAGAAGTGCCGCAAGCTGTCGCGCCAGGTGCGCCAGCGCAACGCCGACGCCAAGGTGGTGGTGACGGGCTGCTACGCCCAGACCCAGCCCGAGGTCCTGGCGGGCATGGACGAGATCGACGCCGTGGTGGGCGTGAACGAGCGCGAGGACATCCACGAGTGGCTGCCCCGGCTGCTGGCCGAGGAGGACAAGCTCGTGGAGGTGTCCCAGTACTCCAAGCGCCTGGAGTTCCGCTCCCACATGATCACGGACTTCGACGGCCGCACCCGCGCCTTCGTCAAGATCCAGGACGGCTGCGACCTGCGCTGCACCTACTGCCTGATCTGGAAGGCGCGCGGCCCCGGGCGCTCGCGCCCCGTGGACGAGGTCGTCGAGCAGGTGGGCGTGCTGGGCGCGCGCGGCTTCCGCGAGGTGGTCCTCACCGGCGTGCACATGGGGAGCTACGGCAAGGACCTGCGCTGGCGGCCGGGCCTCGTGGGCCTGGTGGACGCCGTGGCCCCGCGTTTCCCCGAGCTGCGCTTCCGCCTCAGCAGCATCCATCCCAACGAGGTCACCCCGCAGTTCCTGGACCTCTTCCGCCGCCACGCCAACCTGCGGCCCTACCTGCACGTGTCCATGCAGTCGGGCTCCGACACGGTTCTGCAGCGCATGCGCCGGCCCTACGCCGCGGCGCAGGTGGCCGAGGCGGTCCACGCCGCGGCGGCGCTGCACCCGCACTTCGGGATCGGGGCCGACGTCATCGTGGGCTTCCCGGAGGAGACGGACGCCGAGTTCGAGGCCACCCGGCGCATGATCGCCGACGCCCCCTTCAGCTACCTGCACGTCTTCCGCTACTCCAACCGGCCGGGCACCCGCGCCGCGGAGCTGCCGGACGTGCACACCGAGACCGTCACCGCGCGCTCCGCCGTGCTGCGCGAGCTGAGCGACGCCAAGCGCGCCCGCTTCGAGCGGGGCCTGCTGGGCCACTGGCACGAGGCCACCGTGGAGTCGGACCGCCCGCGCCCCGGCTACGTGCACGCCACCACCGGCCACTACGCCACCGTCCTGGTGCCCGACGCCTGGGAGACCGGCGCCGTGGTGGAGGTGCGTCCGGACCGCGTGGAGCAGGGCGTGCTGGTGGCCGACGACGTGCGCGCAGTCCCCGCGGCCTGCGCCGCCGCCCGAGGAGGAGCATGAGCGACGTCGCCCGCATCTGGATCGAGACCTACGGCTGCCAGATGAACTCCTACGACACGGCCGCCATGTACGGCATCCTGTCGGAGCACGGCTACCGCCGCGCCGACTTCCTGGCCGAGGCCGACGTGGTCATCCTCAACACCTGCAGCGTGCGCGACCTGGCCGAGCACAAGGTGGAGAGCCGCATCGGCGAGCTGCGCAGCTTCCACCGCAAGGGGGAGACCCAGGCCGCCGTGGTGGGCATCACCGGCTGCATGGCCGAGCGTCTGGCCGACGATCTGGCCAAGGGCCCCAACCGTGCGGACCTGGTGCTGGGCGTGGACCAGTACGGCCACCTGCCCGCCATGGTGGAGAAGGCCCTGGTGGGCTCGGGCCGCGAGAAGCTGGTCAGCACCGGCCACCGCGACGACGTGCACTACGTGGCGCCGCCGGAGGCCATGCCCACCAACAACTCCCACCTGGTGACCATCCACAAGGGCTGCGACTACAAGTGCACCTACTGCATCGTGCCGGCCACGCGCGGGCCGCAGCGGGAGAAGGCGCCGCAGGTCATCGCCGACGAGATCCGCGCCATCGTGGACGCCGGCGGCGGCGAGGTCACCCTGCTGGGCCAGAACGTCACGGCCTACAGGGCTCCCGAGATGGACTTCGCCGGCCTGCTGCGCTTCCTGGCGCCCATCCCGGGCCTGGAGCGCATCCGCTTCCTCACCGGCCATCCCTGCGACATGACCCCGGACCTGATCCGCACCGTGGGCGAGCTGGATACGGTCTGTCCCTGGCTGCACGTGCCCGCCCAGAGCGGCAGCGACCGCGTGCTGCGCCGCATGAAGCGCCACTACACCAGCGACGACTACCTGCGCATGGTGGACCTGGCCCGCGAACACATCCCGGACGTGACCTTCTCCGGCGACTTCATCGTGGGCTTCCCGGGCGAGACCGACGAGGACTTCCGTCTCACGCTTGAGCTTGTGCGGGCGGTGGGCTACGATCAGATCTTCAGCTTCAAGTACTCGGAGCGGCCCGACACCCCGGCGGCCCGCCTCGAGGACGACGTGCCCCTGCGGACCAAGAAGGAACGCCTGGGCGAATTGCTGGCCCTGCAGGAGGGCCTCTGGGCCGAGCGGGCCGCCGCCTGCGTGGGGCAGGAGTGGACCATCGCCCTGGAGGAGCCGGCCCGGCGGCCGGACGGCGCGTGGCGCGGGCGCACGGCCAACAACCGCAAGGTGCTCCTGCTGGATCATGAAGGCGCCGTGGGCCGGACCTTGCGGGTGCGCGTGACCGGGTGGGAGGCCACCACGTTCGTGGGCGAGCCGATCTGAGGGAGCAGCCTTCGCCGCGCGGGCCCGTGCCGCCGGATGAAGGGACAAACCATGCCTGGGAGGAACCCATGTCGCTGGTGAAGTGGATCCTGGTGCTGCTGGTCGCCGTGGCCATGGCGGTGCTCTTCGCCCAGAACAGCGGCCAGTCCGTGGACCTGCGCCTGTTCGGGCGCGAGTACCTGGACATCCCGCTCTACTACGTGCTGGCGGGATCCTTCCTGCTGGGCGTGCTGGTGAGCCTGATCCTGGGCAGCGTGCGCGAGCTGCGGCTGCGCGGACGGCTGCGGGAGCAGGGCAAGGCCCTCAAGGCCAAGGAGAGCGAGCTGGCCGAGCTGCGCACCCTGCCCCTGAAGGACCTGGGCGAGGGGAAGGGCCGCGGATGAACGCCGGCCTCCAGGAGATCCTCGTGCTCGTCGCGGCGGCGGTGGTGGTGGCCGCCCTGCTCGTGCTGCTGCTGCGCTCCCGCAAGCCCGCCGAGCCCCAGGACGACGCCTACATCCGCGGCCTCGAGCTGTGGCTCGCCGGCGACCGCACCGGCGCCGTGGACGCCATGCGCCAGGCCGTGGACCGCGATCCGGGCGGCGTGGATCCCTATCTCCAGCTCGGAAACTTCCTGCGACGCACCGGCGACGCCCGCCGCGCCGCCGCCCTGCACCGCAGCCTGGCCGCCCGCGCCGGCCTGAGCGAGGGCAAGCGCCAGGCGGTGGCCCTGTCCCTGGCCGAGGACCTCATCGCCCTGGAGAGCTGGGAGGAGGCCGGACGCATCCTCACGGAGCTGCAGCGCCGCAAGCCCGACGATCCCCGCTTCTGGCGCGCCCGCTACCAGCAGTTCCAGGGCGCAGGCGACGCCGCCGCCGCGGCCGACGCCCTCAAGCTGGCCGCCAAGCGCCTGCCGCCCCCCGACGGCGACGCCTTCCATCGCGATCTGGCCCTCTTCCAGCTCGACCGCGCCCTGCTCGCCGTGCGCGACGGCCGCGGCGGCGACGCCCGCAAGCTGGTCAAGGACGCCCTGGCGCACGGAGCCGACGAGGCCCGCGCCGCCTACGTGCGCGGCCTCGCCCAGCTCGCCGACTCCAAGGCCGAGGACGCCGCCGAGACCATCACCGCCGGACTGCTGGCGTCGCCGGACCAGTCGGAGCTGCTGCTCCCCGTGCTCCAGAAGGCGCTGCTGACCACGGGACATTACGAGCGTTCGGTGCCCATCCTGGAGTCCGCCTGCCAGGCGGCCGAGGCGCCGCCGTCGTTGTGGATCGCCCTGGCCATGCTCCATGAGAAGCTGGGCGACCGCGAGCTGGCGGTGCGCCTGCTGGAGAGCAAGGCCGACGACCCGCGCCTGACCCTGGACGCGGCCGCGCCCTTCCTGCGCATCCTGGTCCACGACCTGCCGGACTGCGACTTCAAGCGCGTCTGGCTGCGCCTGCGCGCGCGGACCGGTCCGTCGGCCTGGCACTGCGAGGCCTGCGGCACGGCCATCGCCGAGCGGCGCTGGGTCTGCCCCTCCTGCCGGACCGTGGGCCGCATGTCCGCGGGTCCGGCCCACGCGGAGCGTCCGGCGTGAGGCGTCGTCTGACGCTGCTTCTGCTGGGAACGCTCCTGCCCGCCGCCCTGGCCGCGGGAGCCCAGGACCCCGCGGCCCTCTGGCGCGCCGGCGACGTGAGCGGCGCCCTCGCCGCGGCCCGCGCGCGCCTGGCGGACGCTCCCGACGACAGCACCGCCCGCCGTTGGCTGGAACGCCTCACCGCGGACCCGGCGGAGCTCGGCCCCGCGACGGACGCCGCCGACGCCGCCGGCCTGGCCCTGGTCCGCGACGACGCCGCCTCCCTGGCCGCCTTGCTGGACGTGCCGGAGGGAGAGCGCCCCGCCGCCGCCGCGCTGCTCGCCGCCGGGCTGGACGCCCGCCGCCGCGGCGACGTGGATGCCGCCCGCGATCACCTGGCCTCCGTCCGACCCGAGGCTCCGCAGTACGCCTGGGCCCGCTATCACCTGGCCCGCATCGCGATGAGCGAGGGCGACGCCGCCCTGGCGCGCCGCTACCTGGACACCGCGGACCAGGCTCCGCAACCCGTGGCCGCCGCCTCCGTCCTGGCCGCGCGCTGGGAGCTGACCCAGGCCGCCGATCCCCAGGCCGGCCGCCGCCTGGAGCAGGAACTGACCCACCGCTTCCCTCGCTCCAACGCCCTGGCCCGCGTGCACGAGCTGCAGCGCCGCAACCAGGAGCTGGCCGCCGTCGCCCCCGAGTCCCAGACCGTCGGCGATGCCGCCCCGGCCGCGCCGTCGGGCCGCTTCTCCCTGCAGCTCGCCGCCTTCACGGACCGCGGCCGCGCCATGAGCTTCCGCGACGCCTGGACGGATCATCTGCCGGACCTGGCCATCTCCTCCGAGGCCGGCGCCGACGGCGCATCCGTCTACCGCCTGCGCACCGGCCGCTTCTCCTCGCGGGAGCAGGCCGAGGCCGCCGCGGAGCAGATCCGCCGCCGCCACGGCCTGGACGCGCTGGTGGTGGAGCTGTCGTCCACGCCATGAGCCACCGCGCCGCCAAGGGGAAGGACAAGGCCCGCCTCACGCCCATGCTGGTCCAGTACCTGGACCTGAAGAAGGAGTACGCCGACGCGATCCTCCTCTTCCGCATGGGCGATTTCTACGAGACCTTCTTCGACGACGCCAAGCGCCTGGCCGAGATCTGCAGCGTCACGCTCACCTCCCGCGACAAGACCAGCGACCACCCCGTACCCCTGGCCGGCGTTCCCTACCACGCCCTGGACACGTATCTGGGCCGCCTGCTGCAGGCGGGCGTGACGGTGGCCATCTGCGAGCAGGTGGAGGACCCGGCCCAGGCCAAGGGCCTGGTCAAGCGGGAGATCGTGGAGGTCATCAGCCCCGGCACCGCCACGGCGCCGGAGCTGGTCGCCGGCGACGGCGGGCACTACTGCCTTGCCTTCGATCCGGCGGGCGCAGGCCCCGCCGGCTGGGCCCTGCTGGACGCCTCCACCGGCGAGTTCCGCTGCGGCCAGGAGGAGGCCTCCCTGCCGGCCCTCTGCGAGCGCTACGGCGTCCGCGAGGCCGTGGTGCCGGAGTCGGTGGAGCCCGCGCGGCTCCACGGCTGGCGCACCGCCCTGCCGCGGGTGGTGGTCAATCCGGTCAGCGCGGCCTGGTTCCACCCGTCGTTCGCGGCCGACACCCTGCGCGACCATTTCGGCGTGCGCGACCTCTCGCCCTTCGGCCTGGACGACGCCGGTCGCGAGGCCGCCGTCTGCGCCGCCGGCGCCCTGCTGCGTTACCTCGCCACCCTGAACCTGCGCCGGCCGGACCAGGTCACCAGCGTGCAGTACTCGGACCGCGGCGCCAAGCTGCTGCTGGACGAGGAGACCCTGCGCAACCTGGAGGTCTTCCGCACCTTCCGCGGCGAGACGGGCGAGGGCACCCTCATCCATCACCTGGACGCCACCGTCACCGCTCCGGGCCGCCGCCTCCTGGAGCGACGTCTGGCCGAACCGCTCACGGACCTGGCCGCCCTGGACCTCTGGCACCGCGGCGTGGACGGAGCCCGCGCCGACCGCCTCTGGCGCGAGGACGTGCGCGAGGCCCTGGGCCGGGTGGGCGACCTGGACCGCGACGCGGTGCGCGCCGCCTCCGGCCGCATCGGCCCGGCCGCCTGCCGCCGCCTGGGCCTGTCGCTGGAAGCGGTGGGGGAGGCCGCCGCCCGCGTGCTGGCCGCCGACGCCCCGGAGCACCCGGCCACCGCCTGGGCCCGCGCCCTGCCGGACCTGTCGGACCTGGCCCGCGACATCCTGGCCACCCTGACCGACGACCCGCCCGCCCAGGTCAAGACCGGCGAGGTGCTGCGCCCAGGCCTGGACGCGGAGCTGGACAAGGCCAAGGCCGTGGCGTCGGACACCAAGGGCTACCTGGCGGGCCTGCAGGCCGCCGAGCGCGAGCGCAGCGGCATCTCCACGCTGAAGGTGGGCTACAACAAGGTCTTCGGGTACTACCTGGAGGTGAGCAACCGCCACCTGGACAAGGTGCCGGCGCACTTCGAGCAGAAGCAGACCCTGGTCAACGCCGCGCGCTACCACACGCCGGAGCTCAAGGAGGCGGAGCAGACCATCCTGGCGGCCGAGGACACCATCCAGGCCCGGGAGAAGCAGCTCTACGAGGAGCTCCTCCAGCGCGTCGCCGCCCGCCTGGACCATCTGACCCGCGCCGCCCGCGGCGTGGCGGACCTGGACCTGCTCTTCGCCTTCGCGGAGATCGCCGACCGCCGCGGCTACGCCCGTCCCGTGGTGGACGACTCCCACGTCCTGGACGTGGCCGGCGGCCGCCACCCCGTGGTGGAGCGCCTGCTGGACCACGACTTCATCGCCAACGACATCCTGCTGGACCGCGACGGCCCTCAGCTCCTGCTGCTGACCGGCCCCAACATGGGCGGCAAGTCCACCTACCTGCGCCAGACCGCGCTCATCGCGCTCATGGCCCAGTGCGGCTCCTTCGTGCCCGCGGACCGCGCGCGCATCGGCGTGACGGACCGCATCTTCACCCGCGTGGGCGCCAGCGACAACGTGGCCCGCGGCCAGTCCACCTTCTACGCCGAGATGAGCGAGACCGCGCGCATCCTGCACCAGATGACCGCGCGCTCCCTGGTCATCCTGGACGAGGTGGGCCGCGGCACCTCCACCTACGACGGCCTGTCCCTGGCCTGGGCCATCACCGAGTTCCTCCACCTGGACGACGGCCCCCGCCCGCGCACCATCTTCGCCACCCACTACCACGAGCTCACCGCCCTGGAGGAGAACCTCCCGCGCCTGGTGAACCTGCGCATGGACGTGAAGGAGTGGGAGGGCCGCATCATCTTCCTGCACACGGTCAAGCCGGGCCGCAGCGACCGCAGCTACGGCATCCACGTGGCGCGCCTGGCCGGCGTGCCGGAGCCGGTCCTGGCCCGCGCCGAGCACCTCCTGGCGGACCTCACCGCCAGCGACGGCCGCGTGGTGGAGGCCCAGCGCTACGCCGATGCCCCCGCCCCGGCCCCCCGCGCCGCCGACGCCCAGCTCAGCCTCTTCCAGGACCGCGAGCGCAGCGCCCTGGACGCCCTGCGCGAGCTGGATCTGGACCATCTGAGCCCCATGGACGCCTTCCTCTGGCTGGTGCGCCTGCGCCGGGAGCTGGACGGCGGCTCAGGTTCCCGTTGACAGGACCGATGGAGAAGGGGTTGGATCGGGGCACTTCTCCAGGGACGGCATCATGCGCACCATAGCCCTCTACATGCCCGGCGACGCCGAGATCGCCCTGCTGGAACGCCTGCAGGTGGATCCGGTCGCGCGCGTGGCGGCCGTGGTGGACCCCAGCGGCATGGCGCCGGGCAGCAATGCCGCGCGCGCCCTGGGCATCCCCGTCCATCTGACCTTCGCCGCGGCCCGCCTGGGCCCGGACGTGCTCGTGGTGGGCCCGCCGGCCGCTCTGGCCGAGCGCGGGCCCCAGGCCGCGGAACTGGCCCGCCGCCGCGCCCGCGCCACCGCCGACTTCTTCGCGGACCTGGTCACGGCCGCCGCGCCCGCACCGGCGCCGGAACCGCCGCCACCGCCCGCCCCCTCGACCGTCGCCGCACCCGATCCCGGCGCCGTCCTCGCGGACATCGAGCGCGGCCTGGACCGCGACCGCCTGCTGCCCTGGCTCCTGTCCCTGGCCTGCGCCTCCCTGGAGGCCGACGGCGGCTCGCTCATGCTCTTCGATCCCCAGGCCGAGGAGCTCTTCCTGGCCGCCGCCGAGGGCCTGTCCCGCGAGACGCTCCTGACCACGCGCCTGCCCCTGGGCGAGGGCGTGGCCGGCCGCGCCGCCGCCCGCCGCCGGGCCGAGGTGCTGCGCACCGCGCCGCCCGCCGACGTGGCCGGCGACCGCGCGGACCTGGGCACCGCCCTGATCGTGCCCCTGGTCCACGGCGAAGAGCTGCTGGGCGTGCTGAACGTGCACCGCCGGCCCGAGGCCGCCGCCTACACGGACCTGGACCTGGACGGCGCCCGCGGACTGGGCCGCCGCCTGGCGGGACTGCTGGCCCGCGTGGAGGGCGCGGCGCGCTCGGGGGAGGGCGCCCTGCGCCATCGGCTCACCCGCCGGCTGCTGGAGCTCGCCGAGCAGGCCGACCATCTGGAAGCCGCCCTGGCCGGCTGGGCCGGCGCCCTCTGCCTGGACCTGGGCGCGGAGAGCGCCTCGCTGGCCGTGGTGCGCGACGACGGCGAGCTCCTGGTGGCCGAAGGCGACGCCGCCGGCCTCACCCGCATCGGCGACGCGGACCAGGGCCACCCCGCCTGGGACAGCGTGCTGGCCACCGGCCGCGCCGTCACCGCCCACCAGGACGCGCCCGCCGGCGACGGCGAGCTCAGCCTGGTCTTCCTGCCCGTGGGACGCCAGCGGCCGCAGGCGGTCCTGGGCCTGACCTTCGCCACGCGCGAACGCAGCCACCGCTTCCGCGGCCGCAGCAGCGCCGTGGTGGACCTGCTGGAGTCCCGCCTGCCCGGCCTCCTGGAGCGCCACCGCCGCCGCAACCAGCTCCGACGCCAGGACGAGCTCACCCGCTTCCTGGCCGACGTGCCCGGCGATCCCCGCGTCCGCGACGCCCGCCTCACCGCCCTGCGCCTGGCCTACGCCCGCCTGGTGGGCGCCCGGGAGATCGTGCTGGTCCTGGACGGCCGTCCGCTGCCCCAGGCCGGCGCCGCCGCGCCGCGCTGGGCCGACGCGGCCCCCGGCATGCTCCAGGCCGTGGACCACGGCCACTGGCTCACCGTGGCCGCGGATCCCGGCCGGCCGCACGCGCCCGATTCGCCGCTGCTGGTGGTCCCGGTGCCCGATCATCCCGGCAGCGGCGTGGTCCTCGCCGGCAAGGACCGCCAGTACGCCGGCGACGCCCGCCTCTTCACGCCCTTCGACGCCGAACTCGCCCTGCGCCTGACCCGCGTGCTGCCCCACGTGGCCGCGACGCCCGCCGCCGCCGACGCGCCCGCTGCGCCGACCGACGACGCCGACGCCGCCTTCCACGCCCTGCTCCGCCGCGAGATGGCGCGCGCCGACCGCTACCACACCTCGTTCTGCCTGGGCGCCTACCGCCTGCCCGCCGCCGCCGCGGTTCCGGCCCATCTGGCCGCCGAGCTGCGCCGCCGCCTCCGCGCCACCGACGTGGTCCATCGGCGCGCCGACGGCCTGGTGCTGGTCTTCTCGCCGGAGGAGAACAACGGCGCCGGGCGCCTGCAGGCCCGCGTTCTCCAGCAGCTCCGCGACCTCTGCGGCGACGACGAGCTGGCCATCGCCCGCAGCCGCGTGCTCTATCCCGGGCCCTACCTGGACCCGCCCAAGCTGCTCGCCAAGGTGGAATCCGGCCTCGGAGACGCCTGATCCCTCGCCGTCGTTGACGCTCGCCCGCGCGTTCCCTTATCTTGGGCGATCCGTCCGTCCCACCATCGTCCTGCCGGGGAGCCATGAGCGTCACCGTCCGCAAACCCATCCGCGTGCTCGACAGCGCCTCGGTGGACCGCATCGCCGCCGGCGAGGTCATCGAGCGCCCCGCCTCGGTGGTCAAGGAGCTGGTGGAGAACGCCCTGGACGCCGGCGCCTCGAGCATCCGCGTGAGCATCCGCGAGGGCGGCGCCGCCCTGATCGCCGTGGACGACGACGGCCACGGCATCCCCTTCAAGGAGCTGCCGCTGGTCTTCGAGCGGCACGCCACCAGCAAGATCGTGTCGGCGGCCGACATCCTGCAGGTCAGCTCCTTCGGCTTCCGCGGCGAGGCCATGGCCTCCATCGCCTCGGTGGCGCGCGTCACGCTGCTCTCGCGCGTGGCGGAGGAGGAGGTGGGCGGCCTGATCCGCGTCAGCGGCAGCGTGCACGAGAAGCGCGAGCCCGCGCCGCGCAACCGCGGCACCACCATCACGGTGGAGGACCTCTTCTTCAACACGCCGGCGCGCCGCAAGTACATGAAGGCGCCCCAGGCGGAGAAGAAGGCCATCATCCACGTGGTCAACTCCATCGCCATGGCCTACCCGGAGGTGCGCTGGCGGCTGGAGGACGACGGCCAGACGATCATCGACCTGCTGCCGGCCGACAGCCTGCCCGCCCGCGCCCGCGACATCCTGGGCCCCGGCGTGGCGGAGCACCTGGCGCGCTTCGACCTGGAGGAGAAGGGCATCGCCGTGGGCGGCCTGGCCTCGCGGCCCACCGTGACGCGGCCCAACCGCTCCGCCCAGTACCTCTACGTGAACCGGCGCCCCATCCGCAGCCAGCAGCTCGCCATGGCGGTGCAGCAGGCGTACCGGGAGGTGATCCCGCCCGGCCGCCATCCGGTGACCATCATCTTCATCCAGGTGCCCCTGGGCGAGGTGGACGTGAACGTGCACCCGGCCAAGACCGAGGTGCGCCTCATGCTGGAGCGCTCCATCTTCTCGCTCATCCACCGCGGCCTGCGCGACGGGCTGGACCTGCGCAGCCACGCCGCCTTCCACGTGCAGCCGGACCGCCACGAGCACGCCACGGATCAGGCCGGCCCCCTGGAGCGGCTGGCCGCGGCCCAGGAGGACTACCTGCGCCGCCAGTTCACGGACCCCGGCGCCGATCCGCGGCCGGACCAGCGCTCGGGCCAGGGCAGCCTCTTCGCGCCCCGCCCCGCCGACGACGGCGGCGCCCCCGTGCCCGCGGCGGGGGAGATCCGCACCCAGGGCGACAGCTCGCCCCTGCGCTCCGCGCCCTTCTGGCAGCTCCACCGCACCTACATCTGCACGCAGACCAAGGGCGGGCTGGTGATCATCGACCAGCACAACAGCCACGAGCGCATCCTCTACAACGAGGCGCTCAAGGCCATCGCCGACGGCGCCTTCGCCGTGCCCGTGCAGCAGCTCCTGTTCCCGGTCACCCTGGACCTCACCGCCCTCCAGGTGCAGGCCTACCAGATGCACCAGGCGCAGCTGGAGCGCCTGGGCTTCCTGATCCAGCCCTTCGGCGGACGCTCCATCCTGATCCAGGGCATCCCCTCGTCCCTGCGCAACTGGGAGGAGGGCCGCCTGCTGCTGGACATCCTGGACGACCTCTCCGAGCACGAGCGCGGCCAGAACGACGACACCCACGACCTGGTGGCCAGCTTCGCCTGCCACGGCGCCATCCGCGCCGGCGCCCTGCTCACCGTGCCGGAGATGCAGAACCTGGTGGACAAGCTCTTCGCCACCGACGTGCCCCTGAGCTGCCCCCACGGCCGCCCCACGCTGATCCAGTTCTCCACCGAGGAGCTGGAGCGCCGCTTCGGACGGCGCTGAGATGTCCGGCGGGATCGTGCCCGCTGTGGTGGGCCCCACGGCCGTGGGCAAGACCGGCCTCATCCTGGACCTCGCGGAGCGCCATCCCATCGAGGTGGTGTCCCTGGACAGCCGCCAGGTCTACCGCGGCTTCCGCCTGGGCACGGCCCAGCCCACGGCGGCGGAGCGGGCGCGCTGCCCCCATCATCTCGTGGACTTCCTCCCGGCGGACCGCCGCTACTCCGCCCAGCGTTTCCGCCAGGACGCGCTCCAGGCCATCGCCGACGTGCGCGCGCGCGGCAACGTGCCCCTGCTCGTGGGCGGCGCCGGGCTCTACCTCACCGCCCTGCGCGACGGCTTCCTGGAGGTGCCGGGCGGCCCCGAGGCCCTGGCCGCGGCCCGCGCCGAGATGGACGCCCTCTCGGACGACGCCGCCCGCGCCCGCCTCGCCGCGGTGGACCCCGCCACCGCCGCCCGCCTGCCCGCAGGCGACCTCTACCGCATCCGCCGCGCCCTGGAGATCCACCGCCTGACCGGACGCCCCTTCAGCGCCTGGCGCGCCGAGCACGCGCCGTGTCCCGCCGGCGGCCTGGCCTTTCCGTCGGTGCTGCTGACGCGGGAGCGCGAGGACCTGCGCGACCGCATCGCCCGCCGCACGGACCTCATGCTGCGCGACGGCTGGCTGGAGGAGACGCGCGCCCTGCGCGCGGTCTGGCCCGACGACTGCCCCGGCCTGCGCACCCTGGGCTACGCCCAGCTCGCGGCCCACCTGGCGGGGGAGGGCACGCTGGAGACGGCGCGCGAGGCCATCGTCCTGCGCACGCGCCAGTACGCCAAGCGCCAGCTCACCTGGTTCCGGCGGGAGGAGCACGAGGCCGTGGGCGCGCCCCAGGACGCCTCCGTGCGCGACGCCCTGGAACGCCTGCTGGACCGCGCCGCGTCCGCTTGACAGAGGGGAGGCGGGCGGCTTACCTTGGCGCTCACCTGGCGGGATTAGCTCAGTTGGTAGAGCATCAGCTTCCCAAGCTGAGGGTCGCGAGTTCGAGCCTCGTATCCCGCTCCAGTTCCGCGCCGAGGGCCGCTCCGCAACGGGCGGCCCTCGCGCTTTGACGACCGCCGCGCTATCCTGTCGGCTTCACCCGACGGAGGCCCCATGATCCAGCTCATCCAGCCGTTCCCCACGCCCCTGGACCGCCTGCACCAATGGCGGGAGGGCGACGTCGTGGCGTCGGTGGACGGACGCCCCATCGAGGACATGCTGGACCTCTACTACTACATGCCCAAGGGCACCAAGATGGACCTGGGCATCCGCCGGGCCGACGGCACGGAGACCAGCGTGGCCCTGGAGCCCTACGCCCTGGACCAGGTCATGAGCTGCTTCGCGGCCATGGAGTTCAAGACCTGCGCCTGCGACTGCGTGTTCTGCTTCATCGACCAGAACCCCGAGCGGATGCGCCCCAGCATCTACGTGAAGGACGAGGACTACCGCCTCAGCTTCCTCTACGGCAACTACATCACGCTCACGTCGCTGGGCAGGCGCGGGCTGGCGCGCATCGTGGAGCAGAAGATGACGCCGCTCTACGTGTCGGTCCACGCCACGGACATCGACGTGCGCACCCGCATGCTGGGCATCAAGAAGCGCATGGACGTGGTGGCGGTGCTGCGCGAGCTGACCGCCGGCGGCATCACCGTGCACTCGCAGATCGTGCTCTGCCCGGGCTGGAACGAGGGCGAGATCCTGGACAAGTCCATCCGCGAGCTGAGCGAGCTGCACCCCGGCGTGGAGACCCTGGCCGTGGTGCCGGTGGGCCTGTCCGCCCACCGCAAGGGCCTCACGCAGCTGGATCCGGTGACGCCGGAGATCGCGGACCGCACCATCGATCAGGTCCACGCCTGGCAGGCTCGGCTGCTGGAGGAGCACGGCACCGCCTTCGTGCACCTCAGCGACGAGTTCTACCTGCTGGCCGACCGCCCCTTCCCGCCCCTGGCCCAGTACGGGGAGTTCGCCCAGGTGGACAACGGCATCGGCGTCACGGCGCTGCTGGGCGACCTCTGGCGCGACGACCTGGACTTCGCCCGCGAGGAGGGCGACCTGCCCGCCCGCCCCATCACGATCCTCACCGGCCCCCTGGGCAAGCTGGCCTTCGATCAGCGCCTGGCCCCCGTGCTGCGCGCCGCGGATCTGCCGCCGGTGGACGTGGTGCGCGTGGACAACACCTTCTACGGCGCCAGCGTGACCGTGGCCGGGCTGCTCACCGCCCAGGACGTGGCCCGCACCCTGGCGGACCTGCCTGCGGACCCGGTCCGCGACGTGCTGCTGCCTCCGCGCATGTTCAACAGCGACGGCGTGACCCTGGACGACCGCCGCCTCGCCGACCTGCAGGAGGCCACGCCCCACCGCCTCCACGTGCCGGACGAGGAAGGTCTCATTGACTTCTGGCGGGGGATCCGCTAGGTTCGCCAACGGCTTTGAGGGCACGGGGTTTCGGCCCGTCGCTCACCTCCTTTCCACCGTTTCGCAGGCTGGAGCGCCGGAGTGTCCACCCGCACCGTCGTGATCGTCGGACGCCCCAACGTGGGCAAGTCCACGCTGTTCAACCGCATCATCGGCCAGCGCCGCTCGGTGGTCCACGAGACCGCCGGCGTCACGCGCGACCGCATCGCCGAGATCACCGATTGGGCCGGCCACGCCTTCCAGCTCCTGGACACCGGCGGCATCGTGCCCTTCGGGGAGGAGGTCTCCAAGTTCGACAGCCTGGTGACCGAGATCGCCCGCGACGCCATCGCCGAAGCCGACGTGGTGATCTTCATGGTGGACGGTTCCGGCGGCCTGTCCACCTGGGACGACGCCATCGCCCAGGACCTGCGCCGCAGCGGCAAGCCCGTGGTGCTGGCCGTGAACAAGGTGGAGAAGCCCTCCCAGCAGTACGCGGTGCACGAGTTCTACAACCTCGGCCTGGGCGATCCCTTCGCCATCTCGGCCATGCAGGGCCTGAACATCGGCGACCTGCTGGACCGCGTGGTGGAAGGCTTCCCCACCGTGGAGATCGAGACCCCCTGCGACGGCCGCGTGGCCATCGTGGGCCGGCCCAACGTGGGCAAGAGCAGCCTGCTGAACCTGCTGGTGGGCCGCCGCGAATCCCTGGTCAGCGACATCGCCGGCACCACCCGCGACACCGTGCACACGGACCTCAAGTGGCACGGCAAGACCCTGCGCCTGATCGACACGGCGGGCCTGCGCCGCAAGTCGCGCGTGCAGGAGGCGGTGGAGGCCTTCTGCAACATGCGCACGGTGCGCGCCATCGAGCAGTGCGACGTGGCGGTCCTGATGATCGACGCCGCCAACCCCGCCGTGACCCAGGACAGCAAGATCGCCGGCCTCATCCACGACCAGGGCAAGGGCGTGGTGGTCTGCTTCAACAAGTGGGACCTGGTGGAGAAGGATCACCGCACCCACGAGCAGGTCTGGGCCGACTTCTGCCGCGAGGTGCCGTTCCTGACCTACGCCCCCTGGTTCACCCTCTCGGCCGAGACGCGCCAGCGCAGCGGCCGCGTGCTGGAGACCGTGTGGGAGGTGCTGGAGGCGCGCAAGCACCGCGTGGAGACGTCGGAGCTCAACCGCTTCCTGGAGGGCGTGATCCAGCGCCAGCCGCCCCGCTACCACGGCGGCGGCCTGGGCAAGATCTACTTCGCCACCCAGGTGGAGACGGCGCCGCCGGTCTTCCTGCTGTCGGTGAACAACCCCAAGTGGTTCGACCGCAGCTACCTGCGCTACCTCAACAACCGCATCCGCGAGACCTATGGCTTCCGCGGCAGCCGCATCTTCGTCAAGACCAAGGCCCACTGAGGCGCCGGGAGGCAGCGTGACCATCTACGGAAGCCTGGTGCTGGCCTACCTGCTGGGAGCGATCCCCTTCAGCTTCGTGATCGCCCGGCGGCTGCGCGGCATCGATCTGCGCCAGCACGGCAGCGGCAACCTGGGCGCCACCAACGTCTACCGCACCCTGGGGCCGGCCTGGGGCGTGGGCGTGCTCCTGCTGGACATGGCCAAGGGCGCGGTGGCGGTGCTGCTGATGACCCTGGCCGTGGACGCCTGGCCCGCGGCGCGCGGCGACCTGCCCCTGCACCTGACCGGCGACGTGTGGCGCATCGCGGCGGGCCTGATCGCCGCCGTGGGGCACATGGTCTCGCCCTTCGTGGGCTTCCGCGGCGGCAAGGGCGTGGCCACCACCGCCGGCGCCTACTTCGTGCTGGCCCCGTACCCGCTGCTCATCGCCCTGGGCATCTTCGGCATCGTGGTGGGGGTGACGCGCATCGTCTCGCTGGCCAGCATCACCGCCGCGGCGGTGCTGCCCTTCGCGGTGCTGTTCTTCGAGCTGCAGTCGCCGGAGATCAGCCGCACCATCACCATCGTCACCTTCGTGGTCTGCGGGTGGGTGATCGTCAAGCACCGCGCCAACATCCGCCGCCTGCAGGAGGGCACGGAGAAGCCGCTCAGCTCGGCCAAGGGCAAGGAGGACGCATGAAGGCCGCCATTCTGGGCACGGGCAGCTGGGGCACCGCCTTCGGGCGGCATCTGGCCGCCACCTGGGACGACGTGATCCTCTGGGGCATCGATCACGACCAGATCCGCGCCGTCGCCGAGACCCACACCCACCCCGCCTGCTTCGGCGACCTGCTCCTGCCCGACAACCTCACCGCCACCGCGGACCTGCCCGCGGCCCTCGCCGGCGCCGACGCCGTCTTCTTCGTGCTGCCCAGCCAGGTGGTGCGCCCGGTGGCCCAGCAGGTGGCCGCCGTGGGCCTGCCGCCGGACGTGCCCGTGGTCAGCCTCAGCAAGGGCCTGGAACTCAGCAGCCTCAAGCGCCTCAGCGTGGTGCTGGAGGAGGAGCTGGGCGCCGACGGCCGCCCGGTGGGCGTGCTCCTGGGCCCCAGCCACGCCGAGGAGGTGGTGCGCGGACTGCCCACCGCCGTGGTGCTGGCCGGGCGCGGCCACCGCTGGCACGAGTGGCAGGAGAGGCTCAGCGGCCCCAAGTTCCGCGTCTACACCAACCACGACCTGGTGGGGGTGGAGTTCGCCTCGGCCTTCAAGAACGTCATCGCCATCGCCGTGGGCATCTGCGACGGCCTGGAGCTGGGCGACAACGTGCGCGGCACCGTGATGACCCGCGCCCTGAAGGAGATGGCCCGCCTGGGCGTGGCCCTGGGCGGCCACCACGAGACGTTCTTCGGCCTCTCGGGCGTGGGCGACATGATCACCACCTGCACCAGCCGCCACTCCCGCAACCGCAACTACGGCGAGGCCGTGGCCCGCGCCCATGGCGACGCCGAGGCCCTCCTGGCCCACGCCAGCCAGGTGGTGGAAGGGGCAGTGATGACCCGCGCCGCCCTGAAGCTCTGCGCGAAGCACGCCATCGAACTTCCCATCACACAAGAAGTTCATCATGTGCTATTTTCCGGGAAGGATCCCTGGCGGGCCGTGGCGGACCTCATGGAACGCGACCTGAGGGCCGAGATCGAATAGCCGCGGCGTGCCGGAAGGAGGGCCCATGGCCGACCTGCCCGACAAGCTCTACTACTCCATCCGCGAGGTCGCCGCCCACACGGGCGTGGAGCCCCACGTCCTGCGCTACTGGGAGAGCGAGTTCCCCAGCCTGCGCCCCCGCCGCAACCGCGCCGGCACCCGCACCTACCGCCGCCGCGACGTGGACGAGATCCTCGCCATCAAGACCCTTCTGCACGACGAGGGCTACCGCATCGACGGCGCCCGCAAGGCCCTGCGCGACCGCCAGAAGGAGGCCCGGGCCGACGCCGCCCCGCCGCCGCCCCAGCCCAGCCTGGACTTCCGTTCCCTGGACCGTCCCGCCCGCGTGGCCGCCCTGCGCAAGGAGCTGGAGGAGGTCCTGGCCCTGCTGCGGGGCATGGCTCCCGGCGAGGGCGACTGAACGCATTCCGGCCTTGTGCCCACCGGACCCGCGTATTAGATTGTGGGCCCGCTCGGCTGGAAGGCCGGGCGCATCGTTTCGGTCGGGGCGTGGCGCAGCCCGGTAGCGCACTTGCATGGGGGGCAAGGGGTCGGAGGTTCAAATCCTCTCGCCCCGACCAGAAC
>DAOTGJ010000039.1:0-30059 GCA_035447065.1 Candidatus Krumholzibacteriia bacterium
GCGTTCGGGGCCGTGGGGGCGGCGATGGCGCGGTCGCTGCCGCCGGTGGACTGAGCCGCCGGTTCAGTCGCGTCCGCGCGGGCGTCCCACGAAGTCGAAGCTGCGCGCCACCAGCTCGCGGTTGACCGGCGCGGAGGGGTCGTACGCGGGGCTCTCCTTCACGTCGTCGCGGGTCAGGCGCACGGCCAGGCTGCCCTCCGCCCAGTGGACGTCCTCCAGATCCGCCAGCGACAGCAGCACGCGCTTGCCGGGCAGCCAGTTGCGCGTGGCGGCCACCACGTAGGCCACGGACCAGGTCTCGTCGTCCAGGATGATGTCGTCCACGTGGCCGATGGCGCCGTCGGTGGCGGCGATGTCGTAGCCCAGGATCTCGTCCGCGGAATGGAGGTGGGGGCGGTCCAGCTCCGGTCCGTCCTCATCGCCCGGTTTGGCCTCCAGGAAGAGGGCGCGCGGGTTCAGGGACGAGGCCCAGAGTCCGCCGCCGCCCCAGTAGTACGGCCAGCCGTAGTGGCGGTGGTACCAGATCTCGTACTCGCGGGTCACGGGCGCGTGCTCGTCCAGATCCGGCGCCGCCTCCACCTGCTCGCGGCTCAGGCGCACGGGCAGCTTGCTGTCCGCCCACGCCGGCTCGCCCAGGGCGATGGGCGACACCACCACGCGGCGGCCCGGCAGCCATCTGCGCGTGTCGGCCACCATCCAGCGCACCGTCCACGTCTGCTCGTCGATGAGGAAGTCGGCGCAGCGGCCGATGCCGCCGTCCACCGCCTCCAGCTCGTATCCCTTGATCTCCTTCAGGCTCCTCAGCATGTCGTCTCCTTCCGTTCGTCGTCGTCATCCACCGTAGGAACGCGGCGGTGATGACGCAAATTCGGCGCCCGTTCGCGGGACGCGGAGAACGGGCCTAAGGTGAAAGGAGACTTGCATCGAGACGGAAGGAGCGTGATTCCCATGGCCGTCCTGCACGTTTGGGGCGACGCGGCCCGGACAGCCACGGGCCTGTTCTGGAAGGCGGGGTGGGCGTTCGTGCTGGGCTACGGCATCAGCGCCATGATCCAGGCCTTCGTGCCGCGGCAGCGGCTGGCGGCGGCCCTGGGCGGCGGCGGGCTGCGCAGCGTGACGCTGGCCTCGCTGTTCGGCGCGGCCTCGTCGTCGTGCTCGTTCGCGGCGCTGGCGGCGGCGCGTTCGCTGGTGGCCAAGGGCGCCCACTTCGTGGCGGCGGTGGCCTTCATGTTCGCGTCCACCAACCTGGTGGTGGAGCTGGGCATCCTCATCGTCATCTTCCTGGGCTGGGAGTTCCTGGCCGCGGAACTGGTCGGCGGCGTGATGCTCATCGCTGTGAGCTCGCTGCTCCTGCGGCGCTTGGTGCCGCAGGCGTGGTTCGATGCGGCGCGCAAGCGGGTGGAGGCCCACGGAGCGGAGGAGCAGGGGGATTTCGACTGGCGGGAGCGGCTGCGCAGCCGCGAGGGCTGGCGCCTGGTGGGCCGCAGCTTCCGCGGCGACTGGGCCATGGTCTGGGAGGAGATCCTCATCGGCTTCACCGTGGCGGGGTTCATGGCCGCGGCGGTGCCGGCCTCGTTCTGGGAGGCCCTCTTCCTGCGCGGCGACGGCGGCTGGGCCGTGGCGCTGCAGAACGCGCTGGTGGCGCCCCTGGTGGCGGCGGCCACGTTCATCGGCTCCATGGGCAACATCCCCCTGGCCACGGTGCTCCACGCCAACGGCGTGCTCTTCGCGGGCATCATGGCCTTCATCTATTCCGACCTCATGGTGCCGCCCCTGGTGGCCATCAACGCGCGATACTACGGGCGGCGCCTGGCGCTGACCATCGCGGGCGTGATGTACGCCAGCATCGTGATCACGGCGCTGGCCATGGACGGGGCCTTCAAGGCGCTGGGGGTCACGCCGGACAGCTCGCGGCGGGTGGAGGACGTGGTGCGCTTCGCCTGGGACTACACCACGTTCCTGAATCTCGCCTTCGTGGCGGTGGCGGCGGCGCTGGTGCTGCTGGGCCGACGGAGCCGGGATCATCACGGGATGCATCATGGCCACGATCACGGCCACGACCACGGGGACGACGGCGGTCCCGGCCTCAAGCGCGTGGCGGCCCTGACCTGCGCGGCGCTGCTCGCCGGCGGCTGGATCCTTGTGGCGGCGGGGGGCTGAGCCGCAGGGGATGCGGGCTGCGGGGAATCGTCTAGGTTGGGATCCGAACATCGTCCGCAACGGGAGGTCACGTCGCCGGCTACCGCACAGAACACGACAGCCACGGCTCCGTCCGCGTTCCCGCCGACGCCTACTACGGCGCGCAGACGGCCCGCTCGCTGCAGAACTTCCCCATCGGGGACGAACGCGTCCCGCCCCGCCTGATCCGCGCCCTGGGCCTTGTGAAGGTCTGCGCGGCGGAGGCGAACCTCTCGCTCCGCACCATCGATCCCGCCCTGGGCGACCTCATCCGCACCGCCGCCGCGGAGGTGGCCGCGGGCGAGCACGCGGACCAGTTCCCCCTGCGCGTCTGGCAGACGGGCAGCGGCACCCACACGCACATGAACGTGAACGAGGTCATCGCCGGGCGCGCCAACGAGCTGGCGGGCCGCGGTCGCGGCGGCCGCGACCCCGTGCATCCCAACGACCACGTGAACCTGGGCCAGTCGTCCAACGACGTGGTGCCCACCGCCATGCACGTGGCCGTGGTGGACGGTCTGAGCGGCCGGCTGCTGCCGGCGCTGGAGGCGCTGGTGCGGTCGCTGGAGGAGCGGGCCCGGGTCTGCCGCGGCGTGCTGAAGGTGGGGCGGACCCACCACATGGACGCGGTGCCCATGCCCCTGGCGCGCGAGATCGGGGCCTGGGCGGCGCAGGTGGATCAGGCGCGGGAACGCGTGGTGTCCACCGTGGACGGCCTGTTCGAGGTGCCGTTGGGGGGAACCGCGGTGGGAACGGGCGTGAACGCGCCGGAGGGGTTCGCCGACGCGGCGGTGGCCCGGCTCGTGGAACTCTCCGACCGCCCCTTCCGCCGGTGCGAGGACCGCTTCGCGGCCCAGTCCACCCACGATCCCCTGGTGGCCGTGAGCGCGGCCCTGCGTGGCTTGGCCGGCACGCTGGTGAAGATCGCCGCGGATCTGCGCCTGCTCGCCTCGGGCCCGCGGGCCGGCCTGGGCGAGCTGCTCCTGCCCGCCAACGAGCCCGGCAGCTCCTTCATGCCCGGCAAGGTGAACCCGTCCCAGGCCGAGGCCCTGCACATGGTCTGCCTGCACGTCATCGGCCTGGACGCCACGGTGTCCCTGGCCGGCATGACCGGACGCTTCCAGCTCAACGACAACAAGCCCGTCATAGCCCTCGCCCTGGACCGGCAGACCGGCCTGCTGGCCGACGCGTGCGATTCCTTCCGGCAGCGCTGCGTGGACGGCCTGGAGCCGGACCGCGAGCGCATCCGCGCCCTGCTCGAGGGATCGCTGGCCCAGGCCGCCGCCCTGACGCCCGTGCTGGGCTACGACCGCACGGCGGCGGCGGTGCAGAAGGCCGTGGCCGAGGACCTGACCCTACGCGAGTCGGTGCTCGCGCTGGGGCTGCTCGATTCCGAGCGCTTCGACGCGATCATCGCTCCCGCCTGACCCTGGAGGAGACCCCCATGCCATGCACCCTGACGCGCAAGCTCATCGACGCTCATCTGGCGGAGGGCAGGCCGGAACCCGGCGCCCCCATCGCCCTGCGCATCGACCAGACCCTGACCCAGGACGCCACCGGCACCTTGGTCATGCTGGAGCTGGAGGCCCTGGGCCTGGACCGGGTGCGCACCGACGTGTCCGTGCAGTACGTGGACCACAATCTGCTGCAGGCCGACTTCCGCAACGCCGACGACCACCGCTTCCTGCAGAGCGCCTGCCGCCGCTTCGGCGTGCGGTACAGCCGGCCGGGCAACGGCGTGAGCCATCCGGTGCACATGGAGCGGTTCGGGGTTCCGGGCGCCACGCTGCTGGGCTCCGACAGCCATACCTGCGCGGCGGGCGGGCTGGGCATGCTGGCCGTGGGGGCCGGCGGCCTGGAGGTGGCCCTGGCCATGAGCGGCGAGCCCTACCGGCTGACCATGCCGCGGGTGCTGGGCATCGAGCTGACCGGCGAGCTGCCGCCGCGGGTGAGCGCCAAGGACGTGATCCTGGAGGTGCTGCGGCGTCACGGCGTGGACGGCGGCGTGGGCCGCGTGCTGGAGTACCACGGACCGGGCGTGGCGACGCTGTCGGCCATGGACCGGCACGTGATCGCCAACATGGGGGCGGAGCTGGGCGCCACCTCCAGCGTGTTCCCGTCCGACGAGCGCACGCGCGCGTTCCTGCGGCGGCACGGCCGGGGGGGGGATTGGCGACCGCTGTCCGCGGACGCCGGCGCCGTCTACGACGAGACCGATGCCGTGGATC
Organism: Candidatus Krumholzibacteriia bacterium; assembly: GCA_035447065.1. Lineage (GTDB taxonomy): Bacteria > Krumholzibacteriota > Krumholzibacteriia > LZORAL124-64-63 > LZORAL124-64-63 > CALEMW01. The sequence goes on from DAOTGJ010000039.1 coordinate 4,407, forward strand.
TCTCCTCCTTGGTGCCGCTCATCGCCAAGCCCTCCAGTCCCGGCAACGTGGTGCCGGTGACGGAGGTGGCGGGGCTGGAGATCGGTCAGGCGTACATCGGCTCGTCGGCCAACCCCGGCCTGCGCGACTTCGCCGCCGCGGCCATGATGCTCGGCGACGCGGGCGCCCATCCCGGCGTGTCCCTGGACGTGACCCCCACCAGCCGCGGCGTGCTGGAGGCCATGACCCGTGTGGGTGTGCTGGGCGATCTGATCCGTGCCGGCGCGCGCATCCACCAGAGCGGCTGCGGGGGCTGCATCGGCATGGGCATGGCGCCGGCCACGGACACCGTGAGCCTGCGCACGGTGCCGCGCAACTTCCCCGGCCGTTCCGGCACCGTCGACGACAAGGTGTACCTGTGCAGCCCGGAGACCGCGGCGGCTTCGGCCCGCACCGGCGTGATCACCGATCCGCGGACGGTGGAGGCGCCCTGGACGCCGTTCCGGGAGCCGGACGCCGAGGAGCCTGCTCCGGAGCTGATCAAGGCGCCTGATCCGGACGACATCGGCCGCACGCCGTTGGAGAAGGGGCCCAACATCGCCTCGTTGCCCGAATTCGAACCGCATCCCGCGCGTCTGGCGGTCCCGGTGCTGCTCAAGGTGGGCGACGACGTGTCCACCGATGAGATCCTGCCCGCCGGCGCGCGGGTGCTCCCCTTCCGCAGCAACGTGCAGGCCATCAGCGAATTCGTTTACCGCGACCTGGATCCGCGTTTCGCCCGGCGCGCCCGGGACGTCGGCGGCCAGGGCTTCGTGATCGTGGGGGGTGACAACTACGGCCAGGGCTCCAGCCGGGAGCACGCCGCCATCGCGCCGCGCCACCTGGGTCTGCGGGCCGTGGTGGCCAAGGGCTTCGCGCGCATCCATCGGCAGAACCTGATCAACGTGGGCGTGCTGCCCGTGCGTTTCGCCGACCCCGCCGATCACGAAGTCCTGGAGCAGGGCGACGAGCTGGTCCTGACCGGCCCCGACGAGAGCGGCCGCGTGACGCTGACCCGGAACTCCGACGACCGCGGGATCCCGGTCGCGTGCGATCTGGACCGCCGCGAGCTGCAGGTGCTGCGTGCCGGCGGCATGATCAACCACGTGCGCCGCCGCCGCGCGGCCGACCACCGAGGAGAGGCCTCCGCGTCATGACCATCCTGGACCGCATCGTGCTGGACAACTCCGTGAGCGCCTGGCTCATGGCCCTGGGCATCGCCGTGGGCGTGTCCGTGGGGCTGCGGCTCGTGCTCAAGCTGGCCGTCTCGCGGCTGCGCATCGTCGCCCGCCGCACGCGCAACCATGTGGACGACTCCCTGCTGGAGGCTCTGGCGGGAACCCGCGGCTTCACGCTGCTGGCCGTGGGCGTGGTGATCGCGGCGGGTCGGCTGGAGCTGTCCGCTGCAGCGCGCGCCGCCCTGGGCAGCGCCCTGACCCTGATCCTGCTGCTGCAGGGAGGGCTGTGGGCCGCCCATGCGCTGTCGGACTGGCTGCGCGTCTACCGCGAGCGCCAGCTGGAGGCCGATCGCGGCGCCGCCACCGCCGTGGGCGCCGCCCGCTTCCTGGGCCTCACCGCCGTGTGGAGCATGGTGCTGGTGCTGGTGCTGGGGAACCTGGGCGTGAACGTGACCGCGCTGGTGACCGGCCTGGGCGTGGGGGGCATCGCCGTGGCGCTGGCCCTGCAGAACGTGTTCAGCGACCTCTTCGCGTCGCTGTCCATCGTGTTCGACAAGCCCTTCGTCATCGGCGACTTCGTGATCACCGGCGACCTCATGGGCGTGGTGGAGAACGTGGGCCTGAAGACCACGCGCATCCGCAGCCTGTCGGGCGAGCAGCTGGTGTTCGCCAACTCGGACCTGCTCAAGAGCCGCATCCGCAACTACGGCCGCATGCGCGAGCGCCGCGTGGTGTTGAGCCACGGCGTGACCTACGGCACGTCGCAGGAGAACCTGGAGGCCGCGCCGCGCCTGATCCGCGAGGCGGTGACGGCGGAGGACCACTGCCGCTTCGACCGCTCCAACTTCCACACCTACGGCGACTCCGCCCTGCTGCTGGAGACCGTCTACTACGTGGACGAGCCCGACTACAACCTCCACATGGACGTGCAGGAGCGGATCCAGCTGCGCATCCGCGAGGCCTTCGCCGACGCGGGCATCGAGTTCGCCTTCCCCACGCGCACGCTCCACCTGCACCGCGACGCCGTGCCCGAGGCGCGTCGGGAGGAGGCGCGGGCCTGAGCCGCCTAGCCCTTCAGCACCTCCAGCTTGCGCACCACCCGGTCCTCCACGTCGTCCCAGAAGAGCTGCAGGTGGGGGAAGGGGATCTGGATGCCGGCGGCGTCCAGGGCCCGCTTGCCCGCCTCCATCACGGCGAAGGTCACGGACTGGCGGTCGGCGGCGTCGTTGGTCCAGACGCGGACCAGCAGGTTCACGCTGGAATCCGCGCAGGCCTCCACCACCACGTCGGGACCGGGCGTCTCCAGCACGTGATCCAGGCTCTTCACGCCGTTCAGCAGCGCCTCGCGGGCCGCGTGCGTGTCCTCCTTGTAGGCGATGCCGATGGGCACGTCGATGCGTATGTTGCCGTGCTTGCTGTCGTTCTCCAGCACCTCGTCGATGATGCGCTTGTTGGGGATCACCACGTAGGTGTTGCGCGGCGTGCGGATGCGCGTGGAGCGCATGGTGATGTCCTGCACGCGGCCGTACTCGCCGGCCACGGTCACGTAGTCGCCCACGGTGAAGGGCTTGTCCCAGAAGATGGTGAAGCCGGCGATGGTGTTGGCCAGCGTGTCCTGCGCCGCCAGGCCCACCGCCAGGCCGGCCACGCCCAGGCCGGCGATGGCCGCGCCCACGTCCACCCCCAGCTGCGACAGCGCCATGACCAGCCCGAAGGCGAACATGGTGTAGCGCACGATGCTGTCCACCAGCAGGCTCACCAGCTTCTCGTGCAGGCCGGAGTGGGTCAGGGCCGCGCGCAGGGGGCGTCGGGTCACCCGGTAGGCCACCCAGAACCCCAGCAGGACCAGCAGGGCCACCACCACGCGGGGGGCGAACGCCACCATTTCGGTGAGGAGCTTCTCCAGGTCGAGGTATTCGCGCATCCAGTCCATTCGGGTTCCTCCGCGGCGGGGGTGGGGCGTCGGGCCTGCATCCAATCTGATGGCGATGGCGGTTTCTGCAAGGGCCGGGGCGATTCGGAGGGAAACCGTCAGATTCCGCGAGCTTTCGCGGCGGGGAATCATTATGATGATCCCGGAACGTGTAAGATCTCGCGGAAAGGGGAAACACCTGGACATCGCCCATTTGCCGGACCGGTGAACGCGAGGCGTATCCGCTCGGAACGCACTAGACTCACGGATCGAGACTAGGCCGAGGTGCACTGATGGAATCGAAGCACGACTCCGCCCCCCCCGTGGTGGTCCAGCCGGACCTGGAGCTCCTGGGCCGCGTCATGGCCCTGCGACGTCTTTTCTACCTCGCCGCGTCCGTGATCGCGGGCGCCGTCCTCCTGGCCTGGCTCTTCCCCTTCGTCCGCGCGGTCATGCCTCCTCGCTGGTGGACGCTGCAGCCCGACACGGCCGTGGCCGTGCTGCTCCTGGTGCTGGCCAAGAGCCAGACCTCCGTGCGGCTGCGCGAGGCCGTGCGCCTGACGGGGCGCGCGTCGGCGATCGTGGTCCTGGTGCTCTGCCTGGACGCCTTCCTGGCCTACGCCGGTCGGCCCGTGCTGGGCCTGGCCCACTGGTTCGCCGTGCAGCCGGACGGGCTGCCCGTGATGGGCATGTGTCCGCAGGGGGCCATCTTCCTGGGACTGTACTCGCTGTCGGTGCTGGTGGAGGGGCCGGGCGCCAAGCGCCGCCGCCGCGTGCTGGATTCTCTGGCCACCCTGCTCATCCTCGCGTTCCTGGTGTACGTGGGCGGCTACGTGTTCCAGGCGTCGGGACTGCTGGGGATCGGGCTCGGGGCCATGGTCTCGCCGTACACGCTGATCTGCATGGGGTTGCTGCTCTTCGGCCTGCTGGTGCGCCGCACCCTGGACGGCTACTACTCGGTGTTCGTGGGCATCGACGTGGGGAGCCGCGTGGCGCGCCTGGCCATGCCCTTCGCGGTGCTCATCCCGTTCTCCATCGTGGGACTGGGCGAGTGGATCGGCGGCCACGCCTGGCTGAGCGACGAGTACGTGCTGGCCCTGGTGTCCTCCGTCACCGCAACCATGCTCTGCCTGGTGGTCATGCTCCTGGCGCGCAAGATCAACCGGCTGCAGATGGAACTGGTGCAGCTCACCCTGCTGGACGAGCTCACCCACCTGCACAACCGCCGCGGCTTCTTCACCCTGGGGGAGCACATGCTCTTCGAGGCGCGACGCAACGAGAAGTCGCTCACGGTCCTGTTCTTCGACCTGGACGACCTCAAGAAGGTGAACGACAGCCTGGGCCATCAGACGGGCTCGCAGATGCTGGCGGATTTCGCGGACCTGCTGCAGGACACCTTCCGCAGCAACGACGTGACCGCCCGCCTGGGCGGCGACGAGTTCGCCGTGGCCATCCTGGAGTCGGACCCGCGCATCCCCATGAAGCGCCTGGGCCTGGCCGTGGTGGAGTTCAACCGCGCGGCGGGCCGCCCCTACAAGATCAGCTACAGCGTGGGCGACGCCGCCACGGACGCGCCCCCCGGCCCCGAGACCTTCACGGAGCTGGTGGCCCGCGCCGACGCGATCATGTACGAGCGCAAGAAGCGCAAGAAGGAGCTGAAGGCGGCCCAGGCCACGGCCTGACCGCGCCTCAGCGCTCCGCGAGGTAGGGCCGCAGCGGCGCCACCGCCTTCGCGTCGATCCACCAGATCCCCGACTGCCCGTTGCCCGGCGAAGCCTGCAGCGCGCGCAGGCGCTCCCGCGTGAGCCGCGGCGCGTCCGCGGGCGCGGGCAGGGCGCGGTCGCTCATGAACCAGAGCGTGCCGCCGTTCGGGCTCAGCGCCGCCGACCACTCCCGCCGCGCCTCCGAATTCACCGCATCGCCCAGGTTGACCGGCTCCTCCCAGGTGTCGTCGGGATTGCGCGCCACCAGGTAGTAGTCCACGCCGCCCCGCGAATCCGGCAGGCCGAACACGGGCACGATGAGGAAGCGTTCCCGCGGATCCACCATCGCGTTGAAACGCGTGCGGCCGGCGTTGACCTGGGGCGGGAGCAGCTCCGCGGGACTGTACTCGCCGTCCACCAGGCGGCAGCGGTACACGGCGCTCACGCCGCCCTCCAGGTCGCGGGTGACGTAGAGGGTGCCGTCGACGGTGGGGGAGGGGAAGAAGGTGTTGCCGTCGTTGACCGCGTCCGGCAGGCGCTCGGGGACGCCCCAGCCGTGGTCCGTGCGGCGCACGCGCCAGATGGAGGTGGTCTCCGCGGCGGGGCCGTCGCCGGTGGCCGGGCGGTCCGAGGCGAAGAAGAGCGTGCCGCCGTCCGGACTGAAGGCGGGCTCGATGTCGTGCCAGCGCGGGTCGCCGCTGAACGACGCCACCGCGGGCTCCCGCCACACGCCGTCCACGCGGCGCGCCGTCGTGAGCACGGAGTGGCGGAACTCGCCCACCTGCTCGCACCACCAGATCTCGTTCCCGTCCGGAGCCAGAGCCACGTCGCGGCAGGGGAGGCCGCGGTTGACCAGGCCGGGGGCGAAGAGGGCCGCGGTGTCCGGCGGCGCGGCGCCCAGGAGCGCGGGGTCGGCGCCGGCGTCGCGGCGGGACAGGTCCTCGCAGCCCGCGGCGGTCAGCAGGATGAGAGCGATCAGGAGGGCGGACGGCATGCTTCGGGTCATGGCGGGACCTCTCGCGTGGTGGGGTGGACCCGCAGCCTAGCACGGGCGCGGCGCGGCGGCGACGGTCGCCAAAACGGGAGTCGTGTCGTATGGTATCAGGCCCCGTCGCTCCCCATTCTCCTGGAGGCCCGCCCGTGACCACCGAGCTCTTCGTGCGCATGCTCCACTTCGTGGGCATCCTGATCCTGACCGGCGCCCTCGCCGTGCAGAACGCGTGCCTCCGTCCCAGCCTCAAGCCGGAGGAGCTGCGCCGCCTGGCCAGGGTGGACGCCCTCTACGGCGCCAGCGCGCTGCTGGTGCTGGGGGCCGGCCTGGCCATGTGGCTGGCGGTGGGCAAGCCCAAGGAGTTCTACTCCGGCAATCCGCTCTTCCACATCAAGCTCACGCTCTTCGTGGTGATCTTCCTGCTCTCGCTGGCGCCCACCATGTTCTTCCTGAAGCACCGCGGCGCCGTGGGCAAGGCCGTGGCGGTGCCCGCGCGCATCCGCGTGATCAAGCGCGTGGAGCTGGCGCTGCTGGTGTTCCTGCCCCTGCTGGCGGTGCTGGTGGCCCGCGGGGTGGGACTGTCCTGATCCCGAGTCCTGTACGATGGAGGTTTCCGCCATGATCCGATCCGTCGCCGTGGCCCTGGCCGTCGCCCTGCTGCCCGTCATCGCCGCGTCCGCCGACGTGGAGGGCGCCGCCGACCATCCGCTGATCACGCGCTACCCCGGCTCGGAGATCGCCTGGTACGAGGTGGACAACCATCGTCCCTACAAGCTGGCGGTGGGGCCGGTCACGGGCTACCGCGCCATCGCGGACTGGATCGAGACGGAGGGGCGCGTCACCCGCATCTACTATGCGCTGGACAACAGCGGCCGCACGGAGCAGGAGGTCTTCCTCAACTACCGCAAGGCCCTGGAGGACGCCGGTTTCGAGATCCTGGCGGCGGGCGCGTCGGAGGCCAACACCCGCGGCGGCGACGTGGGCACGCGCACCTGGCAGCAGGTCTTCCTGGGCGCCAACCCCTGGCGCAGCGGCGGGGCGGTGAACGAGATGGTGGCGGGCTCGGCCACGTCGGGCGGCCGCGGCTCCGTGATCGCGCGCAAGGAGCGCGCCGACCACACCGCCTACGTGGCCGTGAGCGTGTACCGCTTCCGCGAGGACCGCATCGGCGCGCTGGTGGACGTGGTGGAGACGGCGGCCGCGGAGACCGGCCTGGTCACCGTGAACGTGGAGGCCATCGGGCGGGACCTGGAGGAGAAGGGCCGCGTGGTCCTGAACGGCCTGTTCTTCGCTTACGACACGGCCGACCTCACTCCCGCATCCGACGCCGCCCTCACCGTGATCGCCTCCTACCTTGCGGCCCAGCCGGAGCGCCGCTTCCATGTGGTGGGCCACACGGATGCCCGCGGCGATCTGACCTACAACATGAATCTCTCCCGCGATCGCGCACGCGCGGTGGTCGAGGCCCTGGTCCGGAACCACGGCGTGGACCGCGCGCGCCTGGAGCCCCACGGCGTAGGGCCCCTGGTCCCCGTCTTCAGCAATGCCGACGACGCCGGCCGCGACCGCAACCGGCGCGTGGAACTCGTGGAACGTTGACCCCCGCATCATCCCAATGAAGGAGAGCCCTCCATGATCCGATCCGTCCATGCCGCGCTGATCGCCTGCGTCCTGCTCGTCGCCCTGGCCGGTTGCGGCGGCGGCGGCGGCGAGAAGGCCGCCTCCCAGACCGCCGTGCTCAAGTTCACCGCCATCCCGGACCAGAACACCACGCTGCTGCAGGAGCGCTTCGCGCCCATGGCCGCGCATCTGTCCCAGGTGCTGGGCGTGCCGGTGGAGTACGTGCCCGCGCGCGACTACCAGGCCTCGGTGGAGATGTTCCGCAACGGCGACGTGCACCTGGCCTGGTTCGGCGGCTTGACCGGCGTGCAGGCGCGGGCCGCGGTGCCCGGCGCGCGCGCCATCGCCCAGGGCAAGGCGGATCCGGAGTTCTACAGCTACATCATCGCCAACGCGAGCACCGGGCTGGAGAAGAGCGACGACTTCCCCATGGGCATCCGCGACCTCACCTTCACCTTCGGCTCCGAGAGCAGCACCAGTGGCCGCCTCATGCCCGAGCACTTCATCCGCACCCTGGGCGGCGCCGCGCCGGCGGAGTTCTTCTCGCAGCCCTTCGGCTTCTCCGGCAGCCACGACAAGACCGTGGAGCTGGTGGAAAGCGGCCGCTACCAGGCCGGCGTGGTGAACTCCAAGGTCTACGACCGCCGCGTGGCCGAGGGCCAGACCGACCCCGCCGTGGTCAAGGTGATCTGGGAGACCCCCACCTTCGCCGACTACAACTTCACCGCGCACCCCGCGCTGGAGGAGATGTTCGGCGCCGGCTTCATCGACAAGCTGCAGGCCGCCCTGGTGGGCATGCATGATCCGCAGCTCCTGTCGGCCCTGCCGCGCGAGGCCATCATCCCCGCCAGCAACGACGACTTCGCCGGCGTGGCGTCGGTGGCCCGCGACCTGGGCATGGTCCGGTGACCGGCGACGTGAACTTCCAGGGCGTGGACGTGCGCTTCGGCGCCGTCCCCGCCCTGCGCGCCCTGGATCTCCGCGTGGCCGACGGCGAGGCCGTGGCCCTGCTGGGTCCCAGCGGCGCCGGCAAGACCACGCTGCTGCGGCTGATCAACGGCAGCGTGGTGCCGTCGGCCGGAACGGTGCGCGTGGGCGGCCAGGACCTGGCGTCCCTGGACTACGGCGCCCTGCGCCGCCTGCGTTCCCGCGTGGCGGTGATCCATCAGGACCTGCGCCTGGTGCCCAACGTGAGCGTGGCGCGCAACGTGCTGAGCGGCGGGCTGGGGCGGCAGGGCTTCTGGAGCTCGACCCGCACGCTGCTGCGGCCGCGGGATGCGGAATTGGAGGCGGCGCACGCCCTGCTGGAGCGCGTGGGGGTGGCGGACAAGCTCTTCCACCGCACGGACCGCCTCTCCGGCGGCCAGCAGCAGCGCGTGGCCGTGGCCCGCGCCCTCTACCAGCAGCCGCGCGTGATGCTGGCCGATGAACCCGTGGCCAGCGTGGACCCCGCCCGCGCCCATGACCTGGTGACCCTCCTGACGCGCCTGGCCCGCGAGGACGGCGCCACGCTGATCATGAGCCTGCACAGCCCGGAGCTGGCGCGGGCGTTCTTCCCCCGCGCCGTGGCCTTGCGCGACGGGCGCGTGGCGGCGGACGGGCCGCCGTCGGAGCTGGATCTGGACGCCCTCTACCGACTGCCCGCGGAGGCGGACGCCGGTGGCGGCGCCTGAGGCGGCCTGGACGGTCCGCGGTCGCGGGCCGGCACGGGGCGGACCGCGCGGCGCGCGTGGTCCGGTGCTGCTGCTGTTGGCGCTGGCGGGCCTGTGGGCCGCGTGGGTCCTGCGTCTGGACCCGCGGGCGCTCTGGCCCGACGCCCAGGCCTGGGGTCTGGCCGGCGAGTTCTTCGGCCGCGCGTTCACGCCGGCGTTGTCCCATCAGGCATCCTCTCTCCCGCCTGATACCCCCTCCATCCTGACCATCGCCCTGCGCGCCGCCGTGACCACGGTGGTGTTCGCGGCGGCCGCCATGCCGCCGTCCATCCTGCTGGGGCTGCTGCTGGGGTTCGGGGCGAGCACGGCGTGGTGGACGGGGGATCGGGAGAGCGGCGGCCGCCGCCGCTTCGCGTGGCGGCGGGTGCTGGGGCCCGTGGTCTCGGCCGCCTGCCGATTCGTGGGCGCCGCCCTGCGCTCGGTCCATGAGCTGCTGTGGGCGGTGCTGTTCCTGGCCGCCTTCGGCGTGACGCCTCTGGCGGCGGTGGTGGCGCTGGCGCTGCCCTACGGCGGCACGCTGGCCAAGGTCTTCGCGGAGATGATCGACGAGGCCCCGCGCGACGCCGCCGGCGCCCTGGCCGAGGCCGGCGCCGGTCCCTGGCAGGTGTTCTGGTGGGGGCGGCTGCCGCGGGCGCTCCCGGACATGATCGCCTACGCCCTCTATCGGTTCGAATGCGCCCTGCGCAGCGCCGCGGTGCTGGGGTTCTTCGGTTTCCCCACCCTGGGCTACCACCTGGCGGCGAGCTTCGAGAACCTCTACTACGGCGAGGTGTGGTCCTACCTCTGGACGCTCCTGCTGCTGGTGGTGACGGTGGATTGGTGGAGCGGCGCCGTGCGCCGGAGGCTGGCGGTATGAGCGCCGTGCGGGAGCTGCGGCGCACGCGTCCGCGCAGCGCGTTCCTGCGCGCGAGCGCGTGGGCGGCGGGGCTGCTCGCTACGGCCAGCTGGCTGTTCGGCGGCTTCTTCCAGGGCGAGGTGTGGTCCGCGCGGCGGGCCGCCAACCTGGAGCGCTTCCTGGGCGAGCTGCGGCCGTACCCGCTGCAGGACGCGCCGTGGAGCTGGCGCGCGGCGGGGGAGTGGGCGGCCGCGCAATGGCACGACCATCTGGCCCACGCCACCCTGGCCACCCTGGCCATCAGCGTGGCGGCCATCGTGCTGGCGGGGCTGGGCGGGGCGGCGCTGGCGCCGTGGGCGGCGCGGTCGTTCGCGCGGCCGGATCCGCTGCTGCCGTCGCCGCGGCCGGTGCCGCGGGTGCGGCGCGCGGTCTGGCTGGCGCTCAACGGCGCGGCGCGCGGTCTGCTGGCGGTGCTGCGCTCCATCCCGGAGTACGTGTGGGCGTTTCTGCTGCTGGGGCTGTACGGTCCCACGGTGTGGCCGTTGGTGCTGGCGCTGGCGCTGCACAACGCCGGCATCCTGGGCAAGCTGGGCGCCGACACGGCGGAGAACCTGGAGCGCCCGGCCCTGGAGGCGCTGCGCGCGGCGGGGGCGGGGCGCGCGCAGATCGGTCTGGCCGCGGTGCTGCCGCTGGCCGCCGGCCGCTTCCTGCTCTACCTCTTCTATCGCTGGGAGACGTGCGTGCGCGAGGCCACGGTGCTGGGCATGCTGGCCCTGGTCTCGCTGGGCTCCTGGATCCAGGACGCGCGCGCCCGCAACCTGTACGATGAGATGCTGCTGGCCATGCTCTGCGGCGCGGCCCTGGTGATCGCGGGCGACCTGGTCTCGGCCGGCGTGCGCGAATGGGTGAGGAGGTCCACGTGACGGACGATCTGGGATTCCGCTGGCAGGCCCGCAAGAACGGCGAGGTGGCCGTCACGCGCGGCGGCAAGGTGGTCACCGTGCTGCGCGGCGACGCGGCGCGCGAGTTCCTGGCCGACGCGGCCGGCGCCGACCCCCTGGACATGCAGCAGGACCTGGCGCGGCTCACGGGGAACTACAAGCGGGGGAACGAGCGGCTGGCGTCGGAGCATCCGCGGAATCGGGAGCGGTGAGCGCGACGGTTTTGATGCGATGGACGGAAACCGACTGCCGGCAGGCGATTCTCGAACAGATCCTCAAACCCGGAGGGATCCGGCGACCGCCGCCGGCGTGCCGCGCGTCGAGCTGTACTTGAGGGTGGCCGATGCCGATGCGGCCCACGCCCGCAGCCTCGAGGCCGGCGGCCGGGAACTCAGCGGCGTGGAGATGCGCGGCTGGGGGGAACGCGCGGGCTATGTGCTGGACCCGGACGGACACGTGGTGGCGTTCGCTCAGCTGGCAGATTTTGACTGAAAGACCACGAACGGCTGGCCGGCCAGCCGTTCCGGGACAATTCCTCAAGTGCGCATCATTCCCGCGGCCGATAGCAGACGAACTCCATGGCCGACGTGTCGCCGCCTTCGCTGAGCGGGATGTTGCCCAGGTCGCTCTGCGCGGTCTCGGCCGCCGCCAACCCCTTCAGCAGCAGCCAGCGGCCGTCGGGCAGGAGAAGGAGGCCGTCCTCGGCGGCGTCGCCCTCGCAGGCCATGAGCACGCGCTCGTGGGGACTGCCGTCGGGCGGGAACACGTCGAAGGCCAGCATCACGCCGTCGGGCAGACCTTCGCCGCTGCGGGAGTGCTCCACCCAGAGGTTGGATTCCGCGTCCACATGCAGCGCTGCGATGACCGGCGGCTGCGGCTCCACCTCGCGGGTCTGCTTCACGGGGCTGTTGCGGGCCGAGGCGTCGTAGAGGTCGTTCACGCGCTGCAGCTCCAGGGCGGTGCGGTCGCGGTTCTCGAAGGGGCGCGTCACGGTGCGCTCGCGCGTGCCGTCGGGCGCGTAGACGCCCACCGCATAGTCGTTCCATTCCTCCGCGCAGTACACGCGGCCGTCCGGACCCAACGCCACGGCGCGATGGAAGGCCGGGCTGTTCTCCCGTTCCACGAAATGCACGCGCGAGAAGTCCAGGGTCATGTGCGACGTGCGGTAGCGCGGGCCCGGCGCGCCGTCCGCGGACCAGCGGCCCAGCAGGAACGCGCGCTCCTGGCCGGTCTCGGTCTGCACCAGATGCGTGGCGCCCAGCACCAGGTTGCCGCCGCGCGCGCGGCACAGGTTGCCGGCCACGAAATCCGCGTGCTCGCCCTCGGCCAGCCGGAACTCCAGCGACGGCAGGGGCTCTCCTTCGGGCGTGAGCCGCACCAGCTTGGCCGGGAACATGGTCATGAGGCCCACGCCGCCGTCGGGCAGGATCACGATGTCGCGGGGCTGGCGCGTCTCGCCGGGGCCGTCGCCATCGCCGGAGATGGTGCGCAGGAGCGTGCCGTCGGGGGCGATCACCAGGACGTGGCAGAGCTGGGAGTCCAACAGGTAGACGTTGCCGGCGGCGTCGGCCGCGGCGCGGGCCACGGTGCCGATGAGCAGGTCCGCGTCCGCGCCGCCCACGCGCCACTGCTCCTCCAGGGGGAGGGTGCGGGTGGGGACGGCGGCGGCGGATAAGGTGGCGGTGAGGAGGAGGGCGGCGGCCAGGAACTTCATGTCGGCGTCTCCGGGGTTGGGGCCCAGCCGTGTGACGGGCCCGGGCGGCGGAAGTTGCAGAGGACCGTTACCCTGAACGGATCCGCGAAGGAGGCGCCTGCATGGACGAGTCCGGATCCCTGCCTTTCATCGACGAGCACCGGCTGGACGTGGCCGAGCCCCCGTCTCGAGTCTGGGCGGCGTTGATCCGCGTCGTGAGCCGTCTCGCGGCTGGAGGAATCCTGCCGCGGATCCTGGGCTGTGATCCACTCCATGCCGGTCCGGAGTTCGTGGGTCGCGTCGGGGATGCTGTGCCTGGTTTCCGCGTGGCGGCGGTGGAGCCCGAGAGGCGGTTGGAGCTCCGCGGCCGGCACCGTTTCGCGGAATACGCGCTGACCTTCCGCCTCGATCCCACCGGGCTGACTGCAGTGACACACGCCGGATTTCCGGGCCTCAAGGGCAGGGCCTACCGTGCCCTGGTCATCTCCAGCGGCGCCCACGCCGTGGTGACGCGGCGCTTGCTGAGGCAAGTGGCGCGCGCGGCGGGAGCCTGAGGCGGGACGGCACTCAGGGCTTGGGCGTTCCCCGCATCCGGAACCGCAGCTCCCCGCCCTGCATCAGCGCTGCATGCTCCAGAAACGGCCGCCCCAGCTCCACCCCGTTCCACAACACCGCGTCCACGTACACGTTCTCCGCCGACTGTCCCTCCGTCCGCACCCGCAGCACCTTCCCGCCCTCCAGCTCCAGATCCGCCGCCACCACCGCTGGACTCCCCACCGCGTACTCCGTCGACCCCGGCGCCACCGGGTAGAACCCCAGCGCGCTGAACAGGGACCAGGCGCTCATCTGGCCGGCGTCGTCGTTGCCGCAGAGGCCGGCGGGGCCCGTGCCGTACATGTCGGCCAGGAGCTGGCGCACGCGGGATTGGGTTTGCCAGGGCCGATCGGACCAGAGGTAGAGGTAGGGCACGTGGTGGCCGGGCTCGTTGCCGTGCACGTAGTTGCCCACCAGGCCGTCGCGGGTGATGTCCTCGGTGTGGGCGATGTGGGCGTCGTCCAGGGTCATGGTGAAGAGGGAGTCCAGGCGCGCGCCGAAGGCGGCCGGGCCGCCGCACAATTCCACCAGCCGCGCCGGGTCCTGCGGCACGAAGAGGCTGTACGTCCACGCGTTGCCCTCGATGAAGCCCTGGTCGTGGGTGGCCATCACGTCGAAGGGTTCGCGCCAGCGGCCGTCGCGGCCGCGGGGGCGGATGAAGCCGATCTGCGCGTCCCAGAGGTTCTCCCAGTTGCGGGCGCGGGCGTCGTAGGCGGCTGCCGTCTCCGTGTCGCCCAGATGCTCGGCCAGGCGGGCGATGCACCAGTCGTCATAGGCCAGCTCCAGCGTCACGCTGGCGGCGGAGCGCGCGGCCTCGTCGGGCACGTAGCCCAGCTCCAGCATCTCGCCCACGCCGTCGAAGTACGGCACGTTGGACGTGGCGACGCAGGCCCGCAGCGCCCGCTCCGCGTCGAAGCCGCCCAGGCCCTTCACCGCGGCGTCGGCCAGCACGCTCACGGCGTGGTAGCCGATCATGCACCAGTTCTCGTTGGCGTGGTGGCTCCACACCGGGAGCATGGGGTGCACGCTCTGGTCGAAGTGCGCCAACATGCTGTGGACCATGTGGCGGGCGCGCACGGGCTGCGCGAGCAGCAGCCAGGGGTGCTGGGCGCGGAAGGTGTCCCAGAGGCTGAAGACCGTGTGGTTCACGAAGCCGCGCGACTCGCGCACGTTGCCGTCCAGGCCGCGGTAGCGGCCGTCGGCGTCCTCGTAGACCGTGGGCGCCAGCATGGTGTGGTAGAGGGCGGTGGTCAGCACGGTGCGCTGGGTGTCATCCAAGGCGCGCACGCGCAGCTTGCCCAGCTCGCGGTTCCAGGCGGCGCGGGCGGCGGCGCGCGTGGCGTCGAAATCCCAGCCCGGCGCCTCGGCGCGCAGGTTGGCCAGGGCGCCGGCGCTGCTCACGGCGGAGAGGCCCACCTTCACCTGCACGTCGCCCGGCAGGTCGAAACGCGCGCGGAGTTCGCGGCCGGCGCACTCCGGGAAGTCATGCTCCTTGTCGAAACGGCGGTCGAACCCGTTGTACGGCGTGGCGTCCAGCCGTTGCAGGGAGTAGGCGGCGATGGGCTCGCTGAGCACCATCGCGAAGTACACCGTGCGCGTCTTGGCCCAGCCGCTGGTCATGCGCCAGCCGGTGACCAGGGTGTCGTTCTCCACGCGGACGGTGCTCCACACGTTCTTGCCGGGGTAGTCGTAGATGTTGAAGGTGAGGTCCAGGACCAGGCCGCCGGCGTCGCCCTGGAAATCGTACCGATGGAGGCCCACGCGCTCGGTGGCGGTGAACTCGGCGCGGACCTGCGGGTCGTCCAGCGTGACGGCGTAGGCGCCGGGCGATGCCGACTCCGTGGCGTGGCGGAAGCGCGAGGTCCAGGTGGCCGGATCGGTCAGGTCCACGTCGCCGGAGAACGGCATCACCGACACGTCGCCCAGATCGCTGTGCCCCGTGCCCGAGAAGTGGGTGTGGCTGAAGCCCACGATCACGCTGTCCTCGTACTGGTAGCCCGAGCAGTAGGGGTAGGCGGCGCCGGTGTACTTGCCGGCGTCGTCGTACATGCCCACGCGCCGCGTGTCCGGGCTGAGCTGCACGGCGCCGAAGGGCGCGGTGGCGCCGGGGTACACGTGTCCCATGTTGCGCGTGCCGATCAGGGGGTCCACCCAGCGGGCGGGATCGGGGTCGGCGGGGAGGCGGTCGGCGGCCGGAACGGCGGCGGCCGCCATCTGGGCGACGGCGAGCAGGCAGAGCAGCAGGCGCATGGCGGTCCTCGAGGGGTTGGGGGTCCGGGGAAGTCCTACCACCGATGAGCGGCGGCGGCCAGCTTGGGGATGGACGGAACCGGGGGGATGGGGGACAGTTGAAGGCGTGATCTCAAGCGATGGAGTTGATCCATGATGATGCTGATGCGGACCCTCGTCCTTCTGCCGATCCTGGCGGCCTGCACCGGCTGCACCATCCTCCTCCCCATGGCCGCCTCCTCCACCGGCGCCACCGACCGCAAGGTGGTGTGGCCGGCGGCCGCGGACCTGCCCGTAGGCGAGAGGGTCCGGCTGGAGATGGTGGACGGGGAGGTCTGGCGGGGGGAGATCGTGTCCTACGACATCGAAACGCAGCGGCTGCACCTGCACGCGGCCGCCGACGACTTCGGCGATGCCCAGATCCGCAGCGTGCCCCTGGACAGCGTGTGGATCCTGAATCGCGAGGACCGGGGCAAGGTCAAGACCATCATGGCCACCGGCCTGCTGCTGGACGCGGCGGGGACGTGGCTGCTGCTGCAGGCCATCGACGCGTTTCCCGGAGAGTGAGGATCCTATGAAGCAAGGCGCCGCCGCCCTCCTGCTCGCCGTCGTCCTGACCCCGGCCCTGACCGGCTGCACCGCCACGCTGCCGGCCGCCGCCTACCTGGCCAGCGGCAAGGAGGTGGAGGTGTCGCGGCCGGAACTGGACCAGATCGAACGCGGCGCCCAGGCCACCGTGGTCCTCCTGGACGACACCGTGCTGCGCGGTCCCATCTGCGTCCGCGATCCCCTGACCGACACCTTCCAGATCGCCGTGAACCAGGACCTCTGCATGCCCGGCGCCCTGCGCACCGTGCCGGTGGACAGCGTGCGCACGGTGGCGTGGCGGGAGATGCACGGGGGGAACACGGGACCGGCCATCCTCATCGGTGCGGCCATCGACTTTCTGCTCATCCGCGACGCCATGAGCGGGATCGGCGGCCGCTGATCCCGTCGCCCTCTCACTTCTCCGTCGCCACCATCACCTCGTCGCAGAAGATGAAGGTCTTCCCTCCCGCGCCGGGATGCCACTCCGGCAGCTCGCCGTACTGCGTGGCGCGCACGCGCACCTTCGTCACGCGGGTGCCGTCCAGGGGCACGGTGAGGTCGCGGATGAGCACCTCGTTGGTGCGCACGGGTTCGGCGTGGTTCACGCGGCCGGCCTCGCGCCAGTGCTCGCCGTCCTCGCTCACCTCCACGACCAGCTCGCGCGGCAGCACGATCCAGGCCCGCGTGTCCTGCAGGAAGCCCACCGTCACCGCGCGCACGGGCAGGGGGCGGTCCAGGGTCAGCTCCGCGGCCATGTCCACCCCGTCGAAGCCCACCCAGCGGCCGGTGCGCCAGTCCTCCGGGCCGCGCCGCTGGTCGATGAGCGCATCGGGGCCGCCGGCGGTGTACTGCGGGTTGGGCTCGGCCAGCAGGGTCAGGCGCCAGTCGTTGGGGATCTCGTCGTAACGGGCGGTGACGATGGGGCTCTTGCGGCCGTCCACCACCGCCTGGAACCGCAGCTCCGTGGTGTAGCTGAACGTGAGCGGAGCGGTGTAGAGGCGCTTGGGCTCCTCGTGCGGCGACGTGCTCCAGTAGATCTCCGCCGACGGATCCACGTGGCCCAGCGTCACCTCCATGCGGCCGCGGAACCGCTCCGCCGGCGCCGTGGCCCACGGCGCGGCCACGATGGGCGGCACCTCGTCCTGCGTGCCCGGCCGGAAGCCCGGCGCGCGGCCCCAGGTGCTCTCGCCCGGCCCCAGCTCGAAGACCAGCTCGCCGCCGGCCAGCACCTCGTCGTGGCTCAGCCAGCTCCGCCGCAGCTCCTGGCCGTTGTACGTCACCCGCTTCACCGCGCCTTTGCCCGTGCGCCGCGTGGTGAACACGGCGCCGCTCTCCAGGGCGATGCTCATGCGCTCGTACAGCGGCGGCACCACCAGCCACTGCAGGGAGGTGGGCGCCACGTCGTACAGGCCGTACGCCGCCAGCACGTACCAGCTGCTCATCTGCCCGCAGTCCTCGTTGCCGATCAGGCCGTCGGGCCGGTCGGTGTAGAACTCGCGCAGGATGGCGTTCACGCGCCGGTGCGAGAGGTCCGGGCGGCCGGCGAAGTGGTAGAGCCATGCCACGTGGTGGCTGGGCTCGTTGCCGTGGGCGTACTGGCCCATGCGGCCGGTGATGTCGGGCTGCTCGCGGCCGGTGGTGGCGCTGTCCATGGTGAACAGGGAGTCCAGCACGGCCACGGTGGCCGCGTCGCCGCCCAGCAGCTCCATGTGGCGGCGGAAGTGGTGCGGCGCGGCGAAGCGGTACTGCCAGCCGTTGGCCTCGGTGTGATGGAAGTCCACGCGGCGCGGGTCGTAGGGCGTCAGCCAGCCGCCGTTGACGCGGGGGCGGAAGCAGCGCGTGGCGGGGTCGAAGAGGTGGCGCCAGCCCTGGGCGCGGCGGCCGTAGGCCACGGCCACGTCGTCGCGGCCCAGGGCGGCGGCGTAGCGGCTGATGCAGGCGTCGTCGTAGGCGTACTCCAGGGTCTTGCTGACCGATTCGTGCTCCTCGTCGGCCGGGATGTAGCCCAGGCGCTTGTAGGCGTCCAGGCCGAAGTGGTCGCGCTCCGCGCTGTCCAGCATGGCCTCCAGCACCAGGTCCTTGTCCACGCCGTCGATGCCCTTGAGCCAGGCGTCGGCCAGCACGCTCACGCTGTGGTAGCCGATCATGCAGTCGGTCTCGTTGCCGGCCAGCTCCCACACGGGCAGGCGGCCGCCCTGCTGGAAGCGCGAGACCATGGAGGCCAGGAAGTCGCGCGTGCGCCCGCGCTGCACCAGGGTGAACAGGGGGTGCGTGGCCCGGTACGTGTCCCAGAGCGAGAACACGGTGTAGCGGTTGCGCCGGCCCATGTTGGCGGTGAGGCCGTGGCGGCCGCGGTAGCGCCCGTCCACGTCGCTGAACAGGTTGGGGGCCACGAAGCTGTGGTAGATGGCCGTGGCCAGCACGGCGCGCTCGTCGTCGGTGATGCCCTCCACCTGGAAGGGGGAGAGCACCGCGTCCCAGGCGTCGCGGGCGGCGGCGCGGGCGGCCGCGAAATCGAAGTCCACCCGCTCGGCCTCCAGGTTGCGCCGCGCGCCGGCGGCGTCCACGCCGGACAGGGCCACCTGGGCCACCACCTCGCCGCCGGAGAAGCCGAAGGTCAGCACGGCCTGGGCCGTGCGGTCGGCCTCATCGCCGGGCGCGGGCCCGGTGTAGGCCACCGTGAACGGCCGCGAGAACTCGGCGCGGAAGTGCACCAGCTGGTCCTCGGCCCACGCGCGCGAGCGGCGGAAGCCCTCCACGGTGTGGTCGTCCACGATGGTCAGGCCCACGTCCAGCAGCTCGTCGCGCTGGGTCAGGTCGATGATCAGCGAGGCGGCGTCGCCCGACGGGAACACGTAGCGGTGCACCCCCGTGCGCGCCGTGGCGGTGAGCTCCACCTCGATGCCGGAATCGGCCAGCACCGTGCGGTACCAGCCGGCGGCGGCCTGCTCGTCGGCCTTGCGGAAGGGGGCGCCGTAGCCGTGCGCGGCGTCGTCCGGGTAGCCGCTCACCAGCACGGGGTCGCCCAGGAAGGGCATGAACAGCACGTCGCCGTAGTCGCTCACGCCGGTGCCGCTGAGGTGGGTGTGGCTGAAGCCGTAGACCACGGTGTCGTCGAAATGGTAGCCGGAGCAGCCGTCCCAGCCCGTGAGCCGCGTGTCGGGGCTGAGCTGCACCATGCCGAAGGGGACCGTGGCGCCGGGGAAGGTGTGGCCGTGGGCGCCGGTGCCGATGAACGGGTCCACGCGGTCCACCATGGCGGCCGGGGACGCGGCGGCCCACAGGAGCAGGCCCAGCAGGAGTCGGGTCACTCGTCGTCTCCCTTGCCGGCGAAGTGGCGGTAGAGCAGCCAGGTGGCCAGCAGGGCGATGCCGAACAGCGCGGGCGGGACCACCCAGGTCCAGAAGGCGCCGGTCAGCTGCGTGTTGGCGGGCAGGGCGTTCATGGGCACGGACCTCGCGGCTGAGGGGATCTCCAAAACTCGCCCGCCATGCTAACAGGTGAAGCCTCCCGGCGCGAGACCGCGCTGCGGCGGAATCCGGCCGCAGGAACTCCGCCTTGTCCGCGTTGAGCCCGCCGAATGCCTCGTCGCCCGGAGGAGCCATGGAGACCCTGGACATCACCCTGATCGTGGACGACCCCGCGGAGGCGCCGTCGCTGGCCCAGGCCCTGGCGGCCTGCGGCTGCCGCGCGCATGCCCTGGTGCGCAACGGCGCCCCGCCGTCCCCCCACGAGCCCGGCCGCCCGCTGCTGCTGGCGGTGGGCGCCCAGGCCGCCGGCGTGGCCGCCTGGATCCGCGATCTGCGCGCCTCCCAGCCGGCCACGCCCCTCTGCGTGCTGTTCGACGACGCCGACGACACCGCCCAGGTGGTGGCCCTGGAGATGGGCGCCGACGCGGTCCTGGTCCGACCCGTGAGCGCCCATCGCCTGACGGCCCAGCTCCGCGCCCTGGCGCGCCGCGACCCCGGCGGGGCGGCCGGCGGCGTGGAGCTGGTGCCCGGCGCCCGCGAGGCCCGCCTGGACGGCCGCGCCCTGGAGCTCACCGACAGCGAGTACGACCTGCTGCGCCTGCTGTCGCGCCATCCCGGACGTCCCATCAACCGCGACGTGATCAAGCGCGAGATCCGCGGCCTGCCCTACGACGTGCGCGACCGCTCCATCGACCTGGTGGTGGTCCGCCTGCGCCGCAAGCTGGGCGACGACCCCCGCCGCCCCCGCTACATCCGCACCGTGCGCGGCGTGGGCTACATGTTCATGACCCCGGCGCGCTGATACGAGAACGCCACAGAGCGTGGACCGCGCCTTGCAGCGGGCCGCACGTCGCGGCGACCGCCGCGGCGGGAGCCGGCCCCGACGCCGGATCGCAAGGAGGTGGATCATGATCTCCAGCATCGGGGGCATGACCCAGACCATGATGATGCGGCCGCCCCAGGGCGAGCCGCCCGCGCCGGAGGAGATGTTCAGCGAGCTGGACGTGGACGGCTCCGGCACCCTGGACGAGACGGAGCACCAGGCCATGATCGAGCGCATGGAGGCGCACCATCCCCACGGCGACGAGACCCGCGAGGCCCCCGACGCGGCGACCATGCTGTCGGACCTGGACACCGACGGCGACGGCGCCCTGTCGCTGGAGGAACTCGAGGCCGGGCGTCCCGCCGGACCGCCGCCGCCCCGCGGCGGAGAGGAGGCCGTCGCGGCGTCGGCGTCGGATGCGGAGGCGAGCCTGCGCGAGCAGCTCCTCGCCCTCTTCGAGCTGTCCGACGACACGACGTCCACCGGCGTGCTGGTCTGAGCGGACGCGGCGGGCCGGGACCTGCGGGTCCCGGCCCGTATCGTTCCGTATCGCGCCGTGGCCCGCCGCCGACCACCCGCCAGGTTTTCCCCCGCCGGATTCTGCCGTATCATGCGTTGAGCCCCGCACACGCCGCCACCCAGACACCAACCGGGAAGATCCATCGTGCCCAAGACGCTGCTGCCGCTGCTGCTCCTGCTCGCCGCCGCCCTGCCCGCCCGCGCCCAGGAGCCCACGGGCTTCTACGTGCTGGGCGACTTCGCCGTGCACTACCTGGACGGCGGCGGCGCCTGGAACGGCGAGGAGTTCAGCCCCACCGCCCTGCTCTCCGACGACGACGACGGCGTGGTGGGCTTCGCCTGGTCCGACCACCTGAACCTGGGCGTGCGCCCCGGCATGGGCTGGCGTTGGAGCAGCCGCGTGGCGCTGGAGCTGGGCGTGGACCTGAGCATCGCCAAGCGCGGCCAGCAGACGGCCACGGAGTACACCACCACCGGCTACTACGAGGAGACGGCCAACGTGGACTGGGTGCAGCGCCGCCTGGACCTGATGCTGGTGGTGGATCCCGGCCTGCCCGGCCGCGCCTCGCTCTACGGCGGCGTCACGCGGTCCTGGATGGACCTGGAGGTGGTGGCCTACCAGGGCGACTTCTACAGCGGCAGCGACGGCAGCACCTACGAGGACGCCCAGTACCAGACCGCCCAGGACAGCAAGACCGTCACGGGCTTCCTGCTGGGCGCGCGGTGGGACATCCCGGTGGAGTCCGAGCGCAGCGAGGTGTTCCTGGCGCTGGAGTACGCGCACCTCAAGACCGACGGCATGCTCTTCGACGTGCCGGACTGGGAGGTCAACGGCGGCGGCGTGTCCCTGCGCATCGGGGCGCGGTTCTTCCCGTTCGCGGGGGAGGACCCGTAGGCTAGCGCCGCTTCTTCCAACTCCACCACGCCAACCCCAGCCCCACGAACGACGCCACGTACGAGATGCTCATGCCGATGAGCGTCACCAGACCCTTATCCATGGGCGGCCTCCCCGTCGTCCTGCCAGCGCAGGCGCTCCTCCAGCTGCTTCACGTAGGCCTCCTGCTGCGCCTCGTACTCGGCGGACACGGCCCTGAGCTTGGGGTCGATGACCCAGTACACCACGCCGCTGAGCACCACCGCCGCGATCACCATGAGCACGCCGCCCGCCTGCAGAAGCAGCAGCTTGGTCACGCCGATCATCAGCAGCGCGAAGATCACCGGCGAGAGCACGATGGCGATCCAGTCCTCCCGCGTCCACGCCTCCGCCTGCTCCGGCGTCCAGGCGCGGCGGATGAGAGGGCGCGGCCCGGCGTCGGCGGTCCGCGCGTGGTCCTCGATCAGCCCGCGCCGCACGGCCTCGGCATGCACCGGCCCCCACCAGCCCAGCGGCCGCGTCATGGCGTAATAGCGCACCAGCCGGTCCATCTTCTCGGGCTTGGTCAGCAGCGTCACCGGCAGGAACACCGCCGCGCCCAGCGCCATGAGCAGCCAGAAGTTGAGGTGGTCCGGCAGCGGCTCGTACACGCCGAAGGCCGGCAGCACCCACACCACCAGCCAGCTCACGCCCAGGTTGGCCATCCAGCCGGCCAGGTAGCCCCAGGCGTTGAAGCGCCACCACAGCACCTGCAGGATGTTGGGCAGCCAGATGCCCGCCATCATCAGCCACAGGGCGAAGATCAGCCACTTGGTGATCTCCTGCATCATGAGCCCGTAGAAGAACGAGCCGATGAGCAGCACCAGCGTGGTCCAGCGCCCCACCTTCACCAGCTCGCGCTCGCCCGCCTCGGGCTTGATGTAGCGCTGGTAGAGGTCGCGCGTGAAGTACAGGGCGCCCAGGTTGAGATGGCTGCTGATGGTCGACAGGTGGATGGCCAGGATGGCGCCGAAGAACACGCCCACCAGCCCCGCCGGCAGCAGCTCGAAGCCCAGGCGGAACCAGCCCAGCTCGTAGTCGGCCTGATCGGCGATGTTGGGCAGCATGGAGAAGAACGCCAGGATGCCCGCCGCCCAGAACCCGTTGCGGATCAGCGTCACGGCGCCGCCGGCCCAGAGGCCGTAGGCCGCGTCGCGCACGCTCTTGGCCGACTGGATGCGCTGCGCCTCCACGTACCAGTCCAGGCTGGTCCCCATGCCGAACCCGCCCAGCACGGCGATGACCAGCATGGTCAGCCACCACACCACCGGGAAGTCCCCGTCGAACAGGCCGGTGAAGGCGAAGGCGCTCAGCCGCCAGCCCTCGCCCAGCTCCATGATGCGCCCGGTGACCTCGGCCGGACCGCCCGCCGCCGCCACGCCCACCAGCGACACCAGCACGATGGCGAACACCGCCACGATCCCCTGCAGGAAGTCGCCCATGACCACGCCCCAGTACCCCGCGGCCAGGGTGTACACGGCGGTGATGCACGTGGGCACCACCAGCCCCACCCACACGGGCCAGCCGAAGGCCAGCGCCCCCACCTTGCCCATGGCGATGCCCACCCAGCCGAGGATGAACATGTTCATGAACACCTGCCAGCCGGCCATCCAGCCGCGCAGCATCTCCGCGCCCAGGCCGCCGAAGCGCTGGGTCTGCCACTCGGCCTGGGTGTAGGCCAGCGAGCGGCGGAAGATGCGCGCCGACACGAACGCGCCCACCGCCGTCCACGCCGAGAAGAACGTGTACCAGAGCCCGCGCAGGCCGTTGGCGTAGATCACGCCGGTGATCCACATGGGCGTGTCGGTGGCGGTGTGGGTGCTGAAGACCGACGCGGCCGGCAGCCACCACGGCAGCCCGCGCCCGGCCAGGAAGAAGTCGCTCTCGCTGCGGCGCGCCAGGCGGTAGAAGAAGAAGGCGCCGCCGACCATGAGCAGCAGGAAGGCGCCGGCCCACACGTAGTCCAGGGTGGTGAAGTGTCCCATGGGGCTCCCGAGGGTTGGGGGGCGAAGCGGGGATCCGGCGGATGGTAGGGCATGGCGGCGGGGCGGGCAACCACGGTGGCTCACGCGCAGCGCCCGCGGCTCCTGAGGGAACCGCGGGCGCCGTCGTCTCCGTCAGCGGGACGGGGTGGCTAGGCCTTGCTCTTGGCCTTGGCGCCGTGGCAGGAACCGGCCGCGGCCTTGCAGTGGCCGTGGTCGGCCTTGGTGGCGCAGGCGCCCGCCTTGGCGGCGCAGTTGCCGGCCTTGGTGGCGCAGGCGCCGGCCTTGGCCGCACACGCGCCGTCCTTGGCGCCGCAGTTGCCGGCCTTGGCCGCACAGGCGCCGTCCTTGCCGGTGCAGCTCGACGCCTTGGCCGCGGCCTTGCAGGCGTCGGAGCACGTGCCGGCCTTGCAGCCGCTCGCCTTGCAGGCGGTCTGCTGGCAGGACGACGCCTTGCCCTTGCAGTGGGGGCCGGCGGCGGCCACCGTCGCGCTCAGCGACAGCAGCAGCATGGCCGCGGTGAACAGCGTCAGGATCTTGCGGGTGGTCATGATCGAACCTCCTGAGGTTCCAAGAGTCGGGTTCGTCGCGCGGTCGTCGCGCGCACGGTCGTCATCCGAATGGGAATCAGCAGGAGGGGAGCGGAGGAGGCACCAGGGGGCGCCGTTCCCGCGTGGGGCCGTGCACGTCGGCCGGGGAAACGGTGGGGCCGGTGATGGGGTCCGGCTCGACGGAGACGAGGCCGGCGGTGTGGAACACCAGGCCGCCCAGGAAGAGGCAGCGGCAGTCCATGCCGGCGTGACCGCAGCAGGAGCCGGGGCCGGCGGCGGCGGACATCCCGCAGCAGCCGCCCTGGGTCACCGGCGCGGCGGCGGGGAGGACCTTCACCAGGCTGCTGCCGGTCACGGCGTCGCCCGTCGGCCACAACGCCAGCCAAAGGGCCAGCAGGCCGAAGACGATGCGCAGCGGTCGGGGCAGGGATCGGGTCACGGCGCGCTCCGGGTCTGGGGTCACGGCGGGCTTGTACGTCCGGGCCGTGCGGGGCGTTCCGGATTTTAACGCCAGGGACGGAAGATTCTGAACGACCAGGGTCAATCGTGCGGCGTCGGCTCACCGGAGAGGCGAAGGCTTGGGAGGCGTGCCGATCCGGCGGTTGACGCAGCCCCCTCGTTCCGTGGATCCTGACCTGGCAACGCCCGTCTTTCTCACCGAACGGACCCCGCCGTGATGCACCGTCTCCTCATCGTGCTCCTTCTCCTCGGTGCCGCTCCGGCGTGGGCGCTGGTGCTCACTGTGGAGCGCGAGGCGGCGCCCACGCGGTGGAACGGCATGTTCGAGACTCCGCCGGCCGGGTATGAACGCACCTCCTTTTCGGGCTGGTGCCTCGGCTTTTTCCGGGACGACTACCGACGCTCAAGGAACGACGACGCCCGCGACTTCCGGATCGGGATCCGGGCCCGGCGCGCCTCCGCCACGTTGGAATCGCCGGGTCGGCCATCCGTGGAGCACCGGTGGGTGACCTATCAGGGTGTTGTCGAGCGGCCTCTCCTGCGGTCGGAACGGCTGCTCGTGGTGGCGGGTCTGGAGACCGGCCCGGTCATCTACGACGTCGACAAGGAGCGCGAACCCTCCAATGAATTCGGATATTTCGGCGATTTCGGCACCTTCGCCTGGAGCGTAGCTCCCGGCCTGCAGCTGGCCGTCCCCGTCCGCGGTGGACTGACCGCCACCGCAAGCCTGCGCTGGACCTGGCTCAGCAACACCGGTGCGGAAAACGCCCTGTGGCGCTCCGGGGCAAGTGTGTCCCTCGGTCTGGAGCTGCGTCGGATCGTGCGTGAAGAACCCTGAATCCCATTCGGGTCCACGTGGACCCGATCCCGGAGGCCCCCATGCCCTACGTCAACATCAAGATCACCCGCGAAGGCGCCACCG
>DAOTGJ010000039.1:30159-33206 GCA_035447065.1 Candidatus Krumholzibacteriia bacterium
CCGGAGGCCCCCATGCCCTACGTCAACATCAAGATCACCCGCGAAGGCGCCACCGCCGCCCAGAAGGCCGAGCTCATCCGCGGCGTCACCCAGCTCCTGGTGGACGTGCTGGGGAAGAATCCGGCCACCACGGTGGTGACCATCGAGGAGCTGGAGACGGACAACTGGGGGATCGGCGGCGTGCCGGTCACGGAGCTGCGGAAGCGCGGTTGAGATTTAAACAGGACTGATGCCGTCGCCATTTGGGGCGGCGCGGCTAGATTGTCCCCGGTGAGCCGGAACCCGAGACCTCACCGGAGGCCCCGACCATGACCCGACCCACCGCCGCGGGCGGCCAAGGTCCCGTCGCCCGCTTCCTGGGCGTCGTGGAGACGCTGGGCAACGCCCTTCCCCATCCCGCCACCCTGTTCGCCGGTCTGGCCGGCCTCGTGGTCCTGGCGTCCGGCGTGTTCGCCGCGCTGAACCTGGAGGCCGTGCACCCGGGCACGGGCGAGACCATCCGGCCGGTGAGCCTGCTGAGCCTGCACGGCCTGCACCGCATCCTCACGGAGATGGTCACCAACTTCACGGGCTTCGCGCCGCTGGGCACGGTGCTGGTGAGCATGCTGGGCATCGGCGTGGCCGAGCGCAGCGGGCTGATCGGCACGGCGCTGCGGCTGGTGGTGCTGTCGGCGCCGCGGGGGCTGCTCACGTTCCTGATCGTGTTCTCGGGCATCCTGTCCAACACGGCCAGCGAGGTGGGCTACGTGCTGCTGGTGCCGCTGGGGGCCATCATCTTCCAGGCGGTGGGCCGGCATCCGCTGGCGGGCATGGCGGCGGCGTTCGCCGGCGTGTCGGGCGGGTACAGCGCCAACCTGCTGCTGGGCACGGTGGATCCGCTGCTTTCGGGGCTGTCGGAGGAGGCGGCGCGGATCATCGATCCCACGTACATGGTGAACCCCACCTGCAACTACTACTTCCTCTTCGTGTCGACGTTCTTCATCGCCGCGGTGGGGACCTGGGTCACCGAGAAGATCGTGGTGCCCCGCCTGGGCGACTACGGCGGCGAGGGCGGCGCCGACGACGCCGAGGGCCGCCTGGCCCCGCTCACCGCCGACGAGAAGCGCGGCCTGTGGTACGCCACGGCGGCCGGCGTGCTCTTCACCGCCTTCCTGCTGGCGGGCACGGTGCCGGCCGGCGGCTTCCTGCGCGACCCGCAGACCGGCGACCTGCTGCGTTCGCCGTTCACCGGCGGCATCGTGGCCTTCATCTTCGCGGGCGGCGCGCTCATGGGCATCGCCTACGGCAAGGGCGCGCGCACCCTGCGCAACGACTCCGACGTGATCGACGGCATGGGCAAGAGCATGGAGACGCTGGGCGTGTACATCGTGCTCTGCTTCTTCGCGGCGCAGTTCGTGGCGTTCTTCAAGTGGACCAACCTGGGGCTGATCTTCGCCGTGAAGGGCGCGGAGGGGCTGCAGGCGGCGGGGCTGGGCGACGTGCCGCTGATGGTGTCGTTCGTGATCGTGTCGGCCCTGATCAACCTGGTGATGGGCAGCGCGTCGGCCAAGTGGGCCATCATGGCGCCGGTGTTCATCCCCATGTTCATGCTGCTGGGCTACTCGCCGGAGCTGGTGCAGGCCACCTACCGCGTGGGGGACAGCGTGACCAACGTGATCTCGCCGCTCATGTCGTACTTCCCGCTCATCGTGGCGTTCATGAAGCGCTACGAGCCGCAGGCGGGCATCGGCACGGTGGTGGCCACCATGCTGCCGTACAGCGTGGCGTTCTTCGTGGTGTGGACCCTGCTGCTGCTGGTCTGGTTCGCCCTGGGGCTGCCGGTGGGGCCGGGGGCGCCCTTGAAGCTGGGCTAGCCCCGCGCGTCCCAGGCCGCCAGAACCTCGGCCTCGCGCTCGGGCGGCAGGCCGGCGCGGCCGCTGATGCGATCGCGCGTGGCGTCGTCCAGTCCGTCGTACCACTCCAGCGTGGCGCGGACCGTGTCGCTCAGCGGCCGGAACGTGAGGCCCGCCGCCACCGCGCGGGCGTTGCTGCGCGAGCCGAAGCCCGCGTACTCGCCCTCGGCGGGGATCCAGCAGGGCATGTTCATCCACGCGCCCACCTCGTGCTCCTCCAGGAAGGCCGTGTCGGCCCAGACGAACTCCGCGTCGGAGCCGCTCACCGCGCGGCACGTCTCCAGCAGTCCGCCGATGGTCAGCGGCGTCTCCGCCCGCGGCCCGATCACGTTGAACGTGCCGCCGGTGCCGTCCTCCATGCAGCGCACCTGGAAGTCCACCAGATCCCGCGCGTCGATGACCTGGATGCGGTCCGTGCCGTCGCCCGGCGCCAGCACGCGGCCGCCCTGGCGCACCCGCACCGGCCAGTAGACGCCGCGGAAGCTGAAGTCGCGCGGGCCCACGATCAGGCCGGGACGGTAGATGGTGTGGCTGTCCGGGAAGACCGCGCGCACGCGCTTCTCGCACTCGCCCTTGAAGGGGCCGAAGAGCTCCATGGTGAACTCGGTGGCATCCGCGTCCGGGGCGTCGCTCGCCGGCGCGTCCTCGTCCATGTCCGGGATGGAGTGGTCCGCGTAGGCGCTCAGGGACGACACGTACATGTACCGCCCCACGCTGCCCCGCAGCAGCTCCGCCGCGTTCTGCACCATGCGCGGGATGTGCGGCCAGATGTCGATGCACACGTCCCAGGTGCGGCCGCGGTCCACCTCCGCGCGCAGGGCGTCCAGGCCGGCGGCGTTGGCGGGGTCGCGGTCGCCGATGAGGCACTCCACGGTGGGGAAGAGCTCGTCGGAGCGGTTGCCGCGGTTGAACAGGGTGACGGTGTGGCCGCGGTCCAGCAGCGAGCGCACCAGGTGGGGGCCGGTCTGGCCGGTGCCGCCCAGGATGAGCACGTCCAGGCGCCGCGGTCCGCGCGAGGCGGCCAGGCCCGGCAGAGGGGAGAGGAGGGTCAGCGCGCCGGCGGCGGCCGTGGTCTTGAGGAAGCGGCGGCGGTTCCAGGGGTGGCGCATGGGGTCCTCCGTAGGATCGGGTCCGGGGTTCGGACCCGATCCTACG
>DAOTGJ010000040.1:0-24716 GCA_035447065.1 Candidatus Krumholzibacteriia bacterium
TTCTCCATGGCCTCCAGGCAGGCCGTCACCGCGGCCGCGGCTTCGGCCTCCTCGGCGTCGCGGGCGGGGTCGTCCCGGGCCGGACGCTCCGGCGCATCCCCCTCCGGGCCGGGCCGTTCGCGCCGACGGTGCAGGGCCTCCTTGCGCCGCGCCTCCAGCACCAGGCCTCGGGCCCGCAGACGGAACCAGGCCCAGAAGGCGCCGGGGCGGCGGTACTCGAAGGCGCCGCCGCGCACGTCGTCCATCATGCGCAGCAGGGCGTCGTGGGTCCAGTCGCGGCAGAGATCGGGATCGTCGGCGCAGCGGCGGGCGAAAGCGAAGACGGCGTCGTGGGCCTGGTCCACGAAGGCGGCCGCGGCCCGGCCGTCGCCGCAGGCGAGACCGGCCACCAGCTCCGCCTCGGGCCAGGCAGGACGCCTGGGTTCCTTTGTGGCTTCGGACGACATGATCATCTATTGTCGGATTCACATAGGATAAGGTCAAGCAACCTGTTCCGTCCGCGATCGAGGTCCGCCATGCCCGTCGTCCTGCTGCTCGCCCTCCTGCTCGCGACCCCCGTCGCCGCCGCCACGGCCACCGCCGATTCCCTCTGGGCCTCGGGCGACCACCCGGGCGCCCTGGCGCTGGTGGAGGCGGACATCGCGGCGGCCCGGGCCGCCGCCGACACCACCGCCTGGATCGCCGCCCTCACCACCCGCGGCCGCTACCTCAAGAACATGGAAGACCCCGCCGGCGCGGAAGCCGGCCTGCGCCGGGCCCTGGACCTGGCCGCCGCCGCCGGCGACTCCGCCCTGGCCTGCGCCCCGCGCCGCTGGCTGGGCGTGGCGCTGTCGGCCCAGGGGCGCAACGCCGAGGCCGCCGCCCAGTTCGAACGCCTCGTGGCCCAGGCCGCCGCCCTGCGCGACACCCTGCACGAAGCCTGGGCCAACGTGGGCCTGGGCTGGGACGCCGACCTGCGCCGCGACCACCCCGCCGCCCGCGACTTCTACGCGCGCGCCGCCGCCCTCTTCACCGCAGCCGGCGACGGCGAAGGCGCCCTCTGGGCCGAGCTCGGCGAAGCCAACGCCCACTTCCACCTGGGCGACTACGAGGGCGCAGCCGCCGGCTGGGAACGCGTGGCCCGCACCGCCCGCCGCGAGGGCTTCAGCCGCCACGAGGCCATCACCCGCAACAACGTGGCCGGGCTCCAGTTCGCCCTGGGCCGCCCCGATGAATCCCTGCGGCACTACACCCGCGCCGTGGCCGTGTGGGACTCCTTGGGCCAGGCCTGGGAGCGCATGCCTCCCGCCCTGAACCGCGCCTCGTGCCTGGCCCTGCTGGGCCGTGCCGACGAAGCCCGCGCGGCCCTGGAGACGGAGCTGTCCACCTGCCGCAACGCCGGCTTCGCCGACTACGAGGCCCGCTGCCTCCGCAAGCTCGCCGACCTGGAACGCGACCAGGGCAACAACCCGACCGCCGAGGCCCTCTACCGCGAGGCCCTGGCCCTGGGCGACGAGCGCCCGGCGCTGGAGCGCGTGGGCGTGCTCATCGGTCTGGCCGACGTGCAGGCCCGCCTGGGCGATCACGACGGCAGCCTGGCCACCCTGGACCGCGCCGAACCCCTCCTGGCCGACGACCGCACCAGCCAGATCCGCCTCCAGCTGGACCTGGCCCGCGCCGCGGCTCTGATCCGCCTGGGCCGCACCGCCGAGGCCGTCCCACTGCTGGACCGTGCCGACGCGGTCATGGGCGACGCCCGCGCGCGCCACGGCCTGGAATGCGAACTGCTGCGCGCCTCGGTGGCGGAAGCCGTCGCCGACGCCCCCGCCGCCCTGGCCGCCTTGGAACGCGCCGCCGCCCTCTGGGAAGAGGAGCGCTCCCTCCCCCTGGATCCCGACTGGCGCGAGGAACGCGGCGCCGCCGGCCGCCGCCTCTTCGCCCGTCTGGGCGCCGCCGTGCTGGCGGCGGACGGCCCCGCCGCCGCCTTCGACCGCCTCCAGTCCGTCAAGGCCCGCACCCTGCGCGAACGCCTGGCGGGCCCCGGCGTGATCCTGTCCGACACCCTGGCCGTCGCCCCCACCGCGGCCGAGCTGCGCTCCCGCGTGCTCGCCCCCCGCGAGGTCCTGCTGGACACGTACCTGGGCGCCGGCTCCGGCCTCCTCTTCGCCCTGACCCGCGACACCCTGGTGGCCGCCTCCCTGCCGCCGGCCGACTCCCTGGCCGTCCGCCTGCTCGCCTGGCGCGACGCTCTGGCCGATCCCGCCACGCCCCAGGACCCGGCCCTCGCCGACGCCCTCCGCCACGACCTGCTGGGCGTCGTGGAGCCCCTCCTCGCCACGGCCGCCGCGGTCATCCTGGTCCCCGACGGTCCCCTGAACCTGGCCCCCCTCTCCCTGCTCGCCCCAGGCCACGCCGTGTGGACCCGCGTGCCCTCCACTTCCATTCTGCGCGACCTGCACCTGGCCCACGCCGCGGCCTCCGCCCCCGCCGCCGCCGACCTGCTGATCCTCACCGCCGCCGGCGACGACGGCCTGGTCGGCGCCACCTGGCAGAGCCGTCGTCTCACCGAGACCCTGCGCGACGTGAGCGTGCATGCCGGCCCAGTGACCGCCGCCGACCTGGCCGGCCACGACGTGCTGCACGCCGCCGCCCACGTGCGCCCCGACGACCGCAACGCCTGGCAGTCGGCCGTGCTTCTGGGACCCGGCGCCGAACTGCGCGCCGTGGAAGTGGCCGCCATGGATCTGGACGCCCGCCTGGTGGTGCTGGCCAGCTGCGGCTCCGCCACCGGCCGCGTGCTCTCGGGCGAGGGCGTGCAGGGCCTGGCCGCCGCCTTCGCCGCCGCCGGCGCCCCGGCCGTGGTGGCGTCGCTCTGGCCCGTGGACGACGACCTCACCGCCCTGCTCATGGACCGCTTCTACCGCCACCTGGCCGACGGGCTGGCCGCGGCCCCGGCCCTGGCCGCCGCCCGCGCCGACCTCCGCGCCGACGCCGCCACGGCCGACCCTATCGCCTGGGCCGGCTTCGTGATGATCGGCGACGGGGAGACGGCGGTGCCGCTGCGGCGCGCAAAGACGGGACCGCCGGCCCTGGTGTGGGCCGGCGGATTGCTGGTCGTCATCGGAGGGTTGGTGGTGCTGGGGCGGAAGCGACGTTCCTAGCGGTACCGCCCCGGATGCATCCCGTTCCATCCCGTATGGTCCTGCCACGCCTGCGCCACCGCGCAGAGCGTGGCCTCGTCGAACAGATCGCCCACGAAGGTCCAGGAGTGCGGATGGTCGCCCTCGGTGAAGCCGTTGGGCGCCGCCACGCAGGGATGCCCGGTGAGGTTGGTCACCAGCAGGTTCTGGCCGCCGAACGACGGCACCACGTACAGGTCCACGTCGGCGAACACGTCGGCCATGGCGGCCACGAGGCGCGTGCGGGCGCGGTTGGCCTGCACGTAGGCCGTGGCGGGGACGAACTGGGCGGCGCGGAAGTAGTTGGGCCAGGCATAGCGCGCCTGGTTGACCAGCAGGTCGTCGCGGCCGCTGAGCGTGAGTTCCTCGAAGGCGGCGGCGGCCTCGGCGGTCAGGATCACCGACAGGGGCATGGCGTCCATGGCGGGCAGCTCCACCGGCACCAGCCGCGCGCCCAGGCCGCGCAGCATGGCCAGGGCCTGGTCGTCCAGGGCCTTGTCCTCGCGCTCGGCGTCGAAGAGGCTCTTCACGTAGCCGATGCGCAGGGTGGACCAGTCCACCTCCGGTGCGTAAGGGAAGGCGGCGTCGATCACCGTGGGGTCCTTGCCGTCGGCGCCACGGATCGCGTCCAGCACCATGGCGCAGTCCTCGGCGGAGCGGGCCATGGGCCCCAGCTTGTCCATGGACCAGCTCAGGGCCATGGCGCCGTGGCGGCTCACGCGTCCGAAGGTGGGACGCAGCCCCGTCACGCCGCAGCGCGTGGACGGCGACACGATGCTCCCCCACGTCTCCGAGCCGATGGCGAAGGGCACCAGCCCCGCCCCCACAGCCGCCGCCGGCCCCGCCGACGAGCCGCTGCTGCCCTGCTCCAGATCCCAGGGATTGCGGGTGGTGCCGCCGAACCACACGTCGCCCATGGCCAGGGCGCCCAGGGTGAGCTTGGCGCAGAGCACGGCGCCGGCGGCGTCCAGGCGCGCCACCGCCGTGGCCGTCTCCGGCAGCACCTGGTCCTTGTGGGTCATGGCGCCCCAGGTGGTGGGGTAGTCGGGCACCGCCAGCAGGTCCTTCACGCCGTAGGGGATGCCGTGCAGGGGGCCGCGGCGGCGTCCGGCGGCGATCTCGCGGTCCGCTGCGGCGGCCCGGGCCAGGGCGCGCTCCTCGGTCAGCGTGACCACGCACTCCAGCTCCGGTCCGAAGCGGCGCAGGCGGTCCAGGAACAGCGTGGTGAGCTCCGTGCTGGTCACGAGGCGGGCGTCCAGCAGAGCCGAGAGCTCGCCCACGGAGGCGAAGGCCAGGGCGTTCAGATCCGCGGGGCGCCGCACGTCGCCGGCGTCGCGCCAGCGCGGCGCAGGACCGTCCGCGGGCGGGGACCAGCCGCCGGGTCGGGGATCGAAGACCAGGGCGGGGATCACGTCGTTGGGCAGGTCCATGGCGCGCAGGGCCCGGAGCTGGTCGCGCTGGTCGCGCAGCTCGTCGAGCATGAGGTCGCGCTCTGCGTCGGTGAAGCTCAGACCCGCCACCGACTCCGCCTGGCGCAGCCCGCCCACGGTCAGGGGGGCGTCGTGGCGGATCTCCTCGCCGCAGCCGGCGAGCAGGACGAGCAGGACGGGAACGACGAGCGGAAGGCGACGACGCATGGCGGACTCCCGGGGGCTGGGGTGGAGCGGCCAGCCTAGCACGCCGCCGCTCCGCCGCCTACGCCGTCCGCGCGCTCACCAGGCGTACACCGCCAGATCGTGGACCGGCGCCTCGTCCGTGGCCGCGTCCCCGCCGCCGAAGGCTCCGCGCCGGGCGCCCACCGCCCCGCGCACCACGGCGCAGCGGTCGGGGCCCAGCAGGAACACGCGGTCCTCGGAGGAGTCGCCGGGCAGGGCCAGGTCCACGCGGCGCACGTAGGCGCCGTCGGCATCGAACACGTCGTAGGACGCCAGCACGCCGTCGGGCGCCGTGCCGCGGGGGCGGATCGGCAGCACCCAGGTCTCGCCGTCGTCCCGCGCCAGCACCTCCTGGATCACCGGCGCCGCCTCCTCCACCTGCACGTCCACGCGGATGCGCTGGCCGTCCTGCAGGACCACCAGGTTGTCGCGGATCTCCTGCTTCTCCTCCTCCGTGCGCGGCCGCGGCTCGAAGGGGCGGCCGAAGCTGCGCAGCAGCGGGCCCGCGGGATCGTAGACGGAGATGCGGTAGTCGTTGCGCTCGGCGGCGGCCAGGATGCGGCCCTCGCGGTCGATGTCCCAGCGCTCGTGGCTGGGGAAGTAGTTGCGCTTCTCGATCCAGCCGTCGCGCATCAGGTTGGACGGCACCGTGGCCGACAGGTACTCCTGCAGCGGCCGGCCCTCCGCGTCCACGCGCACCAGGTACTGGGTGCGCAGCATGCCGCCGTCGTCGTCCTGGGTCATGCGCACGCCGTTGACCACGGTCACGCCGGCGCGGCTGCGCACGCGGCGGATGCTGCTCATGCCCTCGCCGGAGGTGGCGTCGCCCGGCGGCAGCAGGCTGCCCAGGGGCGTGCCGTCCAGGGTCAGGCGCACGATCTTGCCGCCCAGGTACACGCCGATGCCCAGGCTCCCGTCGGGCAGGAAGACCAGATCCTCGGGACGGCGGGTCTCGCCGGGGCCGTCGCCCTCGCGGCTGAGGGTGCGCAGCAGGGCGCCGTCGTCGCCGAAGACGAAGACCTGGGCGAGCTGCGTGTCCAGCGCGTACACGGCTCCGTCGGGGCCGGTCTGCACCGTGCGCAGGGCGCCGAAGAGGAGGTCGTCGTCCGGGTCGCCGCGCCGCCAGAGCTCCCGGGGATGCAGGGTCTGCACGCCGTCGCGGGGCGCGGCGGAGTTGTCGACATGAGGCGCGGCGGCGGCGACCACCGCGAGCAGGAGCACGAGCAGGACCGGGACGGGGCGCATGGCGACCTCCGGGGTTGGGGCGGCGACCGTCATGGTACGACGCCGGCCCCGCGGTGTTGCAAGCCGTCTCTCAACGACCGCCCCCCAAAGAGCGAGGCCCCGGAACCATGCCTTCCGGGGCCTCCGGCGTCCTGGGAAAGGGATAGAAGTCAGGACGCCGTTCTCACGCGGATGCCGCCGCTGCCGGTATCGATCACCATGCGGGCCTCGCCGCCGCCCACCTTGAACCGGGCCTCGTCGCGGCCGTCCCGCTCCACGTCCACGCCCGGGATGTCCACCTTCACGCCGCCGCTGCCCGTGTCGCAGTCCACGCGGCAGGAGGCGTCGCGGGGCAGGGTGAGGTCCACGGAGCCGCTGCCGGTGTCGATCAGGAACTTACCCCGACCCATGCGCCCGAGTTCCAGGGTCACGCCCCCGCTGCCGGTGTCGATGCGGGCGGCGTCGGTCCGGATGTCGTGGGCCTCCACGCCGCCGGAGCCGGTGTCCACATCCAGGGCCTCGCATTCCACATCCTCCAGGGTCACGGAGCCGCTGCCGGTGTCCACCAGCACCTTGGCGCCGCGCAGCTTCTCGCCCCGCACGGAGCCGCTGCCGGTGTCCACGTGCACGCGGCCCTCGCAGTCGCGCACCGCCACCTCGCCGCTGCCGGTGTCGCAGACCAGGTCGCCGCGGATGCCCTTGGCCTCCACGGGGCCGCTGTGGGTGTCCAGGTTGAGGCGGGCGCGCACGTCCTGGGCGCGGATGTCGCCGGCGCCCAGGAAGACCTCGGCGTAGGCGCCGTCGGGGACCTTCACGGTCACGTCGGCCCAGGCCTCGTAGCCCGAGCCCTTGCCCTTGACGGTGATGCGCTCGCCGCCCACGGCGCCGCGCAGGCGGTCCCAGAAGCCGCGGTCGCGGGAGGATTCGCGCCGGTACTGGATGGTGGTCTTGCCCCGTCCCATGGGCGGGTAGATGAAGGTGTCCTCGCCCTCGGGATAGAGCACGCGCACCACCTGGGCGCCGTCCTCCTCCTCCTGCACGACACGCACGCCGCTGCGGTCGGCATCGCCGCCCTGCACATGGATCTCCAGCTCGAAGCGATCGCCGCCGCGGACCACGTCCACGTGGCCCACGAGGTTGCGCAGGACCAGGTGGTCGGCGCGGACGGAGACGGTCTCGCGGAACTCGGCGGCGGCGGCCAAGGAGCCGACGGCGAGGATGGCGAGGACGACGGCGAGGCGGCGGACGGTGCGCATGGGATTCCTCCTCAACGGGAATGCGGCGACGTCCCGGGCGGGCCGGGTCCCAGGTGTACGCGCGCCGCGACCGCCGGGTTGCACGGCTCCTCGCCTTGACGCTGCCGCGGGTCGGGGTGACCATGACCGGAGCCCTTGTCCCGGGAGGACCACGTTGCACGCCGGCTTCTCGCACAACCCCGCCCTGACCATCGCCCTGGCCCTGGCGGCCGGGATGGTGGCCCAGATCCTGGCCCGCCACCTGCGCGTGCCGGGCATCGTGCTGCTGCTCGCCTCGGGCGTGCTGCTGGGCCCCGACGTGCTGGGCGTGGTGGATCCCGCGGACCTGGGGCGCGCCCTGACGGACCTCACCGGCTTCGCCGTGGCGGTGATCCTGTTCGAGGGCGGCCTGGGCCTGCGGATCCAGCGCATCCGGGCCCAATCGCTGCCCCTGCGGCTGCTGCTGAGCCTGGGCGTGGTGATCACCTCGGTGGGCGGCGCCCTGGCGGTGAAGCTGGTGCTGGGTTGGGATTGGCTGCCGTCCGTCCTCTTCGGGACCCTGGTCATCGTGACGGGTCCTACCGTGGTCACCCCTCTGCTGCGGCGCATCCGCGCCAAGCGGTCGCTGGAGACCATCCTGGAGACCGAGGGCGTGCTGATCGACGCCGTGGGCGCCGTGGTGGCGGTGGTCGCCTTGGAGATCGCCCTGGCGCCGGGCGGGGCGGCCGCGGCCCACGAGCTGGCCGGCGTGCCGTTGAGCCTGCTGGGCGGCGCGCTCTTCGGCGCGGCGGGCGGCGCGGTCATCACCGGGCTGCTGAACCGGCCGGCGCTGGTTCCCGAGGGGCTCATCAACGTGCTGGTGCTGAGCCTGCTGCTGGCCCTCTACCAGACCTCCAACGCGCTGCTGGCCGAGAGCGGGATCACGGCGGCCATCGTGGCGGGGTTCGTGACGGGCAACCGGCGCTCGGAGGCGTCGCGGGAGCTGCGGGAGTTCAAGGAGCAGCTCACCACCATGCTGCTGGGGCTGCTCTTCGTGCTGCTGGCGGCCGACGTGCGCATGGCCGAGGTGTCCGCGCTTGGCCTGCCGGGCCTGCTGGTGGCGGGGCTGCTGATGTTCGTGGTGCGGCCGCTGAACGTGCTGGCCTGCACGGCGGGCTCGGGCCTGACCTGGCGCGACAAGGCCTTCCTCTCCTGGGTGGCGCCGCGGGGCATCGTGGCCGCGGTGGTGGCCACCCTGTTCCAGAACCGGCTGGCGGCGGCGGGGTTCGACGGCGGCGGCGACCTGCGGGCCCTGGTCTTCCTGGTCATCGCGGCCACGGTGGTCTTCCAGGGCGCCACGGCGGGGCTCATGGCGCGGGCGCTGGGCGTGCGGCGCCCGTCCGGCGAAGGCTACGCCCTCTTCGGCGCCAATCCCCTGGCCCTGCAGATGGCCGAGGCGCTGCGCGATCTGGACGCGCCGCCGGTGGTGGTGGACGGCGACGCCGAGCGCTGCCGTCAGGCGGAGGCCCGCGGCTTCCGCACCCTCTTCGGCAACGCCCTGGAGGAGCGCATCTGGCTGCACGCGGCCCTGGATTCGCGCCGCGGGGCGATCACCCTCTTCCTGGACGAGGCCCTCAACCAGCTCTTCGCCCGCCGCGTGCGCCGCGAGCTGCGCGGCCTGCCGGTGACGGTGGCGGTGCAGGTGGGCAACGGCGGCGTGGTGCCCCACATGGTGCGCGAGATCGGGGCCCACGTGCTGTTCGGCGACGAGGTGGATCTGGAGCTCTGGAACGTGCGCGCCCGGCGTGAAACCGCCGTGCGCGAACGCTGGCGACGGGTGCGCGGCGGCGACGACGCCGGGCTCGTCCAGGCCGCCCTGCCCCTGCTCGCGATCCGCGACGGGCAGGGCCATCCCGTCCACGACGGCACGCGGCTGGACGTGGGCGCCGAGGCGATCTGGCTCACCGCCGACGACCAGGGAGCGCGGCGGCTCCGCGACGCCGGCTGGGAGCCGGTGAGCCGAGCCGCGGAAGCCATGACCAACGGCCGGGAGGTCCCCGCATGAACGTCCGCATCCTCACGACGCTGCTGATCGCCCTGCTCCTGGCCGCCGGCGCCGCGGCGGCCGACCGCGTGACCGGGCTCGCCTTCGCCACCCGCTCGGAGGTGCTGGCCACGCACGCCATGGCGGCCACCAGCCAGCCCCTGGCCACGCAGATCGCCCTGGACGTGATGAAGGCGGGCGGCAGCGCCGTGGACGCCGCCATCGCCGCCAACGCGGCGTTGGGGCTCATGGAGCCCACGGGCTGCGGCATCGGCGGCGACCTCTTCGCCATCGTGTGGGATCCCCGCACGGAGCGGCTGCACGGGCTGAACGCCAGCGGCCGCTCGCCGCGGTCGCTGACTCTGGAACGGTTGCGCGGGCTCGCCCCCGACGGCATCCCGCCCTACGGGGTGCTGCCGGTGTCGGTGCCGGGCTGCGTGGACGGCTGGTTCGAGCTGCACGGCCGCTTCGGCCGGCTGTCCATGGCGCAGGTGCTGGCGCCCGCCGTGCGCTATGCGCGCGAGGGCTTTCCGGTCACGGAGCTCATCGCCCACTACTGGAATCTCAGCGTGCCGGCGCGGGCGGAGCAGCCGTTCTTCCTCGATACGTTCACCGTGGACGGACGCGCGCCGCAGGAGGGCGAGGTGTGGCGCAATCCCGCGCTGGCGGCCACGTACGAGCGGCTGGGCGTCGAGGGACGCGACGTGTTCTACCGCGGCGACCTGGCGCGGATCATCGCGCGCACGGTGCGGGACGCGGGCGGCTTCCTCACCGCGGAGGACCTGGCCGACCACCGCAGCGAGTGGGTGGAGCCGGTGGGCGTGGACTACCGCGGCGTGACCCTGTGGGAGCTGCCGCCCAACGGCCAGGGCATCGCGGCGCAGCAGATCCTCAACATCCTGGAGGGGTACGACGTGGCCGGCATGGGCTTCGGCTCCGCCGATCTCATCCACCATTTCGTGGAGGCCAAGAAGCTGGCCTTCGAGGACCGGGCGCGGTTCTACGCGGATCCCGACTTCGCCGCCGCGCCGGTGGCCTGGCTGGTCTCCAAGGAGTACGCCGCCGCACGGCGCGCGCTCATCGATCCCGCGCGCGCCGCCCGCCGCTACGACCACGGCCATGCGCCCCTGGACCGCGGCGACACCATCTACCTGACCGTGGCCGACGCCGACGGCATGATGGTCTCGCTCATCCAGAGCAACTACCGCGGCATGGGCTCGGGCGTGTGCCCGGAGGGGCTGGGTTTCGGCCTGCAGGACCGCGGCGAGCTGTTCACCCTGGAGGCGGGCCATCCCAACGCGTACGCGCCGGGGAAGCGGCCCTTCCACACCATCATCCCCGCCTTCCTGACCCGGGACGGCGCGCCGTGGGTGAGCTTCGGGGTCATGGGCGGAGCCACGCAGCCCCAGGCCCATGCGCAGATCGTGATGAACCTGGTGGACTTCGGCATGAACCTGCAGGAGGCGGGTGACGCCCCGCGCATCCTGCACACCGGCTCCAGCCAGCCCACCGGCGAGGTCATGCGCGACGGCGGCGCCGTCCATCTGGAGACGGGGCCGGGCTGGGAGACGCTGCGCGAGCTGGCGACCCGCGGCCACCGGCTGCAGACGGACGTGGGGTCCTTCGGAGGCTATCAGGCCATCCTGCGGGACCCGCGCACGGGCGTGTACCACGGCGCCAGCGAATCGCGGAAAGACGGCCAGGCCGCCGGTTACTGAGCCCGGAGAAGGAATTTCTTTGTCGCGCACCACACAACTCGTTGTTTGACAACGTATTATATCGAAGTAAAAGCGGCGCGGCCATCTTGACAAGGATGGGGATCGACCGCATCATATCGCATCCGACCGCGATAGGTTCGGACCTTGCCCCGCCCCCGGCGCTCCAAGACGCCGCGGCGAGGGCCGCGACCCGAGGGCCACGGTGACGGAGGTCACAAGCATGCGGATGGACGACAGCGACGACTTCGAGGACGACTACGAAGACGACATCGACGAGAACGAGGACTGGGACGACGAGGACGAGGACTGGGACGACGAGGACCTGGACGACCTCCTCGAGGATGAAGAGGAAGACGAGTACCTCGAAGACGAGGACGAGTAGCTTGATCTGGCCTCTCCACGACGACCCCGGAGCCTTCGGCGGGCTCGAGGAGCCGGCGTCCTTCGCGGACGCGCGGTTCGCGGTGCTGCCCATCCCCTACGACGGCACGTCCACGTGGCTGAAGGGCGCGGACCAGGGGCCCCAGGCCCTGCTGACCGCGTCGTCGCACATGGAGCTGTACGACATCGAGACGGACAGCGAGCCGTACCGCCAGGGCATCGTCACCATGGCGCCGGTCACGGAGGCCTCCTCGCCCGAGGCCATGACCGACGCCGTGCGCGCCGCCGCGGACGCGCTGCTGGACGCCGGCAAGACCGTGGTGGGCCTGGGCGGCGAGCATTCGGTGAGCATCGGGCTGATCCAGGCCCACGCCGCGCGCTACCCGGGCCTCACGGTCCTGCAGATCGACGCCCACGGGGACACCCGCGAGGAGTACGAGGGCTCGCGCTGCAACCACGCCTGCGTCATGGCGCGCGCCCGCGAGGTGGCCAAGACCGTGGCCGTGGGCATCCGCAGCCTGGACGTGGAGGAGCTGGCGGCCCTGGACCGCGAGCGCGTGGTCTTCGCCCACGAATTCGAGCTCGGGTCCGCGGTGCGCCGCGTGCTCGACCTCATCGACGGACCGGTCTACGTGACCATCGACCTCGACGGGTTCGACCCGTGCGAGATGCCGTCCACCGGCACCCCCGAGCCCGGAGGCCTCCGCTACCGCGAGGTCACGGGACTGCTGCGCGCCGTGTGCGCGGAGAGGCAGGTGGTTGGTCTGGACATCGTGGAGCTTCTGCCCCGCGCCCACGACCCCGCCCCCGACTTCCTCGCCGCGCGGCTCGCCTACCAGATCATGGCCTACCTGGCCGTGGGTACCCGAGGAGCCTGACATGCAGAAGAGCGACCTGCTGCACGACGTGGTCCGCCACGTCGATCCGACCGCGTTCGACGCCCGCCCCATCATCCAGGCGTACGGCGACATGGCCTTCCAGGCCCGCAACCTCGCGTCGGCGGCGGACATCCTGAACCGCATGCTGGGCGACCACGGCTGCGGCGTGATCCTCACCATCGCCGGCTCGCTGTGCAGCGCCGGGCTGAAGGACGCGCTGGCCATTATGATCGAGAACGACATGGTGGACGCGGTGGTCTCCACGGGCGCCAACATCGTGGACCAGGACTTCTTCGAGGCCCTGGGCTACCGCCACTGGAAGGGCACGCCCCACGCCGACGACCAGGCCCTGCGCGCCATGGCCATCGACCGCATCTACGACACGTACATCGACGAGGACGAGCTGCGCGTCTGCGACATGACCATCGCGGAGATCGCGGGCACCCTGGAGCCGCGTCCGTACTCGTCGCGGGAGTTCATCGAGGTGATGGGCGCCTGGATCGACGAGAAGGGCCTCAAGAGCGACCACTCCATCGTCCACGCCGCCTACAAGAAGGGCGTGCCCATCTTCTGCCCGGCGTTCAGCGACTGCTCCGCGGGCTTCGGCCTGGTGCACCACCAGTGGAACAACGAGAAGTCCATGAGCATCGACTCCGTGGCCGACTTCCGCGAGATCACGCGCATCAAGCTGGAGGTGGGCGAGACCGGCATCTTCATGCTGGGCGGCGGCGTGCCCAAGAACTTCACCCAGGACATCGTGGTGGCCACGGACATCCTGGGCGAGGAGACCCCCATGCACAAGTACGCCGTGCAGGTCACCGTGGCCGACGAGCGCGACGGCGCCCTGAGCGGCTCCACGCTGCGCGAGGCCTGCTCCTGGGGCAAGGTGGACACGGTGTACGAGCAGATGGTGTACGCGGAGGCCACGCTGGCCGTGCCCCTGCTGGTGAGCGACGCCTACCATCGGGGCCTGTGGAAGGGTCGGGCGGAGCGCCGCTTCAACGACCTCTTCTCCGCCGTCAGCAAGGGCTAGTCCCTCACGCCTGGGCCGGCGCCCCCTTGAGGGCGTCGGCCATGGCGTCCTCTTGGCCGTCGGGAATGATCTCCTCCAGCTCCCGCACGATCGCCGGATCCACCCCCAGACCGAACAGCATGTCGTGCTCCGCGGCCGGAGCGTCCGGGTCGTAGGTCACGCCCAGCGCCTTGAGGTGCGCCACGGTGTCGGCCACGTCCACGGCCAAGGCCACGTCGCGCCACCGGCCGGCGCAGTCGGGGTTGTGGTGACAGCGGATGGCGTGGACCAGCAGGGGCGGGAAGCCCCAGTGGTCCATGATCACGCAGCCGGCCTCGGCGTGGTCGAAGCCCACCAGGTCGCGCTCCACCTCCACGGGGATGTGGCCGTCCACGTTGGGCACGTCGTCGGTGAGGCCGTCGAGGTCGCAGGCCAGCAGGATCTTGCCGCAGTCGTGGAGCAGGCCCGCGGTGAAGGCGCGGTCGCGCTCCTCGGGGCGGCCCAGCCGGTCGATGACATGGGCGGCGCCGATGGCCGTCATCAGCCCGTGGCGCCAGAAATCGTCCTTGGACACGCCGTAGGCCGGCAGGTCGCGCCGCAGCACGTCCTCCACGCAGAGCAGGAACGCCATCCGCGCGAAGGACCGGTTGCCCATGAGCACCAGCGCCTCGCGCACGCTGCCCACCTCGCGGCGCAGGCCGTACAGCGGCGAGTTGCACGTGCGCAGCAGACGGCTGGTCAGGCCGATGTCGCGCTGCACCAGGGGCAGCAGCCGACCCGCCTCCACGGTGGGCTCCTCCAGGATGTGGAGCAGCTCCGCGATGGCGTCGGGGCGCGCGCCGAGCCCTTCGGCGTTGACGATGAGTTCCTGGAACGCGAGCACGGGCGAGCCTCCGGCCGGGGGGATCGGGTCGTCCTTCGGATCCGGTTTCGGCCGCGGGCGGGGGCGCTTGACTGAAAACGCGGCCTCATTGCCTTGCGGGTCTGATATCCTTACGTTTCCGGCATGTCTGATCCCATTCCGAAGGAGCATGCCATGACGACCTTGCGTACGCTGACCCTTGTCCTGCTGCT
This sequence comes from Candidatus Krumholzibacteriia bacterium, assembly GCA_035447065.1. Classification (GTDB taxonomy): domain Bacteria; phylum Krumholzibacteriota; class Krumholzibacteriia; order LZORAL124-64-63; family LZORAL124-64-63; genus CALEMW01. Next base: position 14,359 of record DAOTGJ010000040.1, read on the forward strand.
GGCCGCGCTGCCCGCCGCCGCCCTGGACCGGGACGCCGCAGACAAGACCATCATCGACGACGGCAGCATGGTGCTGGACGCCGGCAACCTGCTGCTCAACGTGACCAACCTGGGGCTGCTGGGCGCCACGCCCGGCGTCACCACCGCGCCCTGGCACGGCGCGCCCTCGGCCCGCTGGCCCGGCGCGGGTGGTGTGGACCACCTCTATGCCGCCGGCCTCTGGGTGGGCGCGCGCGTCCTGGGCTCGGTGCACGTGACCACCGGCCAGTTCGAGCGCGAGATGCAGGCCACCGACGACCCCCTGGACGTGATCTACGCCGGCGATCCCTGGTTCGTGGGCGGCGCCCGCTACCCCGACGAGCCCGCCGACGCGGATCAGGACGGCCTGGAGGACGAGGACCCCCTCAACGGCCTGGACGACGACGGCGACGGGAACGTGGACGAGGACTACGCCATGATCGCCGACCAGTACTTCCGCTGCGTGATGCGCGACGACCTGGCCGCCGTGCAGGAGGCGTATCCCGACCACGTGCCCCTGGGCCTAGAGATCGTGCAGGAGACGTTCCAGTGGCGCGACGCGGCCATCGCCGGCGCCGTGGGTCTGCGCTACACCGTGCGCAACGTGGGCGAGCAGGTGCTGGAGGACGTGCATCTAGGCCTCTTCGCCGACCCGGACGTGGGCGCCAGCGACGTGCCCGGAGAGGCCGAGGACGATCTGCCGTTCACCTGGTCCGGCGTGGTTTCCGCCGGCGGCGCCCCCGTGCAGGTGGACCTGGTGGGCATGCGCGATGCCGGCGCACCCGTGGTGGGCGGCCGCATCGCGGTGGTGCCGCTGGGCCTGTCCAAGATGGGCGGGGAGCTCGACGCCGCGCCGGTGGCCATGGCCTTCATGAGCGGCCGTGTCCCCTTCGACTTCGGCGGCGACCCCACCAACGACGCGGAACGCTACGAGCTGCTGTGCACGCCCCGCGTGGACGCGGACCCGACCCCGGGCCATGAGAACGACTACCGCATCTGCGCCTCGTCCCAGGCCGTGGCCACCCTCGCCCCCGGCGAGTCCCTGGTCTACGACGCCGCGCTGATCGTGGCCGGAAGCCTGGACGAGCTGGTGGATCTGGCCGGCGCCATGGCCGTGGTGCGGCGCGGCGCCGCCTACGACCGCGACGGCGACTCCGGCAACGGCGCCGAGTTCGTGGTTCGCTGGCTCCACAACGACGACGTGGTGGGCAACGAGGACGACGACGACGACCTGCCCGACCTGCAGGCGGCCGCCCTGAGCGCCGCCCCCAACCCCTTCAACCCGCGCACCGTGCTCGCGTGGAGCCAGGCCCTGCCCGGCCGGGTCCGCCTCACCGTGCACGACCTGGGCGGCCGCGCCGTGGCCCGCCTGGTGGACGGCCCCCGCGCCGCCGGCGATCACCGCGTGACCTGGAACGGCGCCGGCGACGACGGCCGCGCCCTCCCCTCCGGCCGCTACCTGGCGGTGCTGGAGACGGCCGACGGACGCTCGGTGCGGGCGCTGGCGCTGCTGCGCTGACGTCCGGCGCTCCGCCCTGAACGTCGAAGGAGGACCCGGCTGGGTCCTCCTTCCTTTCCACGAACTGCGTTCGAATCCGTCAGCGCCGCACCGGCGAGGCCCCCGTCCAGGCGTCGATGCGGTCCACCCCCGGCCGCCACGCCCCCCGCAGCTCCGCCGCCACCGGGAAATGATCCGACGGCCAGCGGCCGCCGCGCGCCGCGGTGTCGGCCCCGGCCCAGACCACGCGCCAGCCCGGATCGGCCAGGATCCAGTCGATGCGGCCGCGGGTGGGCGTGCCGCCGAAGCCGTGGAAGGTGCCCTGGTCCGCGGGCAGATCGCGGCGGTCGGCGGCGAGCCAGGCGTCGCGCAGGGGGACGGCGGCGCGGGCGGGATCGGTCAGGATGCGCCAGGGCTCGGAGTCGCCGGCCGGCGCGTTGAAGTCGCCCGTGAGGAAGACCGGGCGGCCTTTGGCGACCTCGGCCAGGAAGTCCAGGATGACCCGCGCGGCCTTGGCCCGGGCCTCCGCTCCCACATGGTCCAGGTGCGTGTTGGCGAAGACGAAGGTGTCCGGTTCGCAGTAACGGTCATGGAGAAGCACCCAGGTCAGCATGCGGGTGCAGGCGGCGTCCCAGGCGGGCGGGCCCGGCCGCTCCGGGGTCTCGGAGAGCCAGGCGTGGCCGCTGTCCAGGATCTCGTAGCGGATGCCGCGCACCATGACGGCGCACATCTCGCCGGCGCGGTCGCCGTCGTCGCGGCCGGCGCCCACCTGGAGATAGCCGCCGAACGCCGCGGCCAGCTCGTCGGCCTGGAAGGGCAGGCACTCCTGCAGGCCGATGAGGTCGGCGTCGGCGTCGCGCATGGCCAGGCGCACCTGGTAGCGGCGGCGGGACCAGGAGTCGGGGCCGTCGTCGGCGGCGCCGTAGCGGATGTTGAAGCTGAGCACCCGGGTGGGGCAGCCGGGGGCGGCGGCGCGGGCCGGCGTCACGGCGGCCAGCAGCAGGGCCAGGAGGATCAGGGGTCGTTTCACGGGCGCTCCTTCCGCGCCGCCGCGGCGGCACCCGCGCAACGTACGCCCTGGCGCGCCGGACGCCAAGAACGGTCCCGGGGGTGGTCCGCGGGACCCGCGTCTGCTATGCTCGTGGTCCCCCGCCTCACACCAACCTGGAAAGCCGGACACCCATGCGCCCGCTCCTGCTCCTCTGCATCCTCGCCGCGCTGCTGGCGACCGCCGCCGCGGCCGCCGACGTGGAGTTCAACACCGCCGGCCCCCTCTTCGCCCCCGCCACCCACGGCGGCGACCGCGACGGCTGGGGCACCGAGTTCGTCACCCTCTGGCACAACACCACCGGCGCCGACGTGATCGTGGAGGAGCTGGCCTGGCCCTGCGGCGGCTGGTGGGCCCAGTTCTGGTACGTGTGGATCGACGACGCCCTGCCCGCGAACCCGTGGACCCTGGAGCACTACGGCACCTTCGTTCCGGAGAGCGAGGACGACACCGAGTGGCCGCCCAGCACCTACACGGTGATCGACGTGAGCGGCGAGGGGATCGTGGTGCCGGCCGGCGGCAGCATGGTCTTCGGCTACTCCAACCCGGGCATGGGCGGCCAGGTGCTCGCCAACGGCACGTCCACCTGGTCCTGGTTCGAGGACGCCTGGGATCTGGACAGCGACTTCGGGCGGACCGCCGTGCTGCAGTTCCGCGGGTCCTTCGGCGTGTCGGGCGTGGAGGTGCGGACGCCCTCGGCGACCGCGGGCCTGGAGGTCCATCCCAATCCGTTCAACCCCGCCACCTCCATCGCCTACCGGTTGGAGCGCGACGGCCCCGTGGCGGTGGACGTGCTGACCCTGCAGGGCCGCCGCGTCCGCAGGCTGGCGGAAGGGATCCAGACCGCCGGCGACCACGACGTGCGCTGGGACGGCACCGACGCCGCGGGCCGCGTCGTGCCCTCGGGCACCTATCTCCTGCGCCTGCAGGGACCCGACGGCGTGCGCGGCCGCAAGCTGATCCTCGCCCGCTGATCCCCTGACATGACGGCGCCGCGGGAGCAAGTCTCCCGCGGCGCCGCCGTCGTATCCCACCGCATGGTCTAGCGTTCGTTCCCGTTCTGCACGAGGGACTCCAGTTCGGCGATGCGGTCGCGCATGGCGGCCAGCTCGGCGGCCACGCGGTCCCGGACCACCTGCTCGGACTCGGCGCGCTCGGCGGCGAGGTCGGCCATCGAGGGACCATCCACACCAGGCGCGTCGTTGTCCTGGTCCGTCCCGGCCAACGCGGTGCCGAGACCGGTTCCGGTCACCGTGCCGTAGGCCGTGGGGACGAAGAGCACCGTGAGCTGCACGTCCCAGACCTGGATGTCCACGCTCGCGGTGTTCTTGCGGCCGTTCAGGTAGAACGTGCTGGACCCGGCCGTGACCGGGAACACGCCCATGGCCGACGCCGGGCTCAGGTAGGTGCCGCTCGCCGCGCCCGAGGGCAGGTAGAACGAGTGGTCCTGGTTGTCGGGCAGGGTCCCGGTGGCCGAGGACACGCCGATGGTGCTGAACGACGTGGTCCCCGACGTGTGGTTGACGTCCACCTCGTACGAGGCCGTGACGATGACGTAGCCGGCGCTCGGCGCGGTGATGGTGCGGCTGACGATGGCCGCCGTGGTCGTGGTCAGGTTGTAGGGAGCGAGCTCGTTGGACTTGGCGCTGGCCAGGCCCGCCTCGTCCAGGATCTCGACGGCGCCGATGGCGTCGGATCCCAGCTGGACGCTCGAGTTCCCGGCGACGCTGGCATCGAAGATGGCCGTCGAGCCCGAACCGACGACGCTCACGCGCGTGGAGTTCGAGCCGTTGTAGTTGCCGTCGACGATGAGACCGCCCGAGAAATCCGAACGGTTGACCTGCAGGTATCCGCCCTGGTCGTCCACGTCGGGCTGCAGGATCATGGAGGAGCCGCCGCCGTTGGTCGCGACCTTGATCTCGGACCCGAACCCGCCGTAGTCGCCGCCGAAGTACGAGATGTTCGACCCGTCGAAGATGGACTCGAAGAGTCCGTTCGTGTCGGAATCGCCCGAACGCACCGTGCCGTCCACGTGCAGCTTGGACGACGGTGACGCGGCGCCGATGCCCACGTTGCCGGTCGGAATGCTGGTCATGTCGTTGCCGGACAGGGCCCAGTCGGCGTCGCTCAACGCGCCGGCGCTGGAGATGATGATGTTCTGGCCCGAGTTGACCACGCTGACGTTGGCGCCGGCCACGATGCTGACGTCGTCCGTGCGGCCGTTGAGCGACGTGACCGCCGCGCCGTCCACCACGTTGAAGGCCGAAGGCACCGAGGTCATGGGCGTGCGCGGCGACAGCTCCGGGTCCACGCCCACCTGCACGCCCAGGTAGAGCTGGTTCTCGAAGTCCACGCTCAGCGGCGTCACTACGCCCAGGATGACGTTGAACACGCCGCCGGTCACGTTCACGGACTGGGCCTCGCTCCACGCGGCGGAGCCGCCCACGGACGCGTTCCAGAGGCGGAAGGTGAGGGTGTAGTTGCCGTCGGCCACGGGCAGGCCGGTGTTGTCGGTGAGGGTGCCCTGGTAGTTCAGGGTGCGCGGCGGCGCGGCCAGGGCCAGCGACGCGGCGAGGATCAGGCAGCAGATGGTGAGGATGCGGTTCATAGCGGATTTCCTCCTGGATGCGGGGAGCGGGCCCCGTCGGGATCTAGCGGGTCAGGACCATCTTGCGGGTCAGCACCCCGTGCTTGGAGACCAGGCGGGCGAAGTACACGCCCGACGCCACGGCGGCGCCGGCGTCGTCGCGGCCGCGCCATTCCTGCGCGTGATCGCCGGCCTCCAGGCCGGCGTCGAGGAGCGTGCGCACCAGCTCGCCGCGCGCGTTGTAGACCTTGAGCGACACGTCGGCCGCGGCCGGCAGCGAGAAGTTGATGGTGGTGCTGGGGTTGAACGGGTTGGGGTGGTTCTGGCTCAGGCTCCAGACATGGCCGGGCAGCTCCTCCGCGGAGGAGGCGATGGCGCCGGAGCGGTACCAGAAGCCCACCTCCATGCGGTAGGCGCCGCCGCCGACCAGGCCGATGGCCGCCTGCCCCAGCGTGCCGCGCAGACGGTGCGAGGGTCCGGCCATGTCCTGTCCGCCGCCCGAAACCACGGAGCGATCCATCTGGATCTGCCCCATGGCCGTGGCGGCCAGCAGCAGCAAGGCGAAGGTGATGGGGAGTCGTGTCACGACGTCCTCCTCCCGGGTTCGAGGGCGGGCGATACGGGCGAGACGGCCAGCGTACACCCCGGCCGGCCGTGGGAACGCTGCTCTGATCGGGGAATCGCGCCGGATCTTACCGAGGGAAAACCGCACCTGAAATTGAAGGGCCTCCATCGATACAGGACATCAAAAGTCCCGTGGAGCTTGGCGTTTCCCGGCCGATGGAGTACCCTGGCCGTCAGCTTCGCCCCACCGCAACCCGAGGTTCCGCATGCGCTCCATCATGATCATCCTGCTGTTCGCCCTGGCGGCCTCCGGCGCCGCCGGCGCCGTGTACAACGTGCACCTGCACACGGACAGCACCCCCGACTACGTGGACGTGCAGAGCTTCCTGGACACGGCCCACAGCACGTGGACCGACCCGGAGGATCAGGCCATCGCCCTGTGGCGCTGGATGACGCGCACGCACCTGCAGACCCACACCACGCGCGAGGACGGCCGCGGGCTCTGGGATCCCATCCAGTTCTACGCGAGCTATCCGAACAGCTTCTGCGGCTACATGGCGGGCTTCCTCACCAGCTTCGCCGACGCCAAGGGCGGCGCCTGGCGCCACCGCTACCTGGAGCTGGGCGACCACACGGTGGCGGAGCTGTCGTGGGACGGCGGCCAGACCTGGCACATGTTCGACACCTCCATGGTGGCCTTCGCCCGCAACCATGCGGGCGAGATCGCCGACCACACGGACCTGGGCGCCACCCAGAGCTGCGCGCTGTCCGACTGGTGGGGCGCCCCCGGCGCCGAGGAGGGCCACGTGTACCTCTACCACACCGACGCCTCGATCATGAGCAACCCGCCCGACCCGGCCCACAGCGGCGAGCTGACCCACTCCAGCGGCTACCGCAAGGCCAGCGACAACCCGGTGCTCTTCGAGCGCACCCTGCGCAACGGCGCGGACTCCTACACCTCGTCCAACGACGTGCAGACCGGCTACACCCATGTGCGCCGCGGCTGGGTGAACCGCCTCCACCTCAAGCCCGGCCACGAGTACGCGCGCTACTGGGCGCCCCAGGGCAGCGGCCCCGACTACGCCCGCATGACCACCCACGACACCGATCCCAACGAGGGCGCCTACGAGGCCAACATCCGCGGCAACGGCTACTGGAGCGTGCGGCCGGACTTCTCCGCCGCGGATCCCGCCCCCTGGTTCCACGACCTCCAAGGCGTGGTCCACCGCGACGCCGACGGCGGCGCCGGCCCCGCCCTGCGCCCCGCGGCCGGCGCGGCGTCGGCCGCCATCACCCTCAAGCTCGCCGCGGCCAACGTGCTCACCTCCGGCACCGTGCACCTGGCCGGCACCCGCGGCGCGGGCGACGCCGTGGTCCTGGAGCTCTCCCGCGACGGCGGCTGCACCTGGCAGACCGTGGCCTCCCCCGCCGCCGGCTCCTTCGACGCCTGGCACGTGCTCACGCCCGCGCTCATCGGCGGCGCCCACGAGATCCTGGTGCGCGCCACGCTCACCCCCGACGCCACGCGCACCGACGTGGGCCTGGACGACCTGCAGATCACCGCCTTCACCCAGCTCAACCGCATGACCCTGCCCCGCTTCCAGCGCGGCCCCAACACGGTGCGCTTCGCCGCGGGCCCCGCCCACGAGACCATCACCCTGAAGCCGTCGCTCCACGCCGGCGCCGCGCTGTCGTACACGCAGAGCGCCGACTCCTGGTCCGGCGTCACCGCCCGCGACGAGGTGGACAACTTCTACAAGGCCACCCTGGTGCCCACCACCGCGGGCCAGGACGGCCAGGTGACCTGGCGCATCGACACGCCCACGGACATCACGGGCTTCGAGTTCGGCGGCAGCTTCATCGCCAAGAGCACGCTGGACCGCGTGGCGCTGGAGGCGTCGTGGAACGGGTCGGACTTCACGGAGCTGGAGGTCTTCGACAGCGGCACGGCCTCCACCTGGGACGCCCGCCTCTTCGCCGTCTCCGCCAGCGTGCCCGCCGGCGCCCGCAGCGTGTGGCTGCGCTACCGCATGCGCAGCGGCGTGGACGGCGGCTGGCAGAGCGGCGGCATCCAGGACGCCCTGCTCAAGGTCCATCACCAGGCGCAGGACGCGGCCTTCGCGCCGGTGGCCGTGACCTGGAACTGGATCGAGCACCGCATCGAGGGCGACGTGCCCCGCAGCCACACCCGCATCGTGAACAACGCGGAGGAGCGCTGGAACGTGAACGTGGGCGGCTTCCGCGACCCCACCATGGTGTCGGTGATCACCCGCCTGACCGACGGCACGGAGATCGAGGGCTACGGCGACGGCCAGGACGTGGGCCCCGGCGCCGGCTACGACAAGCAGGTCATCGGCTTCGACTGGATGGACGACCTCAGCCACGGCCGTCCCTACACCGTGTCGCGCCCCGCGTCGGCCACCAACCCCGACACCGACGGCGCGGAGCTCACCGACGGCACCCTCATCGCCCCCACGCGCTGGACGGGCGCCTCCCTGGTCCAGAACCAGACCGCGCTGTGGGACGGCGACGCCCCCCTGGCCGTGACCGTGGACCTGGGCGCCGAGCGCACCTTCCGCGCCGTGCGCGTCACCACCCACCAGCCCAGCACCGACTACGCCCACGCCGGCACCATCACCGTCAGCGGCGACGGTTCGACCCTGGGCACCATCCAGCACGACCAGGTGTGGAGCCCGCCCGGCGACCACATGGACTGGAGCTACGAGCGCTCCACCGAGTTCGCGGACCTGCCCGCCGGCGGCCGCCTGGCCCACTCGTTCTGGCTGCTGCTGGACGCGCCGGCCACCGCGCGCAACGTGCGCCTGGACTTCCTGCCGCTCAGCGGCCGCGGCCTCTCCGTCTCGGAGATCCAGGTCTTCAGCGACGTGACCGTGACCGATTGGCCGGACCGCGAGATCGACCTGGGCGACATCCCCACCGCCACCGAGGACCCGGGCGACGCGGCGCCGGAGGTCTCGTTCTTCCGCCTGGACGTGCATCCCAACCCCATGCGCGCGAGCACGGTGATCAGCTACGCGCTGCCCACGCCCGCCCGCATGCAGGTGCGCGTGGTGGACCTGCGCGGCCGCGTGGTGCGCGTGCTGGAGGACGCCTGGAAGTCCTCGGGCGCCCACCGCGCCACCTGGGACGGCCGCGGCGACGACGGCCGCGACCTCCCCTCGGGCCGCTACCTGGCCGTGGTGGAGGCCGACGGCATCAAGGCCGTGGGCGCCCTCTCCCTTGTGCGCTGAGCCCCCCTGCGATTGACGCCTTCCGGCCGCTGGGCCACAATCGCGCCCCAGCGGCCGGATCCGCACGCGGCGGTCCGGCGCCCTCGATCCAGCCCGGAGCGCCCGTGAACCACCTCGCGCCGCCAGCGCGCCTTCCGCTCAGCCGCCGCGCCGCGCCGTGGGCCTGGAGCCTGCTGTGCGGCCTGGCCGCGGTGCTGGTCACCTCCCTGGTCTGCGCGCCCGCGACCGGTCCCCAGGGCCCCATGGGCCAGGCCAACCTGGACCTGGCCGCCAACCCCTTTTCCGCCACCGCCAACCCCATGGCCACGCGTTTCCTGGCGCCCCTGCTGGCCTGGCTGCTGGGCCTGCGCGGGAACGGCTTCCTGCTCCTGCTGGCGGGCATCTGCGTGCTGCTGCCGGCCGCCGGCGCCCGCTGGGCCCTGGCCCGCGGCCACGGCCTCACCGGCGCGGCGCTCGCCGCCGGGGTGCTGGGCCTCACCCTGCTCACCCGCGTCACCTGGCACTACGGCGGCATGACCGACGCCCTGAGCTACCTGCTCCTCTTCGGCGCCTGGGCCCTGCGCACCCGCCCCCGCGCCGTGGCCGCGCTGCTCCTGCTGGCCCTCTTCACCAACGAGCGCGCCCTCTTCCTCTGGCCCTTCTTCGCCTGGCTCCTGGCACGGGACGCCGGCCACCCGCCGCGCACCACCGCGCTCACGCTGCTGATCCCGGTGCTGCTCTGGGCCCCGGTCTACGCCGCCATCCTCTCCGTCCGCGAGGTGGAGCACACCCCGGCCTACTACGCGGCGCCGCTGCTGGCCGATCCCCTGGACGCCGTGCGCCGCGCCTGGCCCCGGCAGCCCCTGGGCTTCCTGTCGGCGTTCCAGTGGCTGTGGCTGCTGCCTCTGATCGACGTGTTCCGACGCCGCACGCCCTGGCCCGCGCTGGCCCTGCCCCTGCTGGCCGCCGCCGCGCAGATGCTCATCGCCTACGACTCCTCGCGCATGGCCGCCCTCGCGTTCCCGATGCTCCTGCCCGCGCTGGACCGCGGCCTGACCGCCGGCGGCCTGCGCTTCCGCCGCCTCCTCGCGTCGCTGCTGGTGCTGCAGGCCCTCACGCCCCAGCTCTACACCGCGGCCCACGCCGTGGAGATTCCGCGGGGGTGGCTGTGGCCCTGAGAGGAACACCTCGCGGCGGCATCCTGCCGAGCCTGGCGGCGGCCCTGCTCTTCGCGGCGGCCTGGCTCCTGCTGCACCCCGCGGAGCCCTGGCCCGCCGACGCCGACGCCTACGACCACCTGGCCGCCGCCCGCAACCTCCTGCGCGGCGACGGCCTGTCCAACGACCTGATCTATCCGGTGACCCTGGCCTGGGACTGGGGCCGGCAGCTCCCGCAGCCCATGCTCCAGCGCCC
>DAOTGJ010000040.1:24816-30343 GCA_035447065.1 Candidatus Krumholzibacteriia bacterium
TGCTCCTGCTGCTGCTCTGGCTCGGCCTGCGCCCGGACCACGATCCCGACCGTTCCCGCCGCCGCGCCCTGCTCCTGGGCCTGGCCGCCGGATTGCTCACCCTCACCCGCACGGAGCTGACCTGGGTGCCCCTGCTGTGGTGGGCGTCGCGCACCGTGCTGCGCCGCCGCACGCCCCGCGATCTGCGGGACGAGCTCCTGGTGCTGGGCGTCGCCGCCGCCGTGTGGCTCGTGGTCACCCTTCCCTGGTGGTGGCACGTGACACTGGTGGCCGGTTCGCCCTTCTTCAATCCGTCGGCCTACGCCCTGCAGCTGGACCTGGGCGAGGCGTGGTGGGAGTACCCTCGGCTACGCGGCCTGGAACCGCTGGCCCCGCTGGACAACCTGCGCGAGAACCTGGGACCTGCGCTGCTCAAGGTGCGCCACGGCGTGCGCTTCTTCGCGCGAACCCTCCACGCCTGGCTGCCTTGGCCGCTGTGGGTCGGCGTGGCGATGGGTCTGTCGCTGGGCGTGCGGCGACGTGGCCGCGAAGCCTGGACCCTGGTGGAACCGTGGGGCGTGCTGCTGGGGACGCTGGGCGGGATGGTGGTGCTTTACGGGCTGACCTCGCAGGAGACGCGGTTCCTGCTGACGCTGGCGCCGGTGATCGCGTGGGAGGCGGCGCTGCTGGGCGACCGGCTGCTGCGGCGCACGTCCTGGCCCGCGTCCGCGCGCGCCGCCGCCCTGGCCGCTCCCATGGCCGTGGCCGTGGTGGTCTGGCCCGGAGGCACCCCCGGCGACCACGCCACCCTGGACGCCGCCCGCCGCGAGGCCCCGCGCGCCGCGGCCCTGTCCGCCGAGCTGGCCCAGGGCCCGCCCGGCCCGGTCTTCACGGACAACGCGGCGGTCCTCTGGCTGAGCGACCGCCGCGGCGTGTGGATGCCTAGGGATGCGCAGGCGGAGGCGGAGATCCGTCGGCTGCTGCCGGAGCTGGGCGCAGCGCCGTGGGTGCGGCTACGCCCCCTCGACGCATCCTCCCCAACACCGCCTTGAACCCGTTCACGTACCGGTCCGCCAGCAGGTAGTAGGTGGGCAGCACGATCAGCGTGAGCAGCGTGCTGCTGGCCAGACCGCCGATGATGGCCCTCGCCATGGGGAAGTACTCGGCGTCGCCCACGTGCGCGCCGCCCGCCAGGGCCAGGGGCGTGAGGCCCAGGATGGTGGTGCCGGCGGTCATCAGGATGGGGCGCAGGCGCTCGCCGCAGGCCCGCAGCAGGGCGTCCTCCACGGACAGCCCGTGGCGGCGGTGGTGGTTGAGGTGGTCCACCAGCACGATGCCGTTGTTCACCACGATGCCGATGAGGATCACCATCCCGATCATGGCCATCATGTTGAACGGCGTGCCCGTGGCCATCATGATCCAGAACACCCCCACCGACGCGAACGGCACGCAGGCCATCACCACCAGCGGGTGCAGCAGCGACTCGAAGAGACTGGCCATCACGAAGAACACGCAGGCCAGCGCCAGCAGCATGTTCAGCCCCATCTCCGACTTCTGCTCCTGGTTGCGCCGGATCTCCGACCCGAAGCTCCAGCCGTAGCCCAGCGGGAACTCCACCTGGTCCATGCGATGGCGCACGGCGGCCAGGCAGTCGTCCAGCTTCTCGCCGTCGTAGGCGCCGCGGATGGTCACGCCGCTGCGCCGGTCCGCGCGGCGGATGGCCTGGGGCGTGGGCTCCACGGTGAAGTCGGCCACCTGGGCCAGCTGCACCGGGCGGCCGTCCACGTCGCCCACGGTGAGGATGGAGAGGTTCTCGATGGACTCGCGGTCCGCCGGGTCCAGCGAGACCACCATGTCCACCTCCTTGGTGCCCGTGTTCAGGCGAGGCAAGAGCACGCCGCGGTACGTGAGGCCCATGATCTGGGAGATGGTGGACGCGGTGATCCCGAAGCGCGAGGCCGCCTCCTGGTCCACGTTCACGCGGATCTCGCGGGTGCCGCCTTCGGTGTCGCTGCGCAGGTCCGATACGCCCTCGATGCCGGTGAGCAGGGCCTTGATGTCGTCGGCCTTGTCGTACAGGTACTCCGTATCCTCGCCGTGGATGGTGACCTGGAAGGTCTTGGCGCCGGAGCCGCCGCCCTCCTCGTCGCCGAAGCGGTAGCGCAGGCCCGCCTGCACGGGCAGGTGCTCGCGCAGGTCGTCGCGCACGGAGCGGTAGAACTCGTCGCTCACCACGCCGTCGTTGAAGAACAGGGAGATGCCCGCGCGGTCGGCCGTGTAGTAGGAGTAGATGTCGCGCAGCTCCAGGTCGCCGCGGCGCGACTCCAGGTACTCCTCCGCCACCATCACGGCGTCGCGCGCGCGCCACTTGTCCACGTTGTCGCTGAAGTCGAGCTGCACGTAGAGGTTGTCGCGGCGCATGCCCTGGTCGCCGTTGGAGTCCGGGCCGAAGCCCGTCGCCTTCATCATCACCACGGTCACCGCCAGCACCGCGGGGATGATGGCCAGGGCCGTCAGCAGCGGGTGGCGCAGGGCCGTCCAGCCCAGCATGCGCAGGTAGCGGCGGCGCAGCCAGCGCAGCCAGCCGTCCTCGCGCTCCGGCTCGCCGCCCCCGCGCGACAGCCGCACCGACAGCATGGGGATCACCGACAGGCTCACCAGCAGCGACAGCACCAGCGTGACGCTGATGGTCATGCCCACCTCGCCCAGCCACACGGACAGCTCGTCGCCCTTGCTCAGGATGATGGGCGCGAACACGATCACCGTGGTCAGGGTGGACGCCGTGATGGCGCGCCCCACCTCGCGCGTGCCGCGCACCGCGGCCGCCACGGGCCGGTACCCCTCGTACTGCTTGCGGTGGATGGATTCCAGCACCACCACCGCGTTGTCCACCAGCATGCCCACGCCCAGCATGAGCCCCATCATGCTCAGCACGTTCAGGGTGCGCCCGGTGAGGAAGAGGAAGATGGTGGTGCCCAGGATGGACAGGGGGATCGCCACGCTGATCACCAGCGTCATGCCGACGTGCCGCAGGAAGAGGTACAGGATCACCACCGCCAGCAGCGAGCCGATGAGCCCGCTCTGGGTCAGGCTGCGCAGCGAGTCCGTGATCTGCTCCGACTGGTCGAAGAACGGCACGCTGCTCACGCCCTGCAGGGTGGGGTCCTGGTTGATGAGCTCCAGCTCGCGGTTGATGGCCTGGCACACCTCCACGGTGTTGTAGCCCGACGCCTTCTGGATCCAGAAGGCCACCGCCGGCTCGCCGTTGAGGTGGCGGCCGTAGCTCAGGCCTGGCGCGCCGTAGAGCACGTCGGCCACGTCGCGCAGGCGCAGGCCCCTTTCGTCGATGGGGAGGTCGCGCAGGGCCTCCACACCGGCGATGCCGCTGACCGTGCGCACGCCGTAGCGCATGCCGCCGTCGGTCACCTCGCCCACGCTCAGCTCCACGTTGGCGGCCTCCAGCTCGCGGAAGAGCCGGCTCACGTCCACGTTGAACTCCTGGATCTTGTCGAAGAGCAGGTACACGGACACCTGCGTGGGCAGCACGCCGTCGATGTTCACGCGCCCCACGCCCGGGATCCGCTGCAGCGGCCCGATGATCTTCTGGTCCAGCAGGTCCCAGCTCGACGACAGGTCGCGCCCCTTGGCCGAGATGCGCCCCTCCATGATGGGGAAGTCGCTGGTGTTGAAGGTGAGCAGGAAGACCTGGCGCACGTCCGCCGGCAGGTCCGGCCGGATCTGGTCGATCTTCTCCTTCACCTCCATGCGCAGCAGGTTCACGTCGCGGCCCCAGTCGAAGCGCACGCCCACGAAGCAGCCGTCGCTGTCGCTGTTGCTGAACATCTCCCGCACGCCGCCCAGGGTGCCCAGGATCTCCTCGATGGGCACCGCGATCTCGCGCTCCACCTGCCCGGGGATGCCGTTGTTCACCGGCACCTGCACGCCGATGAACGGCATCTCCATGTGGGGCAGGAAGTCCAGGGGCAGCTTGAACACCGACACGGCGCCCAGCACGCCCACCACGGCCAGCAGCATGACCAGGGTCACCGGACGTCGCAGCGAGAGGCGGGTGAGCCACATGTCAGGCCTCCTCCCCCGCCAGGCGCGCCCGGGCCGGAGCCGCGCCGCGCACCGCGGGCTCGGACGCCGTCACGCCGCCCGGGGTGATCAGCGTGTAGATCACCGGCACCACCACCAGCGTGAGCACGCTGGACACCAGCAGGCCGCTGATCACCGTCACCGCCAGGGGCGCGCGCAGCTCGGCGCCCTCGCCCAGGCCCAGGGCCATGGGCAGCAGGCCCAGCACCGTGGTGGCCGTGGTCATGACGATGGGGCGCAGCCGTTCGCCGCCGGCCCGCCGCACGGCCGCGAAGAGCTCGTCGCCTTCGCGCCGCAGCTGGTTGATGCGGTCCACCAGCACGATGCCGTTGTTCACCACGATGCCCGCCAGCATGATCGCCCCGATCACCGCGATCACGCTCACGCTCATCCCCGCCACCGCCAGCCCGTACACCGCCCCGGTCAGCGCCAGCGGCACCGTGACCATGATGATCAGCGGATAGACGAAGGACTCGAACTGTGCCGCCATCACCAGGTACACCAGGAACACGGCCAGCAGGATGGCCAGCTGCAGCGAGCGGTAGGAGCTCTGCATCTCCTCGTTCTGCCCGCCCAGCTCCCAGGCGATGTTGGCCGGCAGCGCGAGTCCGCGCAGGCGCGCCGTGATCTCCTGGGACACGGACCCCAGATCCCGCCCCGCCAGGTTGGCCGTCACCACGGCCACCCGCTTGCGTCCCAGACGGTGGATCTCCGACGGCCCCTGCGCCACATCCATGGTCGCCACGGCGTCCAGGGGCACCGGCACGCCGTCCTTCTCCGCCACGATGAGCTCGCGCACCGCCTGCAGGGTGCTGCGCTGCTCGTCCTGGTTGAGCACGCGGATGTCGATGTGCCGCTCGCGGTCGCGGATGCGGCTGGCCACCGTGCCGCGCACCTTCCCGCGCACCGTCTCGCTCACCTGCGCCAGGCTCAGGCCCCAGTGGTTGAGCTTGTCGCGGTCGAAGCTCACGCGCACCTCCGGCGAGCCGGGCACCATGCCCAGCTTCACGTCGCGCAGGCCCTCCACCTTGGCCAGCTCGGCGGCCACGGCGTCGGCCGACGCCTGGAGGTCCTCCAGGTCGAAGCCGTACACGTCCACCTCCACCGGCGCGTTGAAGGAGAACAGCGACTGGCGGCGGATCTTCATGCTCACGTCGGGGTAGGCGGCCAGCACGCGCCGCACGTCCTCCAGCACCTGCGTCTCGCGCTCCTGCGTGGCCGAGTCCAGCTTCACGTGCACCTCGGCGCGGTTCTCCTTGCGCCGCTGGGCCGACGTCTCGCCGTCGTGGCCCACGCCCACGTCGGCGGCCAGCAGGTCGATGCCCGCCACGCCGCGCAGGTCCTTCTCGATGAGGCCCGCCACCCGCTCCGTGCGGCTCAGCGGCGTGCCCTCGGGCAGCTCCAGGGCCAGGGTGAACTCGCCCTGGGCCAGGGGCGGGATGAGCTCCGT
>DAOTGJ010000040.1:30443-32591 GCA_035447065.1 Candidatus Krumholzibacteriia bacterium
CTCGCCGCGAAGCGCGTCCAGCCCAGGAAGCGGCGGGTGCCGCCGGGCAGGTCGTCGGCGTCGCGGGACGCGGCGCGTTGCCCGAAGGCCATGGCCATGGGCGTGAAGGTCAGCGCCACCAGCAGGGAGATGAACAGGGAGAAGGTCACGGTCAGGGCCTGATCGCGGAAGATCTGCCCCGCCACGCCCGTCACCACGAAGACGATGGGCACGAACACGGCCACCGTGGTCAGGGTGGAGGCCGTGACCGCGCCGGCCACCTCGCCGGCGCCGCGCACCACGGTCTCGCCCTCATCCGTGGCCGCCGCCCGCTCCCGCCGCCGGTGGATGGCCTCCAGCACCACGATGGAGTTGTCCACCAGCATGCCCACGCCCAGAGCCAGGCCGCCCAGGCTCATCACGTTGAGCGACACGCCGCGCGTATGCATGAGGATGAACGTGGCCACGATGGAGATGGGGATGGACACGCCGATGATCAGCGTGCTGCGCAGGTCGCGCAGGAAGACGAAGAGCACCAGCACAGCCAGCAGGCCGCCCACCAGCGCGTTGTTGCGCACCTCGCGCACCGCCGCGGCGATGAACACCGACTGGTCGAAGAGCACCTCCAGGCGCGTCCCCTCCGGCAGCCGCCCGCGCAGGCGCTCCAGGTGGTCCTTCACCCGCTGCGCCAGCTCCACGATGTTGGCGTCGCCCTCCTTGTAGACGGCCACCTCCACGCTCTCACGCCCGTTCACGTGGGTCACGGTGGTGCGTTCGCGGTGGGTGCGCGTCACGCTCGCCACGTCGCGCAGCTTCACCGGCTTGCCGTCCACCACCTGCAGGGTCACGTCGCCGATGTCGTCCAGATCCTCGAAGCGGCTCAGGGTGCGCACGATGTACTCGGCGTTGCGGTCGCGCAGCCGGCCGCCCGAGGCGTTCACGTTCTCCTGCGCCAGCACCTCGTTCACGCGGCCGATGGGGATGCCCAGGGCGGACAGGCGGGCCTCGTCCACCTCCACGCGGATCTCCTCCTCCAGGCCGCCGGCCACCTTGGCCGCCGCCACGCCCTCCAGCGCCTCGATGTCGCGCTTGAGCACGTCCTCGGCGATGGCGCGCAGGCGGACCATGGGCTCGTCGCCCCAGAGACCGATGCGCAGCACGGGATCCAGGGCCGGATCGTACTTGAGCAGCACGGGCGGCCGCGCGTCCTCGGGCAGGGAGATGAGGTCGATCTTCTCGCGCACGTCCAGCGACGCGAAGTCCATGTCCGTGTTCCAGGCGAACTCCAGCGTGATCTGGCTCAGGCCCGCCTGGCTGATGGAGTGCACGCGCAGCAGCCCGGGCACCACGCCCACGGCCTCCTCCAGGGGACGCGTCACCAGGTTCTCCACGTCCACCGGCGCGGTGTTGGGGAACTCGGTCTGCACGGTCACGCTGGGGTAGCGGATCTCCGGCAGCAGCCGCATGTCCAGGCGTCCCAGGGCCACCAGTCCGAAGACCACGGCGGCCACGGTCGCCATCCACACGGTCACGGGATGGGTCACGGCGTAGCGGATGGCTTTCAAGGGGTCTCTCCTAGTCGGCCCGCGCGAGCACGGAGTCGTTCGGGGTGTCGGCGGCGGCCCAGCCCACGTCGGCGGCGTTCAGGGGATCCACCACGGTGCCGTCGCGCAGACCGCCCTGGCCCACCTCCACCACGAACCAGTCGGGCTCCAGACCGTCCAGGACCTCCACGTAGGTCTCGTCGTAGAGGCCCGTGCGGACCTCCACCTTGCGCACGGTGTCGGCCTCGGCCACGAACACGCTGCGCAGGCCGCCCTCCTCGATCAGCGCCAGCTTGGGCACCGCCAGGGCGTCGTTGCGGGTCTCGGTGGTGATGCGGACCTTCACGAACCCGCCGACACGGGCCAGGTCCGCGTCATCGTCCATGCGGATCGTGACGCGGACGGTGCTGGTCGTAGGGTCGACCACCGGCGCCACCCGCTCGATGCGGCCGTAGAGGTCGCCGTCGAGGGCGTCGGGGGTCACCAGCACGCGCTGGCCCGCATCGAGCTTGCGGGCCACGGACTCGGGCAGATGAACGCGCACGCGCAGGGGGGAGAAGTCGCCCAGGGTGAACAGGGCCGTGGCGGCGTTGACCTGCTGCCCCTGCACCACCTTGCGCTCGGT
>DAOTGJ010000041.1:0-28197 GCA_035447065.1 Candidatus Krumholzibacteriia bacterium
TGAAGGGCACCTGGGTGCGCGTGTTCGACCCGCCGGTGGAAGGCAAGGTGACCGGTGGCGAGATGGACGTGGACGTGGGCGATCACGTTCGCGTGGAGCTGACTGGGGTGAACGTGGAGCGGGGGTTCATCGATTTCGAGCTGGTGCGGCGAAGCTGAGGCGGGCCCACGCGGACCCATCCCCCGAACGTCCCCCGAAAGCAGACCCCATGCCCCACACCGCCCTCCGCTTCCGGAACGTGACCTTCGCCCACGCCCATGCCGCGGCGCCGCTGCTGCAGGACCTCACCCTGCACCTGGACTGCGGCTGGACCGGCGTGGTGGGTCCCAACGGCGTGGGCAAGACCACCCTGCTGCGGCTGGCGGTGGGCGAGCTGGAGCCCGCATCGGGCCAGGTGCTGCGGCCCGAACCCGCCCTCTGCTGCCCTCAGCGCACGGACGATCCACCCCACGGCCTGGCCGACCTGCTCGCCGCCCTGGACGGCGACGCCTTCCGCCTGCGCGACCGTCTGGGCGTGGAGGACGACTGGCTCGACCGCTGGCCCACCCTCAGCCACGGCGAACGCAAGCGCGCCCAGGTGGCCGTGGCCCTGTGGCGCGAGCCCCTGGTGCTGGCCCTTGACGAGCCCACCAACCACCTGGACCGCGGCGCCCGCGCCATGCTGCGCGACGCCCTGACCGCCTACCGCGGCGTGGGCCTGCTGGTCAGCCACGACCGCGAGCTGCTGGACGACCTCTGCGCCCGCTGCCTCTTCCTGGACGAAGGGGGCGCCGTGCTGCGCCCCGGCGGCTACGGCGAAGGCGCGGTCCAGGCGGCCCAGGACGCGGAGACCGCCGTGCAGCAGCGCACCAAGGCCAAGCGCGAGCTGGCGGACCTGACGCGGGAGGCGGGACGGCGGCGCGACGAGGCCCAGCAGGCCGACGGCAAGCGATCCAAGCGCGGGCTGGCGCGCAAGGACAGCGACGGTCGGGCCGCCATCGACGCCGCGCGCGTGTCCGGCAAGGACGGCGCCGCCGGCCGTCGGCTGGACCAGCTCTCGGGGCGGCTGGCCCAGGCGCAGCAGCGTCTGGACCAGGCGCGGGTGACCAAGACCTACGCCACGGGGATCTGGATGGCGGGCGCGGTGTCGTCGCGCAACACGCTGCTGGACGTGGCGGCCGCGGACCTGGACCTGGGCGGCCGCACCCTGCACGTGCCGCCGCTGACGCTACGTCCCACCGACCGCGTGGCCCTGACCGGCCCCAACGGCGGCGGCAAGAGCACGCTGCTGGCGCGGCTGCGCCCCGCGGTCGCGCTGCCGCCGGAGCGCGTGGTGTGGGTGCCGCAGGAGATCCCGCTGGCGGAGTCGCGCACCGTGCTGGCGCGCGCCCGCGCCCTGCCGCACGACGAGCTGGGGCGCGTGCTCACCGTGGTCAGCCGCCTGGGCTCGCGGCCGGAGCGGTTGCTGGAGACCGACGCGCCCAGCCCCGGCGAGGTCCGCAAGATCCTGCTGGCGTTGGGCATCGCGGCGGAGCCGCACCTGATCGTGATGGACGAGCCCACCAACCACCTGGACCTGGTCTCCATCGAGTGCCTGGAGGCGGCCCTGGCCGACTGCCCCTGCGCCCTGCTGCTGGTCAGCCATGACCGGCGGTTCCTGGAGGCGCTGACCACCACGGCCTGGCGCATCGAGCCGGACGGCGGCGGCATGAGGCTGTCCGTGGAGTCCTGATCCCCAGGGGCCGGTCACCGGCGCCGTCGCTCCCGGCGCCGTTGAAATATTCCTGTCGGGACGGCTTGACGGCGCGACCGGTCGGAACGATCTATGTCCGCGCGCGAAACCCGACCCTTCCTGGGCACGGGGCGCCCCCTCCCTACCCAACGACAAAAGCCGGCGACCCGAGCCGCCGGCGATGCCGCTGAGCAGCGGACACGACCTCCGTCCGTCCCGGAATGATCCGTGGACGGGCTCCGGAGTCGTACGCTCGGACCTCTTGGAGGATCGATATGAAGACGAAGATCCTGTCGGCGTCCCTGCTGGTTGGCCTGACGGCCGTGGTCGTGGGCTGCTCCAAGCTGCCCGCGGAGGCCGTGCCGGCGGTGGAGACCGCCCTGAGCACCGCCGAGACCGCCGAGGCCGCCACCTATGCTCCCGAAGCCCTGAACCGCGCGCGCGAGACCCTGGCCCAGGCCCAGGCTGAGATCGCCGCGCAGAACGACAAGTTCGCCCTGACCCGCAAGTACGGCACCGCGGAGGCCCTGCTGGAGCAGGCGGCCGCCGAGGCCCGCCAGGCCCAGGACGAGGCCGCGGCCGCCAAGACGCAGGCCCGCGCCGACGCCATGGCCGCCGCCGATGCGGGGCGCGCCGCCCTGGAGTCGGCCGAGGCCCTGCTGGCCCAGGCTCCGAGCGGCAAGAACACCAAGGCCGAGCTGGAGGCCATGCAGCAGGAGCTGACGGCCCTGCGCGCCACGCTGGACCAGGCCGCGGCCGCGGTCGCGGAGGAGAGCTTCCTGGACGCTAAGGTGAAGGCCGACGTGGTGACGTCGCAGGCCACGGCGATCGCCGCGGACATCCGCAGCGCGATCGAGAAGGTGAACGCCAAGCGATGACCTGCACGATGCAGGCGCGGTGGTCCCATGCGTGAGGGCGGACGTCGGACGGCCGTGAAGGCCGCGGCGATCGCCCTCGCGGCGACCCTCGCGGGCGGAGCCGGATTCACGGGCTATCGGATGCTGCGGCCGCTGCCGCTGCCCGAGGCCGAGGTCCGCGCCGCCCGCGACGCCCTGTCGCTGGCGCACGACGTGACCGCGCACGACCCGCGCGGGACCCAGGCGGCGGACAGCCTGGGAGCGCTGCTGGAAACCGCCTACGCGCGCGAGCGGTCGCGCCTGGTGCGCTGGCGGTCCGCCGCGGAGCTCGAGGCCCTGGCCGCGGCCACCCACACGGCGGCGCAGGCGGCCGTCCGGGAGGCGCAGGCCCGGCGCGACGCGGAGCTGGACGGCGGACGCCGCCGCTTCGACCGCCTGGCCGCACGGCTGCGCACCGTGGCCGTGGGCGTGGAGACGCTGCCGGGCGAGCGGCGTCTGCAGCGGGCCTACCGCGACGCCGAGCTGGCGCTGGCCCAGGCCTCGCGCCTGCTCCAGATGAACCGGCCCGGACCGCTGGCCGCGGCCCTGGACAGCGCCGAGTCGGCCCTCTCCCTGGCCGAGGCCCGCGTGGACGACCACCACGCCCGGCTCCGCGATCCCGGCCTGCGCAAGGGCTGGCAGGCCCTGGTGGACGCCACCGTGGCCGAGACCTCCGGCGGCCGCCAGGCGGTGGTGGTGGAGAAGCTCAACCGCCGCTGCGTGCTGATCAAGGATCGACGCGCGGTGGCCGCCTGGCCCGCGGAGTTCGGACGCAAGGGCATGCAGGACAAGCTGTACGCGGGCGACGGCGCCACGCCCGAGGGCCGCTATCGCGTGCGCGCCAAGAACGCCGCCAGCCGCTACAGCCTGGCCCTGCTCATCGACTACCCCAACGCCGAGGACCGCGCGCGGCACGCCCGGGCGCAGCGGGACGGACGGGTGCCGGCGGGGCGCGGCCCCGGCGGCGTGATCGAGATCCACGGGCACGGCGGGCGCGGCAACGACTGGACCGACGGCTGCATCGCGCTGCGGGATGATGAGATCCGGGAGCTGTACGCCCGGGTGGACGTGGGGACGCCGGTGACCATCGTGGGCGCCGCGCGGCTGCCGGGGGACTGAGGGATGCCCGCGACGACGTGGAGCGCGCCCCGCCACATCCTGCCGGCGCTCGCGTTGGCGGCGGCGGTCCTCGCCTTGGGCGCCCTCGGCGCGCAGCGCGAGCTCCCGGCCGCGCGCATGGCCCCCGCCGCGGGCGCGTCGGCTCCCGGTCCGCACGAGGCGGTCGAGCTGGCGCGGAAGCTGGACCGCCTCGCCCCGCGCGGCGTGTACGTGACCATCGACGCGGTGGAGAACCGCCTGCAGGTGCGGCGCGGCGCGACGGTGCTGCGCGACGCCGTCTGCTCCTCCGGCACGGGCTCGGTGCTGGAGGACCCGCGCTCCGGCCGCCGCTGGGTCTTCGACACGCCCCGCGGCGCGCGCACGGTGCTCGAGAAGCGCCGGGACCCGGTCTGGACCCGGCCCGAGTGGTCCTACGTGGAATCGGGCGAGCCCCTGCCCGCCCGCTGGTCCGACCGCATCGACGACGCGAGCCTGGGCGATTTCGCCCTCTACCTGGGCGACGGCTACATGATCCACGGCACCCTCTACCAGCGCTACCTGGGCCGCAACGTGACCCACGGCTGCGTGCGGCTGGGCGACGACGACCTCGCCTACGTGTACCGGACGGTGCCCGTGGGCGCCACGGTGCTGATCTACTGAAGGAGCGGCGCGTGCGGTGCCTGACGAACGTTCTCGGGATCGCGGCGTGGCTGGCCTGCGCGTGTGCGGCAGATGCCGCCGCTCCCGTCCGGGACGAGGTGGCGCCGGCGGAGTCCAAGGAGATCTACCTGGTCTTCGCGCCGGCCGCGGGCGAGCTCCAGCTGCGCCTGCAGGGCGTGACGCTCAGGACCTTCCCGGCCGTGGCCACGGCGATCGCCCCGCGCTCCGGCCGTGCGGCCTGGCCCGCCGTGACGTTCTCGCTGCGCGACGGGGTTCCGACCTACGAACGCCCCGTGATCACGGCGCCCGCCCCCGGCGCAGGGGGGGCCGACGTCGGCGTGACTCCCGAGGATCTGGTCAGCGGACGCGACCAGGCGCTGGCCGCCATGCCCGACCGCTACCGCCTGCGCTTCGAGCCTTCCCTGGACGTGCTGGTGGACGGCTCCGGTGCGGACTCCGGCGGGCCCGGCTCGTGGATGCAGGCGGTCGGCCGCGGGCTCGGCCGGCTCGTCGGGCACGGACCGCGCACCACCCTCGCGCTGCGCATGTCCGCGGCGGACGCGCGTCGTCTGGCCCTCGCCCTGAAGCCGGGCATGATCCTGCTGATCCTCCCCGAGGATGAGCCACGTTCGCCGTGAGCTCCTTCCGTTCCATCTGACGTTCGCGTCCGAGGCCCTGGATCCCGTATCTTTCAGGGGCGTTTCCGTCCCCGATTTCGATCGTCGATCCTCAAGGAGGATGCCATGGGCCTCCGGACCTCCGTGCTCCTGTTCGTCTTCTTGCTCGTGATGTACGAGGCGCCCGCCCGGGCCCTCGAACCGCCTCCCGAGGTTCGGGTCGCCGCCGTGCGCGATCTGCCTGAGCTGCTCGCCGCGATCCCGCGGTCATCCCTGGACCGATTCGGATTCGATTCGGTGGAGCAGACGTTCCGCTGCGAACCGGACGCCTTCCTTCCCTTGCTCATGCTGCCTCCCGCCGCCGTGGACGCTGCCGCCGCGGGCTCTCCGCCCGTCTACGACGACCCGCGGATCTGGCTCGCCGTGATCATGGCCGACGAAGCTCCGCGCGGCGTGCTCACCGTGGCCTGGCACCGCGACGCCTGGCGGGCCGTGGATCTGGGCGCCCATGGCCTGGCCGTGGCGCTCCACGCGGCCCTGGCCACGTCGCCCAGCCCCGATCCCGCCGTGGTTCAGGTGCTCCAGGCCGGAGCCGCCTTCCTCCTGCCCGACCGCGCCGACGCCGCGCGCCTGGCGCCGTTGGCCGGCACCGGCGCGCTGGTGGACCGCACGGACGGAATTCCCGTGGACGATTGCGCCGGCATGATGCGGCTCCTGCGGCCCCTGGTGGCCGCCAACCTGGAATCCTTCGCCGCGCCGGACGAGCGCTAGGAGGCCGACATGACATCGCGCTCGATCCTGTCCGCCCTTTTCGCCGTCATCGTGATCGCCGGCGCCGCCGATGCCGCGGTCTGCGAACTCGACGTCCCCGTCTGCGGCCAGGAGAACAGCGAGTGGTGCTGGGCCGGCTGTTCCCAGGCCATCCTGGCCTTCTACGGGTTCGACGTGACCCAGGAGCAGATCGCCGCCTACGGCACCCTGGGCGTCAACACGTGGAACTGGCTCTACGGATCCGACGAGTCGCCGCGCCGTTACGGCATCGACGCCATCCTGGACCACTTCGCCGGCATCCCCACCTCCCCCTGGCCCGTGCCCATGCCGTTCTCCACCTGCCTGTCCGAGATGTGCGCCCAGTCGCCGTACGTGATCCGCTGGGGATGGACCACCGGCGGCGGGCATTTCCTGGTGGGTTGGGGCGCCTCGGATGCGGGCGGCCAGATCATCTCCTACATGAACCCCCTGCCGGTGGGTGTGGGCGGCCATCACGTGGCCTCCTGGGACTGGATGCTGCAGGACGCCAACCACACCTGGACCCACTCCCTGACCACGGACCCCGTGGCCGGAAGCGTGGAGATCACGGTGCTGCCGGAGGGTCTGCAAGCGCCCTGGGAGCTGGACGGTCCGGACGGCTTCCAGGCCGTGGGCGTGGGCGATTCGGTGCTGACCGCGGTGCCCGCCGGCGACTACGCCGTGACCTGGCAGACCGCGGCCGACGTCTTCCTGCCCGTCGAGCCCACGGCCGCGGGCACCCACGCCGGCGTGGGCCGGCTCTCCTTCCAGGGCGCCTACCGCGCCCCGTTCACGGCCCTGCCCGGCGCGGACGGCCCCTCCCGAGGCGTGGCCATCGGCGATCTGGACCGCGACGGCGATCCGGACGTGGCGGTGTCGCGCCACGGCGCCGCCAACCTGATCCTGCGCAACGACGGCGGTTTGCTCACGGACATCGCCGCCGGCCCGGCCGCGGACCCCGGCCCCGCCGCCGGCATCGTCCTGGGCGACTACGACGACGACGGCGTGCTGGACCTCTTCCTGGCCCGCCCGGGCGCCGCGGACCTGCTCCTGCACGGCGCCGGAGACGGCGGCTTCGACGCGTCGCAGCCCGTGATCGGCCTGGGCGACACCGGCGAGGCCCGCGGCGCCGCCTGGTGCGATTTCGACGGCGATGGACGCATCGACCTCTCCGTGGCCCGTGACGGCGCGGACGATCTCCTCTACCGCAACATCGGCGACATCGGCGGCGCCCACCTCTTCGCACCCCAGTCCGGACCCGCCGCCCAACCCGGCGCCGGCAGGGCCCATGCCTGGGGCGACGCGGACGGCGATGGCGACGCCGACCTCTACGTGATCAAGGACGGCGAGCCCAACGCGCTGCTCGTCTCCGATCCGTTCACCGGCTTCCAGATCTCCTCCGACCCCGTGCTGGCCAACGGCGGCCCCGGCAGCGCCGCCGCCTGGTGCGACGCCGACAACGACGGAGACCTCGACCTCTACCTGGCCAACGCCCCCGGTCTGGACCGGCTGCTGCGCAACGGCGGCGGCGCGTTCAGCGTGGTGGCCGACGCCGCGCCCGCCGCCGCCGGATCCACCCGCGGCGTGGTCTGGGCCGATCTGGACAACGACGGCGATGCGGACCTCTACCTGGCCCGCGACGGCGAACCCGACCTCCTGCTGCGCAACGAAGGCGCCATGGCCTTCACCGCCTTGCCCATCCCCGACAGCGACGACGGCGCCGTGAGCGCCGCCGCCGCCGACCTGGACGGCGACGGCGATCTGGACGTGTACGTGGCCGTGGACGGCGCACCGGACCGCGTGATGCGCAACGACCACGACCCCGGCCGGCACTGGCTCCACCTGGACCTGCGCGCCGCCGACGCCAACCGCGACGCCGTGGGCGCCCGGGTCCGTCTGCACGCCGGCGCGGCGGTGCAGACCCGTGAGATCGCCTTCGGCTCGGGAGGGTGGGGGATGGATTCGCCCACGGTGGAGTTCGGCCTGGGCGCGTTGACGACCGTGGACTCCGTGACGGTCCGCTGGCCGGACGGCGAGCATGAGACCTGGCGCCTGGTTCCCGTGAACCATCGGCTCGACCTGGTGCAGGGGTCCGCCACGGCCGTGGAATCCGCTTCCGCGGCTGCAGGCCTGCGCCTGGATCCCCCTGCGCCGAACCCCGCCAACCCCCGCACCGTGATCGCGTTCAGCCTCACCCGCGACGGCCCCGTGCGTCTGGTCGTGCACGACCTGCGCGGCCGCGAGGTGGCCGTCCTCGCAGACGGACCGCTGGCGGCCGGCCCCCACCGCCTGATGTGGGACGGCGCCGACAGCCGCGGCCGTGCGGCGGCCAGCGGCGCCTACCTGGTGATCCTGAGGGCGGAGGGCGTGGAGGTGGACCGCAAAGTGACCCTGGTGCGATAGGAACCTCCTTCCGCGGCCACTCCCGGACGCACGACGGCCGGCCCCATCGCCGGGCCGGCCGTCCATGCTTGGGCGAGTGCCCGCGGGCTACTCGATGGTCAGGTCCGCGCGGATGCCGTCGTCGTCCTCGCCCTGGGTGGTGGACCGGTTGGGCCCGAACTTCAGGCGGAAGGCGTTCACGATGTCCGCCGGGCCCTGGAACGTGGCGGGATCCTGGGACCACACGATGGCGTCGCTCAGATCGAAGGACAGCGTCCACACGCTGCCCGTGTCCGTGATCTGGCCGTAGGTCACCGGCAGCTCCTCGTGGAAGTTGGCGGTGACGGGGATGTAGTCCGGGTTGCCCTTGCCGTCCGGGCTGTAGTAGCCGGTGACGGTGGCGTCCTGCATCAGGCCGTCGGCCACGTCGGCGCGGCTGGTGCTCAGGCCGTTCTGGTTGGCCCACTGGAAGCGCGTCTCGCCCGGCAGCTTGATGAGCTTGTCGCCCTTCTGCATGGCCTCGGCGGCGTCATCGGCCCGGAAGCTGGTGCAGTAGACGGTGCGCACCACGTAGGTCTGCGCGGGCTCGCCCAGCTGGAACTCGGCGTCCACGTAATTGAAGTTGAGCTCCGCGCGCACGATCTTGTGCTGCGAGGGCATCTCGGACTCGGACTCCGGCACCACGATGTGGCCGCCGATGTTCTCCGGCTGCGCCAGGCTGAAGTGCACCGCGGACATGACGCCGCTCTCGGGGCCGTCGGGGAACGTGCTCTCGGGAGCCAGCCAGGTCATGGAGAACATGCCCGGCCCCAGCTCGCCCAGGCTCAGGATGGCGTAGCAGAGGTCGCCGGAGAGGTTGGTCGGCGTGGAGCGGTGGCCGCCCGACTTGTCCAGCGCCGCGGAGGCGCGCTGAGGCGTTTCGGCCAGCTCCAGACGGCCGGTGTTGGCGATGACCTTGCCGCCGCCGTCGGGGTCGCCCACGCCGCAGCCGGCGGCGAGGATCGCGATCAGGAGCAGGCTGGGCAGGATGATGGTGCGGGTGCGCTTCACGACATATTCCTTCCGATGGGTCCGGGGCGATACCGCGTCACGCGCAGCGGCGGCGCGTCACCCGGACTGAATCGGCGGCGTCATTTCTGGATTGAGCATAAAATCCCACCACGGCGGTTCCGGCGGCGCCTGGGGGGCTGGACGCACGAAGGGGGCCTTCCGGCCCCCTCCGCATGCTCGATGAGGATCCCCCTACTTCACCATCACCATCGTCCGCGAGAGCACCTGCTCCCCCGTCCGCAGGCGGTACAGGTACGAGCCCGACGCCACGCGCCGGCCGCTCGCGTCGGTGCCGTCCCAGAGCACGTCGTGGGCGCCGGCGGTGCGGACCTCGTCCACCAGCGTGCGCACCAGGCGGCCGTCCATGTCGTACACCTTCAGGCTCACGGCGCCGGGGGCGTCCAGGCTGAAGGCGATCTTGGTCTGGGGGTTGAAGGGGTTGGGGTGGTTCTGGCTGAGGGCCAGGCGGGTGGACGGGGTCTCGTCCGCGCCCGGGTCCTCGTTGGCCACGGTGCCGGACATGTGCAGGATGAGGCCCAGCTCGATGACGCCGCGGTCGCGGGGCTCCTCGCGAACGTCCTCGTCCAGACCGGCCTCGGGGTCGGCCACGGCGGCCACGGGGTCCGCGCCGGCCAGCAGGGCGCCGGGCACGTCCACGTCGGCGGTGAAGACCACGTTGAAGGCGCCGTTCTCCGCGCGGTCCGACACGGCCAGGGCGGCGATGCCGGTGAAGTCGGTCACCATGGAGTCCACGTCGAACTCGCCGTCGCCGTCCACGTCCACGGGCATGCCCTCCATGAGCATGATGGCGCCGTTGACGATCAGGACCTCCACGTTGCCGGCCACGCTGTTCACGTCCCAGATGACGGCCCAATCGCCGCCCTCGCCCAGGTAGCCGCTCTCGATGGAGCCGCTCAGGACCATGCCGTCCACCATATCGCCCTCGCGCAGCACGATCATGCCGTCCACCATCACGAACTCGTCCACGGCGGTGGCGGCGTTGGTGTCGCCGGTGATCATCCAGTGGCCGTCCTCGGTCACGCCCATGTAGTCCCAGTTGGCCCAGAGCTCGCCGGGCAGGCCGCCCACGGACGCGGGCACGGCGCCGCCCTCGCTCAGGGGCAGGCCGCCGGCCATGACCACGTTGCCGTCCATGACCAGGTGGTTGTCGGTGGTGGAGCTGCCGGTGTCCGTCTGGATTACGGCGATGGAATGGGTGCCGTAGGCGGAGATCCGGAAGTCGAAGTCCACGTTGTTGGTGCCGATGGTCACGGGATCCGGCAGGCCGCCGATCATCATGCCGCCGATGATCAGGGGCGCCGCGTCATGGCCGTAGAACAGGCCGCGCTCCTGGGTGCTGCCGCCCTTGATGTCGGTGATGCCGCCCACGAAGTAGGGCACGCCGTCGCGGGTCACGCCGGGGCGGCTGCCGAAGCTCCAGAACCAGTCGGCGCGGTGCGGGTAGTCCTCCTCCTCGATGGCCACGACCACGTCGCCGTTCCACACGGCGTCCAGTCCGGTGGCGCCGTCGGATTCGCGCACGCAGGTGGGGCTGTAGCACACGTCCGTGTCGGACATGCCGAAGAACGACTCCCAGGCCGTCTGGGTGTACACGCCGTTGCCGCCCTCGGTGCGCAGCAGGGCCGGCGCGGCGCCCAGCAGGGTGCCGTAGGCCAGCGAGACGGTCTCGCCGCCGAAGGTGGTGTTGGCGGTGAAGACCCAGCCGTCGGGGCCGTTCACGTCGGGGGTGTTGAGGCCGGTCACCAGGTAGTCGGGCGCGCCGGGGACCGGGCTGCCTTCGGCGATGACGGCGGTGGGGATCTGGGCGAGGGCCGCGCCGGCGGCGAGGGCCGTCGCGGCGACGATGATCAGCATGCGCATGGTTTTCATGGATCGGTCCTCCAGAGGTGTTGCGGGTTGGTCGGACTCCTTTGGGAGGGGCGAGAATCGGCAGCGTATCACACGGGGCCGACGGCACGGCCGCGTCGAGACCGAGAATCATGTTCGTGCGGCGACATTCGACCGGTTCTTGCCTCAGGTGAAATCGTCAGACGCCTCCGTGGAAGCGGAGCGCCACGTGCAGCATCAGGTCCTCCGCATCAGCATGGGATTCCTGGCTGCAGAGGGTGCTCGCATCGGCCGTCATGCGGAATGAGATGCTGTAGGTTCCCGGCTGCAGAGGAACCCGGACGCCGCTGACCTGGCTCGCTTCGTCCGCGGGGTCGGCGGAGTTCTGCCAGACCGTCCGGGACGACTCCCAGTGATGGATCGACAGCGCGCCATCGCCCGTCATGTCCACCACGAGGTCCGCGGCCTGCTCCACCGTGAGGCTGAGCTGGTACGCGGCGCGCACCGAGCTTCCGGCTGTGCCGGAGTGATAGGTGGCGCCTTCGTCGAAGACGCAGCTGCCGTCGGCGGCGGCGGCGGCCGACACGTTCACCGCGAGCTGCTGCAGATAGGTGGAGGTCGCGTCGTAGGTCGGCGTGAAGTCCGCGGCCGTCGCGGCGGAGGCCGTGGCCCAGCCGCGGCCGGCGGTGGCGGAGACGGAGCACTCGTGCTGGTCGAGGACCGGACCGGAGAGATCCAGCGCCACGGCCTCCTGCCGCGCGCAGTCGTCCTGGTCCGCCACGCCGTCCGGCGCCGGATCGTAGTCCAGCGCCAGCGCGCCGGCGCTCAGGTAGCTCTGGCCGTTGTTGAAGAGCTGGAGTCCGTCCACCACCACGTACGCCGTGGCCAGGGATACGGTCGCGGTCGCGGTCACGTCCGCCAGGCCCTCCAGGCTCGCCGTGCAGAACACGGTGACGGACTGGGCGGTCTCGGTCGGGGTGGCCTCCGTGTCGAAGGCGCCGTCGGCGTCGGTGAGTCCGCCGCCCGAAGCCAGGCTGCCGCCGGAGACCTGCAGGGCCACCGTGATGCCTCCCGTGTAGGCCACCGGCCCCTCCCCGTCGCGCACGCCGGCGCGCACCAGGATGGGGAACGCCTCGCCGGGATCGGCCTGCTCCGGCACGGTGAGCTCCACCACCAGGGTCTGCACGGCCTGCGGCTTCCAGAAGCGGTCCTCGCCCTCCACCAGTCCGAACGGATCGCCCGGCACCGTGCGCAGCACGCCGCCGGCGGCGTCGAAGACCACGGCCTGCGCCTTGTAGCCGGCCGACGGCGCGGGCGCGGGGAGCGTGAACACCGCGCGGTCCGCGGTGCTCAGATCGCGCGTCTGGACCAGGGCGTCGCTGCCGGCGTCGCGGATGGTGACGCGCACGCGGGCGGCGTCGGGCGCGGCGAGCAGGTCCGCGGGGTCCACGGCGAGGTCGCCGGAGTCGATGAGGCCGGGCAGGTCGGCGGCCGCGTAGTGCGGGTCGTCGAAGAGGCGCTGCAGGAGCTGCAGGTCCGTCACCTCGGCGTCCACGTCGCCGGGAACGTGGCGCGCGGCGGTGCGCGAGATCACGCCGTCGCCGTTGAAGTCGGCGCGGGGGGCCAGGTTCTCGTCGGCGGCGGCGCCCACGTCCTGGTCGCGGTTGAGGTCCTTCTTGGGGTGCGCGGCGTCGCCGTCCAGGCCGCCCGTTCCCTCGAGCTGCAGCACCGCGTCGCGCCAGCAGCGGAAGTCGCTCATGTCGACGCGGCCGTCGCCCTCGCCGCCGTCGCCGTCCAGGTCGCGGTCCTCCACCGCGTCGCCGGTCTCGGGGTCGCGGCGCAGGTTGCCGTCCGGGCTGCCGTCGTCCAGATCCAGCAGCATGGCCAGCACGGGGGACCCGTCGCGCAGGCGGTCGATGTCCAGGGCGCTGGCGAAGGCGTCCACGCAGTCGGCGGCGCCGCCGCCGGCCGGTTCGGCGTTGTCGGCCAGCAGCTCGCGCAGCTCGGCGTTGGTCAACGATGGCTCCAAGGCGCAGAGGAAGGTGGCCAGGCCCGCCACCACGGGCGAGGCCATGGAGGTGCCGGTCATGATGTCGTATCCGCCGGGCACGGTGCTGAGGATGTCGGTGCCCGGCGCCGACACGTGGCCGCCGTCGCAGGAGGAGATCTCCCGCGCGGTGGGCACGGTGCCGGCGTCCCGCCCGACGTTCTCCACCACCAGGATCTGCGCGGCGCCGTGCACC
Source organism: Candidatus Krumholzibacteriia bacterium (assembly GCA_035447065.1). Lineage (GTDB taxonomy): Bacteria > Krumholzibacteriota > Krumholzibacteriia > LZORAL124-64-63 > LZORAL124-64-63 > CALEMW01. The sequence goes on from DAOTGJ010000041.1 coordinate 13,295, forward strand.
AGGGCCGCGTTGGTCATGGGGCTGGAGAACTCGGCGGGATCCACGCCGGACGCGTCGGACTCGTTGCCCGCCGCCACCACGATCAGCGCCGGCACGGCGTCTTCGCGCGCAGCGAGCATGAGCGCGAGCATGGCGCCGTGGGCGTCGGCGATGGTGCGCGCCGCCAGGTTCTGCAGCGGCTCGATCCCCAACAGGTACCAGTTGTAGCCCAGGCTCATGTTGATCACGCGCACGTCCGCGGCGTTGCTGTCCATGAGACCCGAGAGCAGCGAGGTGTAGGTCTGGATCCACGACACCCGCGACGCCGCGCCCGGCAGGGTGACGGTGTTGTGCGACGTGACCACCACCAGCCAGCCGGCCCCGAGCGGATTGATGCCGTCCACGCCCACGCCGTTGTCGAAACGGGCGGCCATGATGCCGGCCACGTGGGTGCCGTGCTTCACGTTCGCCGTCGGACCGCCGAACAGCAGATCCGGATGGCTCGCCGTCCCCACGTCGATCACCGCCGCGAAGGGCCGCGGCCCGCGCCGGGCCGCGTGGTCGCGCAGGTTCCACAGCTGCGGCGCGCGGACCTGCTCCAGCCACCAGTTGCCGCCGGCGGGCTGGTTCTCCCAAGCCCAGTCCGCGGGATCGCCGCCGTTGTCCCGCGGCAGGACGGCGCCGCCGCCCAGCATGTCCGGCGCGGCGTGAGCCACGCGAGGGTCGGCGCGCAGCAGCGCCAGGGCATCGTTCATGGCCGCGTGTGTGGTGGTGGGCAGCCGCAGCACCGCCACGGGGCGGGCGCCCCCCACGATCACGGCGTCCACCGCGGCGATCACGGCGTCCGCCTGGGCCACGGTCGTGCCCGGCGCGAAGGCGATCCAGATCAGGTTCACGGACACGCCCGCGTCGCCCAGCTCCGGGTGACCGGCCGCGTAGTCCTCGGGGCGCGGCTCCACCGGCAGGTCCGGCACGGAGTCGCCGGCGTCGTCGTCCGGGGCCCCCGGCAGGCCGGTCAGGAGCACGCGCAGAATGCGGCCGGTCCCGGAAGCACCGGCGGCCGTCGCGGTCAGGGTCACCGGGCCGCCGAAGGGACCGGCGAGCACGGCCTGCACGGCGCCCACCCCCGCGGACAGCGTCACGACGGCCGGCGTCAGCACGGCCCCTTCGGCCCGGAGCTCCACCGCACCCTCGAACCCGGCGAACGGATCCGCGCCGCCGTCGCCCACGGCGCGCACCGTCAGGGCGAAGGGCTCGCCGACGGTCACCTCCGCGGGGATCTCCAGCACGAAGGACGCCAACGCCTCGTTCTGGTCCTGGGGCGCCTGGTCGGAGCCGCAGCCCGCGAGGACCAGGATCAGCAGGGCGACGACCGGCAGGAACGCAGGACGGTTTCGGATCATGATGCGGCTCCGCTGGCCCCGTCTGGAACGCGGGGCCGGATCGGTGTACTCTGGGGGGATCGAGGACGGATCCACCCTTCCTTGCCCTACGCGCAGGATCGGCCCGTCTCCCGACACGGTTTTTTCCAAGGACCGGACCATGAGCGGCGACCCCCGACCCAACGCCGAGGACCTCTTCGACCACGCGGCCGACCTGCCGCCCGCGGAGCGCGCCGCGTACCTGGACGCGGCCTACGCCGGCGACGACGCCCTCCGGCGTGAGGTGGACGAGCTCCTGGCCGCCGACGCCCGCGCCGGCGGCTTCCTGCGCGGCGAGGCCGACCTGTCCGATCTGGCCGCCGCCCTGGACGCCCGCAGCGGCCCCGCACCCTCCCCCGGCGACCGCGTGGGCGCCTGGCGCCTCCTGCGCGAGCTGGGCGCCGGCGGCATGGGCACCGTGCACCTGGCCGAGCGCGAGGAGGGCGGCTTCACCCAGCGCGTGGCCGTGAAGCTGGTGCGCGCGGGCATGGACAACGCCGAGATGCTGGAGCGCTTCCGCCGCGAGCGGCAGCTGCTGGCCGGGCTGGAGCACCCCCACATCGCGCGCCTGATCGACGGCGGACGCACCGCGGACGGCCGCCCCTTCCTGGTCATGGAGCACGTGGACGGCGCGCCCATCGACCGCCACTGCGCGGACCGCGGGCTCGACGTGCCGGCGCGCCTGCGCCTCTTCCTGGACGTGTGCGCCGCGGTGGCCCACGCCCACCGGCACCTGGTGGTGCACCGCGACCTCAAACCGTCCAACGTGCTGGTCACCGCCGACGGAGGCGTGAAGCTGCTGGACTTCGGCATCGCCAAGGTGCTGGACGCCGACGCCGCCGACGCCACCCTCACCGGCCGCCGCGTCCTCTCCCCCCGCTATGCCAGTCCGGAGCAGGTGGAGGGCCGTCCCGTCACCACCGCCGCCGACGTGTACTCCCTGGGCGTGATCCTCTACGAGCTGATCACCGGGCGCTCGCCGTATCCGGATCCCGGCGACTCGCTGGTCGCCATGGAGCGCCACGTGCGGGAGCATCGGCCGTCGCCGCCCAGCACCACGTCGCACGCGCGCGGGCGTGGCGCGGTGGCGGTGCGGGGCATGAAGGCCGACTCGGACCTGGACGCCATCGTGCTCAAGACGCTGCGCAAGGAACCCGAGCGCCGCTACGCAGGCGTGGACGCCCTGGCCGACGATCTGCGCCGCTTCCTGGACGGCCGTCCCGTGCTGGCGCGGCCCGACTTCCTGGGCTACCGCCTGGGCAAGTTCGCCCGGCGCAACCGCACCGCCGTGCTGGTGACCGCAGCGGCGTTGATGGTGACGGCGGCGGCAGGCGCGGCGGGTCTGCGGCAGGCGCGGCGCGCGGAGCAGGAGCAGCGGGCGGCGGCGGAGATCGGCGCGTTCCTGGAGGACATGCTGGCGTCGCTGGATCCGGAGGTGGCGCAGGGCCAGGACACGGCGCTGCTGCGCGGGCTGCTGGACCGGGCGGCCGCCACCCTGGACCACGGCGATGTGCCGTCCGCGGCCGCCGCCCGCCTGCACGGCGTGGTGGGTCGCACGCTGGTGGCCATCGGCGAGGGCGAGGCCGCGCTCCCCCACCTGCGGCGCGCGGCGGATCTCGGCACGACGCCCGCCGAACGCCGCGCCGCCCTCTCCGACCTGGGCTGGGGACTGTTCGACGCCGGCCGCTACGAGGAGGCCGCCGACCGCCTGCGCGAATCCCGCGCCGTGCCCGCCGCCACGCCTGCGGACGCCGTGCTGGACTTCCGCCTGGGCAAGACGCTGGAGGCCCGCGGCGACATGGACGAGGCCGAGTCCCTCCTGCGCCTGGCCGCGGACGACGGCGATCCTTCCCATCTGCGCGGCCTGGCCGCCTTCCTCATGTACAACCGCCAGGCCTATGCGGAGACGGACTCGCTCCTGACCGCCGCCCTGGACGCGTGCGGCGCCGGCGCCACGGCCGGCGTGCTGGAACCGCCCACCATCCTGCTCACGCGCTCCACCCTGCGTCGCTACCAGGGCGACCAGACCGCCGCGGAGGCCGCCGCCCGCGAAGCCCTGGCCGGCTTCCGCGCCGTGCTCCCGCCGGACCATCCCACCCTGGCCAACGCCAAGGACCAGCTCGCGAGCATCCTGGAGAAGCAGGAGCGCTGGGACGAGGCCGAGGCCCTCTTCCGCGAGGCGTACCTGGCCCTGCGCGCGAGCCTGGGGCCGGACCACCGCGACCTGGGCACCACCGCCAACAACCTGGCGGGCTGCCTGCGCCAGAGCGGCAAGCCCGACGACGCGGCGCCGTTCTACGCCGAGGCGCTGCGCATCTATCGGGCGTCGCTGGGCGGGGATCACAGCTGGGTGGGCATCGTGCTGGGCAGCGTGGCGGCCAACGAGCTGGCCCGCGGCCGTCCCGCCGCCGCCCTGGAGGCCGCGGACGCGGCGCTGGTCCTGCGCCGCCGCGACTTCGGTCCCGACCACTGGCGCACGGCGATGGTGGAGAGCATGCGCGGCGAGGCGCTGGGGAGGTTGGGTCGGCGGGAGGAAGCGGAACCGGAGCTGCGCCGCGGCCACCAGGCGCTGCTGACGACGCTCGGCCCGGAGCACCCCATCACCCGCGAGGCCGCCGCGCGCCTCGACGCGTTCTACGACGCGTCCCCGTCCGCCAGCCTCCGGTAGAGCCAGGCCCGCGCGAACCGCCAGCGCCGTTCCACCGTGCGCTCGGTCACCCCGAGCACCGCGGCCGCCTCCGCCGCCGTGGCGCCGCCGAAGAACCGCAGCTCGATGACCTGGGCGTGCTCCGGCTTCTCCTCCGCCAGCGCCGCCAGGGCCGCGTCCAGGTCCAGCAGGTCCAGGTCCGCGGCCGGTTGGTCCGGCAGATCGGCCACCGTCAAGGACAGCCGCTGCGCGCCGCCGCCGCGCTTGTCCGCCAGCCGGCGCCGCGCATGGTCCACCAGCACGCGGCGGATGGTGGTGGCGGCCAGGGCCAGGAAGTGGGCGCGGTCGCGCCAGTCCTGGTCGTGCTGGTCCACCAGGCGCAGGTAGGCCTCGTGCACCAGGGCGGTGGCCTGCAGGGTGTGGTCGACGCGCTCGCGCGCGAGGCGGGCGGCGGCCAGCCGGCGCAGCTCGTCGTAGACCAGCGGCAGCAGGCGGTCCACGGCCGCGGCGTCGCCGTCGCGGGCGGCGTGGAGCCAGCGGGTGACCTGGTCCGGAGCTTCGTCGTTCATAGCCGCACCATACCACGACGGCAAGCGCTGCGGGAACCCGGTCCCCTTGCGCCGATCGGCACCCGGCCCCTAGATTCATCCGCCGCCGATCACACCCCACCTCGTCCGCGGCAGATATCTCAGCAGATCGCAGCCCCATCCGCTTTTGGAATCTGAACCTCCCCACGAGGTCAACGTGCCCCATCACTGCCGTTCCATGCAGATCGGGATCGTCCTGCTGTCGGCTCTCGTCGGCTGCGGCGGCTCCACATCCGAGCCCCCTCCTCCCCTCGGTCCGGATGCGGGCTGGACCCTCATCGCCCCCATGTCCAGCACCACGACCTATCTCTTCGACTCGAATGGCGAGTGCGTCCACGAATGGCAGGCCGACCTGCCGCCCGGAACCGCCGCCTACCTCCTGGACGACGGCACGCTCCTCCGCGCGGCCGACAGCGGCTCCCCCAACCTGGCAGGCACAGGCGCGGGCGGTCTGGTGGAGGCCTATGCCTGGGACGGGTCCCTGCTCTGGTCCGTGACGTACGATGATGAGACCCACCGCAGCCACCACGATCTCGAGCCCCTACCCAACGGCAACGTCCTGCTGACCGCATGGGAGCTGATCCCCGCCCAGCAGGCCCTGGCCGCCGGACGCGATCCGCTGCTGCTGGACTCGGGCGAGCTCTGGCCCGACGAGATCGTGGAGGTGACGCCCGGGGGCGACGTCGTCTGGCGGTGGCGCGTCTGGGATCACATCGTGCAGGATCGCGACCCGGAAGCTCCGCACCATGGATCGCCTGCGGACGCACCCGGCCGCATCGATCTGAACCATGTCCTGGAGCTCCCCTTGAAGTCGGAGCAGGCCGACCTGCTGGGCGCGGCCTCCTGGACGCACGTCAATTCCCTGGACTACGATGCGCGCCGCGACCTGATCCTTCTGAGCTCGCGGGGTTTCCAGGAGATCTGGATCATCGATCACGGCCTCTCCACGCAAGCGGCCGCCGGGCCGGCAGGCGATCTGCTGTTCCGCTGGGGCAACCCCGCGGCCTACGGGCGCGGGACGTTCCAGGACCAGCAGCTCTTCGTCCAGCATGACGCTCAATGGGTGGATGCCGGCTGCCCCGGCGCCGGCAACATCCTGGTCTTCAACAACGGGACCAACCGGGGCGGCGGATCGTATTCCAGCGTGATCGAGATCGATGGGCCGAGGCTGCCCAACGGCGATTATCCCCTGTCTTCCGGAACGTTCGCGCCACCCGGCCCCATCTGGACCTACACCGCGGACCCTCCGTCGTCCATGTACGCGGCCTTCCTCTCGGGAGCGCAGAGGCTGGCGAACGGAAACACGCTGATCTGCAACGGGGTGTTCGGAGAGCTGAGAGAGGTGACGCCGCTCGGCGGGACCGTGTGGACGTTCACCAATCCCATGCCGTCGCCGTCCACCAACCGGGTCTTCAAGGTGCAGAGGATCCGGGAGGATCATCCCGTGGTGCAGGGCCTCCTGTCGAAGACGCCTCCCGCCGAGCGCGGAGACGGCGAGGGCGGGATCGTCAAGGCGCGCTCATGACCCCGATCCGGCCAACGACGCCCCCACCACCACCCGCAGCGCCCGCGGCAGCACCTCCACGGTCAGCGGCGTGTCGCCGATCACCTCGCCGTCCACCTGCACGGGCAGCGGCGGCTCGGCCTCGACGGCGATGCGCCGCGCCTGCACCCGCTGCACGCGCCGGCCCTCCAGGGCGCGGCTGCGCAGCAGCACCGCCAGCGCCAGCCGGAACCAGTCCAGCGCGGAGCGGGTGTGGAGCATCATGACGTCCAGCAGGCCGTCGTCCCACGCGCCCTTGCCGGCCGCCAGATCCAGCGGCGGATCCTGCAGGCGCGTGATGTTGGCCACGATGAGCCCGTTGGCGCGGCCGCGCAGATGGTCCGGTCCCGCCTCCACCCCCACGTGGGCCACGCCGGGCTTGAGCATGGCGCGCAGCCCGGCCAGCACGTAGGCGAAGAAGCCCAGCTTGTTCTTGAGGTCGCGCGTGGCGCCGGACACCAGCCGCGAGGGATCGCCGATGGTGGCCATGAGCAGGAAATGGCGGCCCTGCTCCGGGATCAGCCCGACATCCAGGGAGCGGATGCGGTTCTTCACGACGGACTCCGCCAGCTCCTTCATGTCCGTGCCGATGCCGAAGGCGCGGGCGATGGCGTTGGTGGTGCCGGCGGGCAGATGGGCCAGGGCGGTGCGGCCTTCCGACTTGAGGATCTCGCAGAGAACCTCCTGCACGGTGCCGTCGCCACCGGCGGCCACCACCAGGTCATGGCCGGCCTCCACCGCGGCGGCGGCGAACCGCTCGGCGTCGCCGTCGCCTCGGGTCTTCTTGATCTCCACGCTCCAGCCGGCCTTCTCCAGGCGCGCGGCGAGGTCGGCGGCGAGCTTCTCGCCGCGGCCGGAGCCGGAGACGGGGTTGACGACGATGGTGGCGGCGTGGTCGGCCATGGAGTCCTCAGGGTGGGCGTGGAAGCGATCGGGCCGATCCAATGTACTCCCCCCGCGCCCTCCTGGCGACGACGACTCCCGCCTCCTCTCCTCAGCGCACCACCCGCACCCGCGACACCAGCGTGCGCGCGCCGTCGCGGAACCGCAGCAGGTACGCGCCCGCGCCCACGGCGGCGCCCCGCGCGTCGCGCCCGTCCCAGGGCGCCGCCACGTCGCCGGCGTCCACCGCGAGGCTGCGCACGCGCCGGCCCTGCAGGTCGTACACGTCCACACGGCCGTCGCGGGGCAGCGGCGCCGCGAAGCGCAGCGTGGTGCCGCCGCCGGTGACCGCAGGAGCCGCGCGCATTCCCGACGCGGCGCCGGCCGACGGCGCGGCGCTGGCCGCGTCCTCCGGGCGAAGATCCGCCGTCAGCTCCAGGGTGAACAGGGGCTGGTCCGGTTCGATGGCCGCCGTGGGCTCCAGGGCGAAGCGCAGCAGCAGATCCTCCCCGGCCAGGGTGGCGCCGCCGCCCACGATGGTCTCCACGCCCGTCAGGCGCAGGGGCTGACCTGCGCCCGGCGTCAACGCGAGGGTCTGGTGCGTGGTGGCGACCACGGCCCCGGCGGCGTCGAGGATGCGCAGCGGCACCAGCACCTGCGCGCCCGTGGCGTCGGTGCGAAGCACGGCGTCGCCCGCAGGCTCCACCAGAGATGCCAAGCCTTCCTGCGACCAGTCCAGGGCCAGATCCAGGGTCGCGCCGGTGAACTCCTGAGCCGACTCCCAGCGCGCGGTCAGCCCGCCCACGCGGCCCGGCCCGGCGGGATCCCCGCCCGAGGCCGACGCCTGCAGCCGCACGGCTCCGTCCGGCAACCCGGCCGCGGCCGCCGCGCGCACGTCCAGCGCCAGCACCTCGGCCGCGGGGTCGCCCAGCGGATCCACGTACGTGAAGCGCACGGGCGGCGACGGCGTGGGCGGGAACAGCAGCTCCTCCCAGATCACCTTGAACTCCAGGCCGTCGGCGTAGGCGCGCCCGGTGCGCACGTCGGCGATGCGGTACTCGCCGTCGGCATAGGAGCGGAACTCGAAGCTGAACTCGGTGATCGCGGTGAAGTCCACGCCCGCGAACTCGTCGAACGGCGCCAGGTAGGTGCCCGGCCCGGTCAGCTCGATCTGGTGGGTGATCAGGAAGGGCACCCCGGGCGACCTGGCCCGCAGATTCAGGTAGCCGAACGAGGCGAAGGCCGGCACCACCACCTCGATGCGGTCGTGCCCCAGGCCGTTGGTGAAGTCCTGGGGCAGGTCCAGCGTGTAGGTGAAGATGGTGTAGCAGTTGGAGTCCGTGGTGCCGCTCATGGCGGCGTCTTCATCCACCTCGCCGCCGAAGGCGCAGTCGAAGGCGAACACCGCATCCACCTTGCCGGCCCCCAGCAGGACGGCGCGCGAGAGCACCATGCAGTGCGACGCCGAAGTGGGCGTGGTGAACTGGTAGCTCTGCGGCGACGCGATGCTCACGGCGTAGGGACCGCTCTGGAAATCGTCGATGATCAGAGCCGCGGCCTCCCGCGGCCCCGCGAAGAATGCGGCGGCGCACGCCAGCCCCAGGACGAGGCTGCGGATCCTGCTCGGGTACATGGTGGGTCTCCCTCCTCCGCCCGCCGTGACGGCGGGCCCCCTCGGGCGATGTCCGGCCCATGATCAGGCCTGGATCGGTCCGGTTTCAAGGGTGGGATTGGCGGCGGGGTCCGTGTCTTACGGGCGCAGCGGGCGGACCGACCGGAATGCGGAACCGCCCATCCGGCGCGGGCCGGACGGGCGGTCGAGGTTGGTCCGCGGTGCGGATCAGAAGGTCAGCGTCACGCCCAGCTGGTAGCGCAGCATGTCCGTGGCGCTCTCGTTCACCGCGAAGACCGGGTCGTCGTTCACGATCTCGATGTCGCCCTCGGTCAGGTACTCGGCCACGCCGCCCCAGGTCTGCATCACCTTCACGTCCAGCAGCACGCCGGGCTTGCCCTCCTGCTTGTTGCCCTCGCTGAGGCGGAACATCACGCCGCCGCCGGCGCCCAGGAAGGTGGTGAGGTCGTCGTGGTTGGTCTGCTCGGCGATCTCCTCGTCGAACCAGTCGTCGTCGTCCAGGCTGCTCGCGGTCCAGAGGTAGGTCAGGCCGGCGCGGCCCTCCACGTAGGGCTGCACGGCGCCGTCCAGCGGCCGCCACTGGGCGTAGAGGAAGAGGTCGGCCAGGTTGTTGTCCGTCTCCACCTCGAAGTCGTCGACCAGCGGCAGTTCGTACTCGCGCTCCTCGCTGCCGTAGAGCATGACGTCGGCCCCCACGCCCAGCACGAACCTGGGCGCGGCCTTGATGCCGTAGGTCAGCTCGATGCCGAAGGCCTCGTTGTCCACGATGTCGCCGAACTCGCCGGTGGGGCTGCCCAGCAGGAGGCGGATGCCGCCTTCCTGCTCGGTCGCCGCGGCGGCGGAGGCGAGCAGAAGGGCCAGGAGGATCAGGGTCAGGCGCTTGGCGTTCATGGGAGGCTCCAGTCTTTTTGGCGTTCCGGCCGCCGGCGGCCGGCGGGGTGTTGGCGATCACGTACGTGGGGGGCGATTGCTCGTTTCGTGCCATCTGTGGCGATTCGGCACGGAATGGTGTTTCTGATTTGATGGCAATTAGTTACGGAGACCGAAAGAGATCGCGGTAGCCCGGCGGCAGGTGTGCCATCCCACCACACCCGTGCCTACGAGCCGTGAAGGATGACCCTTGTGCCACGGAAATTGTGCCCGAGTCCTTTGAGGCCGCTTTCCGGAACATCGGCTGTTGATAACATTGAAGTTACGAGGTCGTAACGGGCTCAATCGGGCCCAGGCACAATTTCAGCGGCACAACTCAAGACAACGCCGGGGGTGGGGGCCCCCGGCGTTTCTTTCCGCCGTCGAAAGCTGCGAGGCATCGACGACGCGGAACTGGATCAGCCATCAGAATACCCCCCCTCCATCGCCGCGGATATGGGTCATGTGGCGTATTCTGCCCCGTCGCACCAGCGCCGCCGCCCCCCTATCACCGACCTCCCATCTGTGGTATCATCGAGGCTCCCCCCGCCGCCATCACCAGGACATCAGCCGTCGGGAGTCTCCAATGACCCGCTGCGCCCTCGTGCTGCTCACGCTCGCCCTTCTCGCCCCCGTGACCGGCTTCGCCGCACAGGACACCCTCGTCCTGCGCGACGACGCCGCCGCCGCGGGCCTGCGCCTGCTCCAGGACGGGAAGGACCGCGTCACCGTGGTCTGCGAGATCCCCAAGCTGGGCCGCGAGAGCATGGAGGTGGACGGCCGCACCTACACCGCCCTGACCATCCCCGGCGGTGCGCTGCTGGGCGACGAGGGACGACCCGGACTGCCCACCCTGGGCGGCCTGCTGGAGCTGCCGCACGGACGCGGCGTGCGGGTGGAGGTGATCGCGCGCGAGGAAACGGTGCTGGAGGGCGTGACTCCGCTGCCGGTACAGCCCGAGGACGGCGCCGGCTTCGCGCTGGCCGCCGACTACTTCACGACGCCGGCCGCACCGGAGCTGGTGAGCCTGGGCGCGCCCGCCCTGCTGCACGGCCGCCGCGTGGCGCCCTTCCACATCGCGCCCGTGCGTTGGGATCCCGATGCCGACGCCGTGATCGTGACCACGCGCCTGGAGCTGGCGTTCACGTTCGACGGCGTGGACACCCGCAACGATCCCGCGCCCGACGGCCGTCCCCTCCCGGCGTCCTTCGCCCGCACCGTGGCGGACCACGTGCTCAACCCGAGCATGGACAAGGCCGGCGGCGAGACCCTGCTGGGCGCCTACCTGGTGATCTGCCCCGATGACGCCGCGGTGGTCGCCGCGCTCCAGCCCCTGCTGGACTGGCGCCGCCGCCAGGGCTACACGGTCATGCAGGCCACCACGGCCGAGACCGGCGGCTCCGCGTCGTCCATCAAGAGCTTCATCAAGACCACCTACGACGCGGTGCCGGTGCCCCTGGAGTTCGTGACGCTGGTGGGCGACAACGTGGGCGCGGTGGTCCTGCCCACCTGGACCGAGACCCTGAGCGGCTACAACGGCGGCGGCGACCACTATTACACCACCCTGGCGGGCGACGACGTGCTGCCCGACATCTACCTGGGCCGCCTTTCCTGCCGCAGCGTTTCCGAACTGGTCGGCATCGTGACCAAGATCGTGACCTACGAGACGGCGCCGCCCACGGCGGACTCCGGCTGGTTCCGCCGCGCGTCGCTGACCGCGGACCCCAGCTCGTCGGGCACCTCCACCATCCACGTGAGCCAGTGGCTCAAGGCCCAGCTCCAGGGCATCGGCTTCGCCCAGGTGGACACGTTCTGGTCCGGCAGCTACGCCACGCAGATGTTCAACTCCCTCAACCAGGGCGTGAGCATCTTCTCGTACCGCGGCTACCTGGGCATGAGCGGCTTCACGTCCAGCTACATCGACAACACCACCAACGGCGGCAAGCTGCCGTTCGCCATCTTCCCCACCTGCGACAGCGGGTCCTGGGCCAGCACCGTCCACGCGCGCAACGAGGCCTTCCTGCGCAACGCCAACGGCGGCGGCATCGGCGCCATCGGCCTGGCCACCATCGGCACGCACACGCGCTACAACAACTGCCTCTACAATGGCATCGGCGAGACCGTGATCAACGGCGACGACCATCGCCTGGGCGTGGCCCAGGCCGGCGGCAAGCTGGAGATGTACCGCAACTACCAGGCCTTCGAGCCGGACCGCGTGGAGATCTGGTCCGTGTGGTCCAGCCTCATCGGCGATCCCGCCACGGACGTGTGGCTGGACGAGCCCAAGGCGCTGACCGTGGACCATCCCGCCGCGCTGCCGGTGGGCGCCGCGTCCATCCCGGTGACCGTCACCTCCGGCGGCACGCCGCTGGCCGGCGTGCTGGTGGCCGTGGTCAAGGACGGCGAGATCTCCGCCCACGCGCGCACCGGCGACGACGGTCGCGCGCTGCTGCCCCTGGCCGCCCACACCGCGGGCTCCCTGCTGGTGACCGCCTGGGGCCACGACCTGCTGCCCTACCAGGGCGCCGCCACCCTGGGCAGCGTGGACCGCTTCCTGGAGCCCACGGCCGTGACGGTGGACGACGCCGCCGGCGGCGACGGCGACGGCCTGCTGGAGCCCGGCGAGACCGCGCGCCTGGACGTGAGCCTGCTCAACCGCGGCGGCCTGCTGGCCGGCGCGGTGACCGCCGCGCTGACCGCGGATCATTCCGGCGTGACGGTGCTGGACGCCGACGACGCGTTCGGCGACGTGGCCGGCGGCGCCGTGGCCGCGGGCGCGGGCGGCTTCCAGATCCAGCTCGCCGCGGACGCCCCGGGCGGCGCGGATCTGGGCCTGGTGATCACCGCCGCCAGCGGCGCCGAGACCTGGGTCTCGCCGCTGCCCGTGTCGGTGGACGCCTCCGACTTCGAGCTGGCCGCCACGGCCTGGAGCGCCGGCGGCGATCCGCAGCCCGGCCAGACCGGCACCCTGGTCCTCACGCTGACCAACACGGGTCCCGCCGAGGGACCCGGCGTGTCCGGCACCCTGTCCTGCACCAGCCCCTGGATCACGGTGACCGATGACGCCGGCGGCTTCGGCGCCATCGCCGCGGACGCGGACGGCCGCAACCTGGCCGACCCCTTCGGTCTCACCATCAGCACCGCCTGCCCCGGCGGCCACCTGGCCGCCTTCCGCCTGGACGTGACCCAGACCGACGGCGCCCTGCGCTCCCTGGAGTTCACGCTGCCGGTGGGCACGGCCGCCGTCACGGATCCCGTCGGCCCGGACGGCTACGGCTACCTGGCCTACGACGACACCGACGACGACCCGCTGCTCGCCCCCGTGTACGACTGGGTGGAGATCGATCCCAACCACGGCGGCGCGGGCACGGACGTGGGCCTGAACGACTTCGGCTACGAGCAGGACGACACCGTGGTGCTGGACCTGCCGTTCACGGTCAGCTACTACGGCCGGACCTTCGACCAGGCCGCCGTGTGCTCCAACGGCTGGCTGGCCATGGGCAACACGTCGTTCGTGCACTGGCGCAACTGGAGCATCCCCAGCGCCGGCAGCCCCGACGCCATGATCGCCCCCTTCTGGGACGACCTGCGGCAGGCGGGCACCAACCGCGTGTACGCGTGGCACGACGCCGCGAACCAGCGCTTCATCGTGCAGTGGAGCCGCATGACCAACCTGGCGGGCGGCCTGCAGAACTTCGAGGTCATCCTCCACGATCCCACGGCGTACCCCACGCCCAGCGGCGACGCGCCCATCCTCTTCCAGTACGAGACCGTCACCAACAACGACACCTCGCGCGGCTACGCCACCACGGGCATCCAGAACCTGGACGGCACCGACGGCGTGCTCTACACGTACTACAACGCCTACGCCCCCGGCGCGGCGCCCCTGGCTGCGGGCCGCGCCATCCTCTTCCATCCCGGCGGCAACGCCCTGGCCTCCACCTGCGACGCCGCCCCAGGCAGCATCGGCGCCACCCTGGCTCCGGGCGAGTCCACCACCGCCACGCTCCGCCTGGAGAACAACGGCGACACGGGCTCCGTGCTGCTCTACCACATCGAGAAGACGGATCCCGAACCGCCCACGGCCGGCGCCAAGAACTTGACCGGCTCCAGCTTGACGGCGGACCTGGCCTTGTACACGCCGGGCAGCACGGTGAACATCGTGCTGACCGCCGCGTGCGTGAGCTTCGATCAGGAGTGGCTGCTGTCCATCGACGCGGACCTTCCCGATGGAGTCACACTCAACACCGCCTCCAGCTTCCAGGCGGGCAACCCCCTGGAGTACTCGGGGGAAACCGGCAACGGCGCCCTGATGCACTGGGGCGACGGCATCATCCTGGACAACCAGTCGGCCCAGGCCGTCATCAACGTGAGCTTCACCGGCGCCACCGGCACGCTGGAGATCCCCTACACCCTCAACGGCGACAACTGGGGCGAGCCGCCGCACCAGATCACCGGCACCATCGTGCTGGAGCAGGACGGCCCCTCGGTGCGGATCCTGGCGCCCAACGGCGGCGAGCGCTGGGGCGAGGGCGAGCAGAACGCCGTGACCTTCACCGCCCTCAACGGCCCCACGGCCGTGCGCCTGGAACTGGACCGCGGGCAGGGCGCGGGCTGGGAACTGCTGGCCGACGACGTGCCGGCCGCCGCGGGCGAATCCCTGTGGACCGTCACCGCGCCCTACAGCGCCGGCTGCCGCGTGCGCGTGACCGACGTGAACGATCCCGGCCTCCAGGACGAGAGCGACGGCACCTTCACCATCGGCCGCAGCCTGGGCTGGCTCACGCTGGCCGCCACCGACGGCACGCTGCCGGCGGGCCAGGGCGTGGACATCGGGCTGGTGCTGGACGCCGCCGGCCTGGCCGAGGGCGTCCACCGCATCGACCTGGTGGTCAGCAACACCTCGGGCACGCCGCTCACGGTGCCGGTGACGCTGACGGTGACCACCACCACGGACGTGGAGCCCCTGCCCGCGCGGCTGGACCTGGCGCCCGGCTTCCCCAACCCGTTCAACCCCAGCACCACGCTGGCCTTCAGCCTGCCCGCGCCCGCCCAGGTGAGCCTGCACGTGTACGACATGCAGGGCCGGCGCGTGGCCACGCTCCAGCAGGGCGAGCTGCCGGCCGGCCGCCACGCGCGCACCTGGAACGGCCTGGACGACCGGGGCCGCCCCGTGCCGTCGGGGATGTTCGTGGCGCGGCTGGAAGTGGCGGGCGAGGTGATGACGCGGAAGCTGGTGCTGACCAAATAGAGGCGAGGTGGGACCGGCGTGCGAGCGCCGAACTTGACCGATCACGTCGCT
>DAOTGJ010000042.1:0-26959 GCA_035447065.1 Candidatus Krumholzibacteriia bacterium
GGATCACGCGGCTTCATAGATGACTCGCCGCGATTGCAGGATCTCTTCTTTGAGGTGCCTGCCGATGGCCGCTTCCGTGAGGAGGTCGACCTTTCTGCCGAGAAGTTCGGACAGTTCGTGTTCGAGTCGGACCAAAGCCAAGAACCCTGTCGGTTCCGCGAACTCCACGATGAGATCGACATCGCTCTCGGGTCCGGCATCACCACGTGCGAAGGAGCCGAACAGGGAAACCTTGCGGACTCCATGCTTGCGGCAGAGGTCGATCAGACGGTCGGTTTCGAGCTGTTCCATGGGATCCTCCTTCCCAAGCGACTCGGTATCTGAGGCTCACATCGGGCCCGTTGAGTATATAGGCTTCCTGGTAGGAGTTGTCGACCCCCCGCATTGACGAGCCGCCGCCCGTCCTGCTAGTCTGAAAGGATCAATTCACTCCGCATTCCAGCCCGGAGGCCGCCCGTGTTCCAAGCGCGCATGCGCCCCGACTTCCGCACCGCCCTCAAGGCCGACGGCGACGCCGTGCTCACCCTCCTGGACGCGCGCCTGTCCGCCCCCGACGCGCCCTTCCGCGGCCAGGTGCGCAAGCCCCACGCCTTCGTGCGGCCCCTCCGCGAGCAGCGCACCATGCTCTCGCCCCAGCTCAACCTGGAGGTGATCCCCGGCGACGACGGCGGCGAGATCCTCCACGGCGTGTTCACCCCCCACCCCAACGTGTGGACGGGCTTCATGGCCGTGTTCGCCGTGCTGGGGCTGCTGGGCCTGGCGGGCGTGATGTACGGCTTCGCCCAGATGACCGTGGACGAGAAGCCCTGGGCCCTGCTGGCCGGTCCGATCAGCGTGGCGCTCATCGCGTTCGTCTACGGGGCGGCCTTCATCGGCCAGGGATTGAGCGTGGATGAGATGTACGCCCTGCGCAACTACGTGGACCGCGTGGTCTGCGAGCTGGAACCGGGGCACGACGCCGGGTCTTGAACCCCCTTGTGCCTCGCCCCCGGCGGGGATATGCTGGCGGTCCGCGCCGAGCGCGGCCCGGCGATCCTCGAACCCATGGAGTCGAACCATGTCCAAGACCCGACGGATCCTTCCCCTGACCGCCCTCTGCATCCTGCTGCTGGCCACGGCGGCCGGCGCCGTGACCGAATCCAAGACGGGCGTGGAGTACCCCGACGCGGTCACCGTGGACGGTCAGGACCTGAGCGTGACCGGCTGCGGCCTGCGCGAGAAGACGTTCATGAAGGTGGACGTCTACACCATCGTGTCCTACGCCGACGCCGCAGCGGATCTGGGCGACGACCCCGCCAACGCCCTGGTGGAGCAGGACATCGCCAAGCGCATCCAGATGAACCTGCGCCGCGGCTTCAGCCGCGAGAAGCTGGTCAACTCGTTCAGCGAGGTCATCGACAAGAACTATGACGACACCTCCGCCTTCGACGCCGACCGCGAGACCTTCCTGGCCTACTTCGACCGCGACGCCCAGGAGAACGACACCCTGGTCTTCGACTACGCCCCCGGCCGCGGCCTGCGCACCGTGCTGAACGGCGAGGTCAAGGGCACCATCATGAACCCCGCCATGGCCCAGGCCCTGTGGACGGTGTGGTTCGGCGCCAAGCCCGCGGACAAGGGCCTGCGGTCGGCGCTGGTCTCGGCCGTGGACTGAGCGCGCTTCGTGCCGCATGATCGCCGAAGGCCGCCCTCCCGGGGGCGGCCTTCGCGTTGAGGGCGGGCGCGACGGCTGTGGTCGGACGGCCCGGTGTGAGGAATCGCCACGGCACGGAGCGGCGGTTCCACGGGCCGTGAGTATCTTGCAACTCTTTGCCGATCATGATGTTGGAGATCTTTTCGACGCCGCGCCCGCCCGGGCCCCGGGGTTGCAATCCGTCTCGCGTTTCCCGTCGTTCCCCAGCGGAGGTTTGGATCCATGGAAGTGAAACGCGAGCTGGTCCTGGGCGTGCTGCAGACGCTGGGCGCCTTCGTCCTGGCGGCGGCGGTGACCCTGGCCGCCACCACGGCCCGCGGCGCCGAGCCGGTCCTGGAAGGCGCGGTCACCGACCGCACCACGGGCTGGGCGGTGGTGGGCGCCCGCGTCACCGTGAGCGCCCCCGGCGCCGCCGCCCTGGTGCTGGGCACCGACGACCAGGGCCGCTTCCAGGTGGACGCCCTGCCCTGCGGCCAGGTGACCGTGGCGGTGGAGGCGCCGGACTACAAGGTGTGGCGCAGCGGCGTGACCATCCCCTGCGACGGCACCCCGGCCGCGGCCCTGGACATCGAGCTGCGCCCCGACGCCTACGTGCTCCAGGATGTTGTGGTGGAGGACCGCCGCCCCGACCAGGAGCCCACCCGCCGCGAGCTGGACCGCACCGTGGTGGAGAAGCTCCCCGGCTTCGGCGGCGACGTGATCAAGAGCGTGCAGGCCCTGCCCGGCGTGGCGCGTCCGTTCGTGTACGATCCCGGCGCGGTGGTGGTGCGCGGCAGCAGCCAGTTCGACACCCGCTACTTCCTGGACGGCGTGGACATCCCCCTGCTCTTCCACTACGGCGGCCTCAAGTCCACCTACAACAGCCAGGCTTTGAGCCGCGTGGACCTCTATCCCGGCGGCTTCAACACCCGCTACGGCGGCGCGGTGGGCGGCGTGATCGAGGTGACCGGCCGCCCCGGCCGCGTGGACCGCTGGTACCGCGAGGCGGACGTGAGCCTGCTGGACGCGTCGTTCCTGGCCGAAGGCCCCCTGGGCGACGACGTCACCGTGCTGCTCAACGCCCGCCGCAGCTACGCCGGCGAGGTGGCGGACCTGATCCTCTCGGGCCAGAACGACGTGAACCTGGCCGTGGTCCCCTATTACTGGGACCTGGTGGGCCGCGTGGACTGGACCCCCACGGCCGACGACGAGGTCTTCCTCACCTTCTTCGCCGCCAAGGACCGCATGGAGCTGGTCTTCCCGGACGAGGACCTGGGCAGCACGGACGTGAGCGAGGCCACCGACGCCATCGACTTCAGCCTCCAGTTCCACCGCTGGATCCTGGGCTGGAACTCGGACCTGGCCTCCTCCCTGCGCAACGAGCTGCGCCTGGGCGTGGGCACCACGGACCAGCGCGGCAACACCTTCGGCTTCTTCCGTTTCGAGTCCACCGCGCCGGTGCGCAACGTGCGCGACCAGCTCACCTGGCGCGCCTCGGACCACGTGGTGCTCAACGGCGGCCTGGACCTGATCTGGGCCCCGGTGGACTACGACGTGGAGGTGGTGGGCTACCCCCAGTCCCTGGACGCCAAGACCTTCTCGGACCTGGGCACGTACCTCAACGCGGAGCTGCGCCCGACGGAGCGCCTGACCCTCATCCCCGGCCTGCGCTACGACTGGTACGAGCACCTGGACCAGGGCTCGGCCGACGCGCGCCTGACCGGCCGCTACCGCCTCAACGACCGCCACACCCTGACCGCCGCCGTGGGCTCCTACCACCAGGGCCCCCAGCCCATCGGCCAGTCCACGGATCCCGTGTACGGCAACCCGGACCTGCCGCCCACCCGCGCCGTGCACGTGGTCCTGGGCGACGAGTTCCAGATCCGCCCCGACCTGCACCTCAAGGCCGAGGCCTACTACAACGTGCAGGACGACATCCCCTTCCCGGCCGGCGAGGAGGGCGTGGGCTTCCTGCCCGACGCCGACGGCCGCATGGCCGGCCTGGAGCTCATGCTGCGCTACGAGCGCGAGGGGTTCTTCGGCTGGCTGGCCTGCGGCCTGTCCCGCAGCGAGCGCCGCTACGCCCGGCAGCCCAGCCCCGACCTCACGGACTGGAGCCCGTCGGACTGGGTGCCCTACGAGCTGGACCAGCCCCTGCACGTGGAGGCCGTGGGCTCCTGGACCCTGGGCGGCGGCTGGAGCTGCGGCGGACGCCTGCAGTTCGTGTCGGGCAACCCGGACACGCCCATCCTGGGCTACACGTCCACCATCTACGAGTTCGACGCCGACACCGGCGAGTACGTGGCCGTCAACGGCGAGTACTTCAGCACGCGCATGGATCCGTACCTGCGTCTGGACGTGCGCGTGGACCGCGCCTTCACCGCCTGGGGCGCCGACTGCAGCGCCTACCTGGACATCCAGAACGCGTCGCAGCCCCTCTACGACAGCCCCGAGGGCTACGTGTACAACTACGACTACTCGCAGCGGAAGGCGTACGGCGGCATCATCCTGCCGGCGCTGGGGCTGCGGGTGGCCTTCTAGGAGCATCGTCATGAGCCAGCGCCTCATCCTCGCACCCCTCGCGCTCCTGCTGCTGCTGACCGGCTGCGGCGGCGAGTTCCCCAACCAGGAGATGGACCTGGCCGGCGAGCAGAAGCTGCGCCCCATCGCCGTCACCCTGGATCCGCCCGAGGCCGCGCCCGGCCAGACCGTGCGCGTGACCCTGCTCTACTACAGCCCGGACCAGGAGCCGGCCCAGGTGGACTGGCAGGTGGCCATGGACTATCGGCTGGGCCTGTACGAGGTGGACGAGGTGGAGCAGGGCATCCTGCAGATCCCGGATGTGGACCCGCCCGTGTACGACGCCGCCGGCTACGCCGAGCAGACCTTCACCATGCTGGTGCCGGACACCGTGCTGCTGACCACCAGCGCGCAGCCGGACACCCTGGACGACGAGATGCTGCTGGCGGTGGCGCGCCCGCTGCTGGGCAAGTCCGACGGCGAGCCGGTCACCCGCATGGAGCTGGACGCGGCCTTCAAGACCGACGGCTTCGTGTCCGCCGCCCCGGACACCATGAAGGCGTACCTGGCCGACCTCTTCGGCTGCGAGATCCGCTTCCGCGCCCGCCTGCGCCGCGGCATCAGCGTGGACGTGACCCGCAACCTCACCGTGCGCTACTCCGGCCAGTACGGCAGCCTCAACCGCAACACCAACCCCTGGCTGCAGCGCCTCAACCTCTACGCCGTGCCGTTCCCCGACGTGGACGCCGACGACCTGGGCCTCTACGAGACCCAGCTCCAGGTCTACCCCCTGGCCGGCGACGACGTGACGCCCCACCTGGTGAGCGTGCCCCTGCACCGCGACTGGACCTACATCCTGGGCCTGAGCATGGGTCTGGACGCGTACACCTCGCCCTTCGAGCCGGAGAGCCCGCGCCTGGAGAAGTACCAGGCCCACTGGTACCACCTGGACCTGGTGAACCCCCTGGACGCCGACCCCTTCTACGTGACCGACGAGGGCGACGAGGCGGAGATGTCGGACCTGGACAGCCGCGTGCGCCTGGCCCAGCCCGTGGGCGACGGCCCGTACCGCTACCGGGTGACCGCGGTGGTGCGGGACCGGCGGCTGGAGTGGATGGGGACGTACACCACCACGCCGGGGGCGTCGGTGATCACGGGGGAGTTCGAGTTCGTGGAGCCGTAGGGGACTAGGCGGCGGTCACCGCCGCCACCCCCTCGCCCACCGTATCGTACGCCCGGAACACCTTCTCCAGCTGCGCCACGTAGTAGATGCCGCGGATCCGCTTGTTGGCGCCGCACACGGCCAGGGCGCCGTGGGCGTCCTGCACGCGGCGGAACACGGTGACCAGGATGCCCAGGCCGGTGGAGTTGATCCAGCGGGCGCCGGACAGGTCCAGCACGAAGGAGCGGTGGCCGCGGGCCAGCAGGCCCTCCACGCGCTGCAGGAAGGGCTCGAAGTCGGGGCCGCCCATCACGTCGCCGGCCAGGCGGATCACCACGTGGGTGTCTTGGGGGTCGAAATGGTAGGTCATGATCGTCTCCCGGGTGGGGGTGGGGCGACGTGCTCGGACCTCTGCTTACGCACGGACGGGAGCGAGGGTTCGCTCCCGTCCGTGAAATCGACGCGAAATTGTGCTGGGGTCAACGGCGGCGGCGCAGCCCCAGCCCCGTGACCATCAGCCCCATCAGCCCCAGCCCCACCGGCCAGCCCGAGTAGATCACCCTTCGGAACTCCGACTGGTCCGACGCCGCGGTCAACGCGATGTCCGCGTCCATGTCCGCGGGCGCGTAGGTGCGCTCCAGCTTGGTGAGCCATTCCCCTTCGCGGAGCAGGGCGCCCACGGCGGGGTACGTGCGCCGGATGGCGCCCAGCTCGTCGGCGGTGACGCGGTTGGCGTAGGTGGTGGCGGCGTCGGGGAAGGTCAGGCGCCGGTCGGCGATGGTGTAGAGGTACAGCGGCGTCCGCAGCGCGGCGCTGACCCGGGAGATGAGCATGGGGTACACGGGGGCGGCCGCGTCGAAGCTCAGCGCGACGGGCGTCACGCGGCCGTAGTAGTCGTAATACGGCTCGTCCTCGGGCTCGCGCACGCGCATGGCCACGAAGAACCAGTCGCGGTCCACGTAGTCCTGGAGCACGTCGCGCACGTCCTGCTCCTGGGCGGGATGCAGGTAGCCCCAGGACACCAGGGAGTCGGCCAGGGCGGCGCCGTCGTCGGCGGCGATGGTGAGGGTCTGGAAAGGCCCCACCTCGTTGGTCTCCAGCACGTCCACGCCGCCGTTGGCGGCGTCGGCGTAGAGATACTCCTCGTTGCAGCTCAGGAACCCGTCGCGGGAGCGGTACTCCGGCCCGGTGAGGGACACCAGGTTCCAATACAGCTCCTCCGACGACGCGGCCACCGCCGGCAGCGCCGGCACGGGCACCACCCAGGCGAACTCCGTGGCCGCCCCGATGTACTTGGGCAGGATGTGCAGGGTCTCGCGCCCGTCGCGGTGCTCCAGCAGGGCGGTCTGGGAGGACTCGTAGAGCTCGTCCCAGCCGATGAGCATGCCGTCGGCCAGGGCGGTCGCGGCGCAGAGCAGGCAGGCGAGCAGGGGGAACAGTCGGCGCATGATGGTCAGCAGGCGGTCCTTCATGGGCGGCCTCCTTCCGGGCCGTGGCCCAGCAGCCGATGCAGCGACAGCCGCAGCGAGAAGCCGGTCGTGTTGAACACGTGGCGCTGGTAGCCGCGGCCCAGATCGCCGGAACCGCCGCGCCAGCGCGCGTTGAGGCCCAGGCCCCAGCGGCCGTCGTCCAGCAGCAGCTCCGGACCCATGCCGAAGACCAGGCCGTGGCAGAAGCCGGAGTCGGCGTCGTCTTGGCCTTCCTCCACCCAGGTGGCCTGGTAGGACAGGTCGAACAGGTAGCGCAGGTTGCGCACGTGGGAGATGTCCGTGCGGAAGCCCAGGGTCAGCGGGATGAGCGTGGCGTCCACGCGGCCGCTGGTGAAGGTGGGGTCGTCGTAGTGGGGGTCGCCGTCCATGGTGCCGTAGGCCACGCCCATCAGGAACTGGGCGGCCGGGGCCAGGGGCACGGCGATCTCCAGGCCCAGGAGGTCCGCGTGGCCGTAGGTGTCGGACACGTCGGCGTCCAGGAAGCCGAGGCGTTCCCAGGACAGGGCCACGTCGGTGTCCAGCGGCCGGATCTCGGCCGCGGCCGCGCCGGCCAGCGCGCACGCCAGGAGCAGGGTCCCGCAGATGCGGAGCATGGTTGGTCCCTTCGTCGGTGACGGAGGTGGTTCAGGGGGTGGGATCGGGTTGAATGAACACCATCGGCGGGGGTTCCGGCAAGTCCACAGAACGACGGCGCCCCGGCCGTTGGGGCCGGGGCGCCGATTCCAGGAACCCGCCGACGCTACCGCACCAGCAGCTTCATGTACTCGCCCACGTCCTTGCAGGCGTCGAAGTCCCACGTGGCCTGGATGATCGCGTCCTGCCGCTCCTTGCTCATCACGCCCTCGGCGTTGGCGCGGAACTTGGCGATCAGCTCGTCGTCGCTCAGGGGGTTGTCCGGGCTGCCCTTGGCGTGGTCCACCGTGGCGGTGAACTCGCGGCCGTCCTCGCAGGTGATCGTGGCGATGGCGCGCTTGGTGCCGGGGAACATGGCATCGATCTCCGCGTTGGCCACCACCTCGATCAGGCCCAGCAGGCGGCGGATGCGCGGGTCGAAGAGCTTGTCCTGCTCGAAGCTGTTGGGGTACACGCCGCCGTCGGCCGCCACCGCCGCCAGGCAGTAGGGCAGGCTGTGGTCGGCGGTCTCCTTGGTCTGGGGATCGTACTTGCTGGGATCGCTGAGGATGTCCGCGCCGCGGGCGGTGGTCTGGATGTGGATCTTCGCGAGATCCTCCGCCACCAGGCCGTTCTCCTTCATGATCTTCTGCACCGCGCTCATGGGCTGGTGGGTGAGCGCCTCGGTGGGGAAGGCCTTGTAGCCGCAGTCGGTGATGAGGAACTTCTCGCCCAGGCCGTCCAGCAGGATCTCCGGCTTCAGCTCCACGTTGTGCAGCACGTGCTGGAAGCCCTCCTTGCCCTCGATGACCTCCACCGGGCCCTCGTAGCCCTCGGCTGCCATCAGCGCGGCGATCACGCCGGCCTGCGTGGCCAGGGGATCGGCCGTGTTCTTCATGTTGGTCAGATGCCCGGCCACCAC
This sequence comes from Candidatus Krumholzibacteriia bacterium, assembly GCA_035447065.1. Taxonomy (GTDB): domain Bacteria; phylum Krumholzibacteriota; class Krumholzibacteriia; order LZORAL124-64-63; family LZORAL124-64-63; genus CALEMW01. The sequence goes on from DAOTGJ010000042.1 coordinate 8,379, forward strand.
GCCGCCCAGGGTGTAGTGGCTGCTGCCGCTGATGCCCGCGGCGGCCACCAGCTGGTCCGCGTCCAGTCCGTAGATGCGGCCGGCCACGAACGGGCTCACCAGCTGCGTCAGCGTGGCGTGATGCCAGCCCACCTCGCGCACGCCGGGGAAGCAGGCCAGGCACCAGCGCATCTCCAGCTCGTAGGCGATCATGATGGCCACCAGCGTCTCGCGGCCGTCCTTCTTGAGCGCCTCGGCCGGGCTCACCGCGCCGAAGATGATGTCCGACGGATGGGACGGGTCCTGCTCCCAGTAGATGTCGTTGTAGTCCAGGGCGCGCACCAGCAGGCTGTTCATCAGCGCCGCGTTCGAAGCGTTGGTGCGGTGGCCGTTGCCGATGAGTGTGGCCTCCGGCGTGCCGCCGATCCTCTCCGTGTAGCGGTACATGGCCGCCATGTCCGGGTTGTCGACCGCCGCCAGGGCGCAGCCCACGCTGTCCAGCAGGAAGCGCTTGGCCTCCTTGATGGACACGGCGGGGATGTCCTCGTAGCGCAGGCCCAGCACGAAATCGGCCATCTTCCGGGTGATGCTGCTCATCTCGACCTCTCGGGGGTTGATGGTGGACTCGGGATTCTCTCAACGATGTTTCGACGGGCCTTTCGGCGCCAGGAAATCCGCACGCTCAGGATCCCGCACGCCTAGCCCCCCGGCGGTGGCCAACGCCGCCGCCAGCAGCGGCGTGAACCGCGCTCCCAGGCCCGTCTCCGCCATGCCCACCAGCAGCAGGCCGCCCAGGCCCACGGCCAGGCCCACGGCCACCGTGCCGCGGGAGAAGCACTGGTCCTCGCGGCCCTGCCGCCGCACGGCGCCGGCCGCCGCCAGCAGGCCCGCCAGAATGGCGCCCAGCCCCAGCGCCGCCGCAGGCAGCCCGTGCCGCCGCGCCAGCTCCAGGGGGATGCTCGGCGACCAGGCCTCGGGGCCCTCGCCGGTCAGGGGGTGGGCCTTCACGGCCTGCCAGGTCTCGGCCCAGGCGTCGGTGCGGGTGGAGAGGAAGTCGCCCTGCACGCTCTTGCGGAACTTGTAGGCGAAGGACTCGCCGGCCAGCTCGGGCTTGAGCGTCAGCGCCGCACCGCCGGCGAACACCAGCACGATCAGGCCCAGCACCGCCAGGCGCCGGCCGCCGTCGAGCTTGCGGGCCGACAGGGCCAGCACCGCCAACGTGGTCAGCGCCGTGGCGCCCAGCGCCCCGCGCGACGCCGTGAGCGGCAGCACGATCAGCCCGCACAGGAACGCCACCGCGCCGGCGATGCGCGCCGGCTTGATGGAGTCGCCCAGGACGATGGCCAGGGGCACCGGCAGGAACGCCGCCAGGTGCACGGCCACGCCCACCGAGCCGCCGTAGAACGACCCGGGCTCGGCGCTGCGGTCGCCGGTGAGGAACTGCACCAACGCACCCACGGCGATCACCAGCACGCCCAGCATGGTGGCGCGGGCCCAGTGCACGGCGAGGCGGGCGGGGTCGGCATCCAGGGCCGGCCACATCACGGCGAGCACGGCGCCCAGCCAGAGCACGCGCAGGCCGCGCAGGCCGTCGGGGGTGGCCAGCAGGGACGGGTGGCCGATCGCCAGGGCCAGCGCGCCCACGGCCCCGAAGGCCGCCAGCAGCAGCACCGGCGGCGTGGGCGGCGGCGCGGCGGCGCGGCCGCGGGCGGCCTGCAGGCCCCACACGCCGGCGGCGGCCAGCACCAGGATCTCCGTCAGGTAGATCTCGCGGCCCAGGCCCAGCAGGGCGGCGTCCAGCACGGGGCCCAGGGGCACCAGCCAGACCAGCACGCGCAGGGGCACGCGGGTGATGAAGGCGGCCAGGGCCAGCCCCGCCACGGCGGTGCGCGCGATCACGGCGGCGGTGTCGCCGGACAGGAGCGTGAACCGCGCCAGCAGCAGCAGGCTCACGGCGCCCAGGGCTCCGGTCAGCGACGGGGGCAGGCGCTTCATCGGTTCCCCTTCCGCGCGAACGGCAGCGGGGCGCGCTTGGCCAGCCAGAAGCCCAGGAACAGCCCGGCCACGCCCGATGCGATGTCCAGGGCGATGTCCGCCTCCGGCGGCCGGATGTACTCCATCCGCGTCTTGGCGAACACGTCGAACAGCTCCTTGGCCAGGATCAGCGCCACGCCCACCTGCAGCACCCGCTTGCGCGGCAGGAACGCCGACGCCACCCAGGCGATCAGCATGGCGCCGCACAGGTGGAAGAACCAGTCGATGGGCACGCCCGCCACCTCGGCGGTGCTGAAGCGGTTGAGGATGTTCTTCACGAAGCGGGCCACGTCCAGGATGCGTTCCTTCATGCGCTCACTTCCAGGGATCGAGATCGGGCCGCTTGGTACGCAGCCACCAGAAGGCCGAGAGGGCCAGGGTATGCATGATCGTGCCGTCGGCCACCAGGCGGGGCAGATCGGCCAGGGGGGTGACCACGATCTCGATGTCCTCGCCGGGGTCCATGTCCTGCGCCGCGGTGGGGCGGCAGTTCTCCATGAGGAAGCTGCGGCAGGTGTTGTCCTGCACCGCGGGGTTGGGATGCACGATGCCCATCTCCACCGGCGCGTCGCCCTCGTAGCCCGTCTCCTCGCGCACCTCGCGGGCGGCGCCCACGGCCGGGTCCTCGCCGGGCTCGCAGAGGCCGCCCACCACCTCCAGGGTGAAGTCGCGCACGCCGGGGCGCCACTGGCGCACCAGCACCATCTCGCCCTCGGCGGTGATGGGCATGACCGTCACCCAGTGGGGGGCGCTGATGCGCGAGAAGGTGACCGTCTCGCCCGTGCGCGGCGAGCGCGCCGTGTCGCGGTAGAGGCGGAAGATGCGGGAGGAGGCCAGCTCCTCCTCGTCCAGGATGGTCCAGGGGCGCAGCATGGGGGTCCTTCCGGGGTCGATGCGGGTGCGGGACGACGGCGAAGCCTACCACGGGCGCGGGCGGGTCGGGAAGCGCGGGGCTTGCCTCCGGCCCGCCGCGGTGGCACGCTCCGCCGCACACCCCGGGAGGCCGCTCATGCCCCAGTGCTTCTTCGCCACGGATCTGCACGGCTCCGCGCACCGCTACGCCGCCCTCTTCCAGCGCATGGCCGCGGAGGCTCCGGCCGCCGTGTTCCTGGGCGGCGACCTGGCTCCCCACGCCTTCCACGCCGGCGCGGACTTCCTGCCCCGAGTCCTGGGCGACGGCCTGCGCGGCGTGCGCCGCGTGCTGGGCGACCGCGCCCCCCGCGTGTTCTGCATCCTGGGCAACGACGACCCCGGCGTGCTGGCCGACGACCTGGCCCTGCTGGAGCTGGACGGCCTCCTGGAGCACGTGCACCTGCGCCGCGCGGACCTGGACGGCGTGCCGGTCTACGGCTGCGCCTGGGTGCCGCCCACGCCGTTCCGCCTCAAGGACTGGGAGCGCTACGACGTGGGCCGCGGCGTGGACCCCGGCTGCCTCACGCCGGAGGAGGGCGCGCGCACCGTGCCGGTGGAGCCCCACGAGATCCGCCACGCCACCATCGCCGCGGACCTGGACCGCCTGGCCGGCCACGACGATCTGGCCGCCGCCGTCTGCCTCTTCCACAGCCCGCCGTACCGCACGTTGCTGGACCGCGCGGCCCTGGACGGCAAGTCGGTGGACCACGTGCCGCTGGACGTGCACATCGGCAGCGTGGCGATCCGGAAGTTCCTGGAGGCGCGGCAGCCGGCGGTGGCGCTGTGCGGGCACGTGCACGAGTCGGCGCGGCTGACGGGGGCGTGGCGCGACGCCCTGGGCCGCACGGTGCTGCTGGGCGCCGCCCACGACGGGCCGGAGCTGGCGCTGGTGCGGTTCGATCCCGCCGATCCCGCCGCCGCCACGCGCGAGCTGATCTAGCCGCCGCCCATGGCCAGGGGCCGCGCCGCGTCGGTCACCGCGTCGATCTTGGCCGCGAAGCTGGTGCGCGCCGCGATGTCGGCGTCGGTCACCGGATGCACGTCCAGCAGGCCGTCGCAGCGGTAGCCCGTCTTCAGGTAGTTCATCTCCGCCAGCGCCTGGCTCCAGCCGCGGAGCCACCCGTCCAGGCAGGCGCGCTTCTGCGGGTCGTCCTCCACGTGCACCAGCAGGTCGATGTCGCTGCCCGGGCCGGCGGTGCCGTTCTTGGCGCTGCCGAACACGTAGATCGCCTTCACGCCGCAGGCCGCGGGGTCCAGGGCGGCGGCCAGGCTCTCGGCCATCTGCAGGCGCCAGCGGCTGGACTCGTCGTCGTGGGGGGAGAGGCCGGCGGGCAGCGACGGGCGGGGGCGCGGTTCGGCGGGGTCGTCGTCGGTGAGCACGGCCACGGCCTCGTCCAGGTCGGAGTTGAGCAGCACGCGCAGGCGGCGGCCCTCGGTCACGGCGGGCACGTCGATCACGCGGATCACGTCCTCCAGGTCCGCGAACTCCGGCACCACGTGGGCCAGCACGTTGGGCGAGCGGCGCAGGAACACCTCGTTGAACAGCACGCCCTCGTCGTCCGGGTACACGGGCAGGTAGCGGATGCGCGCCTCCACCAGGTCCTGGAAGAAGTGCGTGCCGAAGGACACCTCCGGCAGGTAGCCGCCCTTGCGGCGGGCCACCTCCACCAGCATGGCGGCGTTGTTGATGTCGGCGTAGGTCACGCTCACGCCCAGCTTGATGTCGCCGCGGCTGCCCCAGCGGCCCGGGCCCAGCAGCAGGAAGCGGCGCTTGGGCAGCACCTCGTTCAGGCGGCCCACGGCGCGGCCCACGCGCAGCAGCTCCTCGCGCGTGGCCAGCGAGCCGTAGGCCTCCGGGTCCACGTACACCACGTGCGACAGGTCCGGCACCCAGCCGTTGGCCACGTGCTTGCGGGCGCTGAAGACCACGTCGCAGCGCTTGAGGTCGCGGGGGATGGCGGCGGGCGCCTCCTCGTCGCTGCGGCTCTGCACGCGGCACTGGAGCAGGTAGAGGTGCTCGCCGTCGTGGGCGAACTCCAGGTCCACCGGCCGGCCGATGCCCTCCTCCAGGGCCCGCAGCAGGGTGTCGATGCGGCGCAGGAGGCCGCCGGGGCCGCGGAGCGCGTCGAAGGTCACCACGGGTTGACCGTCGCACGGACTCCACGGCCCCAACGGCGGACGGAAGGTGTCGCCCTGGAGCAGGGAGAAGACGTGGTGGAAGCCGGGGAAGGCGCCGCCCACGTCCTCCAGCAGCTCGCTCATCTTCACGGTGCGGAAGGTGTTGTCCTGCAGGTCGATCACGTCCACGCGGCGCGGGGCGTAGCGCACCACCTCGTCGGCGGCCACGTTCACGCGCAGGTCCGGCTTGCCGGGCACGGCGAGCACGGGGTAGTCGTCGCGGGTGCGGTCCACGGCGCGGGTGCCCAGGCCGGGCACCAGGCGCACCAGGCCGTCCTCGCGCCGGATGCGCGGCGACCAGCGGAACTCCGTGCGCGAGAACGCCACCCCCGCGAACGCCGGCAGGAACCAGCGCCCCGCCTTGCGGCCCACCACCTCCTGGATGAGGATGCCCATCTGCTCGTTGAACTCCAGGAGGTTGCGTTCCTGGCGGTAGATGATGGGGTCGGGCCCGAGGGTGGAGGCGTAGATCTCCGCGATGGCGTCCAGCAGCGCCGCCAGCCGGTCCTTCTTGCTGCCCTGGTTGGCCAGGAACAGGGACTTGTACTTGCCCGAGAACGCGGTGCCCGCGCGGTCCTCCAGCAGGCTGGAGCTGCGCACGATGATGGGGCGCTCGCCCAGCTCGTCCAGCACGGCGGTGAGGCCGTTGATCATGTCGGCGGGGAAGGCCGAGTTCTTCATGAGCTGCTGGATGTTGGGGTACTCGCGGCGCACCTCGTCGATGTCCATGTACTTGACCGCGAGCAGGTCCTCCAGGTCGTTGTGGGCGATGAAGGCCTCGATGCCGTCGGTGGTCACGTAGAAGGAGCGCGGGAAGCGCACCAGGTCGTCGGTGCCGGCGGCGGCCGCCGCCTTGCGCAGCACGCCGCGGGCCAGCACCACGCCGGCGGTCTTGCCGCCCAGCTTGCCGTGGCTGCCGGCGGGATAGACCACGTGGTCGGCCAGGTCCACGAAATCGTCGAAGTCCAGGAACTGGCGCGCCGTGTGGGCGAAGTCGAGCTGGTCGGTCAAGAACCGCTGGATGAGCGACACGGTCAGGCTGGCGGCGGTGGCGCGCGGCAGGTCGGCGGCGCGGCCCAGCATGGTGCGGTGGCGCCGCACCTGGTCCACCACCTCCGGCAGCGGGGAGCGGATGTTGTCGAGCACCTTCTTAAGCCCGACGATCTTCTCCTCCTGCAGCCAGCCGCGCACCTGCTTGGAGATCTCGGCCCCGGCCATGGTCTCCGACGCCAGCAGGAAGGGGCGTCCGCTCAGCAGCAGCTCCGTGTCCAGCTCCGCGCGGCGGCGCGGCAGGTTGCGCTCCTCCTCGCCCTCGCTCGCGTCGTCGTCGGTGATGCCGTAGGCGGTGGCCAGCAGGCGCTGGGCCTCCTCCATGCCGCCGGAGCAAAGCAGGTTGAGCATGCGGCGCGAGAGGCGCAGGTACGTCTCGCGGTCGTTCTGGCGCAGGTGGTCCAGCAGCACCTCCCAGTCCGCGTGGGACTCCTTGCCCGCCTCGGCGGCGCGGTCGCGGCGCAGCAGGAGGTACTGGCCCAGCCGGTCGGCCAAGCTGCGGGCCAGGCGCACCTCCTCGTTGAGGAAGGGGCCCACGTCCGCGCTGGGCTTCTCCGTGAGGTAGTACACGCGCAGGTGGCCCACCGGCGCGCCGTTCACGCGGATGGGCTCTTCCAGCACCCACGGCGTGGGCTCGAAGTCGCTGGAGCGGTGCACCCGGGACGCATGGGTGATCTCCGCCTCGCAGTCCTCCACGTGCTGCCAGCCGGGCGGGATGAGCTTGGCCACCCGGTCCAGCACCAGCTCCATGCCGCTCTCGTGGTCCTGCAGCTCCGTCTCCACGGTGTAGAGGCAGTTGAGCTCCTTGATGCGTTCCTGCAGGGCGCGGGCCAGGGCCCCGCCGTCCGTGGTCCGATCAGTCATGGCGCACCGCTCCGCGTCCGTTGATGCCGTCCACCACCACGTGCAGCGGGCGCTCCAGCCGCACGTGCCGCGTGTACTCCCCGGCGGCCGCCAGGGGCTGCCGCGCGAGCCAGTCCCAGTCCACCGCCGTCTCGTCGCCGCGGGCGGTGGCCAGGTAGAGGATCTTCAGGCCGATGAGGTTGTGGAAGAAGTGGGAGCCCTGGCTGATGTCCGGGTTCATGCTGGGCAGGCTGCTCTCCACCAGCACCCTCGCGCCGGAGATCTGGCCCCACGCCACCGGCACCCCCAGCCACGGATCCGACGAGCCCCAGCGCCCGAACCCCAGCAGCAGGTACGGCCGTCCCGCCGCCAGGAGCTCGCGGTTGCGCTCGCCCAGCTCGCGGGCGATGGCGGGGGTCCTGCCGGCGTCGAAGCGTTCGGGGTCCAGGTAGACCACGTCGCAAAGGTCATGGCGTTCGCCGTTGCCCAGGGCATGGCGGCCGCGCACCACCACGTCGGGCCCGGTGAGGGCGGCCTCGGGCAGATCCACGCGGGCCTCGTCCACGGCCATGGGGCGCATCTGCAGGAACCCGAAGCGCGCCGGCCGCCCCGGCTCCAGGGGCACGTCCACGGCGAACTCGATTTCCACCGCCCCGTCCACCGCCTGCTCCGCCTGGCTCAGCAGCCGCTGCACCAGGCCGTTCAGGGGCAGGGTGCCCAGGCTGAGCAGGGGCGAGAAGTCCAGGCACCAGGCGCCGCCGCTCTGGCGGCCGGGACGCAGTCGGTCGCTGCGGTGGTCGTAGGTGGAGACCAGGTGCTCCAACTGGCCGTCGTAGTCGGCGTCGTCCAGGGAGAGCTCGGCCAGGTACTCGGTCTCGGCCAGAGGGTCGGGCAGGGGCGGCTCGCCGGTGTCCACGGCCCAGAAGGTGCGTTGGGCGGCGTCCAGGCGCTCGCCCACGTCGGCGTAGGGCGGACCGGCGGCGGGGTAAGCGGGCACGTAGGTCCAGCAGGCGCCGCCGTCCACGATCTGACGGCCCAGGCCCAGGGCCAGGCTCGCCACGCCGTCGTGGGGGGTGGCCGCACCGGTGGGGTAGTAGTTGTAGGTGCGCGCCACCCCGGACAGGGTGGGGTAGAAGCGGCGGTTGCGCTCGCTGCCCACCACCTCTTGCACGATGACGGCCATGGCCTCCTCGCGCCCGCCCGTATCGATGGAGTCGCGGTACGACACCGCCGCCGCGAAGTACGTGGACGCCCACACGAACTTCACCGCCTCCAGCAGCCGCCGGAAGCGTTCGTCGGCCGACGCCTGGTTGTTGGGCGTCATCTTGGTGGCGTACACGCCCGCGAAGGGATGGGCCAGCGCATCTTCCAGCAGGCTGGACGACCGCACGGCCAGCGGCCCGCGCGGCTGCTCCACCAGGGCGCGCAGCTCGCCCAGCACCAGCGGCGGCATCTCGCCGCGCTGGAAGGCGTGGGCGATGCGGTCGTCGGGCAGGCCGGCGCGCTCCAGGCGCGCCAGGTCGTTGTCCGCCACGAACTCGCGGAACACGTCGGTGCCCAGCACCGCGAAGTCCGGCACCCGCACCACGAACTCGGGGAAGTCTCCCTCCGCGGTGGCGGCCAGCACGTCGCGGGCCACGCTCACCAGCCCCTGGGCCTTGCCGCCGATGGCGCCGCCCCCGATCACCCGCACGTCGCCCGTCCAGTCCTGCGCGCCCATGCCCGTCCTCCGGTTCAGATCCAGCCGCGGTCGCGGCAGGCGTTCACCACGCGCTTCACGGCCAGCACGTAGGCGGCGTCGCGCAGGGCCAGGCCGGCGCTCGCGGCCAGGTCGCTCACGGCGATGTAGGCGGTGGTCATGCCCTGGTCCAGCTTGGCCAGCACCTCGGCCTTGCCCCAGTAGTAGTTCATGTTGCTCTGCACCTGCTCGTAGTAGCTGCAGGTCACGCCGCCGGCGTTGGCCAGGAAGTCCGGCAGCACCAGCACGCCGCGGGCGCGCAGGGCGGCGTCGGCCTCCGGGGTGGTGGGGCCGTTGGCGCCCTCGGCCACCACGCGCACGCGTGGGCTCACCGCGGCCACGTTGTCCTCGCGGATCTGATTCTCCAGGGCGGCGGGGATCAGCACGTCCACCTCCTGGGCCAGCCAGGCGTCGCCGGGCTCCACGCGGTAGCCCAGGTCGCGGGCGGCCTCCTTGTCGATGCCGCCGAAGTGGTCCGTCACCGTGCGCAGGGCCTTCAGGTCCACGCCGTCGGGCTTGAGGAAGGAGTAGGACACGCCGTCGTCCTGGTCCCAGCTCGACACGCAGGTCACCGTGCCGCCGATGCGCTGGAACAGGTCCACCGCGTGCTGGGCCACGTTGCCGAACCCCTGCACCGACGCCACGGCGTCCTGGGGCCGCAGGCCGATCTCCTTGAGCGCCTCGCGCAGGGCGTAGACCACGCCGTAGCCCGTGGCCTCGGTGCGGCCCTGGCTGCCGCCCAGGCCCACCGGCTTGCCGGTGATGGCGCCGGGCCGGCGCGCGCCGCGGATCCACTCGTACTCGTCCAGCATCCAGAGCATGTGGCGGCCGCTGGTCATCACGTCGGGGGCGGGCACGTCCACGTCGGGGCCGATGTCGCGGGCCACCTGCCGCACCCAGCCCCGGCACAGGCGTTCCTGCTCCGCCAGGGAGAGGTGGTGCGGGTCGCACACCACGCCGCCCTTGCCGCCGCCCAGGGGCAGGTCCGCCACGGCGCACTTCCAGGTCATCCACATGGCCAGGGCGCGCACGGTGTCGGCGGTCTCCTGGGGATGGAAGCGGATGCCGCCCTTGCAGGGGCCGCGGGCGTCGTTGTGCTGCACGCGGTAGCCCTGGAAGACGCGCAGGCCGCCGTCGTCCATGCGCACCGGGATGCTGAAGTGGTACTCGCGCAGAGGGGTGCGCAGCAGGGCGCGGACCCCTTCGTCGAGCTGGAGGTGATCCGCGGCCACGTCGAACTGGCGGCGGGCCATGGTCAGGGGGTTGAAGGCCGTGCGGTCGGTCATGATCGCCTCCTGGGGGTCGGGGAGCCGCCGGGGATGCCGCAAGGGGCGTGCCAGGGGTTCGATGGCTGGTGTCGACATAGATACTACAAAGACAAGGGGTTATAGGCTCCTTGCGAGAGGCGGCTCAAGGTGATGATGCGCTACCGCATCAATATGGGATCAATACCGATGCATTATCGCATCGATCCCGGATCCCGGCGCCGCCCGTCCCGCTCCGGCGTGCGGATCCCCAGCCGCTTCATCCGCCGTAGCAGGGTGGTGCGGTGGATGCCCAGATCCTCGGCCGCGGCGCCGCGATGCCCGTCGTGGCGGGCCAGCACGGCCTCCAGGTGGCGGCGCTCCAGGCGGCGCAGGTCGTCGGCGGCGTCGCGGGGGGCGGCGCCGCCCCGCAGCACGCGCTCGGGCAGGTGGCGGCGCAGGAGCACGGGGCCGTCGCAGAACACGTAGGCGTGCTCGATCACGTTCTCCAGCTCGCGCACGTTGCCCGGGAAGCCGTGGGCCACCAGGGCGTCCAGGGCGTCGGGGGCGATGGACGCCACCTGCTTGCCGCGCCGGCTGCCCAGCAGCTCCAGGAAGCGGTGGGCCAGCACGGGGATGTCCAGGGGGCGGTCGCGCAGGGGCGGCAGGGGCAGGTTGACCACGTTGATGCGGTAGTAGAGGTCCTGCCGGAAGCGGCCCTGCTCCACCAGCTCCTGCAGGTCCTGGTGGGTGGCGGCCAGGATGCGCACGTCGGCGCGGCGCGGGGTCACGTCGCCCAGGGGCTCGTAGGTCTTGGACTGGAGGAAGCGCAGCAGCTTGACCTGCATGGGCAGGGGGATGTCGCCGATCTCGTCCAGGAACAGGGTGCCGCCCTCCGCGGCGGCGATGCGCCCGGCCCGGTCTCGCTCCGCCCCGGTGAAGGCCCCCGCCCGGTACCCGAACAGCTCGGATTCCAGCAGGCTCTCCGGCAGCGCGGCGCAGTTCACGGTGACCAGCGGGCCGTCGCCGCGGCCGCTCAGGGCGTGGATGGCCCGCGCCACCAGGTTCTTGCCCGTGCCCGTCTCGCCGGTCAGCAGGATGGCGCTGTCGGTGGGGGCGATGGTGGGCAGCAGGTCCACCAGCCCGCGCATGGCCGGGTCCACGGCCAGCAGCTCGCCCAGGGGATTGCGGCGGGCGTCGAAGGCGTCGGCGCGGACGGCGGCCTCCAGGTCGCGGAAGGTCTCCACGCCGCCGATGTCGTGGCCCCGGGCGTCGCGCAGCACGGCGGAGGAGAGGATGGTGGGGGTGCGGCGTCCGTCGCGGTGGAGCACCTCCACCGGCAGGTTGGCGATGGGGCGGCCGGCGTCGCGGGCGGCCCGCAGGGCGCACTGCTCGCGGCAGATGTGGAAGCGCAGCACCTCGTGGCAGGGGCGGCCCAGCACCTCGGCCTCCGTGCGCCCCACCGCGGCCAGGGCGGCGGGGTTCATGGCCAGGATGCGGCGGTGCTCGTCCACGGCGAACACGCCGTCGGCCGTGGAGCCGAGCATGAGGTCGGCCAGGTCCGAAAGGTGGGGCCGATGGTCGTCCGCGTGGCGCATGGGGCGCTCCCGGTTGGGGATCCGATGCCGGCGTCCAAGATCGCACCTGCGGGGGCCTCCGTCCACGATCCTCGGAGATTTCATCCCCTGGTTGACGGATTTGTGGTAGGGTCACACCCGTGTCGAACGTCCTGACAACGACGTTCCAGACATCCGGTCGTTCGCCGGGTTCACGCCGTGTCCATCGCGACGGCAACCGCCCAGTCGCCCTTTGGACCGTGGAGCCGCTCCGCTCCGCCGCCCGCCGAACGCAATGTCGAGGGGGGAACGACTCATGAAACTTTCGCGACCGAACCTCTGGTCCCTGGCCCTGCTGCTGGTCGCCTGCGCGGCGCTGCCGGCCTTCGGTCAGGCTCCGGGCATCGATTACCTGGGCTACGGCTGGGAGGACGGCGGCCTGCCGCCGAGCAACCCCGGCGATGTTCTGACCTGCGTGGGCACCGCCGACGGCGTGGACGCCGTGTTCGGCGTGGACCTGGGCAGCGAGGAGCTCACCTTCCACCTGTACGGCCTGGTGAGCACCGGCGAGGTGCCCCTGGGCGGCGGCGTGATCATGGTGTCCTACACCGGCGGCATGATGGACGTGTGGCGCGACGGCTCCCAGAACGCCGACTACGGCGTGAACCCGCCCAACGGCACCGTGCCCTCGTCGTTCACCGACGGCACCCTGTTCTTCAGCGGCTCGTTCAACAGCTTCTCGATCTTCCTGAGCCCCGACGGCTCCGGCGCCTTCGAGGGCAACCTGGACGGCGTGGGCGGCGAGATCCTCGGCGCCATGTGCACCAACTGCGCCTACACGTGGGGCGGCGCCTTCACGTACGGCAGCGGCGCCCAGCTTCCGGAGGGCTACGACCTCCAGATGGACGGCGAGCTCCAGATCGAGGACTCCGTGGCCAACGAAGACGCCACGTGGAGCCAGCTCAAGACCCTGTTCCGCTAGCGAGCGCAGCGCAGAACTCAACAGCCCGGGAGGCTAGGATATGAACAAGAGGCTCACGATGACGCTGCTGCTCGCGGCCGCGGTCGCCCTCGCGGCGCCGGCGACGGCCCAGCAGCTCTTCGACTTCAACGGCCAGGCCGTGGTGCCCGCCGCGGTGGGCGGCGACCTGGCCCTGGACGCCATCGTCTACGACGCGGCGCCCGCCACCACGCCCATCCCCCTGAACTTCGCCGACTACCAGTACACCCTGGTGATCACCGGCCTTGAGCTGATCACCGACGGCCCGACGCAGGTGTACGCCGGCGGCGCCATCGCCCTCTACGAGGACGCCGCCACCGCCGCCGATTTCACCAACGGCGCCACCTTCAGCGATGGCACCGCCATCCTGACCGGCGTGGTGACGGACCTGAACCGCACCATGTACACGGCCACCCTGGGCTCCGTGCTGGGCCACGTGGACTGGACCGGCGGCACCCGCCTGAGCGACATCGCCCCTGCGGACCAGGCCGGCTGGCCCATCCTCAGCGGCATCAACGCCTCCGCCTCGCAGACCGAGCCCGGCTACAGCGAGAACTGGGACGGCAAGGTGGAGCCCACGGAGGAGATCGTGGGGAACGAGGTCATTCCCATGGGGGACCTGAAGGTGTTGTTCCGATAGGGGTTCAGGAACATCGATTGGGTATATGTGGGGTCCACGCTCGCGTGGGCCCCATACTTTTGCCGAGAATGATTTTCATTGAGAATATGCTTTCGTTATTCCGTTGACATTTGGAGAGAGCGTAAGGTAGCTTGTGATCAATCACTGAACTTGGATCTCAACCCCTAGAATTGGAGATATTCTGATGGCGCGTATCCCCTCATTCTGCACGCTCTGTCTGATAGTCGGGACTGTCATTCTATTAGTCAGATCAGCGACGGCCGTCCCGGTTACTTCCTTTGGGCCCGGCGTCGCCGGTCAGATCCACGCCTTGGCATTCGTTGAAGACGATTCTGAGACAGTTTACGTGGGTGGAGACACGTTCGGAGTCTGTAAAACGACGGATCTTGGCGGTGAATGGACGTACTGGAATCGAGGACTTGAAAACCAATTCAGCGGCAAGTCAATGTATGTTGAAGATTTGGCAATAATGTGCGTTGTGTATCGTAGGCGATATGCCATCGCGTCACATTATAGTGTTTGACGGCAATGGGAGCAGCTGATAATGTCTCTTCATTGGCCGTCCTGTGGTTGGTGCATGATGAGGTGTATTGAGGAATTCGATGGTGCTGTGTTCGATATAACCTGTGGCTTCATTGGACTGGAGTGGCGTGATGAATTGTAGGGCATACTTGTTGGGAATTATTGTCCTGTTGTGCGTACTAGTAGCGCAAGCCAGCGGTGAAGCAATTGGGGTAGTGGTCGCGGGTGCTCAGCTCGACTCATGCTGTGTCGTGTTTCGGGGGGTAGAGGTTATCGACCTGCAGCTGATTGTGGCTGGCCATGACGAAACTGTGCCGATTAGCGGATGGGATGCCCAGCTTGAAGTCGAGGGATCAATTGTTGTCACTGAAGTGGGAATTCTTGGGATGAATGTAGATTCATTTCCGCGCTATCAGTGCGGGTTGAGTGCTGAGTTGGTTGGTGCCACTGAAATAGTTTTAGCTGAGTATCAGTGTGTTGTGCTTGGGGAGGGTGCGATCTATCTTCGCGGCTTGGTTGATGGGGAGTGTCCACGGTTCCCAAGATACTATTCAGGTTTGAGTGAGGTGTTGTTGAGTTCAGGGTATGGGGGGGGGGATCAGCCTGTTTTTGTTGTTGGTGATGGGCAGCATTGCCCAGAGCAGAGATATGCTACGGGAAGTTCGGGGGGAGGGGTGGATGATGGTTCTCTCAGTGTGGGCGGGTTAAAATCACTGTATAGATAAGTGAAGCTAGGGAGGCAGGCATGAGGGCGCTACTTGTTTGTATATTGGTCGTGTGTCTAGTGCGGAGCGCTTCCGGGCAGGTGCTAGGTGGCGATAACGCACTATTTGTTGTCAAAGGCAAGCCGAGCAGAGAATTGAACATTCAGCTTGACGGCAAAGAAATTCATGCCAACAGTCAACAATTATATACAGAGGGCCACCTGTATAGGCCTAGTGCTCGCGTATTTAGGTCATTGTGTGCAAGGCCATATGTCAAAACATTGATAGCAGCTGGCGAGGATTCTGTCAATGCCATAACGCGGTACAGGGACATCTGTGATGCGGTGTTTGCTGCACTTGACGGTCAGGTGTTTCATGATCGAGGTGAGCTGCATTCATTGTTGGGGGCGGCGAGTAGCGACGTGGAGCAAGTTGTAGATTTAGACGAAACAGTACGTAGGGCTGCGGTAGGCGATAAAGGGTTTGCTGTTATTACGCAAGGTTTGCCGTGTTGGCTGGATAATGGAATAGAGCGTGTCGGTCGAACTCGGGGTAAGGCAAGGGCGGATGGTGTAAGCGCTCGTTCGGAGGAATTGCATGGCAGATTGGAAGAGGTGCGGACCTATGTGGAGAGCGGTCGTTCAGTGCTTGTTGTGATAGGCGATGGTGGTATCAACTCAATTTATTTTGGGGATGCTGCTGAAGGCGCACGTCGGGAGTATTGTGCATTCGTGTCTGGGGCTGACACTGGCGGAAAGTTAGTTGGGTATTGGGATAAGAAGTATGCCGTTAAATATCATGATGAGTGGAGGGGGATTTGTGATGATTAGATTCATTGTTTTGATTGCTGTGCTTGTGTGCGCCAGGGGCGTTAGTGCATTTACTATGAATTGCGTTAATCCTCTTCGCTTTGTTGTGCCGGCCGACAGCGATGCTTGGACGAAAATGGAGATTGCAAGGGCAAATGCACTTACAGAGCGAAGTGTGGCGTCAGGTGTGATCAAGGTTGATAGTGCAGTAGACGGAACAGCTACAGTGGTATATTTGGACTGGACGACATATTCCGCGACGGAGGTATTTCAGTTCTTTTCTCACTCTGGGGTAATAACGAACAACGGAATTGTAGTGGCTGACAATACCTTGTCAGTTGAGGTGTACTCAACCAAGGCGGGTGCTAGTCTTTCGGCGTCCGCATTACGGACAGAGTACGGAATAGATGATATTGGGAATGATGCTGATGCCGGCGACTATGGTGAGTACTTTGTTGTCATATTTAATGATACCGTTGAGGAGACTGTAGCGCACGCGGTTGACTATCAAATGGTGATGGCATTGGCTTGTAGTAGTAGTATATTGGCAGATGAATGGTATTTCTCGGGTGGGGACGAGGGCCGTGCCTTCTTTTGCTATACTGGGGATACATATTTGCACACAGCGCTAGCTGATGTAAAGGAGCTTTATGAAAATCTGGGGTGCGAGAGAAGGTTCGGGATTTTTGATTATAATTATATCGCAGGTGAAGCTGTAAGCGGTACTTCTTTGCATTTGATTGGGGATCCTCAGCTGTCAATGAACCCTTGGGTTGGCGGATGTAGTAATGAGTCTTCTGGGGTTGAGGTTGTTGTGGGTGCTTTAGGAACACATTTGCGCATATATGGTGGTGCAGAGTGGTGTGAGGTAGAGTATGCTGGTCGGGTCCATAAATTGGATTCCATAAATATACATAACGGGGACAAGTATAGAGAAATTCTGATATCTGGTGATAGTCGCCCGGACTATGCTTTATTGAGGGCACGAAATGGCGCAGTAGATTGTGTGCATGTTGCTGTATACCCCGAGACTTGTGCGCGCACAGCAGCAGATAATTTGTGTGGACTAGATACAAGGGATGCATTTGTGCCAGCAGATGTGGTTGTTGTGGGTCCTAGTCAGGTGTTGGTTGATAATGTGGCTGCCTATGCGTCTGGTAAGGGATATCGCGTTGCTAGTTTTTATAGGAGCCAGGCCAGTAGTGTACGATACGTATATTCGCAAGTGCGGTTAGCAAATGCATATAACGCAGGATATCCGGTCTCTCCGGGCCCGATACTTGTGCTTGTGGGAAGGCGTGGAGCATCGGGGGAATGTGTAGAGTCTGTAGATTATGAACCAGTGTATGATGAGTGTAGAAACGATGGATGTCAGAGTGATTTGCTGTTGACGGCGAATGATGTTCCGGGAGCACGTCCTGTGGGCCCAGTCTGTAGAATACCAGTTTCAGATATGTATGAATTGCAGAAATATTACAGCAATGAGGCATTGTATGAGCAGCACAATTATTATAAAATCATTGGGGCTGTCGACAATGCGGTCGCGATGTATGATCCGGATGATCCAGAGGAAGACGTATTTGGAGAAGACCTCGAAAAGCGTGATATGGTTTATAGTGCAATAGATGACTTACGTGAGATTGGATATGTACCAATGCATATTTCAACAGGAGAATACGTCACAGCTAATGGCTTCCCATCATCTTGTGACATGGAGGAGGAGCTTATGGACATGGTGGAGGAGGGTGTTGCTGAAATATGGATTAATGGGAGAAGATCTAATTATGATAACATTGCGCAATTTATTGATTCGGGCTGTAGCGCTCGGTATGGAAGCCCTGTGTCTGCTCTCGTGTTTGCTCCTACGTGCCATTCCGCTGAAACTTTTTATGGCGGGAGCGCTTGGGAGAAATATATGTTAGCGGATAATACAGCATTGAGAATAGCTGGGCTGGTCGGATCAATAAATGCTGACATGGATCTGCAGCATTATCTTATGATGGAGGAGCTTGTTCAGGCGCGGATAAATGCTCAGCCAGGAGATACGGCTCCAGAGGTTATGTTCGATGCATATCAGACATATATAGCAAAGTACCCATACTTTTATGACTATGCAGTACAGATTACATACCTAGGCGGGTTGGCTGCTTTAGTGGGCCCTTCCGTGGTAGGCGTCGAAGAGCAACATTCGAGCTATGGTGTAACTGTTTATGCTGCCGGTGGTGGATATGAGATACGATGTGCTGAGGAGTGGGGTGATGATGTTAGGTATATCGTATCCGATCTGCGGGGCAGATTATTGGCGAGGGGGGCAATGTCTATGAAGAGCAATTGTTCAACGGCAATATGGGCCGGTGTCGACGACTCAGGAAAAAGGGCTTCATCTGGTGTTTATCTCGTACGTGTATGGAGTGAAAAGCAAGCAAAGGAACATGTGGTGAAGGTCGTAATTGCTAGATAAGTTGCTTTAACTCACGTGAAATGGAGCGAGCGGGGCGTTTGGCCTTGGAGAAGCGGATCCGGGAATGATGTGACAGACAGGATCCACGGACGCCCCGGGGTATTCAAGCGGTCGCGGTACTTCCAGAAGCCCCAGCGAGGCTTCTCCTTTGCCAGCTCCTGCAGGGCGTCGATCTCCTCGGCATCGCGCTTGGGCCTATCTTCCGGCTCGCAGAACCATACCGAGTGCGACAGGCCGGACCAGATAGGAATACACCCTCGACCAGCATTCGTTGCACACGCTACTACGCCTATTATGTTACACAATATGTATAATGAAAGTATTAATACACCCTATGAGTATATAGCAGACGATATTGGGTTGACGAGCCTTGTCGGGGATAGCTGGTCTGCAACATGGGCAGACTACAACAGTGACGGTTATCCTGATCTCTTCGTAGGCCGAGGACAAGCCGATCCTTCTGATCCATACGGAGAGGGTGTCTTGACCGGACTCCCCGACGTGCTTCTCGAGAACCGCACATGGTGCGAAGAAGGGTTCGTCGATGTCTCCAATCTGCTGGCACAGCCGACCGGGGAGGATTTCTGCACCCTCTCCGCCACTTGGTTCGACGTGGATCGGGACGGCTGGGTGGATCTCTTCGCCTGGGATCCTAACCGCGACGGCGGCGACAGCTACTCCCGGCTCTTGATGAATCATGGCTCCTCGGGTTTTGGTATTGCCTGCCTTTTTCCGACATCTCAAAACGACTACAAACGTGTAGTCCGGAGGTGTTGAGTTGAGTACATCCAACAAGCGATACAGCCGCGAGTTCAAGCTGGAGATCGTCCGCAGGATCCAGGCCACCGGCCAGAGTCAGGCCGAGGTCGCGCGCGAGCTTGATGTCGCCCCGAACACGATCAGCCGCTGGA
>DAOTGJ010000043.1:0-25591 GCA_035447065.1 Candidatus Krumholzibacteriia bacterium
ACCGCGCGCTGCAGGAGATCCTCTCGCGCCCCGCCTACGCCGCCCTGGCCCGTGTCGCTCGCTGGCTGATCCTGCGCGGCGGCTACGAGCGCCACGTGCTGATCCTGAACATCTCGGGCATCGACGCCGATGTGGCGCGCAAGCTCAAGCTGCTCGCCGCCCTGCTGGAGAAGGAGGCGCTCGTGTCCGGGGCGCTGGCCTACATCGATCCCACCTGCTCCGACTACTACCTGGAGGCCGAGCGTCCGCCCCAGGGCCTGCAGATCAAGCACCTCTGGGGCGACCGCCTGCTGGGCCTGGAGGCGGAGGGCAAGCTGCTGCGCTTCCCGCCCACGGTGTTCTCCCAGGTCAACGAGTCCATGGTGCCCCCCTTCCTGGCGCAGGCCCGCGCGCTGCTGCAGCCCCAGGCCGACGACCACATGCTGGACCTCTACTGCGGCTACGGCCTGTTCAGCCACACCCTGGGGGCCGAGTGCCGCAAGGTGACGGGGGTGGAGCTGTCGGCCGAGGCCATCCGTTCCGCCCAGGCCATCGCCAAGCGGCAGGGCACGGCGGGGCGCATGACGTTCCACGCGGCGCGCATCGACGAACGGTTCTTCACCGGGAAGCTGGGCGCGCCGACGGGCGCGGAGGTGGCGCTGCTGGATCCGCCGCGCCAGGGCTGCGCGCCGGGCGTGATCAAGGCGGTGGCCGCACGCCGCCCCCGCCGCGTGCTCCACGTGTTCTGCGGCACCGACGAGATCCCCGGCGAGCTGCGCCAATGGAAAGGGGCCGGCTACCGCGTGGCGGCGATCCGGCCCCTGGACATGTTCCCGGGCACGCCCGGGTTGGAGACGTTGGTCCTGCTGGAACCGCGGTGAGCGGCGCCTACTCCAGCTCCCCCGTCACCCGCACCCAATCCACCAGCATGGTCTGCGGGAACTCCGTGGTCTCGTCCGGATAGCCGGGCCAGTACCCGCCCACGGCCACGTTCAGCAGGATGAAGAAGGGCTGGTTGAAGACCCAGCTCGCGCCGGCGGGCAGGTCCCCCGGCGTGACCTCGTGGTACGCGAACCCGTCCACCTCCCACACGATCTTCTCGGGGCTCCACTCCACCGCGAAGGTATGGAACCCCAGGTGGAAGCCGCCCTGGGCCAGCGTGTGTTCGCGGCCGATGGCGTTGCCGCCGGAGTAGCCGGGGCCGTGCAGGGTGCCGTGGATGGAGCGGGGCTCGTGGCCCAGGTACTCCATCACGTCGATCTCGCCGCAGGCGGGCCAGCCCACGTCCTCGAAGTTCGCGCCCAGCATCCAGAACGCCGGCCAGATGCCCTGGCCCACCGGCAGCTTGATGCGCGCCTCGAAGCGCCCGTAGCGGCGCTGGAACAGCCCCTGCGTCTTGATGCGGCCGGAGGTGTAGTCGCGGCCGGCGAAGGACTCCGCGCGGGCGGTGATGGCCAGGTTGCCCTGGCCGTCCAGGCTCACGTTCTCCGGGCGGTTGGTGTCCCACTCGAGCTGGTTGTTGCCCCAGCCGGTGCCCTGGTCGAACGCCCACTTGGAGGCGTCGGGGAGCTGGCCCGCGGGGCCGTCGAAATCGTCTTCCCAGATCACGCCGATCACGGGGGGCTCCTCGGTCTCGCCCCCGCAGCCCAGCAGCGCGGCCAGCAGGGCCGCCATCAGGATGCGCGCGGGCAGGGTCATGCGGACTCCGGCTCCGGCAGCGGCACCGCCGGGAAGAGCGTGGCGTCGGCCAGGGCTTCCTTGAGGATCAGGGTGCTGGCGCCGATGGCCACCGACAGCGGCCCCAGCTCGCTGGCGCGGATCTCCGCCGCGCGCACGCTGCTGACCAGGGTGCGCGCCTTCACGGTGTCGCGCAGGGGGTCCACCAGCAGGTCGCCCAGGCGCGAGAGGTCGCCGCCCAGGATCACCATGGCGGGGTTCATCAGGTTGAGCAGGCCGGCCAGGGCGGTGCCCAGGTGGCCGGCGGCCTCGGTGGCCACCTGCAGGGCCAGGGGATCGCCGGTGAGCGCCGCGTCCTCGATGTCGTGGACCGTGACCGGCCCCTCGTGCAGCGGACTCTCCGGAAACTCCGGCAGCAGCTCCTCCGCCCGCGCCACCAGCGCGTGCCCGCCCACGAACGTGACCAGGCAGCCGTTGAGGCCGCAGATGCAGGGCGGTCCCTTGGGGTCGATGGCGATGTGGCCGATCTCGCCCGCCACGCCCGTGGCGCCGCGGTAGATCTCGCCCTGGATCACGTGGCCCGAGCCCACGCCCGTGGCCACCTTGATGTAGGCCAGGTCGTCCACGCCGCGGCCCACGCCCCACCAGTGCTCGGCCAGGGCGCCCAGGTTGGCGTCGTTGTCCACCATGACCGGCACGCCGAAACGCTCGGCCAGATGCTCCATGCCCAGCCGGCCCTCCCAAGCGGGCATGACCACGCGCGAGAGCCCGTCCGGCACCGACGGATCCACGGGGCTGGGCACCGCCAGCCCGATGCCCACCAGCGGCAGCCCGCGGGCCTGGGGCGCGCGCAGGCACTTCTCGCAGAGCTCGGCCACCAGGGCGCGCGTGCCCTCGGGATCGCGCCGCACCGGATGCTCGCGCGAGTGCCACGCCAGCACGCGGCCGCGCAGGTTGGTCAGGGCCGTCACAACGTGGCTGGCGCTCATCTCCACGCCCAGGATGCCGCAGGCGTCGTCGCGGAACTCCAGCACGATGGGACGCCGCCCGCCGCGCGACGGGCCCTCGCCCACCTCGGCGATGAGCCCGGTGGGCAGCAGCTCGTTGATGATCTCCGAGACGGTGGAGCGCGAGAGGTTGGCCAGCCGCGCGATCTCCGCGCGCGACACGCGCCGCTCCTGCCAGATCAGGTGGAGCACGGCGTTGGCCAGCGGGCGCGGACTGTCCGGTTCCGCGCGCCGCAGGCCTTTGCCCTGAAGGTTTCCGTTCTGCATCGACGACGTCCTCGGGCCGGGGGGATCGGGTGACGCCCGATCCTATCGGTGCCAGTAGATGTTGTCCACCAGCACGAGGCTGGCGTCGGGACTGCTGAGCACCAGCTGGCCCAGGGCCGCCGTGGACACCGTGAACCCGAAGTCCGCCATGGGGATCTCCAGCGACGACCAGCCGCCGGCCGTGAAGGCGGGCGTGCTGTCGGCGTTGAACGTGAGCTCCTTGTTGCCGATGGCCGCGCCGCCGGCGCCGTTGAACGCCACCAGCTTCACCAGGAAGCTCGTGCCCTCCGGCGCGTACACGTCCAGATGCAGGTGGGTCATGGTGGACGCGTCCACCGGCGTGCTCTGGAACACGATGCCCACGAAGTTCAGCGACGAGTACATGCGCGCCTGGTCGCCGTCCAGCTCGAAGAGCCCGTCCTCGGTGGTGGACCACTGCCAGTGCGGGTTCCAGCTCTCCACCGGGCTGTCCGTGTAGGCGTCGCTGAAGAGGGACACCACGTCGGCCGCGGGGTGGGTGGGCGTGGGGGCGGGGCCCGCCGGGGCCTGCTTGCCGTTCACGGTCACCGCGCCGGTGGCCTCGATGGCGCCCAGCCGCGCCGTCACGGTGGTCTCGCCCACGCCGATCACGTGCACGGCGCCGTCGGTCACCTGGGCCACGCTCGGGTCGCTGACGCTGTAGTCGAAGTAGCCGGGCATGTGGTTCACGGTCACGTCGGCGCCGTCGATGTCGTACGTGGTGGCCGTGCCGGCCAGGCTCACGCTCGCGCCCACGAAGTACTCCTTGTCCACCGTGGGCATGCTGGGCCGCGGGTTGGTGATGTTGCCCAGGTTGGCGAAGCGGATGGAGTCGAACCAGATCTTGTGGCCCGCGGAGGACTCCCAGCCCTCGGCGAACATGAACAGCCCGCGTTCCGCGATGAGCTTGCTGGGATCCGGGATGGGCACCACCACGAACGTCCAGTCCGTGGTCAGCGGCACGTTGCTGCGGCCCGCCGTGTAGACCGACGTGCCCGTGTTGTCGTTGCCGTAGCCCACCTCGTTCAGGGTGGAGTTCTGGCTGGAGCGCGCGTAGAACGTGAGCGCGTTGAAGTCGGCGAAATCCCGCACGCCGACGGCGGTGAGCACGCCGCCCGCGTACGCGCCCAGCGGCGAGTTCAGGCCGGGCACCGTCACCTGCAGCGACTGCGCGCTCTCGTAGGCCTGGTCCGTCACCGGCACCAGGGCCTCGATGTACGTGCCGCTGAAGGGCTGGAAGTACACGTCGCCCTGCAGGAGCGCGGAGTCGCCGCCCTGGCCGTCGTCGTAGACCACGGGGTCGATGGGGGCGCGGGCCTGGGGCAGGTCCGAGGGGTCGCGCTCGCTGCAGCCGGCGGCCAGCAGGAACAGGGGGAGCGTCGCCAGGACGGTCAAACGGCTTCGGACCAGGTTCACGGCCAGCCTCCCGGAAGGGTGCGCGCGGATCGGCGGATCCGCTTTGTGCGGTTACCGATCAAAGTATCGCCCAGGTCCCGCGGAGTGTCAAGCGGCCGAATGCGCTCTCACGCGGACCCGGGAATGCCCAGGGCCTTCACCGCCGCCAGCACATCCTGGTGCAGGTGGCCGTTGGTCACGATCACGCCCAGGTTGCCCTCCAGCTGGTAGCCGCGTCCGAAATCCAGGGGACGCCCGGCGATGTCCGACACGCGGCCGCCCGCCTCCTCCACCACCAGCGCGCCGGCGGCGTGGTCCCAGATCTTCTCGCGGTACTCCAGCGTCTTGGGCAGACGCAGGTAGGCGTCGGCGTCGCCGCGGGCCACGGTGCCGTACTTCACCTGGCTGTCCACCTTCACGCCCGGCGCGGTCACGCCCAGGCGCTGCGCGATGCGGGCGGCGTCGTCGTGGCTGGAGTGGGCGGCCTCCACGCTCTGGCAGAAGCGCAGGCCGGAGGTCTGGGCCAGGTCGCTGACGCGGGCCGGGGCGCCGTCGCCGCCGGTCAGGGTCCAGCGCCGGGTGCCGTCGCCGCGCACGGCGGTGAACACGGTGCCGTCGCCGCGGTCGGCGTCCATGGCGGGGCCCAGGTTGGGGCAGGCCAGCGCGGCCACCACGGGCGCGCCGTCCACGATCAGGGCCAGCGCCACGGCGTAGTGCTCGCCGCGCAGGAAGCCCTTGGTGCCGTCGATGGGATCCAGCGTCCAGAACCGCGGCGCGCCCTCGCGGCGGCCGCCGCGGTCGATCCAGTCGCACACCGTGGCGGCGTCCACGTCCGGATGCTGCGTGCGCACGTGGCCGGTGACCTGCTCCAGCAGGGCCGCCTGGTCCGGCTGGCGCAGGGCGTCGGCGTTCTCCTCGCCGATGACCGGGTCGTCCGGAAACGCCTCGGCCAGCATGCGGCACACCAGCGCCTGGCTGCCGAAGTCGGCCACCGTCACGGGGCTGCGGTCCTGCTTCTGCAGCACGCCGGGGTCCAGCCCGTCCTGCACCGAGCGGCAGAGGTGGCCGGCGCGGCGCACGGCCTCCAGGGCGACGGCGGCTTCGCGGGCGTACGGGGTGGCGGCGTGGGGCGCGGACATGATGGAACCTTCCTGGCTGGACATGACGATGGGGCTCGGCGGCATGGTAGGCCGAGACGCGGAAGCGGGCAAGGCGGGGCTGCTCAGGCCCCCAGGGCGATCCCCGGGGCCTCGCCGTGCTCGCGCTCGCGGTAGAAGCGGGCGTAGGCGGCGGGGCCGCCCAGGGGCTGGTCGGCCAGCTCGGCCTCCAGCTCGCGGCGCAGGGTCTCCAGGCACTCCGGACGCCAGGGGCGCCCCAGGCGGGCCAGGACCAGGCGCAGGGCGGCCTCCGGGTCCTGCGCCAGCAGGTCCCACGCCACGCTCGGAGCGGGGTGCTCGGACAGGATCGCGGCCGCGGTGTCCAGGGCCGCGCGCAGGGCCGGCCAGTCGCGGGGCCAATCGGCCAGGGGGCGGAAGAAGGCCACCACGGCGGCGTCCTCCGTGCCGCGGTGCAGATGCACCACGGGAGTCCCCGGCGCGCGGGCCGCGGCGTGGGCGAAACGGCGCGGGTCCACGGTCTCCGCCCGCAGCTCGGGGTGACGGTCCAGGGCGGCGCGCAGGGGCTCCATGCCGCAGCCGGGCAGGCCGGTCAGCAGCACGGGCTCGCGGTCGGGGTCCGGATCGGACGGTACGGCCGGCGCCGCCGGCGGCGCGGGGGGCGTGCCGCTGCGGTTGGCCTGGGCCGCGGTGAGCCAGGCCTCGCGGTGCTCGCCCAGGTGGTCCAGGTGGCGGGCGCGCTGCAGGGTGGACTCGGGGTCCACGTGCGGCGCGAGGATCTCCACGCCGCGGCGGTGGAACCCCAGGCGTCCGGCCAGACGGGCCTGCAGCCGCGCGGTGGCGGTGCCGGGGCGGGCCTTGAGGGCCTCGTGCCACGCCAGCTCGATGCGGCCCTGCCGTTCCAGCGCGCGGGCCAGCCAGCGGTGGTCGCCGGCGCGGCGGAAGCAGCGTGCGGCGGTCTCCGCGTCGCCGCGGTCCAGCTCCAGCCGGCCCAGGGCGATCCAGTCCGTGGGGTGGTCCTGGTCCGACGCCACCTGCCGATAGAGGCGGGCGGCGGTGTCCAGGTCTCCGGCCAGGGCGTGGGCGTCGGCCCGGTCGCGGAGGCGGTCCAGATCGCGGCGGGTGTGGTCCGGAGTGGCGACGGTCATGGTGAATCCTCGCGCGCTGGGTGGTCGCTGCGTGGCCGTCGCCCGGGATGGGAGCGGCCTGTGCCGGACCCGAAACCGTTTGCGCGGCAACGAGATGATCGATCCGCCGCCCGGGATGGCGGCGGCTCCTCAGCGGCGTGTTGCAATCAGCGTTCCAAGCGGGCGGCGATGGCTCCCGGCAGGCCGGCGGCGCGGATGGCGGTCTGGGCGCCTGTCACGTCGTAGGCCACGCGTCGTACCTCCACCAGACGGTCCGCGTGGCGCAGCAGCGCATAGGCGGCACGGGGGTCGCGATCGCGGGGCTGCCCCACGCTCCCCACGCCCACCACCAGCCGGTCCTGGCCCACCCGCCAGCGCAGGCCGGGGTCGGGCGTGGGAGGACCGTCGCCGGACATCCGCCAGCCGAAGACCTCGTGGGCGTGCCCCACGAACGACACGGGCGCGGTCTGGGCGTCCAGGTGGGCCGCGGCGTCGCCGGCGGACTGCAGGTAGGCCCAGGCGGCCGGATCGGGCAGGCGGGCGTGCACGTAGGTGGCCAGGTCGTCGTCGAAGATCAGGGGGCGGGAGGCCAGCCATTCGCGGCGTTCGGCGTCCAGCCGGTCGCGCGTCCAGAGCAACGAGGCGGCGGCGTGGGGGTGGATGCCCGTCAGGGGCTCCAGGCCGGCGGCCATGGCATCGTGGTTGCCCTGCAGGCAGACCAGGCGCGGCAGGCCGCGCAGGAGATCCACGCACGCGACCGGGTCGGCGTTGTAGCCCACCACGTCGCCCAGACACACGAAGCGTTCCGCGCCGTGGGCGCGGGCGTCGGTGAGCACGGCCACCAACGCATGCAGGTTGGCGTGGACGTCGCTGAAGACGGCGGTGATCAACGGGACGGCCTCCCCGTCGCTGCGGCGGAGGTGCGGCGCCGGGGATCCTTGCCGATCCTGTCGGACCCGAGGAGGAGACCATGCGGAGATTCATCATCCTGCCGACGCTGCTGCTGCTGGCGCTCGTCGGCGTGAACGGAGCGGAAGCCATGGAAGGACGCGACGCGAGCGGCGCGCGCCTGGAGACGGCCGTGCTGGGCGGCGGCTGCTTCTGGTGCCTGGAAGCCGTCTACGAGGACATGGACGGCGTGCGCGACGTGGTCAGCGGCTACGCCGGCGGCCACGATCCCCGTCCCACCTACGAGCACGTGTGCAGCGGCCGCACCGGCCACGCGGAGGTGGTCCAGGTCACCTTCGACCCGTCCGTGGTGACCTACCGCGAGCTGCTGGACGTGTTCTTCAAGATCCATGATCCCACCTCCCTGAACCGCCAGGGCGCCGACGTGGGCACCCAGTACCGATCCATCATCCTGACCGAGGGCGACGCCCAGCGGCGCATCGCCGAGGCGGCCGTTCGGGAAGAGAACGCGTCGGAACACTGGGAAAGGGATCTCGTGACGGAGATCGTGCCGCTGGAGACCTTCTTCCCGGCGGAGGAGTACCACCAGGACTACTTCCGACGGAACCCGGGCCAGGGCTACTGCCAGGCCGTGGTGGCGCCCAAGCTGCGCAAGTTCCGCGAGGCCTTCCCGGACAAGCGCCGCTAGGCCGGTCTTGACGACGGCGGACGCGCGGGCTTGAATGTCCGCAGCCGCCGTCGTCCCGTTTCCCCCCCGGAAGGAATCCGTCCATGGCCCAGCCCGTCGGAGCGCGCGGGGTGCTGATCCGCGTGCTGACCATGCTCTCGCCGCTGGTGCTGCTGGCGGTGGTGGAGCTGGGGCTGCGGCTCGCGCCCGGCCTGGACGCGGACCAGCGCATCGACGTGGGGCCCTTCTCGCAGATCGAGGAGGTGACCGTGGACGGCGTGCCCTCCTACCGCATCACCCACCCGTCGGCGTACGCGGACCGCACGCTGACCTTCGCCCGCGACAAGGCGCCGGACGCGCTGCGCGTGTTCTGCCTGGGCGGCTCCGCCAGCGCCGGCTGGCCCCATCCGCCCCTGGAGACCTACTCGGCGTACCTGGAGCGCGCCCTGGAGAAGGCGTATCCGGACCGGCGCATCGAGATGATCAACGCCAGCGCCCACGGCTTCGCCAGCTACCGCGTGCGCGCCGTGTTCGACCGCGTGGTGGAGTTCGATCCGGATCTGGTCATCGTCTACTCGGGCAACAACGAGTTCCTGGAGACCCGCACCTACGACACCTCGGCCATGGCCCGTCTGCTGGACCGCTTCCCGGTGAAGCTGCGCCTGGTGAGCCTGGCGCGGCGCTCGCTCAAGCGCGCGGTGCTGTCGGGCTCCAAGCTGGTGGGCGTGAGCGACGTGTTCTGGAAGAAGGTGAAGCAGCAGTCGCTGGAGCTGCGCAGCGATCCCGAGCAGTTCGCGCGCGTGCAGGCCCACTACGCCGAGTCCATGACCCACATGGCCGACGCCGCCGCCGCGCGCGGCGTGCCCCTGGTCCTGCTGACCGTGCCCACCAACCTGCGGGACTGGCTGCCCAACGTGTCCTTCGACGGGCTGGAGGGCGCGGCCGAGACCGCGTGGGCCGACGCCCTGCGCCAGGGACGCCGCGCCCTGCTGCAGCAGCGCTGGGAGGAGGCGCGCGGCGCCCTGGAGCGTGCCGTGGCGCGCAACCCGGAGCACGCCGAGACCCACTTCTGGTACGCCCAGTCCCTGGAGCGCACGGGCGACGCCGCCGGCGCCCTGGCCCAGTACCGCCTGGCCAAGGACCTGGACTACAACCCCTTCCGCGCGCATTCGGCCTTCAACGCCACCGTGCGCGAGCTGGCCGCGGCGCGTCCGGGCCGCGTGGTGCTGGTGGACGCGGAACGCGCCTTCGAGGCCGCCGCGCCCGGCGGCGCGCCCGGCTTCAGCCTGCTGCTGGACTACGTGCATCCCACGCTGGCGGGCAACCGCATCCTGGCCCGCGAGGTGTTCCAGGCGGTGCGCGACGCCGGCGCCCTGCCGGCGCCCACCGGGTCGCGCGACTTCCACACCCTGGCCGTGAGCTACGACGGCCGCGCCTACGACGAGCGCCTGAACCTGGACCTGCAGGTCACCCTCTGCGGCCTCTTCTGCATCAACCACCAGTACGACGCCGCCATCCGCTGCGGGCAGTGGATCGAGGAGCTGCTGCGCGACCACCGCGACCAGGTGCAGGGCGCCGCGGAGATCCCCGCCCAGGCCCCGCCGTTGGTGCGGGCCGCCGTGCCGGTGCTCACGCGCTATCAGGTGGCGGTGGCCAAGGATCTGCTGCAGGCGGGTGGAGCCCGAGAGGAGCTGGCGGTCGCCGATGCCGACCGCGAGGACTTCTACGCCGAGTGGTTCCCCTACGGCCGCTACTGACCGCGGGCCTGCGCGCGCGCGGCGTCCGAGGCGCGCCAGCCGTCGGGCAGCAGATCGTAGAGGGCGTCCATCTGCTCCCGCGACGCCTCCGTCCGCCCCATCTCTCCCAGCAGACGCGCGTAGTTGAAGCGCAGGAGCAGGTCGTCGGGCCGGGCGGCCAGGGCGCGCCGGAAGGCGGCCACCATGCGCGCGGGGCCCTGGGGGTCGGCGCGGTCGCGCAGGGCCTGGAGGTCGGCGTCCAGGGCGGCCATCTGCGCGGCGTGGTCGTACTGGGCCGTGAAGGGCGCGGCGCCCACCAGCCGGTGCATCTCCGCCAGCATCTTGTAGAGATGGAAGTCCGTGAGGGCCAGGGCGTCGGCGCAGGCCGCGGCGTCGGGCGGCGGCGCATCGGTGCGGCGGGCGCGCAGGTCGGGCGGCAGGTGCGCGGCCACGTCCTCCAGCAGCAGGCGCGCCACCGCGTGGTTGCCGGCGAAGGTGAAGTGCACGTGCTCGTAGAAGAGCCGCCGATCCGGCAGGCCGCCGGCCTCGCGCAGCAGGCGGGTGAGGTCGGCCTCCACGTCCAGGAGGCGGGCGCCGTCGGCGGCGCGGCGGGTGGCCACGTCGCGGATCACGGCGTTCAGGGGGCCGGTGGCGCGGAAGACCAGGGCGTCCAGGTCGCGGGCGCGGCGGAAGTGGTCCAGGGCGCCGTCCAGGTCGCCTGCGCGCTGCAGGAGGCGGCCCAGGCGGAAGTGCAGCTCGGCGTGGGTGTCGTCGATCGCCAGCAGGGCGCGGAAGGCGGCCAGGGCCGCGGCGGGGTCGCCGGCGGCGTCCAGGGCCGCGGCGGCGCGGTAGTCGGCCTGCCACGCGTCCAGGGCGCTGCCGGTCAGGTCCGCGCGGTTGAGCGAGGCGAAGGGCGGGCTGTCGGCCAGGTTGCTCAGCACGGTGCAGAGCAGCACCCGGGCGCCTCCACGCGCGGCGGCGTCCACGATCCCGTCGAGGTTGGCGCGGAAGTTGGCGGCCACGGCGTCCAGCACCGGATCGCCGGGGCGGAACACGTTGTCGTCGTACATGGTCATGCCGCCCCAGGACGCGGGCAGCGCGTCGGCGCCGCCGGCCTTCTCGCCCAGGCTCTGGATGAGCTGGCCCACCTTGGTGGTGCGCAGCTCCACCAGCGCGCGCACGCGGCCGCGGTCCATGGCGGCGCGCTGCGCCGCGGTGCCGGTGTTGAAGGGGCCGATGACCTCGTTGTTGCCCAGGTAGACCAGGTAGAGGTCGGCGTCGTAGTCCGCGCACTCCTGGGCGACGGGCAGCACCACGTGGGAGTTGATGGCGGGCATGCCCGCGTTGATGACCTCGAAATCCGTGCCCGGGAACTGCTGCTCCAGCATCACGTCCAGGATCTGCCCGAACCCGAAGCAGGCGTTGGGCACCCCCGCCGCCGCCGACGCCCCCAGCAGCACGATGCGGTACGTGCGCGGCGGCGCCTCCTCCGCGAAGCGGAACCAAAGCGGATGCCGGGTGATGGAGCGAGGGAAGAAGCGGTACCCGAACTCCGGGTTGCTGCCCAGGGCCAGGCCGTCGGCCGTGCGCTTGTAGAGGTGCCAGTCGTAGCCGGAGCCCGTCAGGCGCAGCACGCCCTCCGCGGCCAGCAGGAGGAGCGCCGGCACGGCCACCGCCAGCAGCAGCCGCAGGGGCCAGCGCCAGGCGTGGAGTCGCGGGGTGGGGGCTGCGGGCATGGCGGACCTTCGGCGGGAGGGAGGATTCACGGGAACGTCGGGCCCATGCTACTGTTCGCGTTGCGTCGATCAAGGATTTTCCCGCCCGCACCGCCGGAGGCCTCCATGGACACCCTGCTCGCCCTGCTCCTGGGACTCGGCCTGGCCGCGGCCGTGGGCCTGCGCATCTTCGTGCCGTTCCTGGTGATCAGCCTGGCGGCGCACACCGGGCATCTGGAGCTGGCGGCGGGGCAGGAGTGGATCGGCACCACGCCCGCGCTGGTCATGTTCGCCACGGCCACGCTGCTGGAGGCGGCGGCCTACCAGATCCCCTGGGTGGATCATCTGCTGGACATGGCCGCGGGGCCGGCGGCGGCGGTTTGCGGCACCGTGATCATGGCTTCGGCCGTGGTGGAGCTGGCGCCGTTGATCAAGTGGCCGGTGGCCATCATCGCCGGCGGCGGCACGGCGGGGCTGATCCGCGGCCTTGGCTCGGGCGCGCGGGCCACGAGCACGGTGACCACCGGGGGCGTGGCGAATCCCGTGGTGGCCGCGGGGGAGACGGCCGGATCGGCCGTGCTGTCGGTGACGGCGGTGGCGTTGCCGGTGCTGGCGGGTCTGCTCGCCCTGGCGCTGGTGGCGGCCGTGGTGAAGGGCGGGCGCCGCCTGCTGCGGCGTCGCCGCGTCTGATCAGCGTCGACGGCGCGTGGTGAACGCCGTGGCGTGCTCGTCCTCGTCCGCGTCCAGCTCCAAGCCGCTCAGAAGGTCGTCCACGTCGCGCTCGCTGGGCTCGGGGCCGCGGCGGGCCTGCGCCAGCCGGTCCGCCATGGCCAGCTTGTTGGCGGCGTCCAGGGCCGCGGTCTTGTAGCACTCGGCCAGGGTGGGGTAGTTGAAGACCGTGCTCAGGAAGTAGTCCAGCCCGCCTCCCAGGCCCAGCACGGCCTGCCCGATGTGGATCAGCTCCGTCGCGCCGGTGCCGATGGCGTGCACGCCCAGCAGCTGCCGCGTCTCACGGTGGAACAGCATCTTGAAGAAGCCCGAGTCGTCCTGGAGGATGTGCCCGCGCGCGATCTCGCGGTAGCGCGCCACGCCCACCTCGTAGGGGATGCGCGCCTCGGTGAGCTCCTGCTCCGTACGGCCCACCATGGAGATCTCCGGGATGGCGTAGATGCCCACGGGGAAGTGGTCGGCCATGCACTCGGGCTCGTCGTGGAACATGGCGCAGGCGGCCAGACGGCCCTGGTCCATGGAGGTGGCGGCCAGGGCGGGATAGCCGATCACGTCGCCCGCGGCGCTGATGTGCGGCACGGAGGTGCGGAAGGCGGCATCCACCTGCAGGCGGCCGCGCGCGTCGGCCTTGAGGCCGGCCTTGGCCAGGTTGAGGGCCTCGGTGGCGGCCACGCGGCCGGTGGAGAAGAGCACCAGGTCGCCCACCAGCGTCTTGCCGGATTCCAGGTGCAGGGCGGCCAGAGGCTGGTTGTCGTCCACGGTCTCCAGCCGGTCCACGGACTCGCCGAAACGGAAGCTCACGTTCCGGTTCCGCATCTGGTGCAGCAGCTCGTCCACGATCTCGCGGTCCAGGAACGGCAGCGGCCGCTCGAAGCGGTCCACCACCGTCACGTTCACGCCGATCTCCGCGAACATGCTCGCGTACTCCAGGCCGATGACGCCCGCGCCCACCACCACCAGGCGCCGCGGCAGGGTCTCCAGGCCGCCCACCTCGTCGCTGGTGATGACCAGTCCGGGGCGCACGCCGCCCGGAGGCGCCAGGGGCGTGGTGCCCACGGCGATGAGGACGTGGTCGGCCGTCACCTGTTCGGCGGGACCGTCGCCCTGGATGCGCAGGGTGTGCGGATCCACGAACGACGCCGTGCCGCGCAGCAGCTCCACGCCGTTGCGGGCGAGCTGGTCCGCGATGACCTCGCTCTCCCGGCGGATCACGTCCTCCACCCGGGCCAGCAGATCCGTGGCGGCGGGGCGCCCGTCCGGCTGACGTCGACGGAAGGCCAGCACCGCCTCCCGCAGGGTCTTGCTGGGGATGGTGCCCGTATCCAGGCAGATGCCGCCGATGACGCGGCGCTTCTCGATGACCGCCGCGCGGCGGCCCAGCTTGGCCGCCTGGATGGCGGCGCGCTGCCCCGCAGGGCCGCTGCCGATGCAGACGAGGTCGAAATGCGGGTGGTTCATGACGCTCTCCGGACTGCGGGTTGGTGGGCGCTTCCCGAAAGATCGGCACGATATCCTAGATATTGAGCGTGAATTGGTCGTGAAAGGGGGAAATCACCCGGCCGGCAGTCCGAAAATTCATGGAAGCTGAGGTGAAATCTCACTTGCACGCAATTCCTCATTTCATGCTAGAATACATGCTCTTCATGACGTCGGTCGGGACCACTTGCCCGCCCGGAGTCCGGATTGACGCCCTCGCACAGGAGAAAGCCCATGAAGTCCATGCTCGCCCTGCTGCTCGTCCTGCTCGTCGCCGTTTCCGCTTTCGCGCAGGCTGATCCCGATCCCGATGGTCTCGGCTTCTACTTCGATCTCGGCGCCACCGAGGTCTGCACCACCACCGCTGCGCCCTTCGCCAGCGTGACCGGTTACCTGATCATCACCAACCCCTCCGCCGAGCTCGGCGTGTCCGGCTGGGAGGCCTACGTGACCGTGGCCGGCAGCCCCGTGGCTCCGTCGTGGACCCTGGCTGCCGGTCTGGACGTGGACAGCTCCGTCCAGGGCTTCCAGGTGGGCATCGGCACCGGCGGCCTGGCTCTGCCCGCGGCCCCGGCCGTGGTCCTGGCCACCTACACCGCCTTCATCATGGCTCCGACCGACGTGGTGACCTTCTACGTCGAGGGCGTGCCCGGCTCCACCTCGTTCGACGGCACCCCGGGTTACGCGGGCGGCGGCAGCGCCGGCGACCTGCGCCCCCTGCAGGTGTCCTCGGGCACCGGCTCGGGCGCTCCCGCGGCCATGATCAACGGCTGCGACGTGGTGGCCAACGAGGACATGACGTTCTCCACCGTGAAGAGCCTGTTCCGCTAGGACAGACCTCCTGACGTGCGAAGGCGGGGCTCCCTCGGGAGCCCCGCTTTTCATGGGTTGTGCCGCCGAAATTGTTCCTGAAGTCTCCAAAGGCGTCCACCTCCGGGTGGGCGCCTTCTTCAGTAGGCGTCCATCGAGGCATGATGACGATTGCGAACAGGCCCGACCTTCTGCTGGCCCTGCAGCGTCTCGGCGCTGTCCAGGGTCGGCAAGGTGGCGGCGGGATTGCGGCGATCAGGCGGGAAGCCGGTTCAAGGCCGTGTCGAGATCCTCGTATCCGCCCACCAGGAGCGCTCCCGATTCCACCACCGCGTCGGCGTAGCTGGCGGCCGCCTGGCCGCCGATGATCAGGGTGCAGTCGGCGGGGAGCAGCGCGCCCAGATCGCGGATGGCGCCGGCGGCGATGGGATCATGGGCCGGATACACGTAGCTCACCAGCACGGCGGCGGCATCGCATTGGCGGGCGGTGCTCACGAACTCCTCCACGGGCAGGTCGGCGCCCAGGTACACCACGTCCCAGCCCAGATCCTGCACGTGGGACACGGCCAGCAGCAGACCCAGCTCATGGCGCTGGCCCGGCGTGGTGCCGGCCAGCACGGGACGGCCGTGGGTGGCCGTGCGCCGTTCCGGGTTCAGGGCCAGCACGAAAGCGCGGATCACCGCGGAGGCCATGTGCTCGTGGGCGATGCGCAGCTCGCCCTTCTGCCAGCGCCGGCCGATCTCGTCCAGCAGGGGATGCAGCAGCCCCGCCCGCAGCACGGGGCGCGGCAGGGCGATGGCCGCCTGGCGCAGCACGGCCTCCAGACGGTCCGGCGCCATGTCGGAAACGGCCGTCAGGGCGGCCTGCTGCAGGCCCGCCACGTCGCCGCTCGCAGGTGCGGTGCGCGTCGGAGCGGCGCTGCCCAGTTCCTCCGCCACCATCTCCCGCAGCTCCGGCACGGTGCGCTGCTGCAGCGAACCCACGCGGTAGCCGGCGTCGATCAGGCGCTTGAGCAGGGCCAGGACCTCCAGGTCGCGGTCCGTGTAGAGGCGGCGGCCCGTGGGCGTGCGCTGCGGCACCACCATCCCGTACCGACGCTCCCAGGCCCGCAGGATCTGCTGGCTGAGGCCGGTGCGGCGCGAGACGGCGGCGATGGGATGACGGGGTTCGTCGGCGGGACTGCTCATGGGCTCGGGCTCCGCAGGCACGGGGAAGATTCAAGACCGTCTAACTTATGCTAGACAGAATCGTCCGTCGTGTCGAGGGCCTGTTTTCGCTCACCAGCTCCAGGCCACGCCGGCCACCAGGGTGGCGCCGCGCCATGTGTAGCCTGCGATGCTGGAATCCTGATCCTGCCAGAACACCGAGGTCTGCAGCCGCGCCGCGCGCGGTCCGCCGCCCAGCCCGGCCTCCAGGGTCAGGTGGGCCTGCAGCAGGGTGTCCAGGCGGGTGGCGGTGGCGTCGCCGTCGCGGAAGAGGATGGCGCCGTAGTCGTCGCGCTGCCAGGCCAGCCCGGTGTCCAGCCACACGCCGCCGGGGGCCAGGATCTTCAGGGCCGCCGCGGCGCGCGGGCCGGTGCGGGCGTAGCGGTCCAGCAGGGGGCTGTCCACCAGGTCGTCCTCCACCCAGTAGGGGAAGTCGGCCAGGCCCACACGCTGGGTGGCGGAGAGGCGCAGGCCCAGGCGCTGCGACAGGCTGCGCGCGTACTGGAGCGAGGCCGAGAGCTGGGCTGCGTGGGGGGCGCCGTCGGTGCCCCACACCGCGGGAGCCACGTCGTCGTGGAACCACTTGCCGCCCAGGCGGACCACGGCGCCCAGGGTGCTGCGGTCGGCGCCGAAGCGCTTGAGCTCCAGGGTGGCGTGGGGCTCCACGAAGCTCTCCTCGGGCAGCTCGCCGAAGCGGCGCAGCCGGGCGCCCAGCGTGGAGCGCAGCATGACCGTGGGGCGCAGGTAGCGCTTGGCGGTGAGGTAGGTCTCGAACTGGTCGTGGTCGTAGGGACTGGCCGCGTCGAGCTGGCGGCGGGTGGACCACTGGAAGCCCCAGCCGGAGGTGTCGCGCCCGGCGCCGCCGCCGCTCAGGCGCTCCAGGCCCACGGCCTGCACGGTGTAGTCCAGGGGGAGCTCGGGTCCGAAGAGGGCCAGGTCGCCCTGGTACGAGGCGCGCCAGGAGGCTGCGCCGCCCTCGGGCAGCAGACCGCTGAGCTGGAGGCGGGCGCTGCGGAGCGAGGTGGAGGGCTCGTCGGCCAGGCCCAGGGGGTGGTCGATGCCGCCGGCGCTCAGGTCCAGGGAGCCGTGGAGGTCCAGGGCGGCGGCGGGCAGGGTCGTCAGGATCAGCAGGATGGCCTGAGACAGCAGGATGGTCGGGATCAGGGGGCGGATCATGGCGGGCTCCTTTCACGGGGACGGGGGCCGAGTTGGCGGCCCCCATCCCCCGGCGCCGGTGTTACCGGCGGCCGCCCCGACGAGCGAGGGTCGAGGCCTTGGTGTCGTCCGTGTCGTCGCAGATGCCGTCGCCGTCGCCGTTGCCGCTGCCGAAGCCGGTGCCGTCGGCCGGGCCCACGCCGCTGCCGGTGCCGTCGCCCAGGCCGTAGCGGTTGCCGTTGCCGTTGAGGGCGCCGTCCTCGGAGCCGGCGAAGCTCAGGGCCTTCATGGAAGCGGGATCGATCTGGCCCTTGCCCCACTGGTACATGTTCCCGGTGCCGTCGCCGGCGGGCACGTAGTCGGGATCCAGGCCGTTGGGGATGCCGTCGCCGTCGGCATCGGGGGCGAGGTCGTTGAAGCCGTCGCCGTCCTCGTCCACGAAGTTGCAGATGCCGTCGCCGTCGCCGAGGCCGGCGCCGAAGCCCTGGGCCTGAGCGGTCACGGCGAAGAGGGCGATGGCCAGCAGGGCCAGCAGGGTGATGAGGGGGGTACGCATGTCGAGCTCCTTCGGTTGGTGAGGGCGGTTTCGGGATTTCGCAGATGGGGATGCATGGGCGGTGCCATGTGTCGCCATGTCTTTAAAACATTGATTACCAATGAGATACGGAATCCGCGATCGCCGATCGAAGGCCTGGGATTAGACGCCAGGGAGC
Organism: Candidatus Krumholzibacteriia bacterium; assembly: GCA_035447065.1. Classification (GTDB taxonomy): domain Bacteria; phylum Krumholzibacteriota; class Krumholzibacteriia; order LZORAL124-64-63; family LZORAL124-64-63; genus CALEMW01. The sequence continues at coordinate 17,702 of DAOTGJ010000043.1, forward strand.
AGGTCGTGTCCCTTGAGGTACAGGGGAGGGTGACCGTTGGAGTCGGTCCTTCGACCTCGGCCCCAAAAAAGAAACGCGGGGCCCCTCGGGGCCCCGCGCATCGTCCTCACGGATTCCAGAGACGTCAGCGCATCCGCTTCCGCACCGGATCCTCCTTGTAGCCCAGCGCCTGCCAGTCCAGCCGGCCTTCCGCGCCGTGGCAGTCCAGGCAGCTCAGCGCGTTCTCCTTGGGCTGCACCTCGTGGTAGATGCCCATGTAGCGGCGCACCGGGATCCACTCGTACTCGATGTCCTCCAGGCCGTAGGCGGCGTGGGCGCCCTCGCGGACGGCCTTGTCGATGTCGCCGTCGACGAAGAACTCGTCCACCGCGATGGGCGACAGCCAGCCGGCGTCCGCCAGGCGCGGCAGCGTGGCGCGGTGCACCTTGAACGGGTAGATCTTGGCCTTCTTGTCCTTGCGCGAGCCCTCGGGCGCCATGGTCTCCACCACGCCGTCCTTGCCCGGCTTGGCCTCCACGCCCATGAGCTGGTGGCGCGACTTGCCGTTCCACCACGCGTACTCCGGCGTCACGTCCTTGCCCATGGTGATGGTGGCCGAGTACTTCTTGGCCTCCTCATGGTGCTTGGGGGTGGACCAGTCGCGGACCATGTCCGTGGCGTCGCTCTTGGCGAAGGTGGGGATGTGGCAGGTCTCGCAGGCCACGCGCTCGGCGTGCCTGTCCAGGATCAGCTCGCCGTGGGGGGCGTCCTGGTGGCAGCCGGAGCAGGTGAGGCGCTCGCCCGGGCGGTCGGTGCCGGCCAGGTCGGCGCCGCGGCCCTTCACGCGGTGGTCCTCGCCCTCGTGGCATTCGATGCAGGCCATGTCGGCGCCGTCGGTGCCCATGTGCACGTCGAAGTTGCGGTCGCACTCGTTCAGCGCGTACTCGATGTCGCCCCGCTTGAAGTTGGGACCGCCGCCGGCGCCGGAGTGGCAGCGCAGGCACATCGTGCGCTTGGGCAGCGAGATGCGCTTGGAGATCGCGTCCAACCCGTACTGGTTCCGCCACAGGATGGGGCGCCACTCCGGTTCGCCGGCGTCGTTCTCGAAGAGGTCGCGGCGGTAGCCGCTCGAATGGCAGATGAGGCAGTCGATGTTGAGGAGCTGCTCCTCGGACATGACCGGCTCGGGACGCAGGCCCAGGCCGGCGTGGCACTTGGCGCAGCCCTGGGCGATGACCTTCCCGTCCTCGTTGACGGCGTTGCCGATCCAGCTCGCCGACGGGTTGGTGCAGAAATCGTTGATGGTGTTCAGCTTGCCCAGGCGCTTGCCGTCGGCATTGGTCAGGTCGGGCGTCTCGCCGGTCCACTGGTAGTGCTGCGAATGGAAGAAGCTCTCGGCCTCGTCCCGGTGGCACTCCAGGCAGGTGGCGGTGCCCTCGTAGTGTTCGAACATCTCCGCGTGCGACGCCTCCGCGGCGACGGCGGCCCCCGTGAGGGGACCGCACGCCGCGACGGCGACGAGCAGCAGCATGAAGCCGGCTCGGTTCATCATCGCCTCCCTAGAAACGCACCGTGGTGCTCAGCGACAGGACGGTGGCCTTGTCCCAGGTCTGGTAGCCCAGGACGGGGGTCTCGTCCAGGGCCTTGGGCGTGCCCATGTGCCAGCCCGAGCCGCTGTAGTCGTAGTCGTACTGCATGACGTCGAGCTTGCAGATGAACTTCTCGGCGATGCGGTGGGTCAGGTAGAACTCCATCACGCTGCCGCGCACGCCCGTCTTGGGGGCGAAGATGTCGTCGGCGCCGTGGCTGAAGTTGAACCAGTACTGGCTGCCCTGGTTGTACTCCACGCCCACCTTGGTCTTGTCGTCGGCGAACTTGTAGCGGATGCCGGCGTAGGCCATGGTGCCGGTCTGCTCCTCGGGGGTCTCGAAGGGGTCGCAGAAGAGGCCGCCGAAGGGCGTGGTCACCATCTCGGGGTGCGACTTCATCCAGTTGTAGCTGGCGAAGACGTCGAAGTCCTCGTTGGCGTAGGTCACCAGCAGGCCGGCCAGGTCGATGTCGCCCAGGTTGGCCGACGGGGTGAAGCGCATCACCATGGGGGCGCCGATGGCGTCGCCGCTCACCGGGTTGTCCGGCAGCACCACGAGGCCGTTGAAGCCGTCGGTCACGTCGAAGGCGCGGGCCACCGTGCTCTGGGCCGTGAAGCCGTCGCGGTTCAGCATGTCCCAGTTGATGCCCAGGAAGTGCGCGTCCTTCAGGCGGTTCTCGGCGGGCTGCAGGTTCTCGGCGTTGCCGAAGCCCGTCTCGTAGCCCAGGCCGTAGCACAGGCGGAAGGTGCTGCCCTCGTAGAGGTTGAAGCCGGCGGTGATGCCGTCGAAGGCGAAGTCGATGAGCGTGCCCAGCGGCGTGCCGGCGCGCATCTCGTCGTCGCGGTAGTTCAGCGGCGGGCCGCCCGCGCTGGGACGGCGGCCGATGCTCAGGTACAGGCTGGTGTCCGCGATGTTGCGCCAGTTGAAGTAGGCGCGCTCCACGCGCAGGATGTCGCTGTTGGGCACGCGGCCGCTGGTGCCGTCGATGTTCAGGCTGTTGCTCTGGCCGTTGAAGACCTGCACGCCGGAGCTGTCGCCCCAGGGCTTGTACATGGTCAGGCGGCCGGCGAAGTTCACGTTCTCCGCCACGTCGGCCTTCATGTTCAGGCGCAGACGGTTGGTGTAGAGCACGTCGTTCTTGTAGGTGTAGCCGTCCTGCATCACGCCGGGAGCCATGGCCATCATGCCCATGGCCTGCTCCTGCATGGCGGCCCACTGGGCGGGCGTCAGCGTGGAGGGGTCCAGGCCGTTCATCTGGGCCATGGCGCTCAGCAGGTTCTGCATGCCGGACTGCAGGTCGGCGAAGGTGAGGCTGTTGGCGTAGGCCATGTAGTTGCCGCCGTTCTGCTGCACGTAGCTGCCGAGGGCGGTGAAATCGAGGCCGGCGGGGGTCAGCGGCAGGGTGCCCTCGTTGCCGAAGTAGAACAGCGTCTGCACCATGGTGTTCTGGATGGCCATGCCGTCCATGTACGGCGCCACCTCGGCGTCGATGTTGTGGACCTCGAAGCGGAAGTCGCCGTCGAACTGCATGCGGTCCAGGGCGGACTGGCGCTCCACCTTGCGCAGGCGCTGCTCCAGGTCGCGGAGCTTCTTCTTGAGCTTGGCGTTGTCGTCGTCATCGGCGGCGTAGGCCATGCCCGCGACGGCCACGGTCAGCAGCAGGACCAGGGAGAGGATCTTCTTCATGGTTCCGTTCCTTCCTTCAGAAGCCGCGGTCTAGCCGCAGGTCATGGGGTGTTCGGAGTCGGCGGCGCCCTCGATGCAGAACTTGCGGATCTCCTGCAGCATGGCCGGCGTGATGGTCTCCAGGACCTTGGCGCCGTCCTCGTAGGCGGCCTCGGCATGGGTCTCGGCGTAGTCCACGTCGAAGAAGCGCTCCCACTGCTCGATGATCAGGTACATGGGCGTGTAGTCGCCGGCGTCGGAATCCTCGGTGTGGCACACCTTGCACTGGGTCTTGAAGAGCGCCTTGCCGTCGAGCTTGGGCTCGTCGGCCTTGTCCTCGGCCAGGGCGACGCCGGCCAGCAGCAGCAGGGCCGCGGCCAGGCTCAGGATGATGGCGATCCGCTTCATGGGAGTCCTCCGGGTTCGTGGCTCATGGGACAAATGGGACCCGCCTGGTCCAACATCTGTCAAAGAATCAACACCCAATATGCGGCCAGGAGTTGATGAGTCAATAAAAATCGCAGTTGATAAATATGTGTTCGCCTCATCGAGGATCCGGCGTTTCGGGATCCGGGGGTCCTTGGTATCTTGCTTGCTCGAGGAGGGAGCCTCGGCGGTCCGCCCCGCTTCGGGCCGCGCCCACGTTGCTGAATGCCCCCAGATCCGGAGGACGCCATGCGTTATCTCATGCTTCTGCTGCCCGTCCTGCTCGCCGTCGGCTCCGCGGCCGCCCATCCCGGGCCCGCCCACGGACCGCAGCCGGCCCCGGCGGCGCCGGAGCTGCTGTCCCGCGTGGGGCCGGACCAGGCCAAGGCGCTGGCGGGCGATCTGGAGAACGGCCGTCGTCCTGAGGACGAGCTCTACGAGCTGATCGGCGCGGCCAAGACCGGCGAGAAGGTCCTGGGCAACGGCACCTGCCTGATCATCCTGCTCCAGTGGGCGGACCATCCGGCGGACACCGTCGCCCATCCCGCGGCCGACTACGACGCCATGCTCTTCTCCACGGCCACCTGGCCCACCGGCAGCATGAACGACTTCTACCTGGAGAACAGCTACGGCCTCTTCGGCGTGCAGGGCCTGGTCTCGGGCTGGCACACCGACGACGACGCCTACGCGTCCATCACGCCCACGGACTACGGCCAGGTGCGCGACCTGCTGGCCGACGCCGTGGCCGACGTGGACCCCTTCATCGACTTCAGCCAGTACGACAACGACGGCCCCGACGGCATCCCCGACTCCGGCGACGACGACGGCTACGTGGACTCCCTGTTCTTCGTGCACGCCGGCCCCGGCCGCGAGCAGACCGGCGATTCCAACGACATCTGGTCCCACGCCTGGGCCTTCGCCGGCGGCGTGAACACCAACGACGGCGTGGCCTGCTACCGCTACACGGTGGAGCCGGAGATGCTGTCCGACGGTTCGCTGATGACCATGGGCGTCTTCGCCCACGAGTACGGCCACGTGCTGGGCCTGCCGGATCTGTACGACACGGACTACAGCTCCAGCGGCATCGGCAACTGGGGCCTGATGAGCGGCGGCTCCTGGGGCCGCCGCCCCGGCGATCCGGTGGGCAGCGCGCCGTCGCACATGACGGCCTGGTGCAAGAAGGAGCTGGGCTGGCTCACGCCGGTGAACGTGACGTCGGACCTGACCGGCGTGAGCATCCCCCCGGCGGAGACCTCCGCCACGGCCTACCGCCTCTGGCGCGGCGGCGTGGTGGGCGACGAGTACTTCCTGATCGAGAACCGCCGCCGCCTGGGCTTCGACGAGAGCCTGGTGCGGCGCCAGGTGGACTACGGCCTGGCCGCACCCGAGGGCCTGGTCATCTACCACGTGGACGAGAGCATCTCCGGCAACTCCAACGAGAAGCACCGCCTGGTGGACGTGGTGGAGGCCTCGCCCTGGTACGACACGCCCTCGGGCACCTGGATGGAGCACCTGGACGGCGAGCGCGACTACGCCACCGTCCTCAAGCTGCACAACCCCAACCGCGGCGACGACGGCGACCTCTGGCCGGGCTACTCCCTGGCCGCGCCCGATTCCACGAGCTGGATGGGCCCCCGCGACCGCGACCGCTTCGCCGCCGACACCATCCCCGCCGCGCTGGACCACGAGTGCCAGGACACGGGCGTGAGCGTGGAGAACATCGCCCTCAGCGGCGAGGACGTGCTGGCCGACCTGCTGGTGGGACCCGTGGCCAAGGCCCGCGTGGCGCCGGACAAGGCCCTGAGCTGGACGTTCGAGACCGATGCCGACGGCTGGAAGTTCTGCAACGGCTACGTGCACTGGGACGACACCGTGAGCGGCTCCTGCTCCGGCGACGGCGGCCTGTGGTTCGGCGTGGACGACCCGGAGTACGCCTGCGGCCCCGGCTACGGCAACGACTGGGAGGACTTCACCTGGCAGACCGTGGCCCTGAGCCAGGGCGCCACCATCACCCTGCGCCACCGCTACGACCTGGAGTCGGGCTACGACTACGCCGTGGTGGAGGTGCGCTGCGCCGCCAGCCCCGAGTCGCCCTGGCACGAGGTGGCCGCGCTGACCGGCGTGGCGAGCTGCGTGACGGACACGTGGCTGGTCCCGGCGGCCGTCTTCAGCGAGTGCGAGCCGGGCGACGGCGTGGCCGTGGTGGACATCCGCCTGCGCCTGAGCACCGACGGCGCCTACTCCGCCGACGACGGCAATTTCTGCGGCGACGGCTGGTGGGTGGACGAGGTGGCGGTGACCGGCGAGATCGTCACCGACGTGGCGGACACGGCCCCGTCCGTGGTCCTGGCCGCGCCCATGCCCAACCCCTTCAACCCCAGCACCACCCTGCGCTTCCGCGTGCCGGCCGCGGCCCGCGACGTGGCGCTGACCGTGGTGGACCAGCGCGGGCGCGTGGTGCGCACCCTGGACGCGCCCGCCGGCGAGGGCTGGCTGGAGGCGTCGTGGGACGGCCGCGACGACCGCGGCCGCGAGCTGCCCGGCGGCGTGTACTTCGCGCGGCTGGCGGTGGACGGCGAGCTGCAGGTGCGGAAGCTGGCGCTGCTGAAGTAGGCGGCGGCCGATCTCTCTTCGCATGGAACGGGCCCGGGGCGTGCGCTTCGGGCCCGTTCGTGTTCTCTCAGTCATAAGCCCCGGTCGTGAGCCGACGCGGATCCGGTGTCGGACGACACGCTGTCGGCCGCCTCGAAGCCCGACCGCGCCTGCCGCATGCGCGGCCGCGGCGAACCCGTGATCAGGCGCGCCCCCTTGTCATGGCGCAGATAATTCCAGACCCAGTTCCAGAGCACGGCGCCGCGGGCGCGGAAGCCCACCAGCGAGGCCACATGCACCGCGCCCCAGAGCAGCCATGCGAACCAGCCGCCGAATCGCCAGCGGCCCAGATCGGCCACCGCATGGTTGCGGCCGATGGTGGCCAGGCTGCCGCGATCGCGGTAGCGGAACGCGGGGCGGGCGTTTCCATCGCCGCGGACCAGGCCGCGGATCACCTTGGCTGCGTGGCGCCCGCCCTGGATGGCGCCCTGGGCCATGCCGGGTACGCCGTCCGGGTAGCGTGGATCGGGTACGTGAGCCAGGTCGCCCACGACGAAGAGCTCCGGGCGATCCGGAACCGAAAGATCCGGCGCCACGATCACGCGGCCCCGCTTGTCCAGATCACCGCCAAGATCCCGCGCCAGGGGGGAGGCCTGCACGCCGGCGGCCCAGAGCACGTTGGCGGCGGCCAGGGACTCTTCGCCCACGCTCACTCCGTCGGCGTCCACGCCGGTGACCATGGTCTCGGTGCGCACCTCCACGCCCAGGGATTCCAGATCGCGGCGGGCGCGGTCCGACAGCTGTTCCGGCATGGCGGGCAGCACGCGCGGCGCGCCTTCCAGCAACAGGACGCGGGCCGTGGTGGTGTCGATGTTGCGGAAATCGGCCGGAACGGTCCGTGTGGCGATCTCCTTCAGCGCCCCGGCCAGCTCCACGCCCGTGGGCCCCGCACCCACCACCACGAAGGTGAGCTTGGCGCGACGGGCCTCCGCGTCGGCCTCCTGCTCCGCCTCTTCGAAGGCCATCAGTACACGGCGGCGGATCTCCAGCGCGTCGTCCACGGTCTTCAGGCCGGGGGCGTGACGCTCCCACTCCTCATGGCCGAAATAGCTGTGCGTGGCGCCGGCGGCGAGGATCAGGAAGTCGTAGGGCGTGGCGCCGTCGGCATGCAGGACCAGGCGGCGCTCGGGATCGATTCTCCGCACCTCGTTCAGCAGCACGCGGCAGTTGCGCTGACGGCTGAGGATGCGGCGGATCGGCTCGGCCACGTCCGCGGGCGAAAGCACCGCCGAGGCCACCTGATAGAGCAGGGGTTGGAAGAGATGGTAGTTGTGGCGGTCGAACAGGGCGATGTCCACGGGGGCGTCGGCCAGGCTCTTGGCCGCGTTCAATCCCCCGAAACCGCCGCCCACGATGACCACGCGGGGCCGGCGCCCGGTCGCATCGGCGCTCATGGCGTCCTCCTCTTGCTGGTGGTCTCGTCTTCAAGGTAAGATCATCGTGCGGACCGACCACCGAGGAGCGGACATGAAGCTCTGGATGCTGATCCCCATCGTCTTCTTGTTCGGAGCCCTGCTGCTCGTCGGCACCACGCGTCCGGAAGCGGCGCGCTCGGTGGCGGGCATCGCGAGATCCACCG
>DAOTGJ010000044.1:0-25577 GCA_035447065.1 Candidatus Krumholzibacteriia bacterium
TGCAGTGCCGGCCGAGCCTGGCGATGTGCCGGTCGATGGTCGACGGCGCCGCCTGGAGCGCCCGAGCGATCTGGCGGTTGGCCATGCAGCCGACGGTCAGCAGCAGGATCTTCGCATCCAGCTCCGGCCGCTTCTGCCAATAGGTGGTGGAGAAGGTCTGGCTACTGAAGTTGCGGCCGCAGGTCAGGCATGTGAACCGCTGGATACGGAAGGGGCGGATGCGGCGGAGGAAGAAGCCGCGGCGCTTGTAGCGCCAACCCTCGGCCAAGCCGCGGTGGTGCTTGCAGTTGGGGTTGGGGCAGTGGGGTGGATGCCAGCCGGGTCGTCGGATGTTCATGCCCGGCCTGTTGCGAGGAACAGGCCGGGCACAATTTCAGAGGCACAACTAGCTACTTCCGTTCCAGCGTCAGCGGCGCCGACTCGAAGGCCCGCACCCGCTCCAGCGCCCCCGCCACCACGGCGGCGTCCTTGGCCATGCGGTGCTGGGGGCGGAAGGTGACGGTGCGCGTCACGGTCAGCAAGCCGTCGGCCGCGCTCACCTGGGCGCGGTAGTCCAGCACGTCGTTGGTCACGCGCGGCACGGTCACCGGCCTCACGCCGCTCCAGCCGTCGGGCAAGGGGTGGGACCAGGTGCGCGTCAGCACCAGCGGACCGTCCACGTGGAAGGGGCCGCCCTCGCGCCACGCGGCCGCGGTGGGGGCGCCGAAGACCGCGGCGGCGGGGAGCGTCCAGGCGCCGCCGTCGGCCGCGGGCACGCCGGCCCCGCCGTCCACCGGCCCCTTCACGATCACGTGCAGCTCCTCCGTGGAGGACTTGGGCTTGCCCGCCGCGGCCGACGCCGCCGTGAGGCCCAGGTCCGGATAGGCCTGCGCCAGGGCGTCGTTCAGCAGGGTCTGCGCGGCGGTGCGGCCGCGGAAGGCCAGGAACAGGGGCGTGTCGCCCACGCTCTCCAGCCGCGCCTCGGCGGCGCCCTGGGCGTCCCACGTCAGCGACTCGGTCACGGTCCCCATGGGAGCGGCGGGATCGCCGGGCAGCGTCAGGCGCTCCAGGGGCTGGGCGTCGCCCCACTCGGGCGTGGCGCCGGCCATCATGGCCTTCATCATGACGCGCTGCACCGTCTCGGCCGCGCCCTCGGCGGCGGCGATGGCCGGCGCGCCCCACAGGTGGTGGGGGAGCGATCCGGCGGGGTAGCGCTCGTCGTCGGTGAGGTAGAGGGGCTCGGCGCCGTTGAGGCGCACCAGGGAGTCGGTGAACTGGGCCAGGGAGGGCATCGCGTCGTCCAGGGGGCCCAGTCGGTTGTCGCGGGCCAGGACCAGATCCACGTCCAGGCCCAGGGACGACGCCATGGTCAGCATCATCATGACCTTCTGGCGCGACGTGGCCGCCTTGCGCTCCAGAGCATCGTCGCTCAGCTCGGCCGGGGTCTCGAGATCGCCGGGGGGGATGGTGGCGATCTGCCTCGAGACCAGGCGCTGCAGCTTGAGGAGCTTCACGCGGTCGCTGTCGTCGTCCTTCACCGCCTGCTTGGCCACCGACGCCGACACGGGCGCATCCTCCGTGAACGCCTGCTGGATCCCCGCCACGTAGGCGGCCAGGGGCAGCCAGGAGTCCATCGTGAACCACTTCTGCATGGGCTCGGCGTACTGGCCCATGGCCGTGACCAGCAGCGCGGGCCGCAGCACGCGGGGGGTGTTGAAGGGGCCGTCGTCGTCGGCGGGGAGGTCCGTGAAGACGGCGGCCTGGTCGAAGGACTTGCCGAACTCCGTGCCCACGTCCACCAGGGCGTCGCCCGTGGTGCCGTTGAGGATGGCCAGGCCGTAATGGACCGCGGGCGGCACGATCATGCGGATCTCCGACTCGTGCACGAAGAGGTCGCGCGTGGGGTGCAGCACGCGCATGTTCAGACCCGCGATGCTGACGGCGGCGGACCAGCCCACCACGTCGCCCGCGCGCGCGTCGGGCACCGACACCACCAGCACCGGGCTGCCGCTCAGCGGCGCCTCCTCGCGGGCCGGCTCGCCCAGCCGCTCCACCGTGCCGTCGGCGCGGCGCACCCAGACGCCGGTGGCGCCCAGCTCGCCCTCGAAGGGCAGGGGCACGCGGCGCTCCAGGCCGCCGGCGGCGCCGGCATGCAGGAGCACGGCGCCGTCGCAGCGCATGGCCAGGCCGTTCGCCGTGAGCTCCATGGCCAGGCGTTCGAAGAGGATGGAGCGGTCGGCGTGGGCGGGCGCCGCCTGGGCCGCGCCGGCCAGCCGCGGGGCGACGGCGGCGTTCAGGGCCGCGTCGTCCAGAGAGGAGTAGAGGGCGGGCAGCTCGCCGGGCGTGCGCGCCGCCGCGGGGAACGCCAGGGAAGCCAGGGCCAGCACGAGCAGCGGAACGATCGCGTTGGAACGCATAGGGACCTCGTTCTCCGGGAGTGGTGGGGGAGGGGAAGCCTCCTGAGTGAACGCCAACTCGCCGCGGGGATCAACCCCCGTCGCGCGGCTGTGGTATAATCATGGAGCGGCGGGGACATCGTGGACCCGCCGTCGTGTCATTCGTGGAAGCGTGCAGGAGGTTGCGTTGAAGGGACGTCTGGTTCCGCTCGTGCTGGGAGCGCTGCTCTGCGCCGTGACGGCGCGGGCGGCGTCCGGCCCCGTGGACGTGGCCGCGGCCGACGGCTGGTCGGCGGTGGCGTGCGGCGAGGCCGGCCTCACCCTGCGCGCGCCCGACGGCACATTGACCGACGTGGACGGCGCCCTCCTGCCCGGCCCCGCCCTGGCCGTGGCCTTCCACGGTCCCGACCTGTACGTGGGCGCCGGCGAGCACCTGGCCGTGCTGGATCGCCGTCGTCCCGACGCGCCGCGCGTGCTGGGCACCGGCGCCGCCGTGCGCCGCCTGGCCGTGCGCGGCGCCCGCCTGGTGGCGGCCCTGGACCGCGGCGGTCTCCTGGTACTGGACCTCTCCGCGCCCGAGCCCCTGCTCACCGCCGCCGTGGTCACCACGGAGTTCCCGGCCTGGGACGTGGCCCTGGCCGCCGACGGCAGCGTGGCCTGGGCGGCCACCGCCGCGGGCGTGGCCATCGTGGACCTGGCGGACGACGCCCCGCGCCTGCGCGGCACCCTGGTGGCCGGCTCCGGCGCCCGCGCCCTGGCCGCCGCCGCGGACCGCCTCTGGGTGGGCCTCATCGACGGCCGCCTGCTGGTCTGCGACGTGAGCGATCCCCTCAACCCCGCCGAGCGCACCCGCCTGAGCCAGGCTTCCCCGGCCGTGGACCTGGACGTGCTGGCCGACCGCCTCTACGCCCTGGGCCTGGACGGCCGCCTGCGCGTGTCGGAGCGCATCCCCGGCGACCGCCTCCTGCCCCTGCCGCCGGTGGACGCCCCGTCCGGCCTGCGCGCCGTGGCCGCCGCCGACGGCGTGGTGGCCGTGGCCGCCCGCGGCCTGGCCCCCTACCTCCTGCCCGACGCCGCTCCGCCCGTCCACGGCGGCTTCCCGGTGGCCCACGGCCCCACGCGCCTGCTGGGCACCTTGCCCAACCCCTACGACACCGGCGCCACCGTGGTCTTCCGTCTGGCCCGCGACGAGCGCGTGCGCCTCAGCGTGCACGACGCCCTGGGCAACGAGGCCGCCGTGCTCCTGGACGCCCCCTGCGGCGCCGGCACCCACAGCCAGACCTGGGACGGCCGTCTGGCCGACGGCTGGGGCCGTGCGCCGGGCGTGTGGTATCTGCGGCTGGAAGCGGGGGGAAGCGTGGACGTGCGGGCGCTGCCGCTCTTCTGAGCGATCGGGCTCCAAAATCACGACGACCCACCGGAGGTGGGTCGTCGCGCACGCGAGTCGACGTCCCCTGCCAAGGGGGGGACGCCCCGTTCGTGCCCACGGTGCGCGTCCTGAGACGTGAGGCGTCGGATCCTGCGGCGGGCGTGGCCGCGGGAAGCTTCGCCGTCCTTCGGGTGGGGCCCCGGACGGGTCGCTCCCGAACACCCTACCACAAACCGGGATCGACGGGGACCGAATTCCGGTTCCCCGGCAAAGCAAGGCGCCCGCCCCCTGAGGGGCGGGCGCTTCGCGACGAATCCGACGTGTCGGAAGGTCCTACCAGCCGGTACGGCGGGGACGCTCCTCACGGGGACGGGCCACGTTGACCTTGAGGGTGCGACCCTCGAGATCACTGCCATCCAGCTTGCTGATGGCCTCCTGCGCCTGGTTGTCGTCCGGCATCTCGACGAAGCCGAAGCCCTTGGAGCGGCCAGTGTCACGGTCCATGATGATGCGGGCCGAGGACACCTCGCCGAAGGGCGAGAAGGCGTTCCGAAGCTCGTCGTCGCTCATGCGGTAGGACAGGTTTCCGACGTAGATGTTCGTCATCTCTCAAACCTCTGAATTCTCGAGCCACTCCAGAACGCTGTCACTTCAATCCATGGCTCGAGATCGAGGACAGATCACCCGCGCCGGGGCGCGGATCTCAGCCCGGAGGCAACCCCCCGCGGCATCCAGGCACCACGAAGCGGTCCGAAGGATTCGGATCGCTCCGCTGCCGAACTCGAAGATCATAACTCATTATGGAGCGCGGCGACAGAAAAATCGGCGGAAAACGGCAAGGGCCCCGGGGATCGCCCAGGGCCCTTGCGGAGGATCGCGGCGGGGCCGCCTAGCACTTGGCCGCGATGGCCTCCGCCATCTCCGTGGTGGTGCTGCTGCCGCCCATGTCGTAGGTGCGCACCTTGCCCTCGGCGATGACCGCGGCCACGGCGTCCTCCAGCCGCTTGGCCATGTCCAGCTCGCCCAGGTGGTCCAGCATCATCTTGGCGCTGAGGATCATGGCGATGGGGTTCACCTTGTTCATCCCCACGTACTTGGGGGCCGAGCCGTGGCTGGGCTCGAAGATGGCCACCTTGGCGCCGATGTTCCCCGAGCACGCGAAGCCCAGGCCGCCCACGAGCTGGGCGCAGAGGTCGCTGATGATGTCGCCGAACATGTTGCTGGCCACCAGCACGCCGTAGTCCTGGGGGTTCTTCACCAGCCACATGCACATGGCGTCGATGTTGGTCTCCCACAGCTCGATGCCCGGGAACTCCTGGGCGATCTTCCGCGCCTCGCGCACCATGAGGCCGCTGGTCTCGCGCACCACGTTGGGCTTCTCCACCACGGTCACCGTCTTGTAGCCGAACTTCTTGGCGTACTCGAAGGCCTCCCGCACGATGTCCTGGCAGCCCTTGCGCGTGAAGATGCGCGTGCTGATGGCGATGTCCTCGTTGGCCGTGGCCGCCAGCCGCTTCATCTGGGCGGGGTGGGTCTCGGTCAGCTTCTCGCGCACGTCCTGGGGCAGGGGATGGTACTCCACGCCCATGTACAGGCCCTCGGTGTTCTGGCGGAAGACCACCAGGTCCAGCCCGTCCTTGAAGTTCAGCGGGTTGCCCGTGTAGGCCTTGCAGGGGCGCAGGTTCGTGGTCAGGTCGAACTCCTGGCGCAGCCGCACGATGGGGCTCCGGTACACGTGGCCCTGGCCCCGCAGCTCCGGCGCCAGCTCCGCCTCGGCCTCCTCCTTGGGCTTGGAGGTGATGGCCCCGAACAGGGCGGCGTCCACGTCCTTCAGCATGGCGATGGTGCGGTCCGGCAGCGGATTGGCCTCGGTGCGCCAGATCTCCCAGCCGATGTCCCCGTGCACGTACTCCGCGTCGAAGCCGAGCTTGTCCAGAACCACCTTGGTGGCGTCCATCACGTCCACGCCGACACCGTCTCCGGGCATCCAGCCGATGCGGTACTTCGCCATGTCCTGCTTCCTCCTGGCCTACGCCGATGCTGCCGAGGGCGCGGCCCGTCCGCGCCCCGGATCCGGTCAAGATAACCCGCCGCCGCGCGGCGGACAGAGGGAAAAATCGCGGGATCAGTCGTCCAGGGAGTCGATGCGGTGCTGCAGCATGGCCGTCATGGCGCGCAGCTGGGGGGACTCGCCGATGGCCCGGTACTTGGTCTGCAGCCGCTCGTTCAGGCTCAGGGTCACCACCACGAAGAACAGGGGCCCCAGCCACGGCACCAGGCGCTTCCAGCGGTGCGCCTCCAGCAGCCCCGCGCAGCCGGTGGCGCCGGCGGCCAGGATCACGCAGAAGCCCAGCGACGCCAGGTACAGATACTGCAGGTTCAGCCAGCTGCTGCCCAGCTGCGTGAGCGAGAAGGGCAGCACCGTGATGTAGGTCCAGGAGATGAAGAAGCGCAGCGGCTTGCTCCCGAACAGGAACCCGAAGAAGCTGAAGCTCACGATCAGCAGCGACACCGCCACGCGGATGGGCATCCGCCACGCGTACACCTGCTGCACCACCGGGTGGGTGGACTCCAGCAGGTCGCTCACCTGCATGGGGAACACCATGAGGTTCAGGTAGCGGAAGACCGTCTTGACCGCGAGCCACACCGACGACAGCACGGTCTGGTCCTCGGAGAAGTGGATGTACGGCTGCCGGAACCCCCACATCTCCCGGAACACGGCGAAGAGCACGCCCGCCACGATCAGGATCACCATGGTGGGCGGGAACACGCCGCGTCCGCCCCGCTCCTTGTAGAAGAAGAATTTGTACGCCAGCAGGCAGAGCAGGATGGAGAACAGCGCCGGCCGCGTGAGCCCCGCCAGGCCGAAGAGCACCAGCCCCAGCAGGTACCAGGGCGACGAGATGCGTCCGTGGTGCTTGAAGTCGGCCCGGATCAGCACATAGAGCACCATCAGGTACAGCAGGGCCAGCAGCAGGGTCTCCTGCCCCGTCAGCGACATGAGCGCCTTGCCGTAGTTGCCCACCGACGCCGCCAGGAGCACGGCCGCCGGCAGCGCCATGCGGGCGCGATGGAAGAGCATGTTCACCAGCAGGTACAGCATGAAGGCGTTCAGCCCGTGCAGGACCAGGTTCACGGCGAAGTAGCCCGAGGGATCCAGCTGGAAGGTGCGGAACTCCAGCACGAACAGGAGCTGGAGGATGGGCTGGCTGAACACCGATCCGATGTGGTGCAGGAGCACGGCGGGGTTGGGGCTCAGGCGGAGGGCGTCGTGGAGCACCTCCAGATCCTCCGCGGACCAGAACGGCATGGACAGGATGCGGTGGTACAGCAGGAAGACCAGGATCTGCAGGCCGGCCAGGACGAGGAGGTGTCGTTTGAGGTTGTGCTGCATGGACGGGGATCCCACCCCCGGTTCGCCTTGACCCGACGAACCATGATGGCCGATTCTCGGCCGGTCTTCAACCACCACCTTCCTTCGGCAGGAGAGCGGCGTGCCTTACGTTTCCCGCGGCGGCCCCAAGCTGGCCCACGCCCTGGACGCCTTCGGCGTGGATCCCGCCGGGCTGGTCTGCGCGGACCTGGGCTGCAGCGTGGGGGGCTTCAGCGACTGCCTTCTCCAGCGCGGCGCCGCCCGCGTCTACGCCGTGGACACGGGCTACGGGGTGCTGGACTGGAAGCTGCGCAGCGACGACCGCGTGGTGGTGATGGAGCGCACCAACGCCCTGCACCTGACCCTGCCGGAGCCGGTGGACCTGGTGACCATCGACGCGAGCTGGACGCGGCAGGCCCGCATCGTGCCGGTGGCGGCGGGGCTGCTGAGGCCCGGCGGGCGCATCGTCACGCTGATCAAGCCCCACTACGAGGCCGCGCGGGACCTGCTGGAGGACGGCGTGCTGCCGGACGCGCGGCACCCGGAGGTGCTGGCGACGGTGGTGGCGGAGCTGACCGGCCTGGGGTTCCGGGTGACCGGCCCGGTGGAGTCGCCCCTGCGCGGGGGCAAGGGCGGCAACCGGGAGCACCTGCTGCTGGTGGCCGGATCGGCCGCGACCGCGTAGATTTGGCCCGGCTTCCCGAACCCCGAACCCCGAGGTCCTCCATGCGCCGATCCCCCACGTGGTTCCTGTTCCTGCTCTGCCTGCCCCTGCTGGCCGCCCTGGGCTGCGCGCCCTGCGGCCCGGCCGACGCCTGCCGCGTGCCCACCGCCGCCGCGCCGCCCCCGCCGCCGCCCGCCCCCAGCGCCGGGCCCTTCAACCTGACCGTCTTCCACGTGAACGACACCCACGCCGCGTTCACCGCCGAGCCCGCCTCCTGGCGCGACGACGGCGCCTCGGTAGGCGGCGTGGTCGCCCTGCAGGAACACCTGACGGCGGAGCGCGCCGCCGCCGCCGCGTCCATCACCCTGGACGCCGGCGACTTCATGACCGGCCACCCCATCTGCGAGATCGACGTGGACGGCGTGAAGGGCGGCGGCCTGGTGGACATGCTGAACCGCCTGGGCATCGACGCCGGCGTCATCGGCAACCACGAGTTCGACCTGGGCCGCGCCAACGCCCGCGCCCTGGCCGCCCGCTTCACCCACCCGGTCATGGCCCTGGACCTGCGCAACGAGTCCGGCGGGCTGGAGTACCCCGTGGAGCCCGTGGTCCTGCACCGCGGCGGCCTGGACGTGGGCGTACTGGGCGTGACCTGCGCCGGCCTCATGGACGTGTGCGCGGATTCCCGCGTGGAGGGTCTCGTCCTGGAGGACCAGGAGACCGTGGCCCGCCGCTGGATCCGCGAGCTGGACCCGCGCACGGACCTGCTGGTGCTCATCACCCACAACGGCGTGCAGGACGACACCACCCTGGCCCGCAAGCTGGTCGGCTCCGGCCTGGACGTGATCGTGGGGGGCCACAGCCACACGCGGCTGGAGGAGCCCCTGCTCATCGGCGACGTGCTGGTGGTGCAGGCCGGCTCGCGCATGACCAACCTGGGCCGTCTGGACCTGCGCGTGGAGCACGACCGCGTGACCGGCTACGCCGGCCGCCTCCTCGAGACCGTGGCCGGCCGCGGCGCCGCGGACCCGGAGCTCCAGGCCCTGGTGACCCGCTACGACGACGCCGTGGACGCCGAGTTCGGCCAGGTCATCGGCGAGCTCGTGCAGCCCTGGCACCGTCGCGGCGGCGGCGAGAGCAACGTGGGCGACTGGATCTGCGACCGCATGCTGGAGGCCGCCGGCGCCGACGTGGCCCTGCTCAACTCCGGCACCCTGCGCCGCAACTTCCAGGCCGGCCCGCTCACGCGCCTGGACATCCACCAGCTCCTGCCCTTCGGCAATCTGCTGGAGACCTTCCAGGTGGACGGCCGCGGCCTGGAGCGCATCTGCCTGGCCAACGCCCGCAACGCCGTGGAGGACCGCCACGGCATCCTGCAGGTGGGCGGCCTGCGCTACGCCTACGCCGTGAACGGCGGCGAGGTGGAGCTGCGGGAGGTCACGGTGGGAGGGCAACCTCTGGACCCGGACCGCGTCTATACGGTCGCGTGTCCGGACTACGTGGCCATGAAGGCCCGACTCTACATGGACATGGACAAGCCCGTCACCCGCAGCGCCGGCGTGACGGTCACCGACGCGATCATCCACGCGGTGGAGGCCTCCGGCCCCATCGCGGCGACCATCGACGGGCGCATCGCCCAGCGTTAGGAGGAGGCTCCCATGGCCCACGAGATCGATTACCAGATCATCGGCGACGACATGCAGGCGGTCATCGTGGAGCTGGACCCGCAGGAGGCCGTGCAGGCCGAGGCCGGGGCCATGCTCTACATGGAGACCGGCATCGAGATGAACACGGGCACCGGCGGCGGCATCTTCGCCGGCTTCAAGCGCGCCTTCACGGGCGAGAGCTTCTTCATCACCACGTTCAAGCACGGCGGCCAGGGCAAGAGCCACGTGGCCTTCGCGGCGCCGTACCCCGGCAAGATCATCCCGCTGCACCTGGACCGTCTGGGCGGCCGCATGCTCTGCCAGAAGGACGCCTTTCTCTGCTGCGCCTACGGCATCAACGTGAGCATCGCCTTCACCAAGCGCCTGGGCGCCGGCCTCTTCGGCGGCGAGGGCTTCATCCTCCAGCGCCTGGAGGGCGACGGCCTCTGCTTCGCCCACGCCGGCGGCACCATCATGGAGAAGGACCTGGCCGCGGGCGAGGTCCTGCGCGTGGACACCGGCTGCCTGGTGGCCTTCCAGGAGACCGTGGACTACGACATCAAGTTCGTGGGCGGGTTCAAGAACGCCCTCTTCGGCGGCGAGGGCCTCTTCTTCGCCACCCTCACCGGCCCCGGCAAGGTCTACCTGCAGACCCTGCCGTTCAGCCGCCTGGCGGACCGCATCAGCGCCGCCGTGGGCCGCAACAGCGGCGAGCACCGCGGCGTGGCCGGGCTGGCCGGCAAGGGCGGAATCCTGGGGGATCTGCTGAGCGGGGATTAGCGGC
Organism: Candidatus Krumholzibacteriia bacterium; assembly: GCA_035447065.1. Lineage (GTDB taxonomy): Bacteria > Krumholzibacteriota > Krumholzibacteriia > LZORAL124-64-63 > LZORAL124-64-63 > CALEMW01. Next base: position 10,212 of record DAOTGJ010000044.1, read on the forward strand.
TGGTGATATTTCAGATACCTGGGGCCGCCCTCTTGTGGGGCGGCCTTTGGTTTTGGTATGGTGCGATGGTCGATCGCCCATCGTTCTGATTTTTTGTCTGGATATGACACTGAAACGATATCGTATTCCTCTTCCGATCTCCTCCCTCCGCGCCCATCACGATTGCGGCCGCCCGCCCTCGCGTCCGTTCCTGAGCTCCATCCTCGAACACGGGAGTGTTGTCCCATGCAATCGCGTTTCCATGCGGGCCTCGCCGCCCTGATTCTGCTGATCTCCGTCGGGCCGGTCCTGGGGCAGACGGATGTGATGGATGTTTCGATTCAGAGTGGAGGCATGTCCTTCTGCGGGAGCACCTCGGCCCCGTTCGAACACATCACGGCCTATTTGCTCGTAATCAACCCTTCGGCTTCTTCAGGCATCTCGGGCTGGGAAGCCAATGTCACGGTCGATGGTGCTTTCGTGGCTGGCGCCTGGACACTCTCGGCGGGACTGGACGTCGATCCATCTGCCGAAGGCTTCCAAGTTGGAATCGGAACCGGGGGTCTGGCGCTTCCGGCCGCTCCGGCGGTCGTGCTGGCCACCTATACCGCCTTCGTGCAGAGCGCCAGTGGCCAGGTTCATTTCTATCTCGACGGCGTTCCCGGCTCGACCAGTTTCAACGGTGTCCCTGGCTATGCCGGCGGAAGCGACGCCGGAGATCTCCGTCCCTTGACCATCTCCACCGGCTCCTCCTCGCTGCCCGTGCTGAGCTTCAACGATCCGGACTGCTCGGATCCTCCCTACAGCACCTTCGACGTCCTGGTGAGCGCGGACAACGGCATCCATCAGGATCTGGAGAACCACGCCGCCACAGACCCGGACGCAGCGGATGATCTGGACGGGCTGGATGCGCCGTCCGCGCCCCTGCCGCCCGGCGGCTACGTCCAGGCGTCGTTCTTCCATCCGGACTGGTCGACGCCCCTGGGACAGCGGTACGACGGGGACGTGCGCCTACCCTATCTGACCGAGCTCGAAGCGAAGAGCTGGCTCCTGCAGGTCGCCACGGACAACACCTCGCGACCGGTCACGCTGTCCTTCGCTCAGCTCTCCGGTTTCGATGTGGACCTCTACCTGCGCGACCACGACACGGGCGGGTACACCGACCTGAGGACCGTGGGGCTGACCTACTCCTACACGCCCAATCCTTCGGGCGAAAACTTCTTCGATCTCATCATCGGCCATCTGGATTTCCCGCTGGTCGATCCGGTGTCCCGACCGCTCGCCGCGGGCTGGAGCATGATCGGCCTGCCGTTGGCATCCGCGGACGCCACGCTGCTGAACACGGTCCTGGATGATGCCGTCGGTCCGGTCTTCGCCATGGAACATGACGTGGCCACGGGCTACCGGCGCCTGGGGGAGATGGATCCCCTGACGCGCGGCCGCGGCTACTGGATCGGCACCGAAGCAGGGTTCGAGTGGTCCATGTCCGGGACCATGGACAGCGAGCCCGTGCTCGTGGATCTCGAAGCCGGCTGGAACCTCATCGGGTATCCGCTCTGGTTCCCGTCCCATGTGAACGGCATCCAGGTCCTCTTCGACGGCAGCTCCTACACCTGGCCGGAAGCCGTCGCGGCCGGACTGGTCGGAGGCGAGCTGACCACCTACGACGGGATCGTCTACGAAGCCACGACCACCTTGGACGCCTGGCACGGCTACTGGGTCGCCGCCTACGTTCCCGGCCTGAGGCTCGAATTCTCCTGGGAGCTCATGCCGACGACGCTCCAGCGGCCTTGGAATCCCTACGCCGATCTCGATGACCCGAACAACTGGCGCCTGGAGATCGCGGCCCTCGGCGGCGATCAGCCACTGGTGCTCGGCGTGTGCGAGCGGGCGAGCGACGGGTTCGACGCCTCTCAGGACAGGCCCAAGGCCCCCGTGGCGCCGAGCGGGCGCCTCGGTCCGCGCCTCGCCTTCCCGCATGAGGAGTGGAGCCTGGAGACCGGCGCCGAGATCCGCGGCGACATCCGCTCGCCGCAGAGGATTCTGGAGCAGGAATGGCGAGCCGTGCTCACCGTCGCCGAACCTGGACCGGTGACCCTGACCTGGAACCGCAAGTCCTGGGGCGGTGCCGAGGATCTGGAACTCATCCTGCCCGAGCGTTCCGAGCTGGCCGTGCCGTCGCTGCGTGCGGTGGGCGAGGTCACGCTGGTGGTGGGCGATGAGCCTCTGACGCTGCTCTTTCGCGCGCCGCGGTCGGGCACCGGCGTGGAGACTCCCGAGGTGGCGGCGACGGTCTTGACGGCCGTGCCCAACCCCTTCAACCCCCGGACGGAGATCCGCTTCACGGCCCCGAGGACCGGTCGTTGCAGCGTCCGCGTGTACGACCTCTCCGGCCGCTGCGTGCGGACTCTGGATGCCGGCGTTCTGGATCCCGGGACTCGCGGATCCGTCGTTTGGCTCGGCCGCGATGATTCCGGACGCGAGCTGGCCAGCGGCCAGTACTTCGCCCGTCTGCTGGTGGACGGCCGCAACGAAGGCGGAATCGCCAGGATGAGTCTGATTCGATGAAGCCCGGCGGGCGGCGCTCTCATGCGGAGGCGTCGCCCGCAACGGCGGAAAGCAGGAAAGCACCATGCACTGCATCACGAGATCTGCGCTGATCGGCTTGCTCGCGGCCTTGGTCGCCGTGCCCGCGATCGCCCAATCCCTCACCTTCTCCGTCGACGCCGTCAACGGCGATCTCCAGGCCGGCGCCCACCTCTTCGGCGTGCTGCCGGACGCCGCGCTCGGCCTGGACGCCCACGACATGCCCGAGCCGCCGCCGCCGCCGTCGGACTACCTGACGCTGGCGCTGCGCATGCCCGTGGCGTCGGATCCCTGGCCCAACCGCTGGCATCACGAGTTCCGCCCCGTCGCGGTCCTGGACGATGACGTGGAGCTCTGGGAGCTCGTCCTGGAGACCGACCACCCGGACGAACCGGTGACCGTGAGCGTGGACCTGGTGACGGGCGACCCGAGCCTGGCCGAGGTCTTTCTGCTGACCGACGCGGGCCGCGCCCGCATGGATTTCCCCACGTCGCTGACCCTCACGCCCCAGGCCGCCGAGACCATGCTGTGGATCGAGGTCCATGCGTTGGATCCGGTGGGGACCCAGGTGAGGGGGTTCTCGGAGGTGAAGCGTCTGTACCGTTGAGCGTTCCGGTTCGTGTGTCTTGCCCTTATCTCTGCGGAGGTCATCATGTCTCAGCGTCGTCGCGGCCGCATCGCCGCACTCGTTCTTTCCCTGTTGATCGTGGCCTGTTCCGGCGTCGCCTGGGGGCAGTCGGACATCATCGATCTGGTGCTGTCGTCGGAGGCGAACAGCACGGCTCCGCCCACGCGCTGCTTCGAGACGAACGCGCCGTTCGAGCAGATCGACCTCAGTCTGATCATCCGCAATCCGTCGCTGGGCGGGGTGTCGGGATGGGAGGGCATGGTGGAGTTCGAGGGTTCGCTGACGGCGCCGAGCTGGACGCTGAGGGCCGGGCTGGACGTGGATTCGGCGCATGACACCAACAGTTCGCAGCGCTTCCAGGTGGGCATCGGTCTGGCTCCGTTGGCGCTCACGCCCAACGCCGCCGGTAACGTGGTCCTGGCGACGTTCTCCGCGTTCGTCCTGGGGCCCACGGACCAGGTGCGCTTCTTCATCCGTCCCAATCCTGCGAGCACCATCTTCGATCCGCTGGCCCCCGGCTATGCCGGCCCCGTGAGCGCCGACACCTTCGCCGCCACATCCACCTACAGCGGCAACTTCGACCAACCCGTCTTCTGGCTCAACACCCCCGGCTGCGATCCCTCGCCCACGCCGGTCTTCCGTGTCGACGTGGCCGCCTTCAACGCCGTCACCGAGGACGCGGAGAACGCCCTCGGCACGTCCATCGACGCCCTGGACGGCCAGGATGCCCTCGACGTCCCGTCGGCCCCCTTCCCTCCCGGCGACTACGTGCAGCTCTCCTTCCCGCACCCCGAGTGGAGCGCCCCGCTGGGCGCCAACTTCGACCAGGACTTCCGGGCTCCCTTCGACGAGACCCTGGCCGGCATGACCTGGACCATGGAGGTCGCCACGGACCTAGTGGATCTCCCCGTGACCCTGGACTTCACCATGGCCGTGGGCTGGGTCCAGATCCTGAATCTCCGCAACCACGAGACCGGGGAGTTCATCCGTCTCCATGACGTGGGCATGCAGTACACCTACACGCCCAACCCGTCCGGCGTGAACGTCTTCGACGTGATCGTGGGCGCGGCGGACGTGCCCGAGCTCCTGCCGTCCGTGCGGTGGCTGACCACGGGCTGGAACCTGGTCTCCATGCCGCTGGAGCCCGAGGTGGCCACGCTGGGCGCCGTGATCCTGGACGACGCCTCCGGCCCCGCCTATGCCCTGCAGCACACCACCGCGGGGGGGTACGCCTCGCTCGACGGCTCGGACCTGCTGGCCCAGGGCCACGGCTACTGGCTGGGCGCCACGTCGGACTTCATCTGGCGCATGGAGGGCGCCAAGGACCTCGGTTCCATCGAGATCCCCCTGGCCCCCGGCTGGAACCTCCTGGGCTACCCCCTCTGGTTCTCCTCCCACGTCAACGGCATCACCGTTCTGCACCAGGGCACCGCCTACGCCTGGGGCGACGCCGTGAGCGCCGGCCTGGTGGACGGCTCGCTGCAGCATTTCGACGGCGCCGCCTACCAGCCCGTCACCGCCCTGGACGCCTGGCACGGCTACTGGCTGGCCTGCTACGCCGACGGCGTGATCCTGCGCTTCCGTTGGGACGAGATGCCCACCACTCTGCAGCGCCCGTGGGACCCCTACGCGGCGCTGGACGACCCGGACAACTGGCGCCTGGAGCTGTCCCTGGCCCAGGGCGGCCAGACCCTGGCCCTGGGTGAGTGCGTGCGCGCCGTCGACGGGTTCGACGCCTACGAGGACCGTCCGCGCGCCCCGGCGTCGCCCAACGACGACGGCGTATCCCTGTACTTCCCGCGGGCGGAGTGGAACCTCCCCACCGGCGCCAAGGTGAGCGGCGACATCCGAGCCCCGTCGCAGGGCCGCGCGCGGTCGTGGACGGCGCGGTTGGAGTCGGCCGACGCCGACGCCGTCACCCTCACCTGGGACCGCGCCGCCTGGGGCGGCACCCAGGACCTGGAGCTCTACCTCCCGCAGCAGAACCGCGTGGCCGTGCGCTCGCTGCGCGCGGTGGGAAGCGTGACGCTGGCCGTGGGCGCCGAGCCCCTGGACCTGGTCTTCCGCACCCCGCAGACCAGCACCGGCGTGGACGCCCCGGCGTTTGCGGCCTCGGAGCTGCGCGCCGTGCCCAACCCGTTCAACCCGCGCACGGAGATCCGCTTCACCAGCGCGGCGGCGGGCGTCGCCCAGGTGCGGGTGTTCGATGTGGCCGGCCGCTGGGTGCGCACGCTCGACGCCGGCCGCGTGGACGCCGGCGCGGCGGCGGCGGTGGTCTGGCAGGGACGGGACGACGCCGGCCGCGAGCTGGCCAGCGGCGCCTACTTCGCGCGGCTGGTGATGGACGGGCGGCCCCAGGGGGCCACGGCCCGACTGAGCCTGGTCCGCTGACCCCGGCCGCCGCGGTGCAAGCCGTTGCGGGACGGCGCCCTCCTGCGGGGGGCGCCGTTTCCGCGTCTGTTGCATTGAACGGATCGTCCGATCGTTCTAGGTTTGCGCGGAGCTGAGATACCGAACCCGAGCGGATCGAGGTCGCCCATGTCCCGGTACGATCCCACCTACGCCGGCACCGACGCCTACTTCGGCGAGCCGGAGCCCATCCTGCTGGAGCATCTGGAGGCGCTGCCCGCCGGCGGGCGGGTGCTGGACATCGGCGTGGGGCAGGGGCGGCACGCCCTGGAGCTGGCGGCGCGCGGCTTCCGGGTCACGGGCATCGATCCGTCCGGCGAGGCCATCGCCCAGTGCCGCGCCGCAGCGGCCGCGCGCGGGCTGGAGCTGGAGCTGATCCACGGCGACGTGTTCGACTACACGCCGTCGGCCACCTTCGACGCCATCCTCTGCTTCGGCCTCATGCAGATCCTGCCCCGCGGCGACAACGCCAGCCTGGTGCACCGCTTCTACGAGTGGACCCACGACGGCTCCGTGGTCTTCCTCACCGCCTGGCACGTGGACGACCCGTCCTACGACCGCATCGCCGAGACCTGGGAGCGCGTGGGCCTGCACAGCTTCCGCAGCCCCGACGGCGCCTACCGCACCTACCTGGCCCGCGGCGTCATGAAGACCCTCTTCCGCGCCTGGAAGACCCTGCACCGCCGCGAGACCATGGGCCGTCCCCACCGCCACGGCGACGGCGGGGAGCATCAGCACGGCGTGATCGAGCTCGTGGCCCAGCGCCGCGTGGAAGCCTGATTCCGCCCCGAACGCACGGAGGGCCGATGTCCACCCCCGCGGGGACACCGGCCCTCCTGTGGTCAAGGGTCGGAAACCGTCCAGATGCCCCTCGCCCGTGAAGCACCTAGAACTGATGGTTTCCGACCCAGGCTCGTCCGCTTGGCCCTCCACCGCACGGAATACGGTCTCTCGGCACGCCCTTGGGCGCGGCACCGTACACCAAGATAAGCCCTGAAGTGCGGAAGGGTTCGATAGAAAACTCAGAATCCTCCGAATTCTCTTCCAGGTTAAGCTGCACTTCCGTAAAGTGTTGTCAGTTTCTACGGTTTCATATCTTCGTTCGGAGGGCGAACATGATCGAGCGCGTGGAACCCATCGAAGAACCGGATCGGGACGAGACGATCACCGCGGGCGATTCCTGCAACTGCACTTGCAACTGCACCTGCGCCGCCACGGATCAGGCCCGGGACAATTCCGGCGACAGCGCTGCGAAACAGTCGTTCAAGCATCTCGAGCTGGGGGGCGGTTGAGCTCCGGACTGCGCCACGCCTTCCGCCACCGCGGCGGCTCCTATCTCTACGACGCGGAGACCAACGCCCTGCTGAGCGTGGATCCGGTGGTGTATGCCCTGGCCACCGCAGACGAGCCTGCGTTCCAGGCGGCTTCCGCGGACGAGCGGCGGCGTGCGCGGAGGGAGTGGACGGACGCCCGGCGCGACGGACTTCTGGGCGACGGACGTCCGCGCCGACTGCAGTCCTGCCGCTCTTGCCATCCCGACGGCGACGTTCCCGTGGAACACCTCACCCTGTCCCTCACCGATCGCTGCAATCTGCGTTGCCGCTACTGCGCCTACACCCACGGCGGCGTCTCCGGCGTGCGCCCGCACGGTCATGCCGTGATGGAGCTCGAGGTGCTGGAGCGTGCGGTGCGGGGCTTCCTGCATGCCGCCGGTCGTGTGAAGTCGCCGGTGCTCTCGCTCTACGGCGGCGAACCGTTGCTGGCCGCCGACCTTCTGCGCCGCGCCCTGGATCTGGTCCGCGACGAGGCGCCGCGCCCCGACGTGCGCGTGGTGGTGGACACCAACGGGCTGCTCCTGGAGGACGCCGGACTGCGCGCGTTGCTGAGCGAACGCCGCGTGGATCTGCAGGTCAGCCTGGACGGCCCCGCGGAGATCCATGACCGGCATCGCCGCACGGTGGACGACGGTCCCAGCCACGCCCGCATCCTGGCCGGACTGCGTGCGCTGCTCCGCGAGGATCCGGACGCGGCCGCGCGCCTGCGCTTCCAGATCACGGTGGTGGACCCGCGCGATCTACCCGCGGTGGCCGATTGGTTCCGCGGGTTTCCGCCTTTCCGGGAGCTGGGCCTGGAGACGGTCCCGTCCCTGGGCGTGAGCATGGCCGACCTCACGGGCGCTCCCCATCTGGAGCCGTCCGCGGACGATGAGGACCTGGACGCCGCCTTCCACGCCATGCGCCGCCGCTACGTGGCGCACCGCGCCGATCCTCACGCGGCGCCCGACCCCGTCCCGCTCGCCATGTTCGATCCCGATATCATCCGCTGGCACCACCGCGACCGCCGCCCCCTGGGCTCCCACGTGACCCCGGCCGGCTTCTGCCACGCCGGCGTGCGCCGCCGCCATCTGACGGTGGACGGTCGCTGGCAGCCCTGCGAGCGCGTGGGGGAGGGGCACGTTTTGGGCTCGGTGGCGGAGGGGTTCGATCCTGCGGCGGCCGCCGCTCCGGAGCGGCGCTTCGCCCACGCCATGGCCGACCGCTGCCCCTCGTGCTGGGCCGTGCGGTTCTGCACCGTGTGCGCGTCGCATACCGCAGGATCCGCGGACGGCGGCGTGCCCGAGTCGGTGTGCCGCCGGGTGCGGGCTTCGCGGGAGGCGGTCCTGCGGCTGTTCCTGGATCTGGAGCGGGAAGGGGAAGGGGCGCTAGCCTTCCTCAGGACCACGAACGTCGCCTGACGGCTTTCGGCCATGCCAGATGACCACCGGGCCGAACTCGTCCGATTGGAAGCGGTAGCGCTGCACCGTCAGGGCCTGCAGGCCGTCCGTCACTAAGGTGTCGTCGAAGGCAGTGACCTCGTGCCGACCGATCGCGTCCAGCATGCCCTGCATCTCGGTCTTGGCGATTCGCAGACTCAGTTCGTTGTCCAGCTTCGGGAGCATCGATTCGATCCCGCTGCCGACGGACATGGGTCCGAACCTGGTCGGCGCCGTATAGCTGGCGACGAGCTTGGTGCCTTGCTCGAGAGAGACTCCGAGGATCCGCACCATCTCGTCCTGGCCGCTCATGTGCGCCAGCACGTACTCGTCGAACATGATGGCATTGCGGACCCGGTCCACGACTTCGTTTTCTCCGATGGTGGAACTCCGGCCTGTACCGGGAGTCGAGGGATCTCGGAACGTGATGCTCGTCGACGACTCGTGGGTCACGACATGCTGGGGCCGATGGGTGAACGCGTTGCCGTGGATCCCCACGATCAGGGCCATGAAGGCCGCGAGCAGCGTGGAGCGCTGGCGTATGGATCGGCGCTTCTCCTGCACGGCGCGCGCCATGAGCCGCTCCCGCAGCTCCTGCTTGCGGACGGGGTCCGGCAGGGCCGGCTTGTGGAGCTGATGGAGCAGGATATCGAGTTCCGCGTCTCTCATGGCTGATCCTTCTCCTTCCCTTCCAGGGCGTCCAGCAGGTCCCGCAGCTTCTCGCGGCAACGGTTGAGCCGCGACTTCATGGTTCCCGTCTTCACGCCGGCGATGACGGCCAGCTGCGGCGTGGTCAATCCGGTCACGTAGCGCATCTGGAGCCACGAGTAGCAGTCGGGATCCAGGCCGTCCATGGCGCGGGCCAGGTTCTCACGCTGCTGCCGGTCCTGGAGCAGGTGGTCCGGCCGCTCCCTCAGCGGGATCAGCACGTTGTCCGCGGCGCCTTCGTGCTCCAGGGGCACCCGCGGCCACTTCTTGCGGCTTTTCAATTCCTTGATGGCGGCGTTGCGGGCGATCCGATAGATCCAGGCCCCCATGGTGGTGCCGCGGAACTCGAACTCCCCGCGCCGCTCGAAGGCCGTGGTGAACGCCGCCTGGGTCAGGGTCTCCGCATCCTGCCGGTGCCGCATCATGTTGAAGAGCAGCTTGAAGATCCGGTCGTAGTACTTGTCGTAGAACAGTCCGAAGACCTCGGGGTCCTTCAAGCTGTTGCGGTGCCAGCCCTTCTCGATGCTGAGCTCGTCCTCCAGCTCCGGCTCCGGGTAGAGCGTCGGGTGGGGGATCTCCGCGGGTTCCTGCGGGTCGTCGGTCTCTGAGGGCCGTGTCGAATCCAGGTCTCGTTGGGAACAATCCGGATCCGGGCGATCCGTTCCATCGAAATCCGGGTCCTGTTCGAAAAAATCCGTCATGGTTCCTGAATTCCCTGGTCGTGTGGGGGGCTTCACGATCGTGTGATGATAGCACGGACGGAGGGGCCGCGTCAGCTTGCTCCTCTGCGCGGCTGCTGCTACTTTGGCCTCCCGCGACGCGGAATCGGCCGCGCGCCGCCCCAAGGAGCCGCCGTGGCCGCCATCCCCAACCAGAACCTCCAGAGCTTCTTGGACTTCCTGGAGTCCCGCGGCGAGCTGATCCGCGTGACGGAGCCCGCCGACCCCTGCCTGGAGATCCCGGAGATCGCCGACCGCTTCGTGAAAGCCGGCGCCGGCCCCGCCCTGCTCTTCGAGAATCCCGTGCGCGGGGAGCTGAGCCGCGCCCGCGGCCTCACCGCCCAGGCCCGCACCGCCGACGGCCGTCCCGTGCCCGTGCTGGTCAACCTCTACGCCACGGCGCAGCGCATGGCGTGGGCCCTGGGCTGCGAATCCCTGGACCAGGCCCAGGCCAAGCTGCGCGAGCCTCTGGAGCTGGGCCCGCCCGAGGGCCTCTGGGACAAGATCAAGCTGCTGGGCAAGGCCAAGGAGTGGGGCGCCGGCATGCCCAAGACCGTGAGCGGCGGCCCCTGCCAGGAGGTGGTGGTCCGGGGCGACGAGCTGGACGCCCGCGGCCTCCTGGACCTCATGCCCGTGCTCACCACGTGGCCCCTGGACGGCGGCCCGTTCATCACCCTGCCGCTGGTCATCACGCGCAATCCCGTGAACGGGCGGCGGAACATCGGCATGTACCGCATGCAGGTGTACGACGGCCGCAGCGCCGGCCTGCACTGGCAGCTCCACAAGACCGGCACCGCCCACTACCGCGAGCACGAGAAGCGCGGCGAGCGCATGCCCGTGTGCGTGGCGATCGGCGGGCCGCCGGCGCTGACGTACGGCGCCACGGCGCCGCTGCCGCCGGACATCGACGAGTCGCTCTTCGTGGGCTTCCTGCAGGGCCGCCCCGTCACCTGGACCAAGGCCGTGACCAACGACCTGCTGGTGCCGGCGGAGGCGGACTTCGTGATCGAGGGCTACGTGGAGCCCGGCGAGCGCCGCACCGAAGGCCCCTTCGGCGACCACACCGGCTTCTACACGCTGGAGGAGCCGTTCCCGGTGCTGCACGTCACGGCGGTCACGTCGCGGAAGAACCCGGTCTACATGGCCACCGTGGTGGGCGTGCCCCCCATGGAGGACGAGTTCCTGGGCCTGGCCACCGAACGCCTCTTCCTGCCGCTCATGCAGAAGCCCCTGCCCGAGGTGGTGGACTACCACCTGCCGGCGGCGGCGTGCTTCCACAACCTGGCCATCGTGGCCATCCGCAAGGAGTTCCCGGGTCACGCGCGCAAGGTGGCCAGCGCCCTGTGGGGCATGGGGCAGATGATGTTCTGCAAGACCATCGTGGTGGTGGACGAGGACGTGGACGTGCACGACCCCTACGAGGTGCTCTGGCGCGTCAGCAACTCCATCGATCCCAAGCGCGACTGCTTCTTCGCCGAGGGCCCCGTGGACCACCTGGACCACGCCGTGAACCACCAGTTCACCGGCGGCAAGCTGGGCATCGACGCCACCACCAAGTGGGAGGGCGAGGAGGGCTTCCACCGCGAGTGGCCGCCCATCGTGCGCATGGACGCGCAGGTGAAGGATGATGTGGGCCGCCGCTGGGCCGACCTGCTGGCCAAGGCCGGGTCCTTGCGGTGAACGACGTCCGCCAGGACCCCCGTGCCTCCATCCACGAGCGCGACCGCGCCGCCTGGACCGTGGCGGATCCCACCGCGCATGACCGCACCGTGCGCGGCATGTTCGGCCGCATCGCCCGCGTCTACGATTTCATGAACCACTTCCTCAGCTTCAACCGCGACAAGGCCTGGCGCCGCGCCCTGGTGGCGCGCCTGGACGCGGACACCTGGGAGCTGCTGGACCTCTGTGCCGGCACCGGCGACCTGGGCCTGGAGGCCCTGCACGCCGGCCGCTGCCGCGAGGTGATCGCCGCCGACTTCACCCACGCCATGCTCGTGGCCGGCGCCGGCAAGGGCCTGGCGCAGCCCGGCGGCGTGCCGGCGGTCACGTCGGACGCCCAGTCGCTGCCCCTGCGCGACGCCTGCGTGGACGCGGTCACGGTGGGCTTCGGCGTGCGCAACGTGGCCGACCTGCGTCGCTGCCTCGCGGAGGTCCGCCGCGTGCTCCGCCCCGGCGGCCAGTTCTACGTGGTGGAGTTCTTCCGCGACGACCCGCACGCCGATGGCCCGGCCCGCGGCCCCTCCGGCCCCGTCCGCTGGTTTCTCAACCGCATGCTGCCGCTCATGGGCCGCCTGGCCGGCAACGACGAGTCGGCCTACGGTTACCTGGCCGTGAGCATGCAGCGCTTCCTCACCCCGCGCGAGTACGCGGCCCTGCTGGAGGAGCACGGCTTCACGCAGGTGACCGTGGACCGCATGACCATGGGCATCGCCCATGTCATCGGCGGGCGCGTCAGCGTAGAGTGATGGTGCGGCTCGTCCGCCGCCCTTCCGCGCTCAGGCTCACGCAGTAGGCGCCGTGCGGGGCTTTCCTCCCGTCCGCCGTTCTCCCGTCCCACTCCAGATCCGTGAATCCCGCCGGGAGTGCGCCCTGGTGCAGGGAGGCGATGCAGCGGCCGCGGAGGTCGTGCACCTGCACGGCGGCGTGGGCGGGTTCGGGGAGGCCGGCGCGGAGGGCGATGGTTTGGCCTTGATGTGAGGTGACCCGGAGTGTCAGCCCGTCTGGTAGGAGACGGGGTGGGGTGATGGGGTCGAGGGGGACGTGATCGGGATCGGTGGCGAGGATCAGGAACGCCTCGTCGGCGGCGAACGTGGTGTCGTAGGCGTCGGCGGTCGGTTGCGGAATCGGAAGAGGGGTTCGTCCCATGAAGCACCCGCTCAATAGGAAACACCCCTGGGATACGGAGAGATCATTCACCTCACTATATGCGCCTGGATACAGCGTCGTAGACCAGACCTTACGCCCCGAGCCCGCGGTGAGACGCACGACGGAGTTCAGCCTTTGGTCCACGGTCTTCGTCTGGCTGCTTCTGTCTGGTGAGAGGCTCCGGAGCTGTTCGGAACTGATGAGGAGGAGCAGGTCGCCGGAATCGTCCTGCTCCATATCGGTGAAGTCCTCCACGTCCCCTCGATCAAGATAGCCGGCCCAGAGGAGGCTGTGACCGTCCGGAGCCCAGCGGCTGAGGTGGAGATCTCTTTCACCCGGGACATGTTCGTCGAAATTCCCGTCGGCATGAATCGTGGGGAGTTCATCCGAAGTGGTTTGGCAGCAGAGGACGAGGGAGCCGTCGGGCAGGACCACACCCGACGACGCGATGTCCCGACCCGACCCACCGAAAAACGTCGAGGAGATCGGATCGAGCGTCGAGGTGGTCCAAGTCAAGATGGTCTCAATCGAGCCGTGAGATACGGATTGGTAGGCGTCGGGCGAGACCTCCGGCGTCTCGAACGTGTCCTCCAGTAACACGTAGCCGCCGTCGGGAAGGGGAAGGATGCCACGGCTCTGCGAGCGATTGCGCTGCACGTCGTTCAGCAGGGAGCCGTCGCTCAGGTCCAGAACCGTGAAGTGACCCACTCGGGAGAACCAGCCGCCGTAAGTACCCTCCGTGTCATACCAGGAGATCAGTAATTCCCCATCCCGGATGGTGAATCCGGAGAAGACCCGGAACAGCGGAGGGCTCGTGAACCGGACCGACCACCGGAAGGTGGTCAGGTCAGGATCCAGGCGTGCGATGAACAGGTCGCCTGAGAAGCCGGGTCCGCTTTCGCCAAAGGAGACCGTGGCTTCCGCCACGAGATCCGGCGACGACGTGAATGCGAAAAGCAGGATGTCGCCATCGGGCAATCTCGTGACGGCATCCGGCAGTTCGTGTGTGGATCCTCCGATGTATGTGGCGGCGAGGAGTCGATGATCTGGTGTGAAGCTCGCTACGTACACGTCGGGATAGTTAAAATCTGGCCCCGAGGTGAACTCGGGGGCGATGCATCCGGGTGTCGTTTCGAGCCCGGACGAAACCGTGGCCAAGGCTACCAGATAGCCCACGTCGTCGAGGTGGGTCACTGCGTTGAGCTCGTCGCGTTCTCCGCCAAGGTAGGTGACATAGGAATACTCAGGCGAGGCCAAGCACGTCCCCGCGCAGAAAAGTGCAAGGATCCATGCGGTGCTACTATTCATGATCGATCTCCCGGTTGGTGATAGGGCTCGATCATATCACGGCGCGACCTCCGTTTCGTGCGCGAAGCGATGGCAGGCGCTGCAGAGGGTGATCAGGTTCTCCAGCGCGTGCGTGCCGCCTCGTGCGCGGGGCGTCTTGTGGTGGACCTCCAGGAAGCGTGTGGCGCCGCAGCCGGGGGTGGTGCAGCGATGGCCGTCGCGGGCCAGAGCAGCGCGTCGTTGGGCCGGCGGAATGGTGGATCGGTTTGGGATCTTGGGATCTGGTGAGGTCAGAAGGGCGTCGCATTCCATGGCCGCGGCGGCGGCGGGGGCGATCGGCTTGCCTTGGACGCGGGTGGTGTTGCAGGTGTCGCAGCGGTAAGCCACGATTTGATAAGGGGATGCGTTGATCTCACGTGTGCCGACTCCGGACGCCAGGGCGGCGAGGCCGTCCAAGACCAGAGCGGCGCGAGGGCGGCGGTCGCCGTGCTTGCGGAGGGTTTCGATGAGGCGGTCGAAGCGGGCGGCCTGCACCGGGTCCAGGGTGATCGAGATGGTGACCGATGGTGGCGGTAAGGGTACGGCCACCGCGGCGGCGGGTGCGGGGCTCGCCTCGGGCATCGAAAAGCTCGGATCCAGCAGCAGCGCGCCCTGGGACCGCTTGGCCCGCAGCCGCTCGCGTTCCTGCTTCAAGCGCTGGCGGGACAGCTTCACCTTACCTTCCAGCTCGCGGGAGGTGACGGTGGAGGCCGTCTGGACCCAGGCTCCCTCGGTGCGTGGCGTGGCCACGGCGGCCAGGGTGCGGGCCTTGGTCCAGGTGAGACGGCCGTCGTCCAGGGCGGCGCGCGTGGCGGGCAGGCGATCCAGGGATCGAGCCAGGTGCAGGAACTGGCGTGTCTTGGCCGGCGAGAGGCCCAGGCCTTGAGTGGCGTAGAGGTCCATGGTGGCGAACCCGAGGCGGCGGAAGGCCCCCTCGCGAAGGACTCGTGCGAAGAGCGTGACGGCCGACTTCTCGGCGGCGCGCATGTTCTCCAGGGCGGCCAGCAGCTCGCGATGGAGGCGTTGGGGATGGCGGGGCATGGGAACGGTCCGATCCGGGAGGATGGTTGAGAAAAGTGTAGTCGATAAGCGCACGAAAAACAAGCTGAAAGCAGCCGGGGGCTGATATATCAGCTATGTTGTTGCAGGGGTTGACAATGTGGGGTTTGTGGGCTTTCCTGGCGGCCAGCTCGCAGCGAGAATGTAGTGCTCCTTATCTGATATATCACCAAGAGGGTTGGTTTCCCTCATGTCCTCAATTGCCCCGTGAACCCCCACATCCTATGCTTGCCCCATGAACCCGCCATTTCAGAACCGAGGTGCCCCATGGACAAGGATTCCCTCCGCACCACGCCCTTCGCCGACAGCCTGCGTACGGGCATGACCTCCGGCGT
>DAOTGJ010000045.1:0-9737 GCA_035447065.1 Candidatus Krumholzibacteriia bacterium
GGCACCACGCGTCCGGAAGCGGCGCGCTCGGTGGCGGGCATCGCGAGATCCACCGTGACCGCCGGCAAGCACCAGCTGCCCATGCTCCAGATCGGCCGCCTGGCCATGCGCGCATCGCACAACCATGCCGTCATCGAGCGCGCGGCGGAGTACGCCGGCGTCATGGGGTCCAACACGTCGATCTACCGCGGCATCGCGGAGGCGGCGGCGGACCTGGACGCGGAATGCCCGGACCTGGACCGCGTGCTGGACCTGGCGGTGGTGTGCGGCAGCGACGGCGGCGCCATCCTGGCCCTGGCCCGCAGCGCCTGCCGGACGACCACGCCGGAGGAGATGCAGCGCTGGGAGGACGTCTACGCGCAGATCCTCTCCGTGGCGCAGTATCCCGACGTGGAGACGGCCCTGGCCGCGAACGCGCCATGAGGCGGCACCTCACGGGTATGGCTATGCTGGGAGCTCATCGCCCGTATCGCAGGAGGTCCCCGTGCCCGCCGCCCTCAGCCCCAACGAGATCTTCCAGCACCTGACGGCCCTCAACGCCGTGCTGGACCGCCCCTGGTCCCTGCGCGACGACGCGCTGACCAAGACCTTCGAGTTCCGCGACTTCGCCCAGACCTTCGCGGTCATGACCCGTGTGGCCGCGGCGGCGGAGGCCATGAACCACCATCCGGACTGGACCCAGAACTTCAAGCGGCTGCACGTGGAGCTGAGCACCCACGACGTCGGCGGCCTGACCGAGAAGGACTTCCGGCTGGCTGCCGAGGTGGAACGGTGCGCGTCGGAAGCCTGATCCTGGCCGCACTGCTGGCCGTCGCCCCGGGAGGAATCGTGACTCCTGAAACGCTGGTGGATTTCGCCGCGGGCGTGGACGCCTGGCGCGCCGTGGACGACGTGGTCATGGGCGGCGTGTCCCGCAGCGGCCTGCGCGCCACGGAAGCGGGCACCGCCGTGTTCGAGGGCGAGCTGAGCCTGGAGAACAACGGGGGGTTCGCCTCGGTGCGGACGTTGGTGCCGCCCACGGACCTCTCGGGCCGCAAGGGCCTCACGGTGCGCGTGCGCGGCGACGGCCGCCGCTACCGCCTGCGCCTGCGTACGGACGACCGCTACGACGGCATCGCCTATCAGGCGGAGTTCGGCACCGAGGCGGGGGAGTGGGAGGAGATCACGCTGCCGTTCGCGGAGTTCGCGCCCAGCTTCCGCGGCCGCCGGCCTCCCGGCGCGGAACCGTTGGACCCATCGCGCATCCGCCAGGTGGGTCTGATGATCGCCGACAAGCAGGCCGGGCCGTTCGCCCTGGAGCTGGCCTGGATCCGACCCGCGCCCTAGGGCAGGCCCAGCTGCCGCGGCATCAGGGGCGGCGCCAGGGGCGGCGCCACCGGCCCCTGCGGACCCTGCACCCACGCCGATGGCACCGGCGCGCCCGTCATCACCGCGGCCAGCGCCTCCCCGTACATGCTCGCCGGATTCCAGAGCAGCCAGCCGTCGGCGCCCGCGTCCAGGGCGGCGTGGATCTGCACGGCCACGTAGCCGGCGCCGTAGTCGTCCACGCGGTAGGGGAAGGCCTGCAGCCAGGGGCGCACGCGGGCGCGGCCCTGGGCCTGGGCCAGGAAGCGGCGCGTGGGCTCGCCCACGAAGTAGCCGGGGTGGTCGGCGGGGTCGTCGAAGCCGTGGTAGCCGCGCTTGTAGTGCGACGGGTAGACCATGGGGCAGAGCACGTCCACGTGCCGCGCGATGTCGGCGATGTGCTGGCCGGTCACGGCGCGGTCGGCCAGGCGGCCCCAGGCCATGATGCCGTAGAGGTCGGCGGAGATCTCCACGGGGTAGGCGGCCAGGGCGGAGTCGGCGCGGGCCAGGAAGCCGGTGATCACCGCGCGGCGGCGGGCGGCGCGGGCGGCGGGGTCGTCGGGCGCGTCGGCGGTCCAGCCGTTGGTGGGGAAGCGCACGTAGTCGAACTGGATCTCGTCCACGCCGGCGGCCGCGGCCTCCAGGGCCAGGCCGATCACGTAGTCCTGCACCTCGGGGTCGGCGGGGTTCACCCAGATCTGATCGCGCTCGGCCCAGGGGGCGCCGTCGGCGTCGTGCAGGGCCAGGTCGGGCCGCGCGCGGCCCAGGTCGCCGTCCAGGAAGCAGGCCACGCGGGCGGTCACGTGCAGGCCGCGCTCGCGGAAGCGGCGCAGCAGCTCGTCCAGCGAGGAGATGACCGGGGCGTTGCGCCCCTTGCCCCAGCCCGCCAGGTCCTGGCGGCTGCGGAAGCTCACGCCGCCGTCGGCGTCCTTCACGTCGAAGACCACGGCGTTGCCGCCGGCGTTGATGAACGCGTCCACGCGCGGGAAGACGTGGCGCGTGCCGCACACGGGACCGCTGAGGTAGATGCCGCGGTAGGGCGTGCCGGCGCCGGGGATGTCAGCCACGCGCGGCGGCTCGACGCGGGGGACCACGGGCAGCCGCAGCACCTGGCCGGGGCGGATCAAGGCGCCCTGCAGGCCGTTGGCGGTCACGATCGCGTCCAGCAGGTCCTGGACGGCGTAATGGTTGGTGGCGGCCCGTTCGCGGGAGGCGATGCGGAGCAGCGAATCGCCGGGGCGCACGGTGTAGGTCAGGGTGTCGGGCAGCGCGCTCCCGGCGATCGCCGAACCGCTCAGCAGGAGCAGCAGGAGGGGGGTGAGCGTCCTGGGTGTGGCGATCTGCATGGTGGCCGGCTCCTGCGTTGCGCTCCTGCAATCCTTTGCGGCCCTTTCGGGTGCTCCGCGGAGCCATGAGCAAGAACGCGACCACGCGCGGACCTGCGATCCGTGCTTGCCGAAGGAGCCGGAGGGGTCTTAGGATCGGTCGCCAGAGAAGGAGGAACGCCCATGTCCGCACCCACCAACACCGTGGTCTTCATCGGTTCCGACGCCCTGGGGCGCGGCGACGAGGAGCTGGGCCGCGCCCTGATGCTCTCGGCGCTGAAGATGCTGCCCAAGCTGCCCGGCGAGGCGCCGTCGCACGTGCTCTTCATGAACGCCGGCGTGCGCTTCTGCTGCCGCGGCTCCGCCGCCCTGAAGGACCTGGAGGAGCTGGCGGCCGCCGGCACGCAGCTCCTGTGCTGCGGCACCTGCCTGGACTGGCTGGAGGTCATGGACATGCTGAAGGTGGGCCGCGTGTCCAACATGGCCGAGATCCTGGAGACCATGCACACGGCGGGGCGGGTGATGAGGCTCTAGCGGCGTTCCGTCCGCTCGATACCGATCCATGCGACGAGGGGAGGTCCGGCCGGACCTCCCCTCGCGTACGTACGTGCGGCGGGCGCCGGTCCTACCGGGGGACGACCACCACGCGGAAGACGCCCGTGGCCGAATCCATTCCGGCGGTCACCTGCCAGTCGACGTCGACCGTGGTGGTCTCCGTCACCGCCGGCGCGGTCCAGGGGAAGGTCCAGGCCGTGAGGCCCGAGGCGGCGGCCGGGCCGTCGCCCACGTCCAGGACGACGCCGTCCACCGGATCCGTGCAGGTGCCGGCCACGGCGGCGCCGGACAGGGTGACGGCGGCCTCCGCGGTCACGGTGTCGGGGCCGGCGAAGGTCAGTCCCAGGGCTTCGGGCGGCAGCCAGGTGATGCTGTCGTGCAGGGCGTCGGCGGTGGTCCAGTCGTTGCGCACCTGGGCCCAGACCTGCTTCACCACGCCGCTCGCGCAGGCGTCATGGGTCCAGGGCGTGGGGGCGGCGTAGTCCTGCCAGACGGTGGCGGCCAGGTCCTCGGGGCTGCCCGCAACGCGGATCTGGGTGGCCTTGGCGGCGATCTGCACGTTGATGCTGGGGCCGCTGACGGTGGCCGATCCGCCCTGCAGCGCCAGCGTCAGGTTCCGGAGCGGGTCGGGGACGGCCCGCACGCTGTCGGTCCAGCTCAGGCCCAGATCGCTCTCGAACTCGCCGAAGACGAGCTGGGTGTCCGGCGCCGCATCCAGCAGGTAGTCCGTGACCGTGTCGGCCGGCTCCTGCCAGGGGGCGGTGGCCAGGGCGGCGCGGTCCGCGGCGAAGCGCATGCGGGTCACGCCGGTGGCCGGGTCCACGAGCAGGGGTGTGTCGCGGCGGGCCAGGGTGGCGGGGTTGCCCGGGAAGCGCAGGTCCGGCGAGAAGTCCACCTTGATGGAGTCGCGCGCCGTGAGCCCGGCCGCGCCGCCTGTGAGCACGCGCGCGTAGAGCTGCTTCCACTCGCCCTGCGCCACGGCGGCGCCGGCGTCCCAGGTCAGCGTGGCCGTGCCGTCCACCAGGGCCACCCGCGCGGGCGCGGGGAACCCGGGCAGCGAATCCACCTCCACTGAGTCGCCCACCGACGCGGCGATGGTCAGCTCCAGCAGGCGTCCCGCCAGGACGGTCGCTTCGCGGGTGAGCACCGGGGGCACCAGCACGCCGGCCGCCGCCACGTCGCTCAGGGCGGTGGGTTCGTCGTCGCGGTCCAGGGCGCGCACCTTGTAGAAGTTGGGAGCGTTGGCCGCGAAGTCGTGGTGCAGGTAGGTGGTGACGCCGTAGTCCGCGGTCCCGACCACGGAGAACGGCCCGCCCACGCTCAGGGCGTGCAGCACCTGGTAGCTGAAGATGGCGGGACCCTGAGGCTCGTCCCAGGTCACCACAACCTGGTTCCCGGAGTAATTGGCCTGGACGTGGAAGGGGTCGCCGCCGGTGGGGCCTTGGGGATCCAGCGGGTTGTTCCAGACGGGAGCCGCGGGTTCCTCGGTGCAGCCCAGCGCCAGGAGCGCGGAGGCCAGCAGGACCGGCAGCAGTCGACGGAGGCGTGGCATGGCGATGGCTCCCACGGTCTAGAAGTGCAGGTTCATGCCCACGCGCAGCATGGGCTCGCCGGTTCCGGCGGCGGTGTCGAACGGCCCCACGGGATCCAGGTCCACGCCGCCCTCCAGGCCGGGGAAGTTGAGCAGCATGTCCAGCACGCTCACGGCCACCGCCGCGACCGCGAGGGTCAGCCCGGCGTCGCGCAGGCCGGCGTCGTCGCTCATGGCGTCGGAAAGGCGCTGCACCTCGGCGCGGGCGGCGGCGATCTGATCCGGCGTGACGGCGGCGGCGTACTCGGCCTGGGCCACGGCGTAGTCGGACTTGTGGTTGCTCAGGCCGGTCTCGCCCACCAGGGCGGCCAGCAGTCCGCCCGCCTCGGCGGCGGTCAGCGCCCAGCCGAAGGCGGGCCGGTTGGCGTAGCGCTGACCGGACCCGGCCACCACCAGGTTGCTCAGCACGGCGGTGCGGCGGCTCAGGGGGGTCATCCGCATGACCACGGTCTGGGGGTCGCTGGTGCGGCGGCCCACGGTCAGGGGCCGGGTCATGGTGCGGGCGCCGCGCAGCCGGGCCTCCAGCACGTACTCGCCGCGCGGAAGCTGCAGGGGACCGTCCAGGGGGAGGACGCCGGCAGGCTCGCCGTCCAGGTAGAGGGCGGCGCCGTCGGGGCCGAGCACGTCCACGTCGATGGCGCGGGCCGGAGCCGTGCTCCCGAGCAGGACGAGGGCGAGCACGATCGGCAGAAGGCATCGGGTCATCGATCGACCTCGGGGCATGGGGTTCGCGTTCCCTAGGATCGCGCCAGTATAGGGACCGGACCGGGGGCGCGCCATGACGAACGCGCCCGCGGAGCCATGAGTTCCGCTCAGTCCCGGTGGTACTTGTGCCCGCGCCGGATCGCCAGGCCGCGGTAGATCTGCTCCACCAGCACCACCCGCGCCAGCTCGTGCGGCAGGGTCATGGCCGACAGCCGCAGCGTGCGGTCCGCGCGCCCGCGGGCGGCGACGCCCAGCCCGTCCGGACCGCCGATGAGGAATGTCAGCGACCCATGGGACCCGAGCAGATCCGCGAACCCACGCGACGTGAGCTCCTCGCCCCGCTCGTCCAACGCCACCACCAGGTCTCCCGTGCCGATGCGCTCCACCATGGCCCGGCCCTCCCGTTCGGGGTCCTGGTCCTTGAGCTCCATGACCTCCACGGGGGCCCAGGGGCGGATGCGGGCGAGGTAGCGGGTGGCGAGGGCGGTGTATTCGGGGGATTTGACCTTCCCCACCGCCAGGATTCGGATCATGGGTTGTGCCTCGAAGAATGTGCCCGGGGGCTCACGACGCGTCTTTGGTCCGGATCGGACATTGAGAACAAAGAGGTTACGTCATCCTCGGCGGGTCGGGAAGTCCCAGGAACAATTTCCGTGGCACAAGGGGAATGATACAGAGTCTCGTTATTGATATAATAATCGAATATTCTAGATATTATGGTCCTGATATGGCATCATCAGAACTCGCGCCCCCTCCCTGGGACGCATCCGAAACTCCAGACCCCGCACACGCTGGAGGTGCCCCATGTCCGCTCGTTCCCTGCGACGCCTCCTCGCGGTCGGCGCCCTGCTCCTGCTCGCCGCGCCGTCCTCCGCCCGCAACCCCATCCGCCGCGCCTTCTTCGACACCTACCCGGTGGCCCAAGGCACCCAGCTGGACGACCTGCCGTCCAATGCCGCGCATTGCGGCGTCTGCCATTTCGACTTCGACGGCGGCGGCCAGCGCAACCCCTTCGGCCTCGCCGTGGAGGTGGGCGTGCAGGCCGGCCTGTCCAACGTTGACGCGGTGCTCGCCGCGCAGAACTTCGATTCCGACAACGACGGGATCACCAACCTGCAGGAGATCACCGACGTCCTGAACTACTCCAACACGCCCACCTTCCCGGGGCTGAAGCTGTCCAACCTGGGCTCGGTGCTGAACGTGGACCCGGCGGACGTGGAGCCCTACCTCACGCCGGCGGGCGCCACGGACACCACGCCGCCGGTGGTCACGGTGCTCTCGCCCGACGGGGGGGAGATCCTGCAGCCCAACAGCACCGTCACCGTGTCGTGGACCGCGAGCGACGGCGGCGGCATCGCGGGCGTGGACCTGTTCCTGACCGACGGCGACGGCGAGCACGGCCGTCAGCTCGCCAAGGGCCTGCCCAACACGGGCTCCTATGCGCTCTTCATCCCCAACCTGCCGGGTCCCGCGCGGCTGCAGGTGAAGGCCCACGATCCCGCCGGCAACGTGGGCGAGGACCTGAGCGACGCCGTGGTCTCCGTGGCCACCTGGACCCAGGGCGCCGCTCCCACCACCCTGCGCGACTTCGAACTGCCGGGCTCGCAGCCCTTCTCCGGCGCCGTCCTGGACGATGCCGGCGCCGTCTGCGCCTCCTGCCATGCGAACGTGGATCCCGTGGCCGACCCCTGGACCACCTGGGCCGGCAGCATGATGGGCAACACCATGCGCGACCCGGTCTTCCTGGCCACCATGATCATCGCCGAGCAGGACGCGCCGGCCAGCGGCGACCTCTGCCTGCGCTGCCACACGCCGGGCGGCTGGGTGGAGGGCCGCAGCACCGACACCGCGGGCGGCATGGTCACGGCCAAGGACCGTCAGGGCGTGCAGTGCGACTTCTGCCACCGCCAGGTGGATCCCGTGTATCAGGCGGGCGTGAGCCCCCTCGCCGATGTGGCCGTGCTGGACGCCCTGGAGGCCGTGCCCTCCGGCCATGGCAACGGGCAGTTCGTGCTGGATCCCGATCCGGTGCGGCGCGGACCCTACGCCGACGCCCAGGCCAATCATCTCTTCCTGGATTCGGCCTTCCACCGCAGCAGCGATCTCTGCGGCACCTGCCACGACGTGAGCAACCCCGTGTTCCTGGCCGGCGCCGAGCCCGGCCTCTACGAGCCCGCTCCCCTGGACGCGCCCCACCCCACCGGCGACAAGCGCGACATGTTCCCGGTGGAGCGGACGTACAGCGAGTGGAGCGTGAGCGCCTACGCGGCGGGGGGCGTGTACGCGCCGCAGTTCGCGGGCGGCAAGCCGGACGGCATCGTGTCCAGCTGCGAGGACTGCCACATGGCCGACGTGACGGGCCAGGGCGCCCTGGGCGGCCCCAACCGCACGGACATCGGCGCGCATGACCTGACCGGCGGCAACCACTTCGTGCCGGACATCATCCCGGACTTCTACGCCGGAGAGACCGACCCGGCGCTGCTGGCCGCCGCCAAGGTCCGCGTGACCGGCATGCTGCAGAAGGCCGCCACGCTGGAGCTCAGCGAGGAGGAGCTGGGCGCGCCGGGAGTGAACGTGAGGGTGATCAACGAGACGGGCCACAAGCTGCCGTCGGGCTACCCCGAGGGCCGACGCATCTGGCTCAACGTGAAGGCGTACGACCTGGGCGGGGCGCTGGTCTACGAATCCGGCGCGTACGATGCGGCCACGGGCGAGCTGAGCCTGGACCAGGACGCCAAGATCTACCACATCGAACCGGGCACGAGCACGCGCCTGGGATCGCTGCTGGGGATCCCGGCGGGGCCGTCGTTCCACTTCGTGCTGAACGACACCGTGTACCTGGACAACCGCATCCCGCCCCGCGGCTTCACCAACGCCGCGTTCACCACCGTGCAGTCGCCGCCGGTGGATTACGTCTACGCCGACGGGCAGTACTGGGACGACACCCACTTCACCCTGCCGTACGACGCCGAGACGGTGGACGTCACCCTCTACTACCAGTCCATCAGCAAGGAGTACGTGGAGTTCCTGCGCGACGGGAACACCACCAACGACTACGGCCAGCAGCTGCACGACGCCTGGGCGGCCCAGGGGCGCGCGGCGCCGGTGGTCATGGCCACGGCGTCGCTACAGCTCACGGCCACGGGCGCGGAGGATGCGCCGGTCTTCGTCACCGGCCTTCGGGGCGCCTCGCCCAACCCGTTCAACCCCGTCACCACCATCTCCTACACCCTGGCGGCGGATCAGCGCGCGGTGGTGCGGATCCACGATCAGCGCGGTCGCGTGGTGCGCACCCTGCTGGATGCCGTGCAGACGCGCGGGGAGCACGAGGTGGCCTGGGACGGCGCGGACGACCGCGGCCGCGCCGCCGCGTCGGGCACGTACTTCGCGGTGCTGCGGGCCGGGGGAACGCAGCGGAGCCTGAAGCTGACGCTCATGAAGTGATCGAGGATCACCAGGGGATGGTCCGGGGCCGTCGCGGGGGAGGATCCTCCGCGACGGCCCTCGTGCGAGAGGGGCGTGCAATTCGGCCTTGGAGGCGTTACCATCGGACCATGGCCCGCCACATCCGAGGAGAACCCATGTCCGCTGTTCCCGACGCCCTGATCCGCACCTTCGCCCCAGGCTTCGGCCCCGATCCGGAGCTCCACCGACAGTTCGCCGAGTGCGGGCGCGTGGTGGATCTCAAGGCGGGCCAGGCCTTCCTGAGGCCGGGCTCCCGGGTGGACGTCTTCGCGTTCGTGGTGGAAGGCACCCTGCGCGTCGCCAAGACGGGCGGGAACGGCCGCGAGATCACGCTCTACACCGTGGACGCGGGGGAGTGCTGCACCGTGAACGTGCTCTGCCTGCTGTCCGGCGACGACAGCCCCGTGGACGCCCAGGCCGAGACCGACTTGCGCGCCGTGGTCTACAGCCGGGACCTCTTCCGCCATTGGATGGAGACCAGCACAGCGTTCCGCGATTTCATCCACGCCAAGCTCGCGGACCGCATGGTGGCCATGATGACCCTGGTGGAGGAGGTGGCGTTCCAGCGCATGGACCGCCGCCTGGCCGGCTACCTCACCGACCGTGTGGCCCGCGCCGGCGCCGCCGAGCTGGCGCTGACCCACGAGGCGGTGGCCGCGGATCTGGGCACCGCGCGCGAGGTGGTGAGCCGCCTGCTCAAGTGCTTCGAGAAGCGCGGCGTGGTGCAGCTCAGCCGCGGCCGCATCACGGTC
>DAOTGJ010000045.1:9837-24814 GCA_035447065.1 Candidatus Krumholzibacteriia bacterium
GCATGCGGAACGTCGGAAGCATGGATCGGATGGTGCGGTTGGTGCTGGGGGCGGCCCTGGTCGTCTGGGCCGTGGCCGGGGGTCCCGTGTGGGCGTGGATCGGCGCGCTGCCGCTGCTGACCGGATTGCTGGGCACTTGCCCGGCCTACAGCCTCTTCGGCATGAGCACCTGCCGGAGGAAGGCGTGAAGAGAACGATGGTCCTCCTCGTCGTGCTGGCGGTGGCGGGAACGGCGGATGCCTTGCCTCGCTACGCCGCCCGTTACGGCCAGAGCTGCATCCTGTGTCACGACAACCTCTCGGGCGGGGGGTTGCGGACGTCCTACGCAGGTCAGTTCCTGGTTCCGACGGAACTCGCCGCCACAGCCGGCGAGGAGGCCTTCGACCCCGAGATCGCGCCGGGCGTGCGCGTGGGCGGCGACCTGCGCGTGCTGGTGTCCCGCACCAACGACGACCGCGATCTCCTGCTGGTGATGCAGTCCGACTTCTACGTGGGCGCCGATCTGGACGACCGCATCTCCTTCCAATGGGAACAGACCCGGGCCGGCCTGGGCGAAGCCTACGGCGCCGCGCGCGTCCTCCCGCGCGGCGGCCACGTGCGCGCGGGCCGGCTCGAACCCGCCTACGGCTGGCGCTTCGCCGATCATCAGCTCCCCGCCCGCCGCCACCTGCTCGCCCCCGACGGCGCCAACGACCCCGCACGGCTGCTGGCCGACGGCGTGGAGCTGGGTTGGCGGCCGCTGGGGCTGGACGTGCAGGCCGGCCTCTTCGGCGGCGGCGATCACGGCGACAGCCATGCGGTGCGGGTGGCCGGTTGGCGCCGGCTGGCGGGCCTGAACGTGGCGCTGGGCGTATCCACGTTGCGGCGCGCGGGCTTCGGGACGCCGCAGCGGGCCACGGCCGGCTTCGGCGCCGTGGCGCGCGGGCGGCTGGCCTGGCTGTGGCAGGTGGACGAGTCCCGCGACGGCGGCGAGCGCGGCCGCGCCGTCACCCACCAGGCGTCGCTCAACGTGCGGCGCGGCGTGGACCTGGTGGCCGGCTACGGCTTCCAGGATCCGGACCGCGACCGCGAGACCGGCATGCGCGAGCGTTGGAGCCTGGCGGTGGACGCCCTGCTCACGCCCCACGCGGGCGTGCTGGTCCAGGGAGTGCGTGAGGATCCCACCCCCGGCCCCCGCGTGGAGGCCGTCGACCGCTGGCGCGGCGAGGCCGTGCTGCACGTCCTGTTCTGAGGGAGGCGGACATGAGAGCCATCGTCCTGACCCTGATCCTGAGCGCGACGGCCGCGTGGGCCGCGGCCGCGGAGTACGTGGTGGCCCCCGGCGGAGAGTCGCACGTGGTCTTCGAGTCCAAGGCGCCCATGGAGTCGTTCGAGGGACGCACGGATCAGGTGCGGGGGAGCGCGGTCTTCGATCCGCTGGACCTGGCGGGCGGCTTCACGGCCGTGCTGACCGTGGACGCGGGCTCGTTCGACACCGGCATCGGCCTGCGCAACACCCACATGCGCGAGAACCATCTGCACACGGACCGCTTCCCCACCGCGGCGTTCCGGCTGACGTCGGTGACGTCGGCGCGGCCGACGCGGCTCGCCCCCGGCGGCGCCGTGGAGCTGGACGTGGCAGGGGAGCTGGAGCTCCACGGCGTGACGCGGCCCCTGAGCGCCGGCGTGACGCTGCGCCAGCGGGACGACGGCGCGGTGATCGCGGAGACGGAGTTCCCCGTGTCGCTGGCCGCCCACGACATCCCGCGGCCCAAGTTCCTCATGCTGAAGCTGGCCGACGAGCAGCTCGTCCGGGTGATGATCGTGGCGCATCCTCGTGGCGGGGAGACCTCACGATGACTCGTCGCCTGCTCGTCGGCCTCATCTTCGCGGCCCTCGCCACCGCGGGCTGCAGCGATCTGGGCGAGCCTGTCACGGCCCCGGCGCCGGAGGAGACGCTCTCCTTCCAGGCCGACGTCCAGCCCATCTTCGACGGGAACTGCGTCGGCTGCCACGGCGCCGGCGGCAACGGCGGGCTGGACCTGCGTGCGGGTCAGAGCCATGCCGCCCTCGTCGGCGCCACCTCGCCCACGTACGGCGCCGTGCGCGTCGTGGCCGGTGATCCGGACGCCTCCGTGCTCTTCGACAAGCTGAGCGGCGGCGGGACGTACGGACAGACCATGCCGCCCACGGGCACGTCGCTCCCTCCCGCCGCCCTGGAGACGATCCGCGCCTGGATCGCCGCCGGGGCGCCGGACAACTGAGCGAAAGGACCCCTGCCATGCTCCGACGGTTCTCGATCCTCGCCGCGGCCCTCTGCCTGAGCGCCGCCACCGCCGCCGCCTTCTCGAGCGGTCCGCTGGACGGACTGACCAACGCGCCGGGCGAGGGCAACTGCACGGGCTGTCACGCCGACTTCCCGCTGAACTCCGGCACCGGCGTGCTGGACATCGTGAACATCCCCAGCGCGTACGATCCCGACACCACGTACGACCTCACCGTCTCGCTCAGCGATCCCGCGGCCCAGCGCTGGGGCTTCGAGATGACGGTGCTGGACGGCACGGACACCTTCACCGGGACGCTCGCCACCACCGACGTCAACACCCAGACCAGCACCGGCGGCGTCTTCGGGCGCACGTACATCAAGCACACCAGCGCCGGCACCAACAACGGCCAGACCGGCTCCAACACCTGGACGGTACGGTGGACGTCGCCGCCGGCGGGCAGCGGGGACGTCACGTTCTACATCGCCGGCAACGCCGCCAACGGGAACTTCTTCAACACGGGCGACCGCATCTACGCGGTGGCCCTGCCCCTGGCCGAGAGCCAGGGCACGTCCGTGGACGGGTTCGCGCCGCGGGCCCTGGCGCTGCAGAGCGCCCCGAACCCCTTCAACCCGCGCACGGAGCTGGCCTTCACGTTGGCCGACGCCGCGCCGGTGCGCCTCACCGTGCACGCCCTGGACGGCCGGCGCGTGGCCGTGCTGCACGAGGGCCTGCTGGAGGCCGGAACCCACCGCGTGCCGTGGACCGCGGTGGACGAGACCGGACGTCGCCTTCCCAGCGGGACGTACCTGGGCCGGATCGCCACCCCGACCGGCACAGGGCTCGTCCGCATGACGCTGGTGAAGTAGACGGCCGTGGCGGATCCGCCGACCGGGCGGTCCGGCGGATCCGCCGCTCCTTTTCCGCGAGACGAAGGCGGTGCGAACGCGTAGGATGGGGCTCCCCATGCCATCGGAGGACCCCGGATGAAACGCATCGCCTGCGCCCTGCTGCTCCTGCTCGCCGTGCCCGCCGCCGCCTGCACCAACCTCCTGGTCACGCCCGGAGCGTCGGCCGACGGGTCGGCCTTCATCACCTACACGTGCGACGGCGTGTTCCACCCCATCCTGCGGCAGCGCCCCGGCGCGGACCATGCGCCCGGCGACGTGCAGGAGGTGCGCCACTGGAACGGCGACCTGCACGCCTCCATCCCCTGGCCCGCGCGTTCGCACACGGTGACCGGCCTCATGAACGAGCATCAGGTGAGCGTGGCCGAGACCACCTTCGACGGCAGGCCGGAGCTGCACAATCCGGACGAGGGTCTGCACTACTGGAACCTCATGACCCTGATCCTCCAGCGCGCGGCCACGGCGCGGGAGGCGGTGGACGTGCTGATCGGGCTGATCGAGACGCACGGGTACCGCAGCACCGGCGAGTCGTTCTCCATCTGCGACCCGCGCGAGGTGTGGCTGGTGGAGATGATCGGCGCGGGCAAGGGCGTGAAGGGCGCGGTGTGGGTGGCGCGGCGCGTGCCCGACGGCATGATCAGCGCCCACGCCAACGCGGCGCGCATCGGCGTGTTCCCCACGGACGAGCCCAAGACCACGCTGTATTCCGACAACATCTTCGACGTGGCGCAGGCCCACGGCTGGTGGTCGCCGGCCGACGGCCCCCTGGACTTCCGTGCGGTCTACGACCCCGCCAACGCGCAGAAGCGCCGCTACACCGCCACGCGCGTGTGGAGCCTGTTCCGGCGCGCGGCGCCGTCGCAGGCGGATTCCTTCGATCCGGCCTATCACCGCGGCGATCCCGACGCCGAGCGCTATCCCCTCTGGATCCGCCCCGACCATAAGCTGGCCCTGGCCGACGTGATGGCGCTCATGCGCGACCACTACGAGGGCACGGACTACGACATGACCGCCGGCCTGGACGCCGGCGCCTTCGGCTGCCCCAACCGCTGGCGGCCCATGGCCTGGGAGCTGGACGGCGAGACCTACTCCTGGGAGCGCCCCATCTCCACGCAGCAGACGGGCTTCAGCATGATCGCCCAGTGCCGGGCGGACCTGCCGGACCCGGTGGGCGGCTGCCAGTGGTACGGCGTGGACGACACCGCCACGACCGTGTGGTTCCCGCTGTATGCCGGGGTGACGGCGCTGCCGGAGTCGTACACCCGGGGCAGCCTGGGCACCTTCAGCTGGGACTCGGCCTGGTGGGTGTTCAACGTGGTGGCCAACTACGCGTCCCTGAAGTACGAGCGCATGATCACCGACATCCGCGGCGCGCAGCAGGAGTTGGAGGGACGCTTCCTGGCCATGCAGCCGGCGGTGGAGCAGGCGGCGGCGGACCTCCACCGGCAGGATCCCGAGCTGGCCGCCGACTACCTCACCACCTACAGCACCGCGGCCGGCGAGCGGGTGGCCGCGCGCTGG
The DNA here is from genome assembly GCA_035447065.1 of Candidatus Krumholzibacteriia bacterium. Taxonomy (GTDB): domain Bacteria; phylum Krumholzibacteriota; class Krumholzibacteriia; order LZORAL124-64-63; family LZORAL124-64-63; genus CALEMW01. Next base: position 14,510 of record DAOTGJ010000045.1, read on the forward strand.
CGCGACCTGGCCGGCGAGCTCTTCGTGAAGTACAACGACGGCTACGTGCGCGGCGACGACGGGGCCGCGGAGGTGGGCTATCCCGAGGGCTGGCTGCGCGCGGTGGTCGCGGCGCGGCCGGAGCGGTTCCTGCTGCGGCAGGCGCCCGCGGACTCGGTGACCAACGACCTGCCCTACTAGGCGAGAGGAGCGCGCGGCGTGAACGCATTCCGCATGGGACTGACCGGCTGCCTCGTGCTGGCCTTGGGCGTGGCGGCGACCGCCGCCCAGCCCTGGGCCTCGCGCACGGTGGACCCCGATTCCTCCGACGTCGCCATCCGCCTGCTCACCGGCCCCGTCTTCTGGACCGGCAACCCGGACCAGCCCGAGGCCGAGGCCCTGGCCGTGGATCAGGACGGGCGCATCGTCGAGGTCTACAACGTGAAGCCGCGGGGGATGCCGTGGCCCACCATCGTGCTGCCGGGCGAGCTGGCCCTGCCCGGCCTCCACGACGCCCACCTGCACGTGTCCGGCGTGGGGCGCCTGGCGGAGGAGGTGCGGCTGGAGGGCAGCGCGTCGGTGCCGGAGGTCATGCGCCGCGTCCAGGCCTGGACCGCCGGTCACCCCGAGGCCCAGGTGGTGCGCGGCCGCGGCTGGGACCAGACGCGCTGGCCCGGCGGCGCGTACCCGGCGGCCACGGACCTGGACGGGCTGGATCCGCGCCCCATGGTGCTGCGCCGCGTGGACGGGCACGCCGCGTGGGTGAACCACGCCATGCTCGCGCTGGCGGGCATCGACGCCAAGACGCCCGATCCCGACGGCGGCCGCATCCTGCGCGACGCGTCCGGCGCGCCCACGGGCATCCTCATCGACAACGCCGTGGATCTGCTGGACCCCGTGCTGCCCGAGCCCACCGACGCCGAGCGCGAGCGCTGGCTCCTGGCCGGCCTGAACGCCCTGGCGGACGCGGGCCTGGCCGCCGTGCACGACATGGGCCAGGCGCCGGCCACCGCCAACATCGCGCAGCGGCTGGCGCGCGAGGGACGGCTGCCCATCCGCCTCTTCGTCTACCTGGAGGGCTCGCACCCCGGCTCCATGGAGGTGCTGAACCTCTACGACGCCACCGACCGCTTCACCGTGATGGGCATGAAGTTCTATGCCGACGGGGCCCTGGGCAGCCGCGGCGCCGCCCTGCTGGAGGACTACGCCGACGAGCCCGGCCGCCGCGGCCTCTTCGTGACCGCGCCCCAGGAGCTGGCGCGGCAGGTGGCCAACGTGCAGCGGCGCGGGTTCCAGTGCGCGATCCACGCCATCGGCGACGCCGGGGTGCGGGCGTCCCTGGACGCGGTGCAGGCCGCGGGGGCCACGGGCCGCGGCGGCCGCCGCCACCGCATCGAGCACGCGCAGGTCATCCATCCCGGGGACATGGGACGCTTCGCCACGCTGGGCGTGATCGCCAGCATGCAGCCCACCCACGCCACCAGCGACATGGCCTGGGCCGAGGCCCGGCTCGGCCCCGATCGCGTGCGCGGCGCCTACGCCTGGCGCACCCTGCTGGACATGGGCGTGCCCCTGGCCTTCGGGAGCGACGCGCCGGTGGAGCACTGGAATCCCCTGGCCGGCCTCCACGCCGCGATCACCCGCCAGGACGCCGACGGCCGTCCGGACGGCGGCTGGTATCCGGAGCAGCGCCTGACCTGGGAGGAGGCGGTGGCCGCCTTCACCACCGGCGCCGCCGTGGCCGTGGACCGCGGCAACGATCTGGGCGTGCTGCGCCCCGGCATGCTCTGCGACCTCACGGTGCTGGACACGGACCCGCGCCGCATCGCCGATCCGCGCGCCTGGCTCGAGGCCCGGCCCACCGCCCTGCTGGTGGGCGGGGAGCGCGTGCGGTGATCCTGCACGAAGACCAGGCCTGGCTGGCCGTGGCCAAACCCTCCGGTCTGGCCACCCACGCGCCGCGCGAGGGCGAGCTGGGCGCCGTGGAGTGGCTGGAGCTGCACCTGGACCGGCCCGTGCACGTGGTCTCGCGCCTGGACCGCGGCACCAGCGGCGTGCTGCTGCTGGCCAAGGACGCGGCGGCGTCGGCCCGCGCCCAGCGCGTGCACGAGGACGGCGGCGCGGTGAAGGTCTACGAGTTCCTGTCGGCCCACGCCCGCCCCGAGCCCTGGCTCGATCAGACTCCCCTGGACGGCAAGCCCGCCGCCACCGCCTTCGCGCCGCTGGGACCCGCCGGCGCCTTCCATCGCTACCGCGCCGAGATCCGCCGCGGCCGCACCCATCAGATCCGCCGCCACGCCGCCGCCGCGGGCGTGCCCCTGCTGGGCGATGCGGAGCGCGGCGGCGCGCCCTGGCCGCGGCTGGCCCTGCACTGCGCGGAGGTGCGCTGGCCGGAGATCGCCGCGCCGCTGCGCGACCCGGCGCCCGTCTGGTTCGACGACCCGCGCCCCGACGACCCCGCCCTGGCCCTGGAGCGCCGTGTCGGCTGGCTGCCCGCGGTGACCGACGCCTGGCGCGCCGTCCACCGCGACGAGCTGCCGGACCTGCCCGCCGCCGTGGACGTGTACGGCCCCTGGGCCGACGCCGTGTGGTTCGACGAGGACGCCGACGCCGACGCCGCCCGCGCCGCTCTGGACCCCGTGCTGGACCGCCTGGCCCGCGACCACGGCGTGCGCGGCGGCACCCTGCGCACCCATCGCCGCAACCCGCACCGGCGCGGCCTGGTGACCGAGGTGACGGTCTTCGGCGAGCCGCCGCCCGCGCGCTTCGCCGTCCGCGAGCACGGCCTGGCCTACGAGATCAGCCTGACCGAGACCCAGCACACCGGACTCTTCCTGGACCAGCGCGACGCCCGCCGCCGCGTGCAGCTTCTGGCGGCGGGGCTGCGCGTGGCCAACCTCTTCAGCTACACCTGCTCGTTCAGCGTGGCGGCGGTGGCCGGCGGGGCGGAGGTGGCTTTCTCCGTGGACCTGGCCAAGGCGGCCCTGGAGACCGGCAAGCGCAACTTCGCGGCCAACGGGCTGGAGGCCGGCGGGCGCGGCAAGTTCGTGCGGGAGGACGTGCGCCGCTGGCTGGAGCGCCAGCTCCGTCGCAAGGGGGAGCGGCCCGCGGACCACGCGCCCCTGGATCTGGTGGTCTGCGATCCGCCGGTGTTCGCGTCGAGCCGGGAGGGCGGCCGCTTCCAGGTGGAGCAGGAGTGGGCGGCCATGGCCGGCGGCGTGGCGGCCCTGCTGGGGCCGGGCGGCCGGGCGGTCTTCGCCAACAACCACCGGGGCGGCGACCACGTCCGCTACCGCCGCGAGCTGGAGGCCGTGTTCCCGCGCGTGGCCGAGTGGAGCCCGCCCCTGGATTTCCCCCGGGGCGACGACGCTCCCCAGCACGTGCGGACGTTCCATGTGCAGGCTTGACGGATCGTCGGCGTGCGCCTATATCACGGCTTGGACTCGCCCGTCGCACCCACGGAAGGTCGTGCCATGACCCGCAAGATCCTCGTCGCCGCGCTGCTCGGTCTGATCGCCGTCCCGTCCGCGGCCCAGACTTCGGACATCATCACCTTCGTGCCGGCCGTCAAGCTGGGCGAGCCCGCGCCCACGTGCTACGCCAACACGGACAGCCTCCTCACGGTGACGCTGCATCTGGTGATCCTCCATCCCACCGGCCGGGCCGTGCTGAGCTGGAACGCCGGCGCCGTGCTGGTGGACGGCGGCACGCTGCTGAGCACCCAGCTCGTCGACGGCATGGACCTCTTGCCGGACGACGAGCTCAACGTGAGCATCACCAACGCGCAGGGCGCCCTGACGCCCAACGATTCCGACGTGATCCACCTGGCCTCCGTGGAGGTGCTGCTGCCCGACCCCGACGCCGAGGTCATGGTGCGGCTCACTCCGTCCACCCAGGGCGGCTACACCTACGACGGCTTCGCGCGCCTCTACCAGGCCTGGCCTCTGGCGCCGCACAGCCAGGAGGACGGCCTGGTGGCCTTCCGCATCGCCCCGGACTGCGAGCAGTTCGTGGCCAACGAGGCCCTGGACTGGAGCACGTTGAAGCGCCGCTACCGCTGATCCGCGGCCAGGTCCCTGGGGCGCGGATACCGCGCCTCCACCAGGGCCAGGGCCTTGCGCACGCCCCGCGCGATGGCCCGGGAGCTGTACGTGGCGCCGGTCACGCCGTCCACGTCGCGGCCCACCTCCAGACGATCGCCCGCCTGCCGGCCCCGGAACTGCTTCAGGAACCGGGGCCGCTTGATCTGATCGCCCCGCGTCTCGCGGAACACCAGCACCTGCACCTCCTCCACGCGCCGGTCGGGCCCCACCTTGATCAGGTGGGTGATGGGCTCGTGCAGCCCGAGCTCGTCCAGGATCAGGACCCAGCCCAGATCGTGGCCGTCACCGGAGGCGCGGTGGAAGGTGAACTCGGGCTCCGGCACGGCATCGCCGAGGGCGTCGGCCAGGGCGAGGCGCTCCGCGTCGTCGGGATGCCAGGTCTCGGCCCAGGCGGTGTCGGCGGCGGCGAAGGCCTCGGCCACCGCCTGGTCGTGGGGGCGGAACACCGTGATCTGGCGCCAGGCGGGCGTCTCGGCCGGAGCGGCGGCGGCGAGCAGGAGCCCGGCCGCCGCCGTGAGGATGATCCCTGCGGTCCTCATGCCCGTCCCCGCCTAGAAGTAGGTGGCGAAGGAGAAGAACACGCGGTCGCGGCCGTCGTCCTTCTCGGTGGCGCCGCGGGCGGTGGACCAGGTGCGCGTCCAGTCCAGCTTGAAGGCGGTCTCCTCCGTGGGGCGGAAGTTCGCGCCCAGGGTGAGGCCCTGCTCCTGGTCGCCGTCCACGTCGGTGTCGTAGTCCACCAGGTCGTGGCGCACCACCAGGGTGACCACGGAGCCCGCCAGGAAGCGGTCGTGGAGCACGTGGTAGGCGGCCTCCAGGTAGTGGCCGCGCTGGGACTCGGCCAGGGCGGGCTCGGCGGTCCGGTCCACGTCGGCGCTCACAAGGCCCAGCTCGCCGCGCAGGTCCAGATTCCCCAGGCGCGCGGTGCCGTCCAGGCCCACGATGCTCAGGTTCTTCTCGCCCAGGTCGTCGTACTTGCCCGTGTGCACGCTGGCGCCGAAGTCCAGCCCCAGGGCCGGGCTCCAGCCCAGGCGGCCGGCCAGGGCCTTGTTCTCGTTGTTGTCCGACTTCTGGCTGCCGCGGCCGTCGCGCACGCGCAGCTTCTTGCCGCCGTCGTTGCCGGAGAGCACGCCCTCGTCGAAGCCGTTGACCAGATAGATCTCGTAGCTCAGCACGGCGTCGTCGGACGGATAGAACGTGCCGAAGAAGCCCATGCCGGACTCGCTCAACGTGGAGGGCATGATCTGGCGGTTGACGGTGGGGCGCTCCGTGAGGTCGTTCAGGGGCGAATCGTGCCGCAGGTTGAACAGGCCCAGGGGCGAGAGGATCACGCCGCCGCGGAAGCTGAGGCCGTCGCGCAGGCGGTAGTCCATCACGCCGTACTCCAGCTTGATCTCGCCGCCGGCGTCCGGGTTGCCGCCGTGCTCCAGCTCCAGCTCCATGGACACGCTCACGCGGTCGGAGACGTGGGCGGTCAGGAAGGGCACGAAGCGGTGCTGGTCGAAGGTGTTGCCTCCGTCCTCCAGCCATTCGAACTCGTGGTCCATGTAGCCGCCGATGACGACGGAGGCGCCGCCGCGGCCCAGGTAGGGCTTGTCGTCGATGCCGCCGGGCACGGCGGGGCGGTCGGACGCGAGAGCGACGGCCGCCAGGGAGCAGAGGCTGGAGATCAGGGCGAGGCGATGGATCGGGCTCATGCCGGGTCCTCCGGATCTGAGGTTGCGGGATCTGGCGGGGGGAGAGGGACTCCCAGCGCGAAGCTAGGCGTTGCCGAACGGAGGGGCAAGGGGAATGTTAGACATGTCTAATGACATCGGGATCTCATTGCGCCGATGCGAGTTCCCGCCTGCAATTGACGAATCCGCCGCGGATTTCTAGCCTGGGTGGACCAAGGAACCGTCACCCCGACCCGGAGGACCCCATGCGCCGTGCCCTGATCTTCGCCCTCGGCCTGCTGGGCTGCGCGGCCCTGGCCGCCGCCGCGCCGCTGACCATCGAGAAGCTCCTGGACATCGAGCAGGTCCGCGCCTGCGACCTCTCGCCCGACGGCCGGCTGGCCGCCTACACCGTGAGCGTGAACCGGGCCCTGGACGAACCCGCCGGCGGCGCCTGGAGCCGGCTCTGGGTGGTGGCCACCGACGGCAGGAGCGAGCCGCGTCCGTTCGTGACCGGCGAGGTGAGCGTGGGCGATCCATCCTTCTCGCCCGACGGCCGGTTCCTGGCCTTCACCATGAAGCGCGGCCAGGATGCCGAGACCCAGGTGTGGGTCATCCCCGTGCACGGCGGCGAGGCGCTGCCGGCCACGGCCAGCCCCACCGGCGTGGGCGCCTACTGCTGGAGCGCCGACGGCGCGTCGCTCTTCTACGTGGACACCGAGCCCGAGCCGGAGCACTACGAGGGGCTGCGCGAGAAGAAGCAGCTCCCGCGCTGGTTCGAGGAGGACCTGCGCGCGCGGCCGCTGCGCCGCGTGGCCTTCACCCGCGGCGGGGAGATCCCGGCGCCCGAGACCCTGGTGGACGGCCTGGCCGTGTGGCAGCTCCACGCCGCCGCGGACGGCGGGCGCCTGGTCTTCGGCGCCAGCGAGCGCAACCTGGTGGACGCCCGCTACATGCAGCAGGACGCCTACGTGCTGGATCTGGCCGACGGCTCCTACCGCCGCGTGGTGGACGTGCCCGGCAAGCTGGGCGACCTGCGCCTCAGCCCCGACGGCGCCAAGCTGGCCTGGACCGGCGCCGCCACCGTGAACGACCACAGCACCAGCACCCTCTGGCTCACCGACGTGGCCACCGGCGGGACCCGCGACCTGACCCCCGACGACTACCAGGGCCACCTGCGCCACGTGGCCTGGCGCGACGGCCGCACCCTGCTGGTGCAGGCGGACCAGGGCACGGCCACCGTGCTGGCCGAGGTGCGCGCGGACCGCGACTGGTCCGCCCGCAAGACCGTGTACGACGGCCCCGCCATCGTGGCCATGCCCGCCGTGCGTCCCGGCGCCAAGACCGCCGTCCTTGTGGCCCACGACCCCGCCACTCCCCGCGAGCTCTACGCCTGGCGCGGCGGGAACGATCTGCTCCGTCTCACGCACCACAACCCCTGGCTGGCCGACGTGGACCTGGCCCGCCAGGAGGTGGTGCGCTGGACCGCCCGCGACGGCCTGGAGATCGAGGGCATCCTGATCCATCCGCTGCACGGCGACGGCCCCGCGCCCCTGATCGTGGACGTGCACGGCGGTCCCGAGTCGCACCTGGCCAACGGCTGGGTGAGCCGCTACGCCGAGCTGGGCCAGGCCGCGGCCGCCCGCGGCTACGCCGTGCTCATGCCCAACTACCGGGGCAGCACGGGCCGCGGCCTGGCGTTCGCGGCCAGCAGCTTCGGCGATCCGGCCGGCAAGGAGTTCGACGACATCGTGGACGGCGTGGACCACTTGGTGGCGCTGGGCGTGGCGGACCGCGACCGCGTGGGCGTGACCGGCGGCTCCTACGGCGGCTACGCCACCTACTGGCTGAGCACCTACTACTCGGACCGCTTCGCCGCCGGCGCCGGCTTCGTGGGCGTGAGCGACCTGGTCAGCAAGCGCTACCTCACGGACATCCCCCTGGAGGACGAGCTGGTCCACATGGGCGCCACGGTGGACCAGAGCTGGGACCTCATGCGCGAGCGCAGCCCCATCGCCCACGCGGCCAAGAGCCGCACGCCGCTGCTCATCATGCACGGCGACAGCGACACCCGCGTGCACCCCAGCCAGAGCCAGGAGCTCTACCGCGCCCTGAAGGTGGCCGGCCACCCCGCCGTGCGCCTGGTGTGGTATCCGGGGGAGGGCCACGGGAACAGCAAGCGCTTCGGGCGCATGGACCTGGCCACGCGCACCCTGGACTGGTTCGACTGGTACCTGATGGACCGCAATCCCGTGGACGGGCCCATGCCGCCGCGGGATCTGAGCGGGGAGCTGGGGCTGGTCGAGGACTGACCTTGCCTTCCGCCCCTGGGGGGCTATCTTCCGCGGCTTGGCCCGTTGGAGGTGGCCCCCCATGTTCTCGTTCCTCGCGCTTTCGATCTCCTCGCTCTTCGCGGTCATCGACCCCCTGGGCTGCATCCCCTTCTACAGCGGCCTCACCGCCGGCATGGACGCCCGCCGCAAGCGCCGCACCCTGGCGCGGGCCCTGGCCGTGGCGTTCTGCGTGCTGCTGGCGTTCACGTGGTTCGGGCATCAGCTCCTGGAGCTGTTCGGGATCACGGTGCACGCCTTCCGCATCGCGGGCGGGGTGATCTTCTTCGGGATCGGTCTGGACATGCTCCAGAGCCGGCCGCGGCGCTGGCGCACGGGCATCGGCCAGGAGGCGCGGGTGCCCGGGCCGGAGCACGAGGAGCACGAGGATCCGTCGGTCACGCCCCTGGCCATCCCGCTCATCGCGGGGCCGGGGTCCATCACCACGGTGATGATCCTGCAGTCCCAGGGCGAGGGCGTGGAGGGGACGCTGCTGGTCAGCGTGGCCGTGCTCATCATCCTGGCGGCCACCGCCGCCATCCTGGCCGGGGCCGACCGCGTGCTCCGGCGGCTGGGCAACACGGGCATGCGCATCGTGGAGAAGCTCATGGGCCTGCTGGTCACGGTGATCGCCGTGCAGCTCATCCTGGACGGGCTGGGGCCGGTGGTGCGCGACATCGCCGCCAAGCTCTGATCCCGGCGGCGGTTGGCGCCGCGGGCCGGTTGATGCTAGATTTCTCCTCTCCAGATCGGCCGGGATCCGGCCGATCCCTGAACAGTTCGGGTTTCTGCGGCTCTTGAAATGGGGTTTGAGAGCGGTTGAACGTTTGCGTGCACGAGAGCCTGTGGAGGACCACCGCATGACCGAGAACACCAAGACCGTGGACTACAAGGTCGCCGACATCGGCCTGGCCGACTTCGGCCGCCGCGAGATCGCCCTGGCCGAGAAGGAGATGCCCGCCCTGATGGCCCTGCGCCGCAAGTACAGCGGCGAGAAGCCCCTGGCCGGCGCCAAGATCCTGGGCTGCATCCACATGACCATCCAGACCGCCGTGCTGATCGAGACCCTGGTGGAGCTGGGCGCCGAGGTGCGCTGGTCCAGCTGCAACATCTTCTCGACGCAGGACCACGCCGCCGCGGCCATCGCCGCCGCCGGCACCGCCGTGTACGCCTGGAAGGGGCAGACGGTGGAGGAGGGCGAGTGGTGCATCGAGCAGACCATCCTCAAGGACGGCAAGCCCTGGGACGCCAACATGATCCTGGACGACGGCGGCGACCTGACCGCCATGGTCCATGACAAGTACCCGGCCATGCTGGACCGCATCCACGGCATCACCGAGGAGACCACCACGGGCGTGCACCGCCTGCAGGACATGGTCAAGAAGGGCGAGCTGAAGGTGCCCGCCATCAACGTCAACGACTCGGTGACCAAGAGCAAGAACGACAACAAGTACGGCTGCCGTCACAGCCTCAACGACGCCATCAAGCGCGGCACCGACATCCTGATGGCGGGCAAGAAGGCCCTGGTCATCGGCTACGGCGACGTGGGCAAGGGCTCGGCCCAGAGCCTGCGGCAGGAGGGCATGATCGTGCGCGTGAGCGAGATCGACCCCATCTGCGCCATGCAGGCCTGCATGGACGGCTACGAGGTGGTCTCGCCCTACAAGGACGGCGTCAACACCGGCACGCCGGAGGGCCTGAACACGGCGCTGCTGGCCAACACGGACCTCATCGTCACCACCACCGGCAACACCAACGTGTGCGACATCCACATGATGGCGGCGGTGAAGAGCGGCGCCGTGGTGTGCAACATCGGCCACTTCGACAACGAGATCGACACGGCCGGCCTGCGCAAGCGCTACAAGTGGACCGAGATCAAGCCCCAGGTCCACAAGATCCACCGCGACGACAAGAACGACGACGACTTCATCCTGCTGCTCAGCGAGGGCCGCCTGGTCAACCTGGGCAACGCCACCGGCCACCCCTCGCGGGTGATGGACGGCTCCTTCGCCAACCAGGTGCTCGCGCAGATGCACCTGTACGAGAAGAAGTGGGCGGACACCAAGAGCGCGCCCATCACCGTGACCGTCCTGCCCAAGAAGCTGGACGAAGAGGTGGCGGCGGAGATGGTGCGCGGCTTCGGCGGCGTGATCACCAGGATGACGACGGAGCAGTCCAAGTACCTGAACGTGCCCGTGGAGGGGCCGTTCAAGACGGACGATTACAAGTACTAGGCTCCGC
>DAOTGJ010000046.1:0-24562 GCA_035447065.1 Candidatus Krumholzibacteriia bacterium
CTACCGCGGCGCCGCCGCCAGCACCATCGCCGCCGCCACCACCACCATCACCGTCATGTACCCCAGGTACACCCCCGCCAACCGCAGCACCGTGGACGGCCAGCCGCGGCGGAACACGCGTCGGTAGAGGACCAGCGCGGAGACCAGCACCAGGGGCTGCACCACGGCCATGCCCCAGATGTCGGTGGCGTCGGGGGTGGACCCCAGGCCCAGCGCCTTGAGCGTGAGCAGCAGCACGCCCAGCAGCAGGAACATCACCGCGTGGATGTGGAGCGAGGCCGTGATGTGCTGGGCGAAGTAGTCGCCGCGGCGGCCCAGCAGCAGCCGCGACAGGCCCGCCAGCGCCGGCACCATGCCGAACAGCAGCAGCCAGCGCAGCGAGGCCTCCACCCAGCCGGCCACCTTGTCCACGGCCTCGGCCTTGGCCAGGGGCGAAAGCTGATCGCTGGTCCCGCCCTGCATCCATCCCGACGCGAACGAAGCGATGGGGCTTCCCTGCTCCGGCACCAGCGCCGCCGCGAAGAACAGGAACGCCGCCGCGATCAGGTAGAGGCGCGTGGGGCCGAGGTACGGCCGGCGACGGCCGCGGGCCCACTCCTGGTCCAGCGTGCCGGGGGAGAACAGCAGGGCCCGCAGCGTGCGGAACACGCGCCCGTCCACCGCCAGCAGCTCCGATGCGGTCTCGCGCAGCCACGCGCCCACCGACAGCAGCGGCGGCGTCTGCGACTCCCCGCATGTCGGACAGAAGGGCGAGGCCGCGGGCTCTCCGCAGTTGGGGCAGGGCTGGCCTGGCGATGCGGTCATGAGGGTCTCCGGAGGCCGTGGGTGCGTGGCGGTTCCGATCGGGCCGGGGTATGGTAGCACGAAGCCCGCGTTCCCCCCACCCGTGCCGCCGCAGGAGGTCCCCATGCAGCACGGGGCGTTCTCCATCAGATCGATCGGCACGTGGAGCCGGGCTCACTCCACGCCCATGGGGAACCCCGCCGCCTCCCATGCCAGCATGCCGCCCTCCAGGCTCCGCACGTCGGTGTAGCCCTGGGAGCGCAGCAGGTGCGCGGCCATGGTGCTGCGTCGTCCGATGCGGCTGACCAGGATCAGCGTGCGGTCGCGCGGCAGGTCCGCGCCGCCGCCCGCCAGGCGCGGCAGCGGCACGTTGCGGGCGCCGGCGATGTGCACGCGCTCGAACTCGCGCCGCTCGCCCACGTCCACCACGCACACGCCGTCGGGGGCGTCGTCCAGGCGGGCCTTGAGCTCGCTGGGCCGCAGCGACGGCACCTTGCCGGTCTCCATGTTCCGGATCAGGTCAGCGTCCACGCTCTCGGTGTGCTTGGGCAGGGCGTGGCACTCGGCGAAGACGCGCTCCTCGCACTCGTAGATGCAGATGCCCGGATGCAGCACCTTGCGGAAGAGGTGCCCGATGGGGTCTTCCTTGCGCAGCAGGTTCTCGTGACCCAGGAACTTCAAGAACCCGCTCACGCTCATCAGGTGCAGCACGGCGGGGCGCACGCCTTCCAGGTACACGTCGCCGCCGCGGTCGCGGTAGCGGCGCACCAGGGCCTCCAGGGCATGGATGCCGCTCACGTCCACGTGGTCCACCCGATTCAGGCGCAGCAGCAGGAACACCTGGCCGGGACGCTTGGAGCGCAGGGCCAGCAGGCGCTCCTCCACGTGGTTCACGGCGCCGAAGTACAGCGATCCCTCGATCTCCACGATGCCCAGCTGCGGGCACGCCGGCCGCCGCCCGCGCAGGCGCACCAGATGGCGGTGGGTCTCGTCGGGCACCACCTCGTCCACCGTGGGCATGGAGGTGTGGATCAGGTAGCGGCCGAACGAGATGAGCATGCCCGTGAGCACCGCGAACTCCAGCGGCAGCAGCAGGGTGCCCAGCAGCGTGGACAGCAGGATGACCGAGTCGCCCCGCGAGCTGCGCAGCACGCGGCGGATCTCCCGCCGGTCCACCATGCCCGCCGCGGTGGCCAGCAGCACCGCCGCCAGGGCCGTGCGCGGCAGGAACGCCGCCAGGGGCGCCAGCGCCAGCACGGCCAGCAGCACCCACACCCCCGAGAACACCGCCGCCAACGGCGTGCGCGCCCCGCTCTCGTAGTTCACCTGCGACCGCGTGAGCGAGCCCGATCCCGCGTACCCGGACAGGAACCCGCTCAGGATGCTGCTCAGCCCCTGCCCCACGAACTCCTGGTTGCTGTTGAGCCGCTGCCCCGACTTCTGCGCCAGCGCCCGCGAGATGGACATGCTCTCCACCATGCCGATGGCGGCGATGGCCAGAGCCCCCGGACTCAGCTCCGCCAGCAGGTCCAGGTCCAGCAGCGGCGGCACCGTGAGCGGCGGCAGCCCGCGCGGCAGGGCGCCCAGCACCAGCACGCCGTGCCGCGTGAGGTCCAACGCTGCGGTGGCCGCAGCCGCCGCCGCCATGGCGATCAGAGCCGCCGGCCAGCGCGGCCGCCACCTGCGCAGCGCCGCGATCAGCACCAGCGTGCCCAGCCCCAGCGCCGCGCTCGGCCCGTGGGTGCCGCCCAGCGCGTTGGCCACCTGCACCACCGTGTCGCGGAAGATGGGGTGGCTGTTCACGTCCAGACGCAGCAGGTGCCGCAGCTGGTTCACGCCGATGAGCACCGCCGCCCCCGCCGTGAACCCCACCACCACGGAGTCCGACACGAAGTTCACCAGCGCACCCATGCGCGCCAGCCCCATCACCAGCTTGAGGAAGCCGGCGAGCACCGCCAGGTACCCGGCGGCGGCCAGGAACTCCGGCGTGCCCGGCGTGGCCACGGTCAGCAGGGTGGCCAGCACCAGCAGGCTGGTGGCGTTGGTGGGCCCCGAGTGCAGATGCCGCGACGAGCCCCACAGCGCCCCCGCCACCGCCGCCGTCACGGCCGTGTACAGGCCCATCTGCGGCGGCAGCTCCGCGATCATGGCGTAGGCGATGGCCTGGGGCAGCAGCACCACGGCCACCGTGAGGCCGGCGATCAGGTCGGGGCGCAGGTCGGCGGAGTCGTAGCCGGAGAGCACGGCCGCGGGGCGGGCAAAGAACACGCCGTCGTCACGGAGCCAGCGGGGGAGGGTGCGCTTGCGGCGGCGGCCGGTGGTGGTCATGGGGGGAGACTAGAGGATCGTCGTCCGGAAAAATATCCGAAAAAAGGCGCGGAAGGGACTTCCCATTCCGCGCCCGGAAGACGCTAGAGCCTCATGAGGGAGAAGTCCGGGGGGGCGCGGCGCGCACGGACCGTTTGGGCGAGCAGTCCCGCGGGCCGGCCCCTCCTCTCCCTTGCAAGGCCTAGAAGAAGACCTTGGCCGCCTTCAGGATCCCCTGCTTCCAAGGCACCCGATGCGACACCCCCGACGCCCCCTCGAACGTGTGCAGATTCTCCAGGTACCAGCGGTAGTTGCGCACCAGGGCGTCCTTGTTGCTGTGCTTGGGGTCGTATCCCAGCACGCGCTCCGCCTTCTCGATGGACACGAAGCTGTCCTCGCTGGCCGTCTCGTACACCCACTTGTACAGGGGCGACAGCTTGAGCGACTCCAGCACACGCAGGGTCCAGATGACCGGCTTGGCCGGGAAGCCGCTGATGCGCTTGCCGAAGCCCGCCTCGTCCAGCACCGCCTGGTAGTCTTCCTTCATGGTGGTGAACTCGCGGGCGCCGATGTTGAACACGTCGTCGGCCACGTCCGCCGGCGCGGTGGCGGCCAGGTAGATGCCCTGGCACACGTCCTCTACGTCGCAGAGCTGGTAGCGGTTGTTGCCGCTGCCGATCATGGGGAAGCCGCGGCCGTCCTTGGCCCAGTCGTAGAACAGGGCGAACACGCCCAGCCGCTCCGGTCCGATGAAGCTCTTGGGGCGGATGATGGGCACGCACATGCCCTGGGCGCGGAACTCGTCGCACACCTCCTCCGCCTTCACCTTGGCGATGCCGTAGGGGCCCACGCCGTCCTTGGGGTCGTCCTCCAGCAGGGGGTGGTGGTCCGGGATGCCGTACACCGCGGTGCTGCTCACGTGCACGGCGCGCTTGATGCCGGCGTCCAGGGCGGCCTGCAGCACGGTGCGCGTGCCGTCGATGTCGGTGCTGAAGATGTCCTCGGGCTTGTACAGGGGCAGCGCCGCCGCGCAGTGGATCACCATGTCGCAGCCGGCCAGGGCGCGGTCCACATCGGCGCGGTTGCGGATGTCGCCGCGCACCTCGGTGATGCGGTCGCGCTCCGGGTAGGTGAAGGGCTCCAGGTCCAGCGAGACCACCTCGTGGCCGCGCTCCAGCAGGTAGCGCACCAGGTTGATGCCCAGGAACCCGGCGCCGCCGGTGACCATGGCCTTGCGGAACGGAGACGCGACGTCGCTCACGGCGATACCTTCCGATGCGGGTGGGACGGGATCAATCCAGCTGCGACGCGATCAGGATCACGCCGCCCAGGATCAGGGCGATGCCCAGCAGCTGGGGCGCCGACAGGCTCTCGCGCAACAAGATGGCCGACGCGCTGACCACGATCAAGAAGCCGCCGCCGGTCATGATGGGATACGCCGCCGAGAGCGGGATGCGCGTCAGCACGTAGCTGTAGCTCACCACGTTCAGGGCGAAGAGCAGCACGCCGCCCACCACCAGCGGGTTGGTGATCAGCAGGCGCAGGGCGCCCGCCGGGTCCGCCAGGTCCACCTCGCGGGCGCGCATGCCCGCCTTGATCATCACGTTGGCGGCGGCGTTGGCGCACAGGGCGAACACCAGGGCGATCACGTGGGCCTTCATGCGTTCCCCCCGCCGATGATGACGATGCACGCCCCCAGCCACAGCAGCACCGTGAGGATCAGCGGGCCGTCGGTCAGCAGCACGCGCGAGGGGTCGCCGCCGCGGTGGCGCTGGTGGATCAGGAAGAGGTAGCGGAACAGGCCGTAGAGCACGAAGGGCACCGTGTAGATCAGGTTGGTGGTGCCGAAGCTGCTCACGGCCTTGTCGCTCACCGTGTAGAACGCGTAGCTGATCAGGGCGCAGCTCGCCGAGATCATGATGAGCTGGTCCAGCAGGTGCTGGCTGTACTCGCCCAGCACCTTGCGGTGGGCGGTCTCGTCGCCCAGCACGGTCAGCTCGTGGCGGCGCTTGGCGAAGCCCAGAAAGTAGGCCAGCAGGATGGTGCACATGATCAGCCACTCGCTGGCCGGCACGCCGATCACCAGGGTGCCCGCCATCACCCGCACCACGAACCCCAGCACGATGCTGCTCACGTCCAGCAGCACCACCTTCTTGATGCGGAACGAGTAGAGCAGGTTGTTGACCAGGTACACGCCCACGGCGCTCAGGAACCCGGTACTGAGCATGAGCGCACCGGTCAGCGACACGCTCAACAGCACCCCGCACAGGGTCAGGGCCGCGCCCACCGGCAGGGCACCGCTGGCGATGGGCCGATGGCGCTTCACCGGGTGCTGGCGGTCGTTCTCGCGGTCCACCACGTCGTTGAACAGGTACACGGCGCTGCTGACCAGGCAGAAGATCCCGAAGGCGGCCAGGGCGGCCAGGTCCTTCTCGCGGCTGTGGATGTTGAGACTGAAGACCAGCGGCGCGAAGAGGATCAGGTTCTTGATCCACTGCTGGGGGCGCAGGGCCAGGAACGCCGCTTTGGGAAGGGACGGGGTGGTCATCGGTGTCCTCTCGGCCCCGGACGCAGGAGCCCGCTCGCGGGGGCTGGGGCGACCGGGACCTCTATTCTAACAAACCCCGCCCCGGCTGGAAACCCATTGCCGACGGTTCCGTAGTCACGGATCCGCGCCCAGGGGGCCTTGACATGGCCCAGGGAGGGCGTATGTTATGGCCTTCACGACGAAACGTTAACTGTTTTTTCGTTTTCTGGAGCTCCCATGGCCCCCCATGATGTCGAGCGCCGCGCCCAGCTCTTCGGCGCGGCCCTGCCAATCTTCGAGCGCTTCGGCTACCGCAAGTCCACGGTGGAGGAGATCTGCCGCGAGGCGGGCATGAGCAAGCGCACCTTCTACGAGGAGTTCCGCGACAAGGCGGACTTCTTCGGGCATCTGGTGCTGCACCAGGCCCTGGGCCTGCTGGACCGCTGGCGGGAGGAGACCGCCCAGGAGCCCACCGCCGCGGCGCGGCTGGAAGCGCTGGTGGACATGTACATCCACGCCTGCATCCACACGCCTGTGCTGCAGTGCATGTTCGAGAACGACGAGTCCCGCGAGGCCGTGGACCGGGCCTTCACCGTGGAGAACGTGAAGCCTCTGGCCGCGGCCATGGTGCCGGTCATGGAGCAGGGCATGGCCACGGGCGAGCTGCGGCCCCACGACCCGGAGATCACCGCCCGCATCATCGGCCTGCTGCTGGACTCGGTGTTCATCATCCTGCCGCAGATGTTCCGCGAGTGCCGCATCGAGACGGACGAGGCCTTCGTCCGGGAAATGAAGGCGTTCATCGTTCACGGTCTCCTGGCCCGCTAGGGGACGAACCGGCGGCCGCGTCCGCCAAGAGAGGGACGGCATGACGATCTTCCGCACGGCGCTGATCCTGCTGACGGCGGCCTGGGCCGCCGCCGCGACGGCCGCGCCGCCTCCGTCGACCACCGTCACCGTCCGCCCGGGCGCCGACCAGGTGCTGAGCCTGGAGGACTGCCTGCGGCTGGCCCGCGACGGCAACGACCGCATCCAGGCCGAACGCCACCGGCGCGAGGAGCTGGACGGCCAGATGGACCAGGCTCTGAGCACGGGCCTGCCCACCCTGGACGCCGTGGGCACCTGGAACCGGGGGCGCGACCCCAGCTTCGCCCTGGACGAGAGCTTCGGCGGCACCGGCGAGCCCATCAGCACGGGCGATCCCACGCTGGACAACCTGCTGAACAACTTCAGCTTCCTGCCGTCGCCGGAAGACATCCCCGCCCAGACCTTCTGGCGGGCCAACCTGGCGCTGAACTGGACGCTCAACCCCACCAAGATCCTGGGCGCCGTGGGCGCGGCCGGGCAGGGGATCCGGCGCCAGGAGCTGATCATGGACCAGGTGCGCAACGAGGTGGAGCGCGACGTGATGGCCGCCTACCACGGCATCGTGCTGGCCCAGGAGCAGGTGGCCGCCGCGGAGGCGGAGCTGGCCAACCAGGCGGAGTTCCTGGAGATCGCGCGGCTGCGCTTCCGGCAGGGCCAGGCCACCACCCTGGACACCCTGCAGGCCGCGGTGAACGTGGCCAACACGGAGCCCCGCGTGCGGCAGTCCCGCCAGGCGCTGCTCACCGCCGGCGCGCAGCTCAACGCGGCCCTGGGCCGCGACCCGGAGGCGCCGCTGAGCGTGCTGGGCGAGCAGGGCGTGGAGATCGAGCCCCTGGACCGAGACGCCGCCCTGGCCCTGGCCCTGCGCCGGCCGGACGTGCAGCAGCTGGAGGTGATGGAGGACCTGCTGCGGCAGAACCGCCGCGCGCAGAAGGCCGACTCGCGCCCCTACTTCACCATGAACGGCAGCTACGGCTACGTGGGCAAGAGCGTGGCGGACCTGAACGACACCGGCCACGACTTCTGGAGCGCCACCGTGGCCCTGAACGTGCCCCTGTGGACGGGCATGCTCACCCACGGCCTGGTCAAGGAGACCGAGGCGTCCATCCGGCGCACGTCCGTGGAGCGCCGCGGCCTGGTGCGCCGGGTGCGCGTGGAGGTGCTGGACCTGCTGGACTCCCTGGACGTGGCGCGCCGCGACCTGGCCGCCGCGGAGCTCAACCTGGCCCGCGCCGAGTCCCTGCAGGACGACGCCGCCATGATGTACCGCCTGGGGCAGGCCGACTACCTGACCGTGCTCCAGGCCGAGTCGGGCCGCGCCGTGGCCCGCACCAACCTGATCCAGGCGCGCTACGACGTGCTGACCCTGACGGCGTCCCTCAAGACCGCGGTGGGCGTGTCGCCCGCCACGCCCCTGGCCGCGCTGGCCGGACTCGTGGAAGGAGCATCGGAATGAAGAACTCCGTGACCATGCGACGTCTCCGCCCGCGGTCCGCCGCGGCGATCCTGGCGGCGGCCCTGCCGCTCCTGCTGGCCCTGCTGACCGGTTGCGAGCAGCCGTCGGCCCAGCCCGCCGAGACGGCGTCCGGACCCGTCGAGGTGGCGCGCAACGTGCGCGTGCTGGAGGTGGGCGTGAGCGACCTGGCCGAGAGCGTGGAGATCACCGGCCCCGTGCAGCCCGTGCGCGGGGCGGACATCAGCGCCGAGGAGGGCGGCCGCCTGCTGGAGGTGGTCCGCGACCGCGGCGCCCGCGTGGCCAGGGGCGAGGCCCTGCTGCGCCTGGACCGCCGCACCCTGGATGCGGAGATCGACGCCGTGCGCGCCGAGCTCGCCGCCCAGGACCACAACGTGGACGGCGTGCGCGAGCTGCGAGCGGCCGGCAAGGTGAGCGAGCAGGCCCTGCTGGAGGCCGAGGCCATGGCCGCCCGCACCCGCGCCACCCTGCGCTCCCTGGAGGTGCGCCGCGAGCGCACCGCCATCCCCGCGCCCTTCGACGGCCTGGTGACCGACCGCTACGTGGAGCCCGGCGAGCTGGTGGCTCCCGGCGCCGTGGTGGCCCGCGTGCTGGATCCGTACACCCTCAAGCTGGAGGGCGCCGTGACGGAGCAGGACGTGGCCTGGATCCGCGAGGGCGCCCCGGCCCGCGTCACCCTGGACGGGCACGATGCGCCCGTGGACGGCGTGGTCCACTGGGTGGGCTTCGAGGCCGATCCCGCCAGCGGCAAGTTCAAGGTGGAGATCCGCCTGCAGAACCCGGACCTGGCCCTGCGCAGCGGCGTGGTGGGCCGGGCGCGCGTGCAGCGGCGCGTGCTGCGCGACGTGGTGGCCATCCCCCGCGACGCCGTGCTGACCACAGCCGAGGGCGCCGCGGTCTACACCGTGAGCGGCGACCGCGCCCACCTGCAGCATGTGCAGCTGGGTCCGGACCAGGGCCTGATGGTGGCGGTGGAGAAGGGCCTGGCGCCCGGCGACCTGCTGGTGGTGCGCGGCCACCGCGACCTGGTGCGCAACGCGCTGGTGGACGTCACCGAACGCGCCACCCGTCGCGATGGCGGCACGGACGGCGATCCGGCCGAGGTGACCGAGGCTTCGGCGGGACGCGAGGCCGGCGAGGAGGCCTCCCGATGAAGATCACCAGCGGCGCCATCCGCCGTTATCCCATGATCTTCGCGTTCATGGTCATCCTGACCATCGTGGGGGTGAACTCGTACCGCAGCCTGCCGCGCGAGTCGTCGCCCGACGTGAAGATCCCCTTCGTGCTGGTCATGACGCCGTACGCCGGCGCCAGCCCGGAGGACGTGGAGAACCTGGTCACGCGGAAGCTGGAGCGCGAGCTCAAGGGCCTGGCCGACCTCAAGGAGATGGTCAGCACCTCGGTGGAGGGCGCGTCGAGCATCTCCCTGGAGTTCGACACGGACGTGGAGATGTCCGACGCCCTGTCCAAGGTCCGCGACCGCGTGGACCTGGCCAAGCCCGAGCTGCCGGACGACCCGCGCAACGACCTGATCATCATGGAGCTCAGCTCCAGCGACTGGCCCATCATCCAGATCAACCTGGCGGGGAACATCGACCCGGCGGAGCTGAAGGACGCGGGCGAGGACCTGCAGGAGGAGATCGAGAAGCTGCCCGGCGTGCTGGAGGTGGACCTCACCGGCGGCGTGGAGCACGAGGTGCGCGTGGACGTGGATCCCGAGCGCCTGCGCTTCTACAACCTGAGCCTGGTGGACGTGCAGGACGCCATCGGCCTGCAGAACATGACCATCCCCGGCGGCGAGCTGAGCCTGGGCATGTACGACTACCAGGTCAACGTGCCCGGCGAGGTGGACGACGTCTCGGAGATCCTGGACTTCGTGATCAACGTGGGCGCCGGGCAGCCCGTGTACGTGCGCGACGTGGCCGAAGTGAGCCTGGGCCTGAAGGACCGCGAGACCATCAGCCGCGTGAACGGCATGGAGGCCGTGATCCTGTCGGTCAAGAAGCGCAGCGGCGAGAACATCATCCACATCGTGGAAGCCATCAAGGTGCTGCTGGAGGAGCAGAAGGCCGTGCTGCCCGATGGGGTGGAGGTCAGCCTGGTGGGCGACCAGTCCGTGGACATCCGCAACATGGTCACGGAGCTGGAGAACAACATCATCAGCGGCCTGATCCTGGTGGTGGCGGTGCTGCTGCTGTTCCTGGGCTTCACCAACTCGCTGTTCGTGGGGGCGGCCATCCCGCTGAGCATGCTCATCAGCTTCATCGTGCTGCGGGCCATGGGCATCACCCTGAACATGGTGGTGCTGTTCTCGCTGATCCTGGCGCTGGGCATGCTGGTGGACAACGCCATCGTGATCGTGGAGAACATCTTCCGGCACCGGGTGCGGGGCAAGGGCTCCGTGGAGGCCGCGGACCTGGGCGCCAGCCAGGTGTCCGGGGCGGTGGTGGCGTCCACGCTGACCACCCTGTGCGCCTTCGGGCCCATGGTCCTGTGGCCGGGCATCATGGGCGAGTTCATGAAGTACCTGCCCATCACGCTGATCGTGACGCTCACGTCGTCGCTGCTGGTGGCGCTGATCTTCAACCCGGTGCTCTGCGCGCGCTTCATGAGCGTGCCCAAGCCCCGCGGCGAGCATGACCGCGAGCGTCTGGGCGACCGCCTCATGGGTTTCGGCCTGCGCACCTACGAGCCGGTGCTGATCTGGGCCCTGGGCCACCGTTTCCTGGTGCAGGCGGGCATGGTGGTGGTGTTCATCGTCACGGCCCTGCTCTTCACGCGGTTCAACAGCGGCGTGGAGCTGTTCCCGGACGTGGATCCGCGCATCGCCTACGTGAGCATCGAGGCGCCGTCGGGCACCCGCATCGAGGTGAGCGACGAGTACACGCGCCAGGTGGAGGCCGCCGTGGCCGAGGTGCCGGAGCTGAAGGCCTACAGCGGGCAGGTGGGCGCGGAGAACGGCGCCTTCTCGGCGAGCCAGGCCCCGGCGCACAAGAGCCTGGTGACCATGGAGTTCATCAAGATGACGGAGCGGCAGTACAGCTCGCGCCAGGCGCTGGAGAACCTGCGCGCGCGGCTGGCCGGCTTCACCGGCGCCCGTCTGGTGGTGGACAAGATGGAGGAGGGGCCGCCCACCGGGAAGCCCGTGAACATCGAGATCTCGGGCGACGACTTCCGCGTGCTGGGCGCGCTGGCCTCGCAGGTGCGCGAGCGCATCCGCGGCATCGACGGCCTGGTGGACATCGTGGACGACTACGACGACGCCCTGCCCCAGATCGAGGTGCGTCAGGACGTGGACAAGGCCGGCCGCTACGGCCTGCGGACCTGGGACGTGGCCGGCACCGTGCGCACGGCGCTGCACGGGGCGGAGGCCGCCAAGTTCCGCATGGGCGAGGACGAGTACGACGTGATGGTGCGCTACCAGCAGCCCTTCCGCGCCAAGGTGGAGGACCTGGAGAACCTGAACGTGTTCTACGAGGGGGAGCAGATCCCGCTGTCGTCCTTCGCCACCACGGAGTTCACCACGGGCCTGGCGGCCATCAATCGCATCGACGGCGAGCGCGTGGTGACGGTGAGCTCCGAGGTGGCCGCCGGCGCCAACGCCAACGCCCTGCTGGCGCAGGTGCAGCAGGAGCTGGCCGACTTCGCGCTGCCGCCCGGCTACGCCATCGACTACACGGGCGAGAGCGAGGACCAGGCGGAGGCCACCAAGTTCCTGAGCGACGCCTTCGCCCTGGCGGTGATGCTGATCTTCGTGGTGCTGGTGAGCCAGTTCAGCTCCGTGACCACGCCGCTGATCATCATCAACAGCGTGGGGCTGTCGCTCATCGGCGTGCTCTTCGGCCTGATGATCCACCGCACGCCCTTCGGCATCATCATGACGGGCGTGGGGGTGATCTCGCTGGCGGGCATCGTGGTGAACAACGCCATCGTGCTGCTGGACTACATCGAGCAGCTGCGGGCCCGCGGCATGGAGAAGCGCGAGGCCATCCTGCAGGCGGGCCGCACCCGCTTCCGACCGGTGGTGCTCACGGCCGTGACCACCATCCTGGGCCTGATCCCGCTGACCACGGGCGTGTCCGTGAACTTCAACGAGATCTTCGCGGGCAACTGGGACGCCGTGCTCACCATCGGCGGCGAGAGCAGCCAGTGGTGGGGACCCATGGGCGTGGCCGTGATCTGGGGCCTGGCCGTGGCCACGTTCCTGACGCTGGTGGTGGTGCCGGTGATGTACTCGTCGCTGGACCCGCTGAAGCGGGGGCTGCGGGCCGTGTTCATCGGCTGGTGGTGGGACCGGATGCGCGGGGCGTAGGACCCGCCGCGGAACATCCCGGGCGCGGGAGGGCGATGGTCCTCCCGCGTTTTTTTCATGGGGCCGGACCGCACCCATCCCTTACCATCCCCGCGGACCCCAACCAGGAGCTGTCCATGTCCGACCCGAAGCCCGCCCCCGGCACCATCGGCTGGATCGACCTCACCGTGGACGACGCCTCCGGCCTCCGCGACTTCTACGCCGCGGTGGTGGGTTGGGAGGCCACGCCCCTGTCCATGGGCGGATACGACGACTACTGCGTGGGCCCCGCCGAAGGCAGCGACCCCGTGGCCGGCGTCTGCCACCGCCGCGGCGGCAACGCGCACCTGCCCCCGGTGTGGATGATGTACATCGTGGTGGAGGACCTGGATGCGTCGCTGAAGGCCTGCGCGGCGGGCGGCGGCGCCCTGGTGGGAGAGGTGCGCAAGATGGGCGAGGCGCGCTACGCCGTGATCCGGGATCCGGCGGGGGCGCATTGCGCGCTGTATCAGGCGTGAGGCGGGACCGGTTCCTGTTGCACAACCATTTTCGCTGGATCACGTAGGAGATTCCCGGCGCCGGGCTCGTCTCCCGCCGCCGCCATGGTCCAACATACGGAGGTCGCCATGCTCTACGCTCCCGTCGTCATCGTCATCATCCTGTTCTTCCTCGCCGGCATCCGCATCATCCGCCCCACCCACCGCGGCCTGGTGGAACGCATGGGCCGCTACCAGCGCTTCGCGCAGCCGGGCTTCAACTGGGTCATCCCGGTCATCGACCGCATGGTCATGGTGAACGTCACCGAGCAGATGGTGGACGCCATGCCCCAGGAGATCATCACCTTCGACAACCTCAACGCCCGCGTGGACGCGCAGGTGTACTTCAAGGTGAAGGCCGACGAGGAGAGCGTGAAGCACTCCCAGTACAACGTGAACGACTACGAGAGCCAGATCGTCAGCCTGGCCCGCACCACGCTGCGCAACATCATCGGCACGCTGACGCTGAAGTCCGCCAACAGCGAGCGCGACAAGATCAACGGCGAGCTGCTGACCACGCTGGCCAAGGAGACCGACAACTGGGGCATGGAGATCGTGCGCACGGAGCTCAAGGAGATCGATCCGCCCAAGGACGTGCAGGAGACCATGAACAAGGTGGTCAAGGCGGAGAACGAGAAGATCGCCGCGCTGGATTATGCCAACGCCCTGGAGCGCCAGGCCGACGGCGAGAAGCGCTCGGAGATCAAGAAGGCCGAGGGCATCAAGCAGGGCAAGATCCTGGCCGCCGAGGGCGAGGCCGAGGCCATCCGCCTGGTGAACGAGGCCGCCGAGCGCTACTTCATCGGCAACGCCCAGGTGCTGCGCAAGATCGAGGCGGTGGAGAAGGCGCTGTCGCAGAACGCCAAGGTGGTGCTGCCGTCGGACGGCGAGCTGATCAACGTCATCGGGGAGATGGCGGGGGTGGTGCCGTTGGATCGGAGGAAGTAGAACCGGGCCGCGCCGACGTCCTTGACGCAGGCGCGGGATGGCGGGATGCTGGGACCCGGGGGGAGCGATTCCTTCCGGGTTCCGTTTGTTCCTGAACGTCCAGGATCATAACCCGTTGTCGCTGCGATGGATGGGCGAGCAGGAAAAGAGACCTGTCAATCATTTGACAAATGGCGTCCCAGGGCCCATATCCAACCCCTAGACACCGCGATCACCGCCGCGCACGCCGCCGCACCGGGAGGACCCGTGAGCTCATCCAAGATCGACCGCCTGCTCGCCGAGCGCGAGCGCCTCTACAAGGGCGGGGGCGACGAGCGCGTCGCCAAGCACCACGCGCAGGGCAAGCACACCGCCCGCGAGCGCCTGAGCATGCTCCTGGATCCGGACACGTTCCAGGAGACCCACCTGTTCATGAAGCACCGCTGCACCAACTTCGGGCTCCAGGATAAGGAGTTCCCCGGGGAGGGCGTGGTGACCGGCAGCGGCCTGCTCCAGGGGCGGCCCGTGTACGTGGCCAGCCAGGACTTCACCGTGGCCGGCGGCGCCGTGGGCGAGGCCACCGCGCGCAAGATCCAGTCGGTCATGGACGACGCCCTGAAGACCGGCGATCCCTTCATCTTCATCAACGATTCCGGCGGCGCCCGCATCCAGGAGGGCGTGGACTCCCTGGCGGGATACGGCGGCATCTTCTACCGCAACGTGCTGCTGTCGGGCGTGGTGCCGCAGATCAGCATCATCAGCGGGCCCTGCGCCGGCGGGGCGGCCTACTCGCCGGCCCTGACGGACTTCATCATCCAGGTGCGGCGCGAGGGCCAGATGTTCATCACCGGCCCGCAGGTCATCAAGCAGGTGACCGGCGAGGAGGTGAGCGCGGAGGACCTGGGCGGCGTGTACAGCCACACCCATTACTCCGGCGTGGTGCACCTGGAGGCGTCCAGCGGCGCCGAGGCGGCGGAGATCACGCGCCGGCTGCTGTCCTTCCTGCCCAGCAACAACACGGACGAGGCGCCGGTGTACCCGGACCTGCATGAGGACGTGGTGGGGCCGGTGCCGGCGCTGAACGACGTGGTGCCCGAGGACCCGCGCCAGCCCTACGACATGCACACCGTGCTGCGGCTCGTGCTGGACGGCGCCGACTTCATGGAGATCCAGGAGCACTGGGCGCCCAACATCATCGTCGGGTTCGGGCGCATCGAGGGCTCCACGGTGGGCGTGGTGGCCAACAACCCCATGCACAAGGCCGGCGTGCTGGACATCGACTCCAGCGACAAGTCCTCGCGCTTCATCCGCTTCTGCAACGCCTTCAACATCCCGCTGCTCACCTTCGTGGACGTGCCGGGGTTCATGCCGGGCGTGCAGCAGGAGTACGGCGGCATCATCCGCCACGGCGCCAAGATGCTCTTCGCCTACGGGGCGGCCACGGTGCCCAAGGTGACCATCATCGTGCGCAAGGCGTACGGCGGCGCCTACCTGGCCATGTGCGGCAAGGACATGGGGGCCGACCGCGTGGCGGCCTGGCCCACCGGCGAGATCGCCGTGATGGGGGCCGAGGGCGCGGTGAACGTGCTCTACCGCAAGGAGATCACGGACGCCGCGGATCCGGAGGCGGCGCGCCGCGAGCTCATCGAGGAGTACAAGGACGCCTTCGCCAACCCGTACGTGGCCGCGGGCCGCGGGCTGGTGGACAGCGTCATCGAGCCGGCGGAGACGCGGATCTACGTGGCGCAGGCCCTGGACATCCTGCGGGCCAAGCGCGAGATCCGGCCGCAGAAGAAGCACGGGCTGATCCCGCTGTAGAGGAGCGACCATGCCCGAGACCATTCAGCAGAACCTGCCGTTGGCCCTCGTGGGTCTGCTCATCGTGTTCGCGGTGCTGTCCGTCATCGCGCTGGTGATCAGCCTGATCCGCCAGCTCGACGAGAAGTGGCGCCACCAGGAGAAGATCCAGACGGCCCAGGCCCTGGACCGCGAGCCCACCGTGGACAACACCACGCTGGTGCTCGTGGCCGCCGCCGCGGCCACGGTGCTGCGGGGACGCTACCGCATCACCAGCATCCGTCGGCTCATGCCGACCGACCACAAGCGCAGCCCGTGGACCGCCCAGGGGCGGTCCCAGCTGCAGGGATCCCACGTCGTCGAGCGCAAGCGTTAGGGAGCGAGAGCCATGAAGCTGAAGATCACCGTCCACGGCGTGGCCTACGAGGTGGATGTGGAGGTGCTGGACGCCAAGCGCGACGAGTTCGGCCCCACCGGCGCCCTGCCGCCCATGACCACCACCGCTCCGGCCGCCGCGCCCGCCGCGGCGCCGGCGCCCGGCGGCCCCCTGCCTCCGGCCCCCGCGGCCGGCGGCGGCTCCGGCGCGGGCGTGCAGTCGCCCATCGCCGGCCTGGTCATCGAGATCAAGTGCAAGCCCGGCGATGCGGTGGCCCAGGGCCAGGAGCTGCTGATCATCGAGGCCATGAAGATGAACACGTCCATCGCCTCGCCCGCCGCGGGCACGGTCAAGGCGGTGCTGGTGGCCGCTGGCGACAGCGTGCGCGAGGGCCAGCAGCTCGTGGACTTCAACTAGGCGGCCGTCATGGACGTCCTCTGGGAATTCGTGCAGGTCGGCGCCTTCGGGCACTTCACCTGGGGCAACCTGGTGATGCTGCTCGTGGGCTGCCTCTTCATCTACCTGGCCGTGGTCAAGGACTACGAGCCGCTGCTGCTGGTGCCCATCGGGTTCGGCATCCTGGTGGGGAACATCCCCTTCGCCCAGGGCATGAACATCGGCGTGTATGAAGAGGGCAGCGTGCTTTCGGTGCTCTACCAGGGCGTGAGCAAGGGCTGGTACCCGCCGCTGATCTTCCTGGGCATCGGGGCCATGACGGACTTCAGCTGCATGCTGAGCAATCCGCGCCTGATCCTGCTGGGCGCCGCGGCGCAGGCGGGCATCTTCGTCACCTTCTTCGGGGCGCTGTGGCTGGGGTTCGGCGTGAACCAGGCGGCGGCCATCGGCATCATCGGCGGCGCCGACGGGCCCACGGCCATCTTCCTGAGCAGCCAGCTGGCGCCGGAGTTCCTGGGGCCCATCGCCATCGCCGCGTACAGCTACATGGCGCTGGTGCCGGTGATCCAGCCGCCCATCATCAAGCTGCTCACCACGCGGCAGGAGCGGCTGATCCGCATGAAGCCGTCGCGGCCGGTGAGCAAGCGGCTGCGCATCATGTTCCCGGTGCTGGCCTTCCTGCTGTCGGCCATGATCGCGCCGGGAGCCATCACCCTGCTGGGCATGCTCTTCTTCGGCAACCTGCTCAAGGAGAGCGGCGTGACCGAGCGCCTGGCCAAGACGGCCCGCAACGCGCTCATCGACACCATCACCATCCTGCTGGGCCTCTGCGTGGGCACCAGCACCGACGCCACCGTGTTCCTCACGCCGGCCTCCATCAAGATCTTCGTGCTGGGCGCGGCGTCCTTCGCCGTGGCCACCGCGGCGGGCATCCTCTTCGCCAAGGGCATGAACCTGGTGAGCAAGGACAAGATCAACCCCATCATCGGCGCCGCGGGAGTGTCCGCCGTTCCCGACTCCGCACGCGTCTGCCAGATGGTGGGCGCCAAGGAGGATCCTCAGAACTTCCTGATCATGCATGCCATGGCGCCCAATGTGGCGGGGGTGATCGGATCCGCGGTCGCGGCCGGTGTGTTCCTGTCGAGCCTGGTGAACTGAGCCGAGAACGGACCTGACAGACCCACCCCCTTGATCCGCTCATGCGTCCCGAAATCGCGGATCAAGGGGGTGGGTCTGTCAGGTCCGCGCCCGCCTCACTTCAGCAGGCGGCAGGAAGACACCGGCCGCGACCGCGGACCAGGTCATCCCTGGGGTTGGGGAATGGGTTTGGTGAAGACTTCGGGGCCTTGGGTGAAGCCGAGGGTTTCGAGGTAGTCGGCGTGTGCGGGGGTGTCGGCGGTGGCGACGTAGCGGGTGGCGCCCTGGGCGGCGTGATCGGGGGCGCGCTGGTCGAAGTAGGCGCGGGCGCAGCGGAAGTCGCGGTCGCTGGGGATCACGTAGTCCAGGATCACCAGGCGGTCGGCGCCGTCGGGGCGGGTGGCCACCAGGCCCACGGGCTTCATGTCGCGCAGGATGAAGTCCAGGTCGGCGCCCCGGAGCTGGTCCGGAACGAAGCGCGGAAAGAACCCGGCGATGTCCTCGCGGTAGAACTCCAGGAACCGCTGCAGCACGGAGTCATCGTCGCGCTCCACCCGCAGCAGCTCGAACGGCGCCCCCTGCTCCCGCCGCATCCGCAGCAGATACACCAGGTTGATGGTCGCCGTGAGGCTGTTGAGGATGGTCACCGGCCAGGCCCCCACCAGCCACCCGTACAGCGCGAACGTGGCCCCGCCGATCATGTTCACCAGCCGCAGCCGCACGATCGAACTCAACGCGAGCGAGATCAGGATGATCACGCTCCCCGCATACCCAACCAGCTCTCTCCAATCCATCCGCCACCTCCACAAGATCGCCCAAAATAACCCCCCCCCACCGTACCGGACAAGCCCCGCGGATCCCCCCTCCCCTCCCCATGACCGCCCAGGAGCGTGGAAACGCTCCCCTTCTTCGTCCGGAGTGCGGCGGTTGCGAGCCGAGAAGACACGCGCGCGCGATCCGCGATTTCGGGACGCATGAGCGGATCGCGCGCGCGTGTCTTCTCGGCTCACCACGGCCCACCCCGCCACGAAGAAGGGGAGCGCTTCCACGCTCCCCCCTCCGGCTGTCATGCGACACCAAGGATCCGCGGGCCTAGAACCCCACGGACATCCCGGCGCTGTACACGGTCACGTCGCCGTCCTGGTCGCCGTACACGTAGGGCTGGTCGTCGGTCAGATCCATGTAGGTGACCGCGCCGTAGACCTTCGTGTTCCGGTCGACGAGGAAGGACATGCCGTAGGTGAGCTCGAGCAGGGTGAAGTCGAGATCGCTGTACGTGTTGGTGAGGGTGTAGTCCAGGTCCTGGTTGACGACCTGTTCCTCGGCCTCCAGGACGCCCCAGGAATCGAAGGCGGCCTCGGAGTGGGTCCAGCTTCCATCGAGATAGAAGCTGAACTTCTCGGACGGGTTGAGGGACGCGGTGAAGAACAGCACGTCCGTCTCGGTGGTGTACTCGCTCATGGTCTCGGCGGAATCGAAATGCTCGGGCGTGTACGCGTCGTCCCCCGAACTGGGGGAATCTTCGATGTGGCCCGCTCAGCCGCCGAAGAGCGGCGGACAGATCTTGGCGTTCGATTCGATGCTGCTGAACGAGTAGCCCATGGTCAGCATCAGCTTGTCGTTGGGAGCGATCCAGAGGTTCGCGCCCGGGCTGACCATGGTGCGGGCGAACTCGTAGCTGTTCAGCTCGTCGTTCTTCTCGTCCGCGAAGTTCAGGTAGCCCGTCATGGACACGCGGGGCGAGAAGCGCCACGAGCCGCGCAGGGCCACGTTGTGCGAGGCGTTGGGTAGGCTCGTGGCGTTGCCCACGCGGTCGCGCTGGAAGTAGTACACGAACCCGTTGGAGGGCAGGCGCGGGTCGTCCCCGTTCAGGCCCTCCTCGCAGATCCCGTACACGTTCATGAACGGCAGGTCCACCTGGGTGTAGGTGTACGTCAGGCGGGCGTTGCCCTGCCGGCCGTAGCGCTTGTCCAGGGTCAGCCGCAGGCGGTCCGTGGTGGTCTTCTGGGCGATGGCCTCGGACGGATCCAGCACGGCCACGCCGTCCACGTTGTCGTAGGACGTCTGCGTCTGGTTCATGGCCGGACGATCCACGGTCTTGTGGCGCCAGCTCAGCCCCAGGTTGGTCGCCTTGGCCAGCTTGTAGCGGACGTCCAGGTCCGCCTGGAGCACCTCGCGGTTGGCCGAGGAGATCCGGGTCCAGTCGAAGTCCTGGTCGCCGCCGGCCCGACCGTCGCGGTACGGGAGCAGGTCCACGTACGCGTCGTCGGCCTTCACCTCGTAGATCAGCCCGCGGGCGGTGATCCGGGTCCTGGCGTTGGGACGCGCCACCCAGCCCGCCGCGAAGGCGTCGAAGTCGGCGTTGAGGCCGTTGCCCGTGTTGTCCGTGCGGGCGTGGCTGTACGAGCCCTTCACCTGGTTCTACTCGTTCACGTCCACCTTGAGGCCCAGCTCGTGGGACCGCTTCTCGGACGTGGGGCCCACCTGGTAGGGGAGGACCACGTCGTTGAAGCTGAGCCGCGAGCCGAACTCCACGTTGTAGTTGCTGGTGCCGTCCAGGCTCCGGGTCCCCAGCGTGGGATGCATCGCGGTGGTCCACTTGCGGGTGTTGGCCTCGGTGAAGTCGGTGAAGTCCTGGGCCTGGAACTCGTAGTTGAACGTCACGTTGCCGAGGGTGCCCTCGGCGCCGGCCGCCCAGCTGCGGGTCTGCTCGTCGATCTCGCGCCGGTTGGATTCGACGTGGCACGTCGCGCAGTGGTCCAGGGTCAGCGACTGCTTCCAGCCGTTCTTGTGCTGGTCGCGGTAGCGGACGTAGAGCTTGCCGTTCTCCACGCCCTCCAGATCGTAGGAGAGGTCGGACTCGAGCTTCTGATACTCGAGCCAGTACCGCCCCATGGGATCCATGTCGTGGTTGTAGACCTGCTTGCCGCCCAGGGCGTCGTTGGGCATGCCTTCGCGGGCCTGCATGTTCATGAGCAGGTCGTGGTCCAGATGATGGATGAACTGCTGGTAATCGAAGCTCGCGTTCACGCGGCCGTCGGTGTTCAGGTCGAGCCCGAACCCCTTGGTGTCGCGGTCACGGTAGAAGCCGAACAGATCGAACAGGGTGCCGTCCGCGGCGCCGCCGAGTTCGAAGAACCCGTGGGCCTGGAATTCCCCCGCGTTGGCGTCGCTGAAGTACTCGCCAACCTTGTCGAAATGACCGTTCGCCTCCAGGTAATGAGCTCCGATCCAGGACTCGCCCTTCACCACGGGCGTGTCCTCCCCAGCCGCGGCCACGGCCGCGACGGCCAGCAGGCCGCCCAGCGCGAGGCAGGTGAGGATCGATCGGTTCATGGTCCAACCTCTCGGGTCGGGTCCGAGCCGCGGGCGCCGCCCGCGTAGCGGACGTTAGCGGTTCAGCGCCCGTCCCTGTCCCGGGATGGACTGCGAGGGCAGATCCGTCCCGTGGATGGACTGGTGGCACTGCGAGCACTTGGTCAGCATGGCCTGCTTGAAGGAGTCCGACTCCGAATGCATGGACCAGTCCGTGTAATCGGAGCTGGCGTTGTCGGGGTAGGTCTCCACGTCGCCCACGCGTCCCGGGATGTCGAAGTCGCCGGTGGCGGACATCAGGGCCGAATGGAAGTGCGGCTGGTGGCACTGCAGGCACAGGAACGGCTCGTTCTGCACCAGCAGGCTGTTGGCCACGGTCCCGTGGGGGTCGTGGCAGATCATGCAGTCTTCCTCGACGGGGGCGTGCTCGAAGATGAACGGTCCCCGATGCTGGGTGTGGCAGGACAGGCAGAGCTCGCGGCCGGGTTCGCCAGCGAGCTGCCCCGTGAAGCCGCCGCCGTGCACGTCATGGCAGTCCGTGCAGCCCATGAAGCCTTCCTTCACCGGATGGTGGGAGGGGAGGCCCATGCTGCCCTTCTTGTCCATGTGGCAGGAGTAGCAGAGCTCCTCCTGCGTCTCCGTGACCAGCAGCCCCTCGCCGTGGATGCTGTGGCAGCTCACGCAGGCCACATCGCCCATGGCGTGGGAACTCGTGCCCCAGCTCATGGTCACGCCCGTCTTGTGGCAGGCCAGGCAGGAGGCGTTGGCCTCCTCGCCGGCCTCGGCGTCGGGCACCATGATGAGGCTGGGGTCTTCCTGCTCCACGTGGGCTTCGCCGGGACCGTGGCAGGTCTCGCAGCCCTGGATGTCCGTGGGGTACTGATACTCGGCCAAGCGGCCGTGAACGCCGGTCCGCATCGCGGACGCCACGTCGTCGTGGCAGTCCAGACACGTCTCCGCGCCCACGTAGCCCGCCGAAGCCCACGCCACTGTGGCGGTCATCAGACCGGCCATCCCCAGCAGCACAGGCGCCAGAACGGCGAGCCTGGGAATGGTACAGCGGTTCATGACTTCTTCACCTCGTAGGTTCGGGTGTTGGCTCCCCACCCGGGGAGCCGCTCGAGCGGAACGGCCGGTAGCCTGCGTGACAGCTCGCGTGCGGCCGGCGGCGGTGGGGCCTGGTCTCCTTTCCTGGCGCGCGGTTCCCGGCCCTGGAGGGACGACGCGTCGGGTGGGATCGGGGTCTCTGGGAATCGATGAGGCGATGGTAGAGATTCCGTCGTGACCAGTCAATGACAAAATCACCTAACTTGTTGTCATTCAATCAGTTGATAATAGATTCAAAATCTCGCAACGCTGTCGCTAACTGCTTGAGCAGCAATGCGATACATTTTGTAGGGTATTTCAGGGTAAGGCACTGGGTATTGGAATTGTCAATGTTCTGACATTGATACCGAATCTCATAAACTCAAGTATTCCAGTCGCATATGGGACTTCGCACTTGATTTTCCTACTACATGTGCGTTTATCGGACCGTGACCCCGACCCTCGTGGCCCACTCTCTTTGGAGGAGTTTCCCCATGTCGATCTACGCCGTCCCCAAGCGGCTCCTCGTCCTGCTGTTCCTGATGCTGGCCGCCCTCCCGCTGCAGGCTCAGGAGTGGACCAGCCAGGACTGCGCCGAGTGCCATACCGATTCCGGCGGCGACCCCGCCGAGGTGTCCATGGCCAGTCTCGTGGGCAGCGTTCACGAGGACTTCGAGTGCATGGAATGTCATACCGACGTGACGGATCTTCCCCACGACGAGCTCGCACCCGCCAACTGCGGCGCCTGCCACGACGACGTGGTCGCCAACTACAAGATGCACGGCAAGGGGATCGTGGGCGAGAGCAAGCTGATCCCGGCCTGTTGGAGCTGCCACGGCTCCCACGGCATCCGCTCCTCCGAGGATCCGCTCTCCCGCACCTATCCCAAGAACCTGGCGGACATGTGCGCCAACTGCCACGAGGACTCCACCCTCACGGCCCACGCGGACATCGCCTTCAAGCATCCCATCCGCGTCTACGCCGAGAGCGTGCACGGCCGGGCGGTGGCGGGCGAGGACTTCTCCGCAGCCAGCTGCAACGACTGCCACGGCGTGGACGCCAGCGCCCACGCCATCCTGCCGGCCAACAACCCCGAGTCGCCCATCTCGCACTTCCGCATCCACGAGACGTGCGGCCAGTGCCATGAGGAGGTGGCCCAGCAGTACATCGAGGGCATCCACGGCCAGCTCCTGCTGGACGGCAAGGTCAACACCCCCACGTGCACGGACTGCCACGGCGAGCACGGCATCCTGGAGACCAGCGACCCGCGGTCGCCGGTGAACAAGGCCCGCCTGGCCGAGGCCACCTGCACGCCCTGCCACGACTCGGCGGCCCTGAACGACCGCTACGAGGTCCCCACGGGCCAGCTCCGCACGCACGTGGACTCCTACCACGGCCTCAAGAGCTCCGAGGGCGACAAGTCCGTGGCCAACTGCGCCTCCTGCCACGGCGCCCACCTGATCCTGCCGCCCGCGGACCCGCGCTCCAGCGTGAACCCGGACAACCTGGTCAACACCTGCGGCCAGTGCCACACCGGCATCACCTCCGACGTGGCCCAGCGTCCCATCCACAACCGGGCGTCGGACAACGAGGGCATCGCCGGCATCATCCGGACCATCTACATCGGCCTGATCTTCGCGGTGATCGGCGGCATGTTCTTCCACTGGTTCATCGACTTCATCAAGCAGTACCGGGCCGTGCTGAACAAGACGCCCCAGGTGCGCCGCATGGAGCCGGGCGAGGTGTTCCAGCACACGCTGCTGGCCCTGTCGTTCACGGTGCTGGTGATCTCCGGCTTCGCCCTGCGCTTCAACGAGACCTGGTGGAGCCAGCTGCTCTTCGGCCACGACGGCGGCTTCCACATCCGCGGCTGGATCCACCGCGGCGCCGGCCTGGTGATGATCTTCGGCGCCGTGTGGCACCTGTTCTACGTGATCCTCACGCCCCGCGGCCGCGAGTTCATCAAGGACATGGCCCCCAACATCGACGACGCCAAGCAGGCCTTCCAGAAGATGGGCTTCAACCTGGGCCTGACCAAGACGCCGCCCCGCTTCGGCCGCTTCAGCTACGTGGAGAAGGCGGAGTACTGGGCGCTGATCTGGGGCACCATCGTCATGGTGCTGACGGGCTTCGGCCTGTGGTACGAGAACGTGGTGGCCCAGTGGGTGAGCCGCGACGTGCTCAACGTGATCCTGGTGGTCCACTACTACGAGGCCTGGCTGGCCTTCCTGGCCATCCTGGTCTGGCACATGTACGGCGTGATCTTCAACCCCGAGGTCTACCCGGGCAACCCGGCCTGGATCACGGGCAAGATGCCTCAGGACATGTTCCAGCACGAGCACCCCGCCGTGGAGCTGGTGGAGCACCGGCACGTGGTGCGTACGCGGGTGTCGGCGGCTGAGGTGACCATGAAGGGGCGGGAGAAGGTGAAGGACAGCGAACGCCGCGACGGGCCGACCTAGTAAGTTGTGCCACCGAAATTGTTCCTGAGGTCTCCAAAGGCGTCCACCTCCGGGTGGGCGCCTTCCTCAATAGGCGTACTTCAGGGTATGTCGACGATTCCGATCAAGCCCGACCGTCGAAACTGATCGCTCATAGTACCGAGCCCATACCTCCGGCAGCTCAACCCGTGTCCGGAAGATCCGCTCTCCCAAGACATCGCTCACCTTCCAAAGCCGATCCGTCACCCCCTTCAGCATCCCCGACGACACCGCCGGCCCCTTCTCCCATCGCCTCTTCATCA
>DAOTGJ010000047.1:0-23889 GCA_035447065.1 Candidatus Krumholzibacteriia bacterium
CACCCCGACCTCCACCCCGCCTACGGCCTCCACCCCTGGCAGGCCGACCAGCCCCTGGACCTCGGCGCCCTCGCGGACCGGCTGCGCGATCCGCGCACCGTGGCCGTGGGCGAGATCGGCCTCGACACCAAGATCGAGCTCCCCCTGGAGCGCCAGATCCCGCTCTTCCGCGACCAGGTGGCCCTGGCCCGCGAGCTGGACCTCCCGGTCATCCTCCACAACCGCGGCGCCTTCGAGGAGATGGCGCGCCTCCTTCGGCAGGACGGCCCGCCCCCCGCCGGCGTCCTCCACGCCTTCTCCCGCTCCCTGGACGTCGCCAAACCCTTCCTGGACCTGGGACTCCACCTGGGCCTGGGCGGCGCCGTCACCCACCCCACCGCCAAGCGGCCGCGGCGCACGGCGGCGGAGTTGCCGCTGGACCGGATCGTGCTGGAGACCGATGCTCCCAGCATCGGCCTGCACGGGGTGCCCGCCGGGACGTCGGAGCCGCGCCATGTCGCCATGGTGGCGGCGGCGCTGGCGGAGATCCGCGGGCTGCCCCTGGACACCATCGCCCAGACCACCACGGAGACCGCCCGTGCCCTCTTCCGCCTTCCCTGACCGCTTCGAGCGCACCGCCCTACTCTACGGCGACGACGGCTTCCGCCGCATCCGCGCCGCGCGCGTGCTGATCCTGGGGCTGGGCGGCGTGGGCAGCCACGCGGCGGTGGGGCTGGCGCGGGCGGGAGCAGGGACGCTGGAGCTGGTGGATTTCGACACCGTCACCGCCTCGTCGCTCAACCGGCACCCGTGCGCCCGCATCCAGGACATCGGCCGGCCCAAGACCACCGTGCTGGGGGACTTCCTGCGGGACACGTGTCCCGACACCGCGGTGATCGAGCGGCAGGAGTTCTTCCACGACGACACGGCCGACGCGCTGCTCGCGCCGGCGCCGGATTTCGTGATCGACGCCATCGACGCCCTCAATCCCAAGGTGTCGCTGCTGGCCCAGTGCCTGGAGCGGGGGCTGGCGGTGGGCAGCAGCATGGGGGCGGCCATGCACGTGGACGCGTCGCAGGTGCGCGTGGGCGACATCCGCGACACGCGGGACTGCCCGCTGGCGGCGCGGGTGCGCAAGATGCTGCGGCGGCGCGGGTACGCTTCCGGGGTGCGGTGCGTGTGGTCCGGAGAGAAGCATCCCGCGCGGCCCTTGCCGCCCGACGACGATCCGCGCTACGATCGGGGCCGGGTGCGCA
Organism: Candidatus Krumholzibacteriia bacterium; assembly: GCA_035447065.1. Taxonomy (GTDB): domain Bacteria; phylum Krumholzibacteriota; class Krumholzibacteriia; order LZORAL124-64-63; family LZORAL124-64-63; genus CALEMW01. The sequence continues at coordinate 1,236 of DAOTGJ010000047.1, forward strand.
ACACCCTGCCCAGCAGCATGAGCATTCCGGCGGTGTTCGGGTTCGCCCTGGCGTCGGAGGCCCTGAGCCATCTCTCATCGCATGATCGGAACCATCACGCCTGACCTGCCGGAGGCCCGCGTGCATCGCCCCATCCTGATCCTGGTGCTCCTGGTGAGCGCCGCGGCCATCGCCGCCCCCCATCCCGACGCCTTCGACCCCGCCGTGGCCGGCCCCAGCCTGGGCGCGGCCCACGGGTTCGGCACCGCCCATCCGGAGGTGGCGGCCGTGCGCGTGCCGGACCGCTCCATCGAACTGGACGGCGTGCTGGACGAGGCGGCGTGGGAGGTCGGCCCGCTGGCCGGCGGCTTCACCATGATGGAGCCCGAGCGCGGCGGGCGCTCCAGCCAGATCACCACCTTCAAGGTGGTGTACGACAGCAGGGCCGTGTACTTCGGCGTGGCGTGCTTCGAGACGGATCCTGCGCTCACCAGCAGCGTGCTCTGCCGGCGCGACAACCTGCGCAATTCGGATCTGGTCAGCATCTACATCGATCCGTACCTGGACCGCGCCTCCGGCTACAACTTCCGCGTGTCGCCCCACGGGGTGCTGGCGGACTGCACCATCGCCGATCAGTGGGACCGCGACTGGAGCTGGGACGCCGTGTGGGACGCGCGCACCCACCGCGACGAGCGCGGCTGGTACGTGGAGGTGGCCGTGCCCTTCGACGCCATCCGCTACCGTCCGGGCGACGACCGCGCCTGGGGCCTGCAGGTCTACCGCTGGATGCACGGGCGCGGCGAGGACTCCGGCTGGACGGCCTGGCCCCGCGACGCCGACGACACCGGCTTCTTCGCCCTCTTCGGCACGCTGACCGGGCTGAGCGGCCTGGAGGCCACCCGCGCCCTGCATGTGACGCCCTACGTGCTGGGCGGCGTGACCAACGCCCAGGCGCCCGGCGCCGATCCGCTGGACGGCTACCACAACTCGGGCCTGGACCTGAAGTACGCCGTGACGGCGGACCTCACGCTGAACGCCACGTTCCTGCCGGACTTCGCGCAGGTGGAGGCGGACCCGGCGGTGCTGAACCTCTCTCCCTTCGAGACCAGCTACGAGGAGCGGCGACCGTTCTTCGTGGAGGGGTCCCAGGACTTCGACTTCCAGGGCTGGAGCCTGCTCTACTCGCGCCGCATCGGCACCGGCCGGGAGAACGCGCGCATCCGCGCCGCCGGCAAGCTCACCGGCAAGACCGCGGGCGACGTGACCGTGGCCGCCCTGGTGGCCTCCACCGACGCCACCCTGGACGGCCAGGGCTGGAACCCGCTGAAGTCCGGCGTGCACCGCGCCGACTACGGCGTGCTGCGCCTGGGCCGCGAGAGCGACGACGGCGCGCGCTCCGTCCACGTCATGCAGACCCTGGTGGTGCGCGACCCCTCCGACCCGCGCGAGGACGACGGCCCCCGCGACCACCGCGACGCCGCCGTGACCGGCGTGGACTGGCAGTGGAACTTCCTGGACCGCGCCTGGCGGGCCGAGGGCGCGGTGGTGCGCTCCGCGGTGTCGCCCCACGGCAACGTGGCGCCCGGCGCGGGCGCCAGCGTGGGCTCCGCGGGCCGGCTGGCCGTGGCGCGCAACGCGGGCACGCTGACCGGCGGCGCGTCGGCCGCGTGGGAGCACGACCGCTTCGATCCCAACGACGCCGGCCTGCTCTTCGCCCCCGACGAGAAGAACGTGGGCGCCTGGCTCTCCTACCGTCTGGACACCGACGGCAAGCGGAGCTGGTTCAACCGCGGCCTCTTCGCCGTGTCGGCGGAGAAGAGCTGGCTCTACGCCGGGCACACGGGCACGGACCCGGCCACGGACGAGGAGCTGTGGAGCTTCGGGCCCGGCCACGGGCAGGGGCTGAGCGTGGAGGGCCGCGTGCAGATGCAGACGCGCTCCTTCTGGAACCTGGTGGCGCTGGGCTACGCCAACGTGGACATCACCTCCCGCTGGGAGACGCGCAGCTTCCAGGGCCGCCGCGGCCCGCTCATGAGCCGGCCCGACGAGCGCGGCGTGCTCCTGGCCGTGCAGACCGACTGGCGCCGCGACCTGGGCCTGCAGCTGGAGTTCCAGCACGAGACCCGCGACGGCGGCGGCCGCTGGACCCGCGGCACCGTGGAGCTGGACTGGGTGGCCAGCCAGCGCTTCACCACGGAGCTGGACCTGACGCTGGTGGACGAGGACGCCACGGACCAGTGGCTGGGCAACTACGCGTGGGACGACGGCATCGGCGGCGTGGCCTACGTGTTCGCGCCCATCGCGCGGCGCACCTGGGAGCTGACGCTGCGCACCAGCGCGCTCTTCGACCGCGACCGCTCCCTGGAGCTCTACGTGCAGCCCTTCCTCACGGTGGGCTCCTACGGCGACGCCATGGCCCTGGCCGCCCCGGACACCTACGAGTTCACGCCCTTCGGCGCCGACGGCTTCGACGCCCGCGCCTTCGACTTCAGCTACGCCGCGGTGAACCTCAACCTGGTCTACCGCTGGGAGTACCGGCCCGGCTCGCTGTTCTTCCTGGTCTGGACCCACGGCCGCGAGGCCTTCGACCAGCGGCGCATGTTCCCCGACGGCGGCTTCCGCAACGACTTCGGCACGGACCGCTTCCTGCGCGACGAGCCGCGCAACGTGTGGCTCACCAAGCTGACGTATCTGTTCTCCATCTGAAAGGGACCCGCTTCATGGCCAACTCCATCCTCAAGGTGGGCGTGTACGTGGACAGCGTGAACATCGCCATGAACGGCGGGCGCGGCATGCGCTACGACGTGCTGCGCGAGTTCGCGGCCCGCGGCGGCGCGGAGATCCTGCGCCTGAACGCCTACGTGGCCTACGATTTCGACCGCGCCGACACCGACGCCGACTACCGCCATCGCCAGGGCAACTTCATGACCGCCCTGCGCAACTACGGCTTCAAGGTGATCCGCAAGAACGTGATGTGGTACGAGAACGAGGACGGCCGCGTGGGCAAGGCCAACGCGGACCTGGACCTGGCCGTGGACGCCCTGCTCCAGTCCGACAACCTGGACCGCGTGCTGCTGGCCACCGGCGACGGCGACTTCGCCAAGGTGGTGCAGGCCCTCCAGAACCGCGGCCGGCGCGTGGAGGTGCTGGCCTTCCGCAACGTGTCGCGGGCCCTGCGCGCCGAGGCGGACCTCTTCCTCTCCGGCTACCTGCTGCCGGGCCTGGTGCCGGTGGAGGGGTCGGCGGCCCCCTGGGGCGAGGTGGGATCGCGCGTGCGCGGCATCTGCTACGGCACGCGCGAGGAGGGCTACGGCTTCTTCCGCGTGCTCGGCGGCATCAGCGACGACCTCTGGATCACCGACACCCGGCAGCCCGGCAGCCCCTACGTGAGCGTGTTCTTCCCGGCCACGGGGCTGCCCACCGGGGTGCGCTTCGACGACCTGCCCAGCCCCGAGCACATCTTCGAGTTCACCCTGGCGCGCGAGGAGGGCCGCGACGGCCTGCAGGCGCGCGACATCGAGCTGGTGACGCGGCTCTAGGGGGCCCGGCGCTCCCGTTCCGCCTCGGCCACCACGCCGCGCGGCGCGGCCGGAGCGTAGGGACCCGGACGATCGCCGGCGCGCAGGACCAGGGGCGTGGGCGCCGCCGACGGCTGGCCGCGTCCGTCGTCGATGCGCTCCGCCACCGCGGCCGCGGCGGCGTACCAGGCCAACGCGGCGCGGCGGGCGCCTTCGGCGTTGAGGCGGCGGCCGTCGTCCGTGTAGTCCCGGCTCGTGCGTCCGTACTCCACCCCGTCCACCTGGAAGATGACCGCGGCCCCCAGGGGGTCGTGGCTCAGCACGTCGGCCAGATCCAGGAGCACGCGCCCGGAGCCGGCGCAGTGGGCGCGCACAGCCTGGTTGTAGGCGTGGGCCAGCATGTTGCCGGCGTTGGCGCCGGGATCCGCCTGCAGGGGCATGGTGAGGTACACGAAGCGGGTGCCGGGGTGATCGCGCTCCAGGGCGGTCATGAGGTTGAGGTAGGCGCGCGGGCTGGCCGTGGGATCCAGGCAGCAGAGCAGATCCATGGCCGCGTCCACGGCGGGGGCGCGCCAGCCCAGACGTCGCACCGCGTCATCGAAGAGGCGGTACTTGGCGGCCCAGCCGGGGTTGCCGCGGTCGGCTTGGGCCAGGGTGCCGGGCGCCACGCGGGCCGGGGGCGGCAGCACGGCGTGGCCGGTGCCCAGGGCCTGGAGGGTGATGGGATAACGCGCGGGATCCGCCCCGTGGAGGGCCTCCAGGCCGGCCATCAGATCGACGCCCCAGGCGCCGTGGGAGAGGAACCAGCGCAGCTCGGCCACGGCGGCGCTCGCCGCCGGCGCCAGGTCCTCCGCGGCGGCGGCCTCCCGATGACCGATGACCTCGGCGCGGGCCGTGGGGACGGACCACAGGAGCAGGGCCAGCAGCGGGATCCAGCGAGCCATGGGGCGTCCTTTCGGCCGGGCGGATTGCACGTCGCACGGGGACGCTGAGGGAGACAGCAAGGGACGGGCCGACGAACAGGGACGATCAGGAGGAGCCACGGGCCGCGGCGCACTGATATATCGCATACGGAGCCCCGCGAAACGATGCGCAACGCCGCGACATTTTGGCGAACACCTCGGGACAGATTGTCTCCCGGCCCACGCGCGAGTTCCCTATCCCGCTGATATGGAAAGCGTTGCGGAATCCGCACACGCAACACGCCCGCCGTGTTTCTGATATATCAATCCGTGGGACGCCGGGACCCATCCAGGGCAACCACCCCCCCCCCCCCCCCCAACGGAAACGGCCGCCCCCGGGCGATCCCGAGGGCGGCCGTTCACCGACGAGGAACGTCGGTCCTAGCGGAACAGGGCCTTCACCTGGCCGAAGGTCATCTCCTCGTTGGCCACGGTGCCGAGATCCTCGAACGTGATGTTCTGGAAATCGAACTCCATGTAGCCGTCCACCTCGCCCTGCTGCAGGAAGTGCAGCATGTTGGCGCCGGCCTGGGCGTCGTCCAGGATGCCCCAGAGGCCGTACGGCTCGGCAGGGTTGCCCTCGCCGAAGTTCAGCACGCCGCTGGAGTAGGTGGTGCCGCCCATGACGATCACGTACTCGATGGTGCCGGGGTTCGTCGGGGACAGCATGTTGGGCAGGTAGGTGATCTGGCAGTGCACGGTCTCACCCTTGGTGTAGGTGATGCCCTGGCTGCTGGTGAAGCTGTAGAAGGGCAGACGGCCGCCGAAGCAGGCGATCTCGCCGTCGGTGGTGCGCAGGTTGAACACGCCGTCCACGTTGGGGCTCCACCAGGGAGCGATGGACAGGCCGGCCTCGGCCTCGCCGGTGCCGCTGAGGGTGATGTCGGCGCTGAAGCGGAAGCCGTCGCCGTTGGCGAACTGCAGGGCGCTCACGCCGTCGCTGAAGCGCCAGTTGTGGCGGCTGCCCCAGCCGGCACCGCAGAACTGCTTCTGCTCCACCAGGTTCACGCTGCCGGCGCCCACGGTGGAGGTGATGGTGCTGGTCGGGCAGTCGTTCCAGATGCGCTCGTTCACGACCACGCCGCTGGGGGTGGTGGTGGCCATGGCGGCCACGGCCAGCATCAGGACGGCGGCGGTCAGGATCAGGGTCTTGTTCGGCCTCATGGTTGTCTTCCTTTCACTCTCATGGTTGTTCGGGACCGAAAGTTCGATCGTTCGCAAAAACGCCCGTTGCACCTCCTCGTCATCCGCGTCCTGCCGGGCATCATTTCACCAGGACGCAGCGCTTCCAGGTCGTGCCCGCGTCGGTGGTCAGGCGGTAGAAGTAGATCCCACTCGCCAGATCCGCCGCGTCCACGACGATGTCCTGCACTCCCTTGTCGGTGGCCTGGTCCTCGTACGTCCTCACGCGGCGGCCCTTCGCATCGAAGAGCTCCAGCATGACGGGACCGGTCCTTGACGTGCGGTAGCTCACCGTGGTGCCCGTGCTGAACGGGTTGGGCGACGTCCACGCCTCCACGGTGAAGGTCTGGGCGGGCGTGGCCGCCGTGACCGATTCGAAGCGCGCCCGCTGCAGGCCGCGCAGGATGTCCGGGTCGGTGTTGAACCGCTGCCAGACGCTCTCGTTCAGGTAGTTCTCGATCATGATCACGATGGGACCCTGATCGATGCCGATGTAGTCCGTGGCCCACCAGAACTCGTTCAGGTTGAAGGCGTCCTTGAAGCCGTACTCGCCCCAGAGGGCCACGCCCAGGTTGTCGTACATGGCGTGCAGCGTGGGGATCACCTCGTCCGGCGTGAAGACGATGCTGCCGGCCGCCGCCGTGGGCGTGATGGTGCCGTTGTCGCTCCAGGCCGGGGGCGCGCCGTGGGCCGCGTAGCCGAAGGGGTCGTCGCTGGCGGTCAGGCCCCAGTACTGCTCGCCGTAGTACCAGTAGCCGCCGGGGTTGGCGATGCAGTAGGCCCGGTTGGCCAGGGTGGCGCGGCGGGAGTTCTCGAAGTAGTCGATGCCGCGCTGGGCCATCCAGGGATCCTGGATGCCCCGGAAGTCGATCCAGCAGTGGCTGTACTGATGGGTGAACAGAGGCGGGCAGTTCACGAAGGAGTACCCGTAGTAGGTGCTCCACCAGTAACCGCTGGTCCAGTACGTCCAGTCGAGCTCCGGCACCGGGTGCGTGGGCGACCCTAGTGCCAATATGTAAAGAATCATGGCTTCATTATAACCGATCCAGCGCCCGAATTGGGTGAAACCGGTTCCAGGGAGCCATCCCATCTTGATCCCGTTGCCCCCGTCGCGGGCCCAGGCCCAGTCCACGCGCTCGTAGAGGCTGGTGCAGAGGTCGCGGAGCTCCACATCCAGGGGGTCGTCGGTGTCGAAATAGGTCCGCGCGTCGATCACGCCCGCCATGAGCAGGGCCGTGTCGATGGTGCTCAGCTCGCAGTTCCAGGTGCGCAGGCCGGAGTTCATGTCCAGGAAGTGGTAGAACAGGCCGTTATAGCCGTTCACCCCCAAGGACTGGGGGCCCTGGGCGCCGTTCCAGAGGGTCTCCAGGCCCAGGCGGATGCGGGCGCGGCCCTCCTCGCGGCTCACCCAGCCGTGATCGATGGCGATGCAGATGGCCGTGATCCCGAATCCCTGCGACGCGATGCTGCACGCCGAGGCGAACTGGCTGCGGTCGCGGATCAGGCCGTTGACGGGGTTGGCCTCGTTCCAGAAGAACAGGAAGGCGGTGCGCTGCAGGCTGTCCAGCAGGGCCGGCGTGGTCAGGCTCTTGTCCGCGCCCGGCGGCGGGCCCAGCCGCAGGGGGGCGGCGGAGGCCGCGGCGGCCAGGAGCAGGGTCAGCAGGGCGGCGGTCAGCGCGGCGCGGATGGTCACGGGGTGCCTCCAACGGTGTCGTTCATGCCGCCGCGGCCGAAGCCCAGGACCAGGCCGATGCGGTGGGTGTCCTGCAGGTAGTCGTGGCCGGCCCAGGCGTAGTCCAGGCTCCAGGTGCGCCCGCCCAGATCCCCGCGCACGCCGAAACCCCAGGTCAGGCCCTGCATGCTGTCGGTCTGGAAGAGGGTCTGGTAGCCCACGCGCAGGGCCAGGGTGTCCTTCCAGCTCCACTCGGCGCCCAGGTTCACGCTCTCGCTGTTGTCGTTGGGGTGCAGGGCGTCGGCCAGCAGCAGCAGGCCGGAGTCCTCCCCCAGCGCCACCGGCCAGGCCAGGCCGATGCGGAACAGGATGGGCACGGGGAACTTGTCCGTGAACTGGTAGGCGGGAAGGGAGCTGTTGTCGCCGTAGACGTCCGGGTCGTCGTCGTACTGGATGGCCAGGTCGCGGCCGGTGTACTGCCCGCGGGTGCCGATGTTGGTGAGGCTGAAGCCGAAGGCGGCGCCGCGGTCGTTCAGGCGGTAGTGGCCGCCCGTGTCGAACGTGAACATGGTGGCCGTGGTGTGGTAGATGCGCTCGTTGATGTAGTTCACGCGCACGCCCGCCGAGAAGCGGTCCGAGAGGCTCTGGCCGTAGCCCACGCCCACCGCCACGTCGCCCACGGTGTAGCGCTCGCCGGTGCCCAGGGGGTTGTCCACTGTGGTCACGGAGATGTCGCCCGAGTTGAGCGACGTGACCGACACGAGCAGGTTGCCCGGCCCGGCCGGCAAGGCCATGGCCGCGTGGTCGTAGGCGATGTCCTCGAACCAGAAGCCGTGGGTCACCAGCACCTGCGAGCCCTCGATCATGCCGATGGCCGCCGTGTTGTAGTGCACGGTCTCGATCCCCCCCGCGGCGCCGGCGCCGGCGTTGCCCGCCCCGGCCAGACGCGCGCTGGATTCGATCTTGAGGAACTGGGCCAGGGCCGTGCCCACGTTGGACTGGGCCGCGGCGGCGCCGGGCAGGAGCGCCGTCATGGTCAGGATGATCAGGATCCGCTTGGTCATGACGCCTCCCTCCTACTTGATGATGGCGAACTTGCCGGACTTGGTGCCGTGGGCGCCGCCGTCCACGTGGTAGATGTAGAGCCCCGGCGCCACGTCCAGGTTGTCCTTGGTGCGCAGGTCCCAGGTCACGTAGCCGTCCAGCGAGCCGTCGTGGCGCAGGGTCTGCACCAGCTCGCCGGTCACGGTGAAGATGCGGATCACGCAGTCCTGGGGCAGGCCCCGGAACTCCAGCCGCCGCTCGCCGCGTCCGGTGATGTTGTACCGCTCCGGCTCGAAGCTGGCCGAGGCGATGTACGGGTTGGGCACCACGTAGGGCTGGAAGCCCGCGGCGCCCGCGGCGGCCTCGCCCTGGGTGCGGAAGATGAAGACGTCGTCGGCGCTCAGGGGGCGCGCCAGGGCCAGGTCGAAGACGTCGCCCGCGGTGGGCGGCACCGTGGGATCGCCCGCGGCGGCGCTGATCTCGAAGCGCCAGGTCACCTGGGGCGTGGTGGGAGCCTCCTCGGTGTAGGTCACCACGTCGATGACCTCGCCCACGGTGCTCAGGGTGCTGTCGCCGTCCAGGTCGCGGAAGCGGAAGTCCATGCGGCGGTCGCCGTCGGGGCTGAGGGCGGTGACCTTGAACTTGGCCGCCCGCGCCGTGAACGGGAACATGGTCAGCGAGGTGTCCTGCACCGTGTCGCTGAACTCCAGCACCAGGTCGTCCGGGAAGCCGGGCCGCACCCGGTTGATGGGCAGCACCGTCTGGTAGCTGGCGGCGATGACCGCGTCCGTGGCCGAGCCCTCGCGCAGGCCGGTGCGCGTGCTGTCCAGCCTGGTGATGGCCGGCGTGGCGATCACCGGCAGCAGGCCCGCGCCGGTGGCGCCGATGCCCTGGCCGCTCAGGTCCGTGCCGCGCTCGATGATCTCCTCGCCCGTGGTGGTGTCCGTCAGCGCGTAGGACGAGGCGCGCAGGCTGTCGGGATGCGGCGTGGCGAAGGTCAGCCGGAACACGTGGCCGTCCGGCACCAGGCTGGAGCTCACCACCTCCACGCCCACTTCGCCGGCGCCGCGGCCGGCGATCTGCTCCGCCGCCTCGGCCGTGGCCGACTGGAAGCCCACCGCGCGCGCGTTGGGCCGCACCGTGACCACGTTGGGCGGCAGGATCAGGCCGCCGCGCAGGGTGCGCGAGGTGGCGATGCTGTTCTCCGACGGGAAGAAGTTGTACTCCTCGCTGCCGTAGTCGTAGGCCGCGATGGCGTAGTAGTAGAGCTGGCCGTTGGTCACGCTGTGGTCCGTCCACGTGTGCGTGAGGCCGCTCTCGTTGCCCAGGTAGTAGGCCACGCCGTCCACGGTCTGGGAGCTGAAGCCGGAGATGCCGTCGATCTTGTCGAACTGCGCCACCGGCTTGCCGTTGCCGAACGGGCCGCTGCCGGTGCCGTCGCTGATGACCTGGGCGTCCAGGAAGTCCGGGTCCGTGGCGCGGTAGATGCGGTAGCCCTCGAAGTCGAACTCGCCGGTAACCGGGTCCGAGCCGGTCTCGGCGGCGGCGTCCCAGCTCAGGCGCACGTAGCCGTCGCCGGCCTCGGCGGCCAGGGTGGGCACCGGGGGCGGCACGGCGAAGCGGTAGTTGGCGTCGTAGATGGTCTGCACCGTCTGCACGTTGCGGCTGAGCTCCTCCAGGTCCGCGCCGTAGGCCAGCGCCAGGCTGAAGCGCTCGGTCTGGCCGGCACGCAGCTTGAACGGACCCGACGCGAAGAGGAAGCCGATGTTGTAGTTGCTGCCCAGGGGGTCGCCGAAGCGCACGTCCGGATCAGGGTCCGTGAACTGCTCGTAGAGGCGCTCGGGCCACTCGTCGTTGTTGGTGAAGAAGACGATGCCGTCCGTCTCCTGATCCGGGTTGCCCTGGCCGGCGCGGATGCGGTTGATCTTGAAGCCCGTGAGTCCGATCTGGTCCGACTCGTTCAGGTCCGTGCCGTCGAAGTTGGGCTCGCCCGCGGTGGGCATGCCGTCGCCCTCGCCGGTGTCGCCGGTGTCGGCCAGGCCGTCGGCGCCCAGGTCGTGGTTGTCGGCGGTCCAGTCCATGTCCTCGTCGCCGGTCCACCACACGCCGGCCACGTAGGCCGGGCGCTCCTCCACGGGGCCGTACTCGGCCTCGAAGCGGGCGCGGTCGTAGTTGGCGTCCACGTAACTCAGGATGGCGGGCTGGCCGATGACGGGCGCGCCCGGGCCGGCGTCGCGGCGCTCGTCCGTGATGCCGTCCTCGTCGTTGTCCACGCCGTCCAGCGGGTTGCCCGGCGTCTCCAGGTACGCGTAGCCCAGGTAGCCGGTGCGGCCGCAGGAGCTGGTCAGGTCCTTGCCGTGGCCGTAGTTGTCCCAGGTGTAGACCAAGTTGATGACGCGCTCGTCGAAGGTGCGGTCGAAGTAGGCGTTGTCGTCGTCGCTCTCGTAGATGCCGTCGCAGCTCAGGGCCGAGCCGCCCACGCCCGAGTCCATGTAGGCGCCGAAGACGATGTTGTCCTCGTAGTCCGTGGTGGACTCGTTGGTGATGTCGTAGTGCCAGAAGATCACGTTGCGCGCCTGGGGGTTGGCCCATTGGAAGCCGCGCACCTCGATGCGCAGGCCCAGACCGTTGCGCGTGGAGTCGCGGCTGTCGGGGTAGAAGTTCCAGGCGTCGTAGTAGTCGTCGTCCAGGACCATGTAGCTCTCCTGGTCCGCGACGATCTGCTTGCCGAAGTAGCCGTTCCAGCTGCCGGACCAGCCCGGATCGTCGGCCTCGTCCAGGCGGTCGGGCCAGGAGTCGGGCCAGGTGCGGGGGTCGTTGCTGATGGCGGGCGAGCGGCCGGCGTTGATGGTGGGGTCGGGCTGGAAGTATCCCGGGCGCGGCTCGAACCGCATGTCGCGGTTGTGGAAGGGGCTGTTGCCCTGCCGCTCGCGGAAGCCCGTCTCCATGATGTAGCTCTCGGTGCCGTCGGCCTGCTCGATCTTGGCCAGCACGAACGGCGTGAAGCCGTCGCTGTAGTTCATGCCGGAGCCCTTGGGCACCTCCACGCTGTGGAACACGCTGAGGTCCACGTTGCCGGCGTCGATGGGGAAGTCTCCCACCATGCCGTAGCTCCAGAAGCGCGTGCGGATGTTGTTGGCGTCGTGCTGTCCCACGCGCTCGTTGTCGTGGTGGCCGCGCTCGGCAAGGGGCACGGGCACGGGCACGTCGGCGGGGGCCGCGGCGGCCAGCAGGAGGGCCGCGGCCAGGGCGATCGCCGGCAGGGGCGGGCGGCGCGTCATCGTCCACCTCCGAGGCGCACGCCGATCTCGATGCGGCGCGGCGCGTAGTAGCGGGTCGGGTTGTTCAGGGTGACGCGGTCCACGTCGGGGAACCGCGAATAGTAGGGGCTGCCCGTGTCCGCGAAGACCCCGCCGTTCACGAAGCGCGTGTCCGTCAGGTTGAAGACGCGGAAGAACAGGCTGGCGTTGGCCGCGGCGGCCAGGGGCTTCTCGCCGCGCAGGTCCACCGTGAGGCTGGCGGGCTTGCGGCCGGAGTTGACCACCAGGCCGGTGCCGTAGCCGGCCTCGATCTGGGGCGTGTAGGGCTGGCCGCTCTGCCAGCGCACCACGGTGCTCAGGAGCAGGCCGCCGGGGCCCTCGTAGGCGCCGGTCAGGTTCAGGGTGTGGCGCTGGTCCCAGTTGAAGGGCACCAGGCGCGGCCGCGAGTCCTCGCCGGCGGCGGCGCGGGAGGCGGTCTCCAGCGGATCGCTGCTGTTGCCGGTGGCGCGCTGCCAGGTGTAGTCCAGACCCACGCTCAGCGGGCCCAGCGCGCGGTGGTCCAGGGCCACGGTCACGCCGAACACGTTGCCGAAGTCCACGTTGGTCAGCCGCGAGTAGGTGGCGCCGTTGTACATCTCCAGGAACTCCACGCCCAGCAGGTCGCGGATGTCCTTGTAGAAGGTGGTCACCTCGAAGCCGAAGTCGTAGCTCACGGCCTTCTTGTAGCCCACTTCGTACTGCACCGTGGTCTCCGGCTTGATGTCCGGGTTGCCCATGGCGTAGACCTCGCTGCTGGCCTGGAAGGAGGCCAGGCGGCGGAAGTCCACGTTGTTGAACATGGTGCCCAGGGCCGGGAACTGGCGGAAGTGGCCGTAGCTGGCGTGCAGCGCGGCGTCGTCGCCGATGGGGAACGACAGGCCCAGGCGCGGCGAGAGGCTGGTCTTCACCGTGGTGTCCACGGGATGGCTCTCGGGCACGCCCTCGATGGAGTTGGCCGGGTTGGCCAGGTCGCTGGGCACGGTGGCGTTGGCGTCGAAGCTCTCGAAGCGCAGGCCCATGCGCACGGTGAGGTCGTCGAACTCGGCGGCGTCCTGGACGTAGGCGGCGAAGGTGACCGGCTCGTAGGTCTTGGCCAGGGGGAACTCCGCGGAGTCCTCCGTGATGCGCTGCAGGGTGTCCGAGCCGGTGGTGGAGGTGGTGTAGTTGAGGATGCCCGAGCTGCCGAACTTCACGCGCGGCCGGCTGGCCTCCACGCCCATCTTCACCGCATGCACCTGCGCCACCTGCGACGACAGCGTGCTCTTGAACAGCCAGGTGTCCGACTCCTGCACGTAGCGCGTGAACTGCACGCCCTGGATGATGGCGCCGTCCTCGTAGTAGCTCACGCCGTCGGGGTAGAGGGCGGCGTCGTAGCGGGGGTCCCAGATGTCGTCGTAGACCCGGTCCGTGTAGTCCACGTAGTTCTGGCGCACGCTGAGGTCCAGGAACGTGGCCTCGCCCAGGCTCTGGTTCACGTCCAGGCCGTGGGCGATGGAGAAGCGCTCGCGGGTGCTCAGGCCCTCGGGGTTGAGCCGGAAGGCCCAGTCCATGGCGCGGCTCTCGGTGTAGCCCAGCAGGGCCTGGTAGTTGAGGCGCGTGCTCTCCAGGCCGTCGTTGGTCAGCTTGACCACGCCGCTCCACTCGCGGGAGTAGCCCAGGGGCACCTCCTCGCCGTCGCCGGACGGAGTGGGGTCGAAGACCAGGTTGCCGCCCTCGTCCTCCTTGAAGGCCCGGTCCGTGGGCAGGAACTCGCGGCGGCCCCAGGCGAAGTCGTCGAACACGTAGCGGCGGGCGCTGAGCAGGAAGGTGGTGTGGGGCAGCGGCGTGGGGCCGCTGAGGCCCAGCTGGTAGTTCTGGATGCCGCCCAGGTGCACCGTGTCGTCGAGCACGCGCGCCTCGCTGCGGCCGGGGAAGGCGAAGGCGCCGGTATAGGCCTCGGCGTTCCACTCGAAGTCCTCGCCGCCGCTCTTGAGCACCGCGTTGACCACGCCGCTCATGGCCTGGCCGTACTCGGCGTCGAAGGTGCCGCTGATCACCTGCACCTCGCGCAGAAGGGAGCGGTCCACGTTCACGGACGACTCGTTGTTGAACGCGTTGTTCACACTCATGCCGTCCACCTGGTACTGCACCTCGCCGCGGCGCCCGCCGCGGAAGTGGCCGTCCACCACGCCCGCCTGCAGGTTCACCACGTCCTCCAGGCTCTGCACCGGGAGCTGCTCGATCTCCTCGATGTTCAGGTTGGCCTGGCTGCTGGTCAGGCCCAGCTCCACGGGCGGCCGCATGGAGCTGACCACCACGTCCTCCATGCGGAAGGCGATCTCCCGCATCCTGAAGTCCACCTTGGCGGTCTGGTCCGCGGAGACCAGCACGTCGGTCATGGTCACGTTGTCGTAGCCGGGGGCGCTGATGCGGACCGAGTACTTTCCGGGCTCCACGTCCAGGATCATGAAGCGGCCCTGCTCGTCCGTGTGGGACACGAGGTCGGTGCCCAGGACCGTGACGGTGGCGTAGACCACGGGCAGGTCCAGGTCGTCGGTGGCGGCGCCGGAGATGCGGCCGCGCGTGCCCGCGGCGGCGGGCAGGGCCAGGGCCGCCACGGCGGCGGCGAGCAGCAGATAGCGGAGCGTGCGTGCGTCCACGTTCTCCATCCTCGGGGGTTGTTCGTCCTCGCAGGTTCCATCCCCACACCCGGCGCCGGCGCCTCCCCAGGGAGACGCCGGCGCGGCGGATGCGGACTACTTGACCAGGATCGAGCGGCCGGTCAGCGCGTTGGTCAGGGCGCCGGTGCCGGGGTCGCGCAGGTCCAGGCGGTACAGGTACATGCCCGCCGGCTGCTCCACGCCGCCGTCGAACAGATGCACGGTGTGCTCGCCGGAGGCCACCACGCCCAGCTGGCGGGCGGCGACCTCGCGGCCGCGCAGGTCGAACACGCGCAGCGACACGTCGCGCTGGCCGGGCAGGAAGTACGTCACCGTGGGACGCTCGCTGGGGAACACGCGCGAGCGCACCGCGGCGGTGTCCTCGGGATCGCCCACGGCCACCGCGGGCTCCGCCATGTGGGCCCAGACGGGGCAGCAGGAGCCCTCGTACTCGCGGTACCACCAGGTGCGGGTGCCGTAGCTGTCCGTGGTGGGGATCAGCGAGTCGCCGTCCAGCATGTTCACGCCGATGAACAGGACGCGGTCGCCCAGGCCCATGGGGTAGCCGAGGCTGGTGAGGTCGATGGCCAGCTCCGCGGTGTAGCCCTCGTCGGCCTGCTGGCCCAGGGTGTCCACGGTGGTGGTGCCCACCAGGTTCATGGCCACCTCGGCGTCGCCGCCGGCCACCAGGGTGGACAGGTAGTCCTGGGTGACGGCCTCGCCGTCCTCGCCCACCTGGAAGCTGAGGCGGTAGCCCTGCAGGTTCTGGTCGTTGCCGCGCAGCTCGTAGTCGTTGATCAGGACCATGAAGCCGTCCCAGCGGTCGAACACCGGGTGGTACTGCACGATCTGATCGCGCACGTCGAAGCCCATGTAGAGCATGTCGCCCTGCACGAACATCTTCAGCGTGGCGTCGGCGGGATCGATGACCAGGGCCTGGCCGCCGTTGACGGGGGGCTGGTACTGGCCGGCGCGGTAGGGGCCCACGCCCTCGTAGGTGTCGCGCAGGGCGTCGTCGCCCCAGCGCATGTCCCAGGTGTAGACGCTGGGGTCGCTCCACACGGGCTCGCTGAGGTCGCCGTCCACGGCGACCGCGGCGGTGGCCATGTAGGGCACGGTGAGCTCGGCGCCCACGTCGGGCACGGCGCCGCTGGCGGTGGTCACGTCGCTGCGCACGTGCACGCGCACCTCGTTGTAGATGGACGCGTTGCCCCAGGGGCCCTGCCACCACACGCGGCCGGAGCTGAACTGCAGGGCGTTGAGGGGCCAGAACCAGTCCGTGTCGTACACCGACACGTTCCACTCCACGATCTCGCCCGCGGGCTTGCTCAGGTCGTAGCCCATCACGCCCACGTCGAAGCGCATCTCGATGGTGTAGCCCACGTCCGTGTCGGCGTCGTCGTTCACGGTGCCGTCGAAGACGGTGACGGCGTCCCAGGCGGCGATCTGCTCGGGGGTGCGCACGGCGCCCTCGGGCGGGAAGTTGCCCCAGTAGCCGATGAAGTTCATGTCCTGGGTGGTGGGCTGCGGATCCACCGTGTCGGGGTTCCACAGGCTGTAGAGGTACTCCGCGGGAGGCGCGGGCGAGCCGGCGTCCGGCAGGTGGTTCTTCAGCGCCATGAGCAGGCCGTCGAAGCGGTTGAACTCGCGCGAGCCGCCCAGGGAGGCGTCCTGCACCTGCACGGCCATCCAGAGCTGATCGCCCTGGGCCAGGAAGCGGAAGGTGGCGGTGGTGGGGTCTGACGGGGGCCAGCCGGCCTCCGCCTTCCAGCCGGAGCCGGGCTTGCCGGAATCCGTGCCGTAGACCAGGGTCTTGGTCTCGGCGGCGGACCACTCGGGCTCGTTCAGGACGCCGTCCAGGGTCAGCGTGCCGGACGCCACGCGGGCCCAGATGACGTCTTCGCGGGGGGCCTCGGCGGCGGCGGCGGCCGTCGTCAGCAGGGCTCCCAGCAGGATCGTCGTCAGCAGGTGTTTCATGATTCGGTTCCCCCCTGGTGGTGGTCGTGGCGGTCCATCGTCAACCCGCGGCGCTCCGTCCCTGGCCGTCCTGAGCCTGGGAGGCGTCCGCGCCGCAGGATTCGCGGATCACGAGCTCCGCGGGCATGACCACGTGGCTCGGCTCCACCTCCTCCTCCGACTGGACCTCCGTCAGCAGCAGCTCGGCTCCGGCCCGGCCCATGGCGAACGCGTCCACATGGACGGTGGTCAGGGCGGGCCTCAGGTAGCGGGCGATGGTGATGTCGTCGAAACCGGTCACGGCCATGTCCTCGCCCACCTGAACGCCGGCGGCGGTCAGGGCGCTGATGAGGCCCACGGCCATGTTGTCGTTGGTGGCGAACACCGCCGTGGGCCGCGGCGCGAGGGCCAGCAGCTCTTCGGCGGCCTTGAAGCCGGAGAATTCCCGGAAATCGCCGGCGATCTCCCGCGTCGGATCCGGCTTGAGCCCCGCGGCGAGCAGGGCCTCCCGGTAGCCGAGCAGGCGCTCGTCGGCATCCACGTTGGTCTGGGGCCCGGTTACGATGGCGATGTCCCGATGCCCCATGCCCACGAGGTGCTGGATCATGCCGAGGCTGCCGCCCCGGTTGTCCAACCGCACGGAACTGCAATGATTCTGCTCTTCCCTGGGGTTGAGCAGCACCACCGGCAGCCGGCGGCGGACCTTGGCCACCACGTCGATGCTCTCGTCGGGCACCAGCATCATGAGGCCGTCCACCCGGCCCAGCATGCTGCGCGCGATCTCGAGCACGCGGCCGGGATCGTCATGGAAGCCGGAGACCAGGATCTGGTAACCGTCCCGGCGGGCCCGGTCGTCGATGCCGCGGATGATCTCGGAAAAGAACTCGCCGTAGAGATCGGGCAGCAGGACGCCCAGGGTGCGGGTGCGGTTGGTGGTGAGGCTCATGGCCGCCGAGTTGGGCCAGTAGTCCAGGTCGTTGGCCACGCGCCAGACGCGTTCGGCCGTTTCCCGGGTGACCAGGGCGCTGTTGTTGAAGACGCGGGACACCGTGGCGATGGATACCCCGGCGGCCTTGGCGACGTCGCGGATGGTGGCCAAACCTCACTCCTCGCTCGTGACAGGGGACCGGCGGACCGGTCCGGATCCTCGCAAGCATGAAAACGTTTTCATAGATTCGTCACGATGTCAACATCTTCTTTCGGCGACGCCCCCCGGAATCGCCACGGATCCCTTGACAAGGACCGATGATAACGGTTACACGATAAGCTCGCAGAGCCACCCTGAACCGTCGGGAGAGCCCGTGTCCGACCAGCGCCCCACCACCGATCCCAACCCCTTCGGAATCCACATCCTGGCCGGCGGCGGCGCCCGCGCGCTCATCGATCAGGACGGGTGCGGCTTCCTGGAACACGACGGCCTGCTGGGCACCGGCTGGTCCGGCGATCCCCTGGACCGCCGCGAGGGCCACTTCCTCCACGTCCGCGACACGGCCACCGGCACGGCGCGCGTGGTGGGCCGCCCCCGCCACCCCGGCGAACACGACCGCTGCCGCCTGGACTGGGAGCCCGGCGCGGCGGTGGTGGAGGACCTGCGCGACGGCGTGGACGTGTTCCTGGAGATCTGCGTGGACCCCATCAGCGGCGCCGAGCTGCGGGCCGTCACCCTGGCCAACCGCGACGACGTGGAGCACGAGATGGAGCTCACCTCGCTGGTGGAGCCGGTGCTCCTGCCCGGCGCGGCCCACTGGTCGCACCCGGTGTTCTCCAAGCTCTTCATCCAGACGGAGGCCCTGCGGGGCCGGCGCGCCTTGCTCGCCCGACGGCGGCCTCGTGGGGCCGATGAACGACACCCCTGCCTCCTGCACGCCATGCCCGGCGACGCCCCCGTGCGCTGGGAGAGCGACCGCGAGGCGCTGGTGCGCCGCGGCAGCACCGCCAGCCTGGCGGATCCGGACGTGGCCCGCGCCCCCCTGCGCGACGTGGCCGGCAACGTGCTCGATCCCGTGCTGGCCCTGCGCCGCACCCTCACGCTGCCGCCGGGCGAGAGCGCGCTGGTCACCCTGGTGACCGCCGTGGCGCCCGACCCCGCCGCCGCCGCCCAGCTCACCGAGCGCTTCGCCGACGACGCCGCGGTGCTGCACGCCTTCCGCACCGCCCGCGGCGAGGCCGCCGCCGCCCTGAACGCCCTGGGCCTGGACGCCGAGCGGGCCCGCGCCTGGAACCGCGCCCTGGCCGGCATGCTGGTGGACCACCCCGACCTGGTGCGCAGCGCGCCCGACGCCTTCGCGCCCGAACCGCCGGCGGCGCCGCCGTCGGACGTGCCCTACGCCGCCTACGACGGTCGCGGCCGCTCCCTCCCCGATCCTGCCGCCTTGCTGGCCATGCTCTCCTACTGGCGGACCCTGGCGCCGGAGGTGGAGCTGGTCCTGCTGCTGGACGACGACGCCGCGGCCCCGGCCCACGCCCCCGGCCTGCGCGCGCTGCGCACGGGCGAGCTGGCCCCGCGCGAAGACGCGCGCCTGATCGCCGGCGCGGCCCTGCTGCTGGACGCGCGCGGCGACGTGCCGACCATGCACCATCGGCCGACGCCCGCCGCGCCCGCGGCCCCCGCCGGCGCCGGCCGCCTCAGCACCGCCGAGCCCCTGCGACACTTCAACGGCCACGGCGGCTTCCATCAGGGCGGCCACGAGTACGTGATCCGCGTGCCGTCCGACGCCGACGGCCGCCCCGTGCTGCCGCCGCGCCCGTGGGTGAACATCATCGCCAACCCGGGCTTCGGCTGCCTGGTCAGCGACACGGGCTCGGTCTGCACCTGGAGCGGCAACAGCCGCGAGCACCGCGTGACGCCCTGGAACAACGACCCCCTGCTGGACCCCCACGGCGAGGCCGTGTGGATCGCCGATCTGGACGAGCCGCGCGCCTGGTCCGCCACGCCCGGCCCGCGCCCCGACGGCGGCGATTACGAGGTGCGCCACGGCTTCGGCGTGACGCGCTTCCTGCGCGAGGGGCAGGGCCTCACATCGGACACCACCATCGGCGTGCACGCGGAGCAGCCCGTGCGCTTCACCACCGTGCGGCTGAGCAACCGCGGCCGCCGTCCGCGCCGCCTGGCCGCCGTGCTGAGCCAGCGCCTGGTGCTGGGCGACCGCCCCGGCGGCCAGGGCCGTTTCGTGCGGACCTGGCAGGATCAGGAGGCGGGCCTGCTGCTGGCGCGCAACGTGGCTTCCGGACCGTTCGCCGGGCGCGTGACCGTGGCCACGTCGGCCTGCACCCTTCCCGGGGCCGTTGTCCGCCGCGGCACCGACGCCGCCCTGCGCGACGCCCTGGGCGTGCCCGCCGCCCACGGCGCCGGCCACGGCGCGGCCGCCGGCTTCGTGCAGCGCGTGGAGCTGACCCTGGAACCCGGTCAGGAGGCTCTCATCAGCTTCCTGCTGGCCGACGGCGACGACGAATCCCACGCCCGCCGCCTGGCCGCGGACCTGCGCGAGCCCGCCAAGGCCGGCGAGGCCCTCACCAAGGCCCGCGACCGCTGGCGCGCCCTGGCCGACGGCCTGCAGGTGGAGACCCCGTCGTCCGCCCTGGACCTCATGATCAACGGCTGGCTGGCGTACCAGACCCTGAGCTGCCGCATCTGGGGGCGCAGCGCCTTCTACCAGAGCGGCGGCGCCTTCGGCTACCGCGACCAGCTCCAGGACTCCACGGCCTTCCTCTTCACGCGCCCGGAGCTCTGCCGCGAGCAGATCCTGCTCCACGCGGGCCACCAGTTCACCGAGGGCGACGTGCTGCACTGGTGGCATCCGCCCCTGGACCGCGGCCTGCGCACGCGTTTCGTGGACGACCTGCTCTGGCTGCCCCTGCTCACAGGCCAGTACCTTGACGCCACCGGCGACCTGGAGCTGCTGGACGAACGCGCGCCCCTGCTGCAGGCCCGCCTGCTGGCCGACGGCGAGGACGAGGCCTTCCTGGCCGCCAAGCCGTCGGGCCGCGACCTGGACGTGTACGGCCACTGCTGCCTCGCCATCGACCGCAGCCTGGAGACGGGCGAGCACGGCCTGCCGCTGTTCGGGTGCGGCGACTGGAACGACGGCATGAACCGCGTGGGCCGGCTGGGCCGCGGCGAGAGCGTGTGGATGGGCTTCTTCCTCTGCAGCGTGCTGGACGCCTGGATCCCCCTGTGCGAGGCCCGCGGCGACGCCGTCCGCGCCCGCACCTACCAGACCCACCGCGACCGCCTGGCCGTGGCCCTGGATCAGGGCGGCTGGGACGGCGCCTGGTACCGCCGCGGCTACTACGACGACGGCGCGCCCCTGGGCTCCAAGGACTCCGACGAATGCCAGCTGGACACCCTGGCCCAGGCCTGGTCCGTGCTGTCGGGCGTGGCCCCGCGCGAGCGCGCCGAGAGCGCCATGGACGCCGTGGAGCGGACCCTGGTGGACGAGGACGCCGGCATCGTCAAGCTGCTGGCGCCGGCGTTCGTGGACACGCCCCACGACCCCGGCTACATCAAGGGCTACGTGGCCGGCGTGCGCGAGAACGGCGGCCAGTACACCCACGCCGCGCTGTGGTACATCAAGGCCCTGGCCCAGCTCGGCCGCCGCGACCGCGCGGCGCGCCTGCTGGAGATGCTCACCCCGGTGAAGCACGCGGAGACGCCCGCGCAGGTGGCGCGCTACCGCATCGAGCCCTACGTGGTGGCGGCCGACGTGTACGGCGTGGCCCCGCACGTGGGCCGCGGCGGCTGGTCGTGGTACACGGGCTCCAGTTGCTGGATGCTGCGCGCGGCCGTGGAGAGTATCCTGGGCCTGCAGGTGATGGAGGGCTCCATCCTGGTGGTGGACCCCTGCATCCCGGACGACTGGCCGGGCTACGCCGCGCGCTGGCGCAATCCCCAGGACGACGCCGAGTTCACCATCCGCGTGACCGTGGCCGGCGGCCGACCCGAGACCGTGACCCAGGTGCACCTGGACGGCGCGCCCCTGACGCCGGTGGGCGGCGCCGCGGTGATCCCCCTGCCCGGCGACGGCGAGCCCCATGAGGTGCGCGTGGAGCTGGGCCCCAACGGAAAGTGACCGACGTGGCTCCTACCCCCAAGTTTCCCGACGGCTTCCTCTGGGGCGCCGCCACGTCCGCGTTCCAGATCGAGGGCGCTCCGTTCGAGGAAGGCGCCGGCGAGAGCATCTGGGACCGCTGGTGCGCCACCCCCGGCCGCATCCGCAACGGAGACGACGGCCGCGAGGGCTGCGACCACTACCACCGCTGGCGCGAGGACGTGGACCTGCTGGCGCGCCTGGGCGTGAACTCGTACCGCTTCAGCACCGCCTGGACCCGCATCCTGCCCCAGGGCACCGGCACGGTGAACGCGGCGGGCCTGGACTTCTACGACCGCCTGGTCGACGCCCTGCTGGCCAAGGGCATCGCCCCCAACCTCACGCTCTACCACTGGGACCTGCCCCAGGCGCTGGAGGACCGCGGCGGCTGGCTGGCGCCCGAATCGCCGGACTGGTTCGCCGAGTACGCCGCCGTGACGGCGCGCCGCCTGGGCGACCGCGTGCCCTACTGGTGCACGTTCAACGAGCCGTGGGTGATCGTGGACGCGGGCTACCAGCACGACAGCCATCCCCCCGGCCGCAACAGCACCGCCGACGCCCTGACCGCCGTGCGCCACATCCTGCTGGCCCACGGCCGCGGCGTGAAGGCCCTGCGCGCAGAGACGGAGGCGCAGGTGGGCCTGGTGGTGAACATCGAGCCCAAGAGCCCCGTGGACGATGACCCGCGCAACGTGGCCGCGGCCGCCCGCGCCCAGACCAGCATGAACCACCTGTACCTGGATCAGGTGCTGCTGGGCCTGCGGCCCGAAGGCGTCGAGGACGTTTACGGCAAGCTGTGGCGGGATCCCACGCCGGCGGAGTTCGCGGAGATGAGCGCGCCCCTGGACTGGCTGGGCCTGAACTACTACACCTCGGCCGCCGTGCGCCACGACGACCACCACCTGCCGGACCACGCCGCCAGCGTGCCGCGCCCCGGCCTGCAGCGCACCATGCTCAACTGGGAGATCATCCCGGACGACCTGCGCCGCACCCTGGTCTGGCTCCATGAACGCTACAGCCCGCCGCCGCTGATGATCACCGAGAACGGCGCCGCCCTCCACGACCCCGCCGTGCGCTCCGACGGCGTGGTGCCCGACGCCCACCGCACCGCCTACCTGCGCGACCACATCGCGGCCGTGGGCGCGGCGATCGCCGAGGGCGTGGACGTGCGCGGGTACTACGCGTGGTCGCTGCTGGACAACTTCGAGTGGGCGCAGGGCTACGCGCCCACCTTCGGGCTGTTCCAGGTGGACCGGAAGACCATGGCGCGGCGGTGGAAGAGCAGCGCGTTGGCGTATGCGGAGATCATCGGGAAC
>DAOTGJ010000048.1:0-22783 GCA_035447065.1 Candidatus Krumholzibacteriia bacterium
CGCTACTCCACCAGCGTCACGCTGCCCGTGGACGTGGTTTCGCCCGCGTCCGTGCGCGCCGTCATCCGCACCAGGAACACGCCGGAGCCCAGGGCGCGGCCGGCGTCGTCGCGGCCGTCCCACACGGCGGCGTGCTCGCCGGGCGCGTACGTCTGGGGCGGGAAGCGGCGCACCTGGCGGCCGCGGGCGTCGAAGACCTGCAGCTCCACGGCGGCGGGCCGCTCCAGACGGAAGCGCAGCCGCGTGCTGGGATTGAACGGGTTCGGGCTGGCGGGCAGCAGGTCCGCGGCGGCGGCGGCCAGCTGGGGCACGTCGCTCACGGGTCCGGCCAGGGTGAAGTCGGCGTAGCGGGGGGCGTGGTCGCCGGCGTCGGTCACGTCGTAGCGCTGCAGGCCGTGGAGGGCCAGGTTGGCGCTGGTCATGGTGCGCGTCTCCAGCACCATGTGGTTGTGCAGCTCCAGGGCGCTGCCGGTGTAGCAGATCCAGTCCAGCAGGCCGGGGTAGAAGTCGCTGAAATCGTTGCGCCAGGTGTAGTTGGCGCGCAGGTCCGGGTGGCGCGAGGGCGGCACGCTGAAGTCGGAGCCGTCCCAGTCGGGGGCGGCGTCGGGGCCGTAGGTGGCCTCGTCCTGGATGTCGCCGGTGAGCAGGGTGAGCAGCTGCTGGCGCCAGCCCACCAGGTTCAGGTCGCCGGCCAGCACCACCGGCGTGCCCTCGGGCAGGGTGATCACGCCGCCGGCGGCGCGGGCGTCGCGCAGGAAACCGATCACGGCGTCGGCCTCGTTCTGGCGGTCGGCGTCGGCCGTGCAGCAGCGCCAGTGGCAGGCGATGACCAGCAGGTCCTTCTCCTGCTCCGCGCCCAGGTCCAGCAGGGCGGCGGTGAGGCGGTAGCCGGGGTCGATCTCCCAGCTCTGCTGGATGGGGAAGCGGCTGACGATGACGTTGCCGCCGTCGAGCTTCACGGCGTTCCAGGCGGTTCCGGGCAGCAGCACGCCGATCTGCGTGGCCACCTGGGACGCGCTGTGGTTCCAGGCCTCGTTGATCATCAGCACGTCGGGATCGATGGCGTCCAGGATGCGGTTCTGCGCGGCCTCGGCGCTGCCGCCGTCGAAGAGGCCGTCGTTCTGGATGTTCCAGGTGGCGATGCGCAGGTGCGACGGATCCCAGCGCGCCAGGGTGAGGCTGGGCACCGGCTCGCTGCCGGCGGCGAAGGTGTAGACGGCGGCGCCGGTGCTCGGGGCCACGTCGCCGGAATCCATGTCGCGCAGCAGGAAGCGCACCTGGTTGCCGGGGAACAGGGGCGTGCTGCCGTTGGGCAGGGCGCTGCGGCTGAGGGCGATCTCGAACTCCGTGGAGCTCACGGTGGGGGCCATGAGCAGGCCCACGTCCGCGTGTTCCACGTACGTGCCGCGGAAGTCGCCCTGGCGCCAGCCGAACTCCCACACCAGGTCCGCGCCGATGCCGCCGTAGCTGGTGCCCGTGCCGGCGTTCATGTCCGTGTCCAGGTAGAGGCGCATGTTCTGCTGCTCGTCGGGCTGGACCTCGGCGCCGGTCTCGAAGCGCAAGTAGAGGAAATTCTCGTCGTTGGCGGCCCAGATGCGGCCCCAGTCCACGGGACCGGTGTCGTCGCCGGCGTCGTCGGCCAGGGGGGCGAGGGCGGACCAGTCGGTGAAGTCGCCGTCCAGGGAGATGGGGGCGAGCACGGCGGCGGCAGGCAGGGCGCAGAGGAGCACGCCCAGGGCGAGCAGGGATCGGATCACGGGAAACCTCGGCATGGTCTCGGGGGGCGGACTGCGGACATTTCCTAAGATGATATCACGATCCGCAGGGTCAAGTCGACCCGCTCAGAGCCAGAGGGCCAGGCCCAGGCTCCAGGCGCCCGCCACGCCGGAGTCCTCCACCCAGGTCTCCGAGGTGATGGTGCCGTCGGTCCGCTCCCAGGTGGCCAGGGTCATGCGCCAGTTCACCGCCTCCACGCGGGCCTGGACATGGGCGCTGAACCGGTCGCTCAACCGCAGGAACGCGCCTCCGCCGAAAGCCATGGCCGGCCCGGCGGTGTCCAGCTTCAGGTCGCCCTCCACGGCCTCCAGGGCGTAGCCGCCCAGGCCGCCGAACAGATAAGGCCGCAGGCCCCGGTCCTCGCGGAACAGGTAGCAGAGGTCCAGGGTGCCGCCGGCGTAGGTGACGGTGGTGTTGGCGACCGGGGTGGGGTGCTCTCCGCCGGCCACATGGAAGCGCAGCAGGAGCCGGGGGGTGACCATGCGGCCCACCTGGAAGCCGCCGCCCTCGCCGTCGCGGTCGTAGCCGGCCACGCCGGGGGCCTCGTCGTCGTCCAGGCGCTGGCCGCGGGCGTCCAGGCCGATCAGCCAGCGACGGAACTCGTGGGGCGCCTGGTCCTGGGCGCGGGCGGCGCCGGCCAGGGCCAGCAGGAGCAGGGGGATCCAAAGTCGGCGCATGGCGCTCACCTCTCCAGCCCGTAGGCCTGGATCTTCTTGTGCAGGTTGGTGCGGTCGATGCCCAGCAGGCGGGCCGCCTGGGACACGTTGCCGTCGGCCTCGTCCAGGGCGCGCACGATGCAGTCGGCCTCGAACTTCTGGCGCGCCGCCACCAAGCCGCCGGCGGCCTGCACCGCGGCGGGACGGGTGGAGGCGTCGCCGGCGACCGCGCCGGAGACGGCGGGCACGGGCAGGCCGCCGCCGCCGGTCACGCCGGCCAGGGCCAGGTCGTCCAGGCCGATCTCCGCCGTGGGGCAGAGGAT
This sequence comes from Candidatus Krumholzibacteriia bacterium, assembly GCA_035447065.1. Lineage (GTDB taxonomy): Bacteria > Krumholzibacteriota > Krumholzibacteriia > LZORAL124-64-63 > LZORAL124-64-63 > CALEMW01. Next base: position 2,756 of record DAOTGJ010000048.1, read on the forward strand.
GGCCAGGCGCTCGATGGCGTTGTGCAGCTCGCGCACGTTGCCGGGCCAGGCGTAGGCCGCGAGCTGGCGGCGCGCGGCGTCGGTGAGGCTGCGGCGCGGCAGGTTGTTCTGGTCGCAGTAGCGGGCCAGGAAGAAGTCGGCCAGCAGGGGGATGTCGCCGCGGCGCTCGCGCAGGGGCGGCACCACCATGGGCACCACGTTGAGGCGGAAGAAGAGGTCCTCGCGGAACTCGCCCGCCTTCACGGCGGCCTCCAGGTCGCGGTTGGTGGCGGCCACCACGCGCACGTCCACCTTGCGCACGCCGCTGCCGCCCACCTTCTCGATCTCGCCCTCCTGCAGCGCGCGCAGCACCTTGGCCTGGGCGCGCAGGCTCATGTCGCCGATCTCGTCCAGGAACAGGGTGCCGCCGTGGGCCTGCAGGAACTTGCCGTCGCGGTCCGCGGTGGCGCCGGTGAACGCGCCCTTCACCGAGCCGAACAGCTCGCTCTCGATGAGCTCCTCCGGAATGGCCGCGCAGTTCACCTTCACGAAAGGGCCGCCCTTGCGGTCGCTGGCCTCGTGCACGGCGCGCGCCACCAGCTCCTTGCCGGTGCCGCTCTCGCCGCGGATGAGGATGCGGGCGCCGGTGGGCGCGGCGCGGTCGATCTGCGCGCGCACCAGCTTCAGCGCCTCCGATTCGCCCACCATCAGGTGCCGCTCGCGCTCGCGCTGCTCCAGGTCCGCCACGCGCCGGCCCAGGCGCGAGACCTTCAGCGCGTTCTGCACCGCCAGCAGCACGCGGTCGCGGGAGCAGGGCTTCTCCAGGAAGTCGAAGGCGCCGAACCGCGTGGCCTCCACCGCGGTGGCGATGGTGCCGTGGCCGGAGATCATGATCACCGGCAGCTCGGGCCAGTCGCCGCGCAGGCGGCGCAGGGTCTCCAGGCCGTCGATGCCGGGCAGGCGCACGTCCAGGATGAGCAGGTCGGCGCCCTCGCGCTTGAGGTGGTCCAGGGCGTCCTCGCCCGATTCGGCTTCGGCCACCTGGAAGCCCTCGGAGCCCAGGACCATGCCGAAGGTGCGGCGGATGTTGCGCTCGTCGTCGCAGATCAGGATGCGGTTCATGCGGGGCTCTCCTCCCGGCGGGGCAGGGTGAGGGTGAAGACGGTGCCGCGGCCCGGCGCGGTGTCCAGGTCCACGCGCCCGCCGTGCCCCTCCGCGATGCCGCGCACGATGGGCAGGCCCAGGCCCATGCCCTGGGCGCCGGTGGTGAAGTCGGGCTCGAAGACGCGGTCCAGGTTCTCCGGCGGGATGCCGTCGCCGGCGTCGCGCACGCGCAGCACGTCGTCGGCGCCGCGCACGTCCAGCTCCAGGGTCACGGGCTCGTCGCGGCCGGCGCGGCGGGTGGCCGCCAGGCCGTTGTCGATGAGGTTGATCAGCGCGCGGCGGAGCTGAGCGAAGTCCAGCACGCGCGGGACGGCGCCGTCGGGACGCGTGACGGCAAGGCGGTCGCCGTAGAGGCGGGCCAGGTCGTCGAGCAGGGCGGCCAGGTCGTCGGGGGTGGGCTCCGGCTGCGGCATGCGCGCGAAGTCGGAGAAGGAGCGCACCAGGTCGCGCAGGCCCTCCACCTCCTCGGTCACGATGCTCTCGCAGTCGGCGAGCATGGTGGAGTGGGCGGGGTGGTCGCCGGGATCGCTGCGCCGCGCCTCCTGCACCGCCAGCAGGATGGGCGTGAGCGGGTTCTTGATCTCGTGGGCCAGGATGCGCGCCATGCCGCGCCAGGCGGCCAGCTTCTCCAGACGGCCCAGCTCGCGGCGCTGGGCGGCGAGGTTGGCGGTCATGCGGTCGAACTCGCCGATGAGCTCGCCGATCTCGCCGTCGGCGCGGGCGTCCACGCGGGCGTCCAGGTCGCCGTCGCCCACGCGGCGGGCGGCGGCGGAGAGGGCGGCCAGGGGGCGCGCCAGGCGTTCGGCGAAGAGCACCGCCACCGCCACCGCCACCAGCAGGATCACGCCGTAGGTCAGCAGGAACGGCAGCACGTAGCCGCGCTGGGCGGCGCCGCTCTCGGTCTTCTGGCGCACGCCGCGCAGCAGGCTCAGGGCGCCGGTCACGTCCTCGGCCCGGGTCACCAGGGCCGGCGGCAGCGGGCGGGCGAAGGCGGCCGTGTCGCCCGCGGGCGTGCGCCGCGCCGTGACCAGCCAATCGTCCACGCGCACCGGTGCGGCGCCGGGGGCCACACGGGCCTGGGTCACCGCGGCGGGCGGGGCGGCGGCGGTGGCGCGGCCGGCGTCGTCCAGCACCGTGACCGCGGGCCAGCGCACCGTGAGCAGGGGGTTCCAGAGGGCGTCCACGTGGTCGTCCAGACGCGTCCGCTCGCTCTGCAGGGCGTCGCGGGCCTGGTCCAGACCGGCCTCCAGGCCACGCTCCACGGCGTCCTGGAACGAGGGGTTCCACACCCGCGCCACCATGTCGCGCACCACCAGCGACAGCGGCGCCGCCGGCAGCAGCGCCGCCAAAAGGATCACGCCCAGCAGCCGCGCCCTAATGCTGCGCATGGTCCAACCCTCCCAGCTGGAAGGCGGGCGAGCGCACGGAGCCTTCGGGGTCCTGGGCGTCCTCGCGCGAGAAGTAGCGGATGAGGCGGCCGAAGCTCAGCGTGGCCTCGTGGCGGTCCACGGCGCCCGGGCCCGCGCCGGCGATCACGTCCTCGATGCGCTCGCGGTCCGGCCCCGCCACCGGGTGCAGCTCCAGGGCGGCGCGCAGGGCCAGCGGGGGCAGGGCGTCGCGCAGGTCGGCCAGCGGCGCGATGCGCAGGGGCGGCGGCGTGGTCAGCCGCGCCAGCAGGGTGTCCAGGCCGGCCAGGCGATGGAGGCCTGCGCCGTCGTCCAGGGTGTAGACCTCGTCCCAGAGATCGAAGGAGAGCTGCAGCGTGATGCGGCGGCCGGCCACGCGGCGGTTGCGGGCGTCGATCACGTCCACCTGCACCACCACGGCGCTGACCAGGCCGCTCTCCATGGAGGAGAGCACCTTCTCGCCGGGCAGCTCCACGGTGCGCACGCGGCAGGCCAGCCAGTCGTCCTGACGCACGGGCGCCAGCGAGACGATGCGCGGCTCCGCCACGGCGGCGCCGGCGGCGAACAGCAGGCAGGCCAGGAGGGTGCGGGAGCCTCGACCCATCAGAAGCTCCACCCGATGCCGAAGCTGCCGTGGAAGAGCTCCTCCACCGGGCTGCCGGTGACCGGCACGGCGAAGTCGGCCCCCATGACGATGCCGAACAGGCGCCAGCGCAGGCCCCAGCCCGCGCCCACGGCCAGGGCGCGGCCCTCGGGCTCCACCGCGTTCCCGCTCTGGCCCAGGTCCACGAAGAGGGCGCCGGCCAGGCCGGGGCGCGCGCGGTCGCCGCTCAGGGGCGCGCGGTACTCCAGCGACGCGTTCCACAGCCACGAGGCGCCGCCCGGCTCGGTGAGGCCGTGGCTGGGCACGCCGCGCACGGTGTAGAGGCCGCCCAGGTAGAGGCGGTCGTAGAAGGGGGCGTCGTCCGTGGTGACCGCGCCGCGCCAGCGGGCGGCCAGCACGCCGCCGCCGGCGGGGCGGTAGGCGCGCAGGTCCAGGCTGGCGAAGGGGAAGGCGCCGTTGATCTCGTCGTCCACGCCGCGGGCGATGACGCGGGCCCAGCTGCCGTGGACCGGGCTGAAGGCCACGCGCTCCGCGTCCACGTCACGGTAGGTGAGCATGGACTCCAGAACGGTGCGGCCGCGGCGCTCCAGGTCGTCGGCGATGGCGGGGGGGAGGTCCGCGGTGGGGATCACCTCGCCCTCGTTCACGTCGCGGAACTCGGAGCCGGAGGCGTAGTGGGCCTCGTCGTGGGCGTTGGCGGATTCGCGGCGGAGCTGGCCCTCCCAGGTCCAGCCGCTGCCGAAGCGACGTCCTGCCTCCAGGCCCAGCGCGCCGCGGCCCACGGTGTGGCGCACCTCCAGGCCGTCGAGCACGTAGTAGCGGTCCGTGCCGCGGACGGCGGCCACGGCGCCCCACCAGGCGCGGCCGTCGCCCAGCAGGCTGCGGTAGCCCACGGAGAGCTCGGTGAAGCGGTAGCCCAGGGAGAAGCGGGCGGAGAGCTGGTCGCGCTCGTCCAGCACGTTGCGCAGGCCCAGCTCCACGGGGATCAGGTACCAGCCGTCGTTGTCGCTGTTGCCCGTGCCCAGGTTGGCGGTGATGGAGCGCACGTGCTCCTTCTCCGTCACCTCCAGCACCAGCACGATGCGGCCGCGGGCCGAGCCCGGCCGCGTGAAGAACTCCACGCTCTGGAACGGGCCCAGCTCGCGCAGGGCGGTCACGGCCTCCACCAGCTCGGCCTGGTCCACCTCGTCGCCCACGTGGAGGCCCAGGGCGGCGTCGGCCCGGCTGCGGGGGGTGCTCCCCAGGCCGTTCCAGACGATGTCCTCCAGCAGCAGGGCCGGACGCTCGGGCGCGGCCAGGCCCGCGGTGGCGGTCGCGGCGAGGATCAGGAGCAGGAGGATGGCTCGGCGCATGGCGTTCTCCCGGGGAAAGGTGCCCCCGGTCCAGGCAAGTTCCGCGCCGTGGGCGGCGCTTGGGCCAAGTGTCGGACCCGCAGCAGGATAGGCCATCGGGCGGCGTGCGACCAGCAGGAAACGGCGCCCATGTGTCGCGGATCGTCACGGTCGGCTCCCCGGAGGTGTGGCGATCCGGCACGCCCCGGGCCGCCAATGGGCGCTTGCGTCGGCCGTGGGCGCGGGTTATCATTCCCGGTCCCGATTCCTGGCAGAAAGCCGGGCCCAGGCCCGGCGGTAGAAAGTGAGATCGTCATGGCTGGCAAGAAGGGTCCCCGCAAGATCGTCATCCTCGAGTGCACCGAGGCGCCCGGCACGTCCGTCTACACGACGACGAAGAACCCCCGGAACACGCCCGACCGCATGGAGATGAAGAAGTACAACGCTGTCCTGCGGAAGGCGACCGTGCACAAGGAGAAGCGCTAGGGTCCAGCCCCAGCGCTCCGCCGGCGATCCTGGCCGCCCATCGTGGCGGCCTTTTCGCGTCCCCAGGATCCCTTCAATCATTGAAAAATCGCACGAAATATGGTTCACTTGGGGGATGCTCGGCAGAGTCGCCGGGTGACATCCCCAGGAGGACATCCATGAACCTACGGCGAACGCTTCTTCTCGCCGCCGCCCTGCTCGCTCTGGGCGCGGCCAACGTGTCGGCCCAGACCTCCATCGGCTGGGGCAACCTGCAGTGGCCGCCCTCCGTGGTGGATCCCGCCTGCTCCAGCGGCGAGGGCTTCTTCGGCCAGGTGTGGATGGACGGCGTGACCAACTTCGCGGGCCAGGGCGTCGGCATCACCGCCGAGCTGGGCTTCGGCCCCGTGGGCTCCACGCCCGACGGCACCTGGAACTGGCTCCCGGCCACCTACAACGTGGACGTGGGCAACAACGACGAGTACGTGGTCTGGGCCACCTTCTACCTGCCCTTCGGCCTCTACGACTACACCTTCCGCTACCGCTACGACGGCGATCCGGACTGGTACTACGCCGCCGAGCGCGGCAGCGCCGAGTTCACGGCCGCCTGCGGCGCCGTGGGGGCGGAGACCATGACCTGGAGCGCGTTGAAGCAGGCGTACTAGGCGCCGAGGCGGTTGTGGGGACAGGTCCTGGAGCGGTCGGCCGGCCCGTCGCTCCAGGACCTTTCTGCACGGGCGGGTCAGCGCACCAGGATCATGCGGCGCGCCGCCACCGGCTCCCCATCCATGTCCAGACGATAGAGGTAGGTGCCTCCGGCCACGTCGCGGCCGCGGGCGTCGGTGCCGTTCCAGGCCACGGTGTGGCGGCCGCCGTCGCGATGCGCGTCCAGCAGCAGGGCCACGGCGTCGCCGCGCAGGTCGTACACGCGCACGGCCACGCGGGCGCCGCCATCGGGCACACGGTAGCCGATCTCCGTGCCGGGATTGAAGGGATTGGGCGAGTTCTGCTCCAGCAGGGGCGGGGCGGGCACCTCGCCGCCGCCGGTGGAATCGTCCGTGATGCGCCACACCCGGCCGGCGCCGCGGTCCAGCACGTAGAGGTCGCCCCAGGCGTCGCGCCCCAGACCGGCCACGCCCTGGTAGCCCTGGGCCGGCGTGAGCGCCGCGGTGAGGTCCGTCACCTCCAGGAGGCCGTCGGCGGCGGTCCAGCGCAGGGCCCAGATCTGGTTGCTGCAGAAGTCGGAGAAGAGGTAGCGGCCGCGCAGCGACGGCGCGGCGTCGCCTCGGGCCACGGCGCCGCCGCTGATGGAGCAGCGGAAGGGCGAGCCGCCGTGGGTGTACTGGTGCACGGGCGGGGTCAGGCCGCCGGGGTCGCAGTCGGAACCGGGGTTGTAGCAGTCGGTCCCTTCCATGAGCCGCCAGCCGAAGTTGGCCCCGCGCGAGGCGGCGAAGGGCAGCAGGTCCACTTCTTCCAGGCGCTCCTGGCCCACGTCGGCGATGGCGAGGTCGCCGGTGGCGGAGTCGAAGGAGAAGACCCAGGGGTTGCGCAGGCCCAGGGCCCAAACCTCGTCGGCGCCGGGCCCGCCCACGAACGGGTTGTCCGCGGGCACGGCGTAGCCCGACGCGCCCGACACGTCCAGCCGCAGCAGCTTGCCCAGCAGGGAGTCCGGGTTCTGGGCGCGGTTCTCCGGGTCGCCGCCCGCGCCGCCGTCGCCGGTGCCAACGTAGAGCATGCCGTCCGGCCCGAACTCCAGGTGGCCTCCGTTGTGGTTGGCGTAGGGCTGCGCGATGGTCAGCAGGATCTCGGCGCTGCCGGCGTCGGCCTGGTCCGGGTCCGCGCCCACCGTGTAGCGGGCGATGCGCGTGTCGCCGGCCGTGTCGGTGTAGTCGATGTAGAAGCGCCCGTCCGAAGCGTAGTCCGGGGAGAAGGCCAGGCCCAGCAGGCCGCGCTCGCCGGAGGCGCCGGTCAGGCCGGAGACGTCCAGGAAGACGCCGCGCGGCGAGCCGTCGGGGTCGAAGACCCGGATGCGGCCGCCCTGCTCCACCACGAACAGGCGCGGGTCGTCGGGCGGGGCGGTCAGGCGCACGGGCAGGCTGACCGCGTCGGTCAGCAGGGTGGCCGAGGGCTGGGCGAAGGCCAGCACGGGTGCGAGGAGCAGGAGCACGGCGGTCGATCTCATGGCGGCGTCTCCGGGGTCGGGGGCGATCGTCCTCCCATGGTAGCTGCGGTCGCGCGTCCCGGCTCCCCTTGTCGCCCCGGCGCCGCGCCCTTACCCTGCATGGTTTCCCGGACGAAAGGCGATCATCATGACGGATTGGATCCACGCCGCTTTCGGCGACGGCACCTTGGCCCTGCGCCTGCTGCTGGCGGCGCTGCTGGGCGGCCTCATCGGCCTGGAGCGGCAGACGCGCGGGCGCTCGGCGGGGCTGCGCACCAACATCCTGGTCTGCGTGGGCTCGGCGGCGGTCATCGTGGCCTTCGAGAAGCTCTACGCCGTGAATCAGTTCGACGCGGCCTCGGCCATCCGCATGGACCCCGCCCGCGCCGCGGCCGGCGTGATCACGGGCATCGGCTTCATCGGGGCCGGCACCATCATCAAGAGCCGCGACTACGTGCGCGGCCTGACCACGGCCGCCTCCATCTGGGTGGTCAGCGCCCTGGGCGTGACCCTGGGGCTGGGGGAGTACGGCATCGCCGCGGTGGTCACGGCGCTGGTGCTGATCACGCTCTTCCTGCTGCACCGGGTCACTCTGCCGTCGGACCGCTACGGCACCCTCACGGTGACGGTGCCGTTCGACGCCGATCCGCTGGACGATGCGCGCCTGGCCGGGTTCGGCATGACGCCCAAGCATCGCGACATGATCCTGGATCGGGCCGCGGCGCAGCGCACGGACCGCATCAGCGTGCGCTACCGCGACGAGCACGCGCCCGCCCGCGCGCTGCAGGAGCTGGCCGCGGACGTCCAGTACCTCAGGCTGGAGTGGCGATGACTCCCGGGCGGCTGTCCGCAGCGTTCCTCGTGGCGGCGATGCTCGCCGCCACGGCTGCGCCCGCCGCCGAACCCGCCGTCGCCCGCATCGATTCGCTCAACGCCGTGAGCCGCGACGCCCTCTTCAGCGACCTGCCCGGCGCCGTGGACCGCAGCCGCGCCGCGGCGGCGGAGGCCGCCGCCCTGGGCTACCGCGAGGGCGAGGCCGCCGCCCTGGACAACCTGGCCGTGGCCCTCTACCTGCGCGGCCGCTACGAGGCCAGCGTGGAGGCCCATCTGCGCGCCACGCGGATCTACGAGGAGCTGGAGATGCTCCCGGAGCTGGCCATGTCCTACGGGAGCCTGGGCTACCAGATGAAGCGGCGCGACCTGCCGCGGGCGGTGGACACCATGCGCCGCGGGCTGGCCATCGCGGAGCGTCACCGGCTCCAGGAGCCCTTGGGCGCCCTCTACGACAACTACGGCGTGCTCATGGAGATGAAGGGGGAGCAGGACAGCGCCGCCTGGTACTTCCGCCGTTCCCTGGCCATCAAGGAGGCGCGCCGCGACTCGGTGGGCATCCCCTTCAGCCTCAACAACCTGGTGGGACTGCACCTGCAGGCGGGCGAGATCGACAGCGCCGCGGTGCTGCTGCGCCGCTCCGACGCCTACCGCCGCCGTCCCTCCGACGCCTACGGCCGTCTGGTCAACACGGTGGTCTGGGGCGACCTCCACCTGCGCGCCGGCCGGCCCGATTCCGCGGCCGCGCGCTACACCGCCGCCCTGGCCATGCCCGGCGCCGTGGAGCAGGGCTACCTCACGAGCTACTGCCTGGAGCATCTGGCCCAGGCCCAGGCCGACCGGGGAGACTTCGAGGCCGCCTTCCACGCCCAGCAGCGCTTCGCCGCCCAGCGCGACAGCCTGGTGGACACGGAGACCAACGCCCGCATCTCGGACCTGGAGCTGGGCTACGAGAGCGAGCGCAAGGACCGCGAGCTGGCGGAGAGCCGCCTGGCCGTGGCGGCGCGTTCGCGCCAGGTGCTGCTGCTGGGCGGCGCGCTGCTGGCGCTGGCCCTGGTGGGCGCGGGGATCCTGCGCGACCAGTTCGTCAAACGCCGCCAGCTCCGCCGCGAGCTGGCGCTGCAGGAGCGCGTGCGCCGCGCGGAGGTGGAGCAGGGCGTGGCCGACGCCAAGCTGGGCATCGCCCGCGAGCTGCACGACAACATCGGCGCCCAGCTCACCTTCCTCATCAGCTCCGTGGACAACCTGGCCGCGGGCGGCCACGCCACGCCGGAGCGGCTGACGGAGCTGGGCAGCTTCGGCCGCGGCACCCTGAACGAGCTGCGCCAGACCGTGTGGGCCATGAAGCACGAGGAAGAGGGGCTGGAGGCCCTGGAGCTGCGCCTGCAGGAGATCAAGCGCCAGGCCGCGGGCGCGCGCCAGGCGGTGGAGGTGACGGTGACGCGCGAGGCGGACGCGCCGGACGCGCTCTCGTCCGTGCGGCTGCTGAACCTGGTGCGCATCGCCCAGGAGGCGGTGCAGAACGCGCTGAAGCATTCCGGCGGCACGCGGGTGGACGTGACGCTGCACGCGGCGGCGGCGGCCCTGACCCTGAGCGTGGCGGACGACGGCGAGGGCGCCCCCGCCGCAGGACGGGGCAGCGGCCTGCAGCACATGCGCGAGCGGGCGGCGGAGATCGGCGGCGAGCTGCGCGTGGAGGTGGGCGACGGCTGCGTGGTCACGGTGAGCCTTCCCTGGGAATCCGACAGCTCCCTGGAATCCGACATCCGCCGTATGGACGCCCCGCCGCCCCGCGCCTAGGCTGGCTGGACCAACGAGAGGAACCGCACCATGCCCGTCCGCGTCGCCCTGGCCGAAGACAAGCCCTTCCTCGCGCGCGCCGTGCGCGAGAAGCTGGAGCTCTATCCCGACGATCTGAGCTTCGCCTTCCACGCCGAGAACGGCGACGAGCTCCTGGAGATGCTGGCCGAGCGATCCGACGTGGACGCCGTGCTCATGGACATCGAGATGCCCGTGCGCGACGGCATCGAGGCCACCGCCGCGGTCACCGAGCGCTTCCCGGACGTGAAGGTGATCATGCTGACCGTCTTCGACGACGACCAGCGCATCTTCCAGGCCATCCAGGCCGGCGCCATGGGCTACCTGCTCAAGGACGAACCGCCCCAGGCCCTGCGCGACGCCGTGCTGGAGATCATGGCCGGCGGCGCGCCCATGAGCCCCACCATCGCGGCCAAGGCCCTGGCCCTGCTGCGCAATCCCGCCCGCGCCGCGGCCGACGCCGCCACCTACGCCCTCACCCCCCGCGAGACCGAGGTGCTGGAGCACCTGGGCCGCGGCCTGGAGTACCGCGAGATCGCCGAGACGCTGTTCATCTCCCCGGCCACGGTGCGCAAGCACATCGAGAACATCTACCGCAAGCTCCAGGTGGACAACAAGATGCGGGCGGTGCGCAAGGCCTCGCGCCACGGCCTGATCTGACCGCGGCGGGTTGTGCGGCGGGCCCGCGTGGGGTACCTTCCCCGGATGACAGAGGGTTATCCGGAAGGTTCATGCATGCGTCGATGGTTGCTGCTTCTGCCCGCGGGGCTCGTGTCGCTCTCCCTGCTGTCCTGCACGGATGATTTCGCCCCCTGTCCGGACTACCGGGTGGGGGCGGTGGAGGGCGTGGTGACCTGGCTCGGGGAACCGGCCGCTGGGATCACGCTGCAGGCCACCTGCCTGGGGGATTGCGATCAGAGACGATCCGTCATCACGGATTCCACGGGGCGCTATCGTTTGGAACTGCCGGAAGGCCGCTACCACATCAGGCCGATCAACCTCCCGACGGTCCAGTCCGTTTCCACGGAGATCTATGCGGGCCTTCGCGTCGGTCCGCTCACCAGCCGCCGTGACCTGGCCTACGGCCGTGTGACGGGTCGGCTGACCGCGCCCGACGGGTTCGCGGGTGGAAGCGTGACCCTGAACCTCGAGGGTGATCACGGCGTGCGCCTGCGGGACGACTTCCCGTTCGAGGATGGGGCGGTGACGTTCGATTTCCCCATGGTCGAACCCGGATCCTATCGGCTGTGGCTGCCGGAGCTCTCCACCTACGATAGCCAGTTCTCCCTGCCGGTATCGGCAGGAAGCGACTCCGTGGATTTCGCGGTGGCCGACGATGCGCCGACGGTCCGCGACTTCGACCTCTCCGGATCCCTGGCCCTGATCACCGGCCGGGTGGGAGGCGCCTGGTCGTGGGACCGCGACGGCGTGGTGCGCATCTCCGTGCGCGAGGCCACGTCGAGCTGGTGGGGTGGGAGCAGCTTCTCCGTGGATGCGGATATGGAAGGCCGCTATCGCGTCGTCGTGAAGGCGCCTCTGGACTACACCGTCTTCATGAACGCCGCCGGCAGCACGGTCTATCACGGCGGGTCGTCGTACGCGGACGCCACCGTCTTCTCCTTGCAGCCGGGGGACACGCTGAGCGGGATCGACTTCCTCCCCACGCGTCTGGAGGTGCGTCTGCGCGGCCCCCGTCCCGGGAGCACCCACGCCTACAACCTCTTGACGCTGCAGGAGATCAGCAGCGGTATCGAGACCGTGTTCGACCGCAACGCCAACCCCATCATCCAGCTCAACGTGGCCCCCGGCGTCTACCGGGTGCACGTGTCCGGGGAGTGCGGTCTGGGCGATTGGATTCCCCAATGGTACGGCGGGGGCATGGAGCCGGAACTGGCCCAGCCGGTGGAGCTGGTCCAGGGCGAGAACACGATCCTGGAGTTCGAGCTGGCCGCCGGCGGCAGCCTGGCCGGGCGGGTGACCGCCAACGACGGCAGCATGCTGGCGGAGGTGCTCTGCCAGGTGTACGCGACGGACGGCGAACCCATCTGTACGCGCTGGAGTTACCCGCCCGCCTTCGACCACGGAGAGGTGGAGTTCCGGGGCCTGCCCGACGGCGACTATCTGCTCGGCGCGCAGGTGGAGGGTTCGTCCCCCGTCTGGTTCTACCCCGGCACCTTCGTGGCGGCGGACGCCGAGACCCTCCGAGTGCGAGGCCTGGGCGCGATGACGGATCTGCAATGGGCCCTGCCCTTGATCCTGGAGGGTGGGCATTGAGGCGGCGGCATGGATCGGGCTTCCTGGCGGCGGCCCTGCTGCTGTGGCTCCTGAGCGCCGGCTGCGGCGGCGATCCCATGGAATGTCCGTGGAACGGTCTGGGCGGCCGCATCGAAGGACGGGTGGTTCTGGGCGCCGCGGACCTGGAGGACAGCCGTACCACCGTGCGTGCCTATGACGGCGATTCGGACTTTCAGACCGACGTCCGCGCCGACGGATCCTACAGCCTCGACGTTCCCGACGGCGATTACGTCCTGCGGCTCGATTCCAACCTGATGAGCGACGGCTATTACTACGCCGCGGCAGGCCCCGCGTGGCACAGCTCCCTGAGGGACACCCTGCACGTGGATGCCGCCGCCTCCCCGGTCCGCGCGGATTTCCTCCTGGGCTCGCTTCATATCACGGTGGACCTGGACCCGGACTACGACGGCCGGAGCTGTTCCCTGCGCCTCGTCCATCACGACACCCTCACCATCGGCCACTACACTTATGTGGACGAGGTGTCCACCCACGTCGACTGCGAGAACGGAAGGGCGGAGTTCCGCCTGGACGGCATCCGGCCCGGCCTCTGGCGCGGGCGCGTCTTCATGGACGGTACGAACGGCGGCGAATCCGCGTGGCTGCCCGGTACGCGCCTGGCGGAGGAGGCCGCCTGGTATGCGGTGGCCGTGGACTCGGTGACCCATGCGAGCGTGGATCTGGCCTCGGGCGCGGCCCATCTCACGGGCCGGATCCTGGGATCCTGGCCCACGCTGGGGAGCGGCGCTTCGCCCGAGGTCGCCTTGTTCGACGCGAACGGGAATCAGGTGCAGCAGTGGCGCACGGTGGACCCGGACGGCTCCTACCGCTTCATCCAGTCCTTGCCGGGCGATGTGAAGGTTGCGGTCTTGAGCAAGGGCCTGCGGCAATGGGTGGGAGGCGCCAACTTCGCGGACGCCGCGACCATCGTCCTGGGGGCCGGCGAGACGGCCACGGCGCCGGACCACGGCAGCGGAGCCCTGGGGCTGGAGGTGGGCTGGGCCGACCAGACCCTGGAATGGTCCAGCCTCGTCCTGACCTCCGCGGTGGATGGGAGCTCCCTCGGCAGGAGCAGCGGATTCCTGCTGCGTCGCCCCTATGCCTGGCTTCCGGCCTTGGCGCCCGGCGACTACCATGCCGCACTCGTTCCCGACGGTTCCGATTACGGCAGCGCGGCCTACCTGCCTGCCGATCTGGGCGTTGTGAGCATCCAGGCGGACGGCATGACGTTGATTCCGGTCACCCTGGACCCCGGCCTGCGGATCCGCGGCGAGGTGGCGTATCCGGTGGGCGGCAACCCCGTCGTGGTGGTGACCAGCAACGACGACGATGTCATCCTCTACCGCCGCAACTATTTCCGTGCCGACGCCACCGTCTTCGACTTCCGGGCCCTCCCGGCCGGCTCCTACAAGGTGGGGGCCAAACTCGGCAACCCCGGTTTCATAGGGGAACCCGTGGCTGACGGCGTGCTCTGGTACCCCGCCGCCGCGACCTGGGAGGACGCCGGGGTTCTGAACGGCGGCTCCGGCGACGTCCTCTCCGGCATCGACTTCGATCTGCGCTGACCACCACCAGAAAGGGCCCGCCGTCCGGCGGGCCCTTCCCATCTCCATGAGAGCCGCGAAGAGCGCGGCGTTCCTACGCCGTCGCCACCTTCGCCCCGAAGTGCCGCGCGATGCGCTCCTCGTTCTGGCCCACCCAGTAGGCCTCCACGCCGCGCAGCATATCCCGGCCGCCCTGGATGAACCGGTCCTCGTCGAAGCCCTCGGCGAAGAAGGCCTCCTCCAGCTCGTCCATCACGTGGTCCGCGTGCTGCTCCTCGATGCGGTCGTGCCAGGTGAAGAAGGCCAGGGGCAGGTCCGGCTGCTCGCGCTTCTTGAAGTCCTCCAGCCCGGCCACGAGCTGCTTCCAGAAGCCGGCGGCGGCCCAGTTCTCCACGGCGAAGCTGGCGCCCTCGGCGGTGCTGGGGTCGTCGCTGCCGTAGATGCGGGAGAGCTCGTCGCAGAAGAAGAGCGTGGCGGGGGTGCCGTGCCGGCGCTTGCCCATGTCGTCGAAGCCCAGGCCGAGCTTCTCGCCCAGGCGCAGCAGCCACTCGAAGTGCGCGGCGCGGAAGCGGAAGGTGCCGCCGTCCACGCTGCCCTCCACGGACACGATGTCCGGGTCGCCCTCGCGGTCGTGATCGCCGTCGGCCTTGGGCTTGCCGGTCTGGGCGTTGAAGATCACGCCGATCTCGTTGGCCAGGATCTCCTTGCTGGAGCGCATGGCCTCCAAGGAGCCGCTGTTGATCACCTTGTGGAGCTGGGCGATGAGGAAGAGGTTGGAGAAGACGCTGAACTGGACGACCATGTGGCGCACGTCGTCGCGGTTGAGGCCGCCCTGGGCGAACCACTTGCAGTATTCGTTGTTGGTGATGACGGGGTGGGTCATGAGTTCGCGGTTGCAGCGGTCGACGAAAGCCTCGAAGCGGCCCGCGTCGGCGCGGGAGATCTCGCCCGCGTCGACGCGGGCCTGAAACTCAGGGGAGACCTTTAAGGCCATAGGACGTCCTCCTCGGTTGGAATAGGGGAGAAACTGCCTCCCCATATTAAGCCAACTTTTCACGAAGGGCACCACCCCCGGCGGTCCGGCGCGGAGGAGGTGGCGCCGGGCCCGCGCATCTGCTAGAGTGATGCCCTCGCGGAATCCTCCGCGGGCCCCCGTCCCCAGACGAATCCGGCCGCGGGCACGGATGCCCCAACGCCTTGCAGGGAAAGGATATCCATGGATCCACGGATCACTCGGGCCTGGGGTCGAATGCGCCGCCTGTTCCGCGACCCGGAGCAGGAGAGCGACATGCGCGGCGATTGCTCCCGCCCCACCGTGGAGATCGACGCCAAGACCCTGGAGCAGGGCCTGCGCCAGGTGGAGATGCTGCGCCAGCACGGCCGCGACCTCAACGGCCGCACCCTGCTGGACGTGGGCACCTGCTGGCAGCCCACCATCCCGCTGCTGTTCTATCTGGCCGGCTGCGACGACATCGTCCTGGTGGACCGCAAGCGCGTGCTCAACAACGACATCCTCACGGGCACGGCGCGGAACCTGGCCAAGCACGCCGCGGAGATCGCCAAGCGCCTGGGCATGGACGAGCCCCGCGTCCGCGGCCTGCTGCGCGTGGACGACGACGCCACCTTCTTCGGCGCCCTGCGCCACTTCAAGATGCAGTACCTGGCCCCCTGCAACCTGCTGGAGATGAACCTGCCCGCGCGCAGCGTGGACCTGGTGACCAGCCGCTCGCTGCTGGACCGCTACAGCGAGAGCTACGTGAAGTCGCTGCTGCCGGAGGTGGCGCGGTTCCTGAAGCCCGACGGTCTGATGTGCCACTGCATCGACCAGACCGAACGCCTCGACTACGTGAAGCTGCTGAAGGACGCCCGCTTCAGCGTGGAGATCGAGGAGTTCAACCCGGTGCTGCGCGTGGTCGCCGACGACGGCGCGCCGGACGACGACCCCTCCCTGCTGATCTCGCTCCTGGTCGCCGCGCCGCCGCAGCCGCGCGGCGAGGCCGCCCGCTCCTGAGCCACCGGAGATCCCATGCGCAACATCGCCCTGCTGATCCGTGAGCGAGCCCGCACCCGACCGGACCGTCCCGCCCTGCGCGAGAAGGCGGGCGGCGCATGGCGGGAGATCACCTACGGCGAGCTGGACCGCGACGTGGAGCGTCTGGCGCGGGGCTTCCTGGCCCTGGGCGTGGACGCCGGCGACCGCGTGGCCCTGCTGTCGGCCAACATGCCCGAGTGGTCGTTGACGGACCTGGCCGTGCAGTCCGTGCGCGGCGTCACCGTGCCGCTCTACGCCACGAGCACCGCGGAGCAGGTGGCGGGCATCCTCCAGGACGCCGGCGCGGAGATCGCCTGCGCCGGGGGCGAGGCCGACGCCGCCAACCTGGCGGAGGTGCGCGAGTCCTGCGGGCTGCCGCGCCGCATCGTGGTGTTCCGCGGGGAGGCGCCGGATCCGGCGCGGGACCTGACCCTGGACCAGGTGCGCGCCGCCGGCGACGCCGTGGGGCCGGAGGAGACCGCCCTGCGCGCCGCCGCCGCCGCGGCCGACGACCTGGCCACCATCATCTACACCTCCGGCACCACGGGCGAACCCAAGGGCGTGATGCTGGCGCCGGACAACTTCGCCAACCAGTTCGCGCACCTGGACCGCTGGTTCACCATCGACGAGCGGGACCGCTCCCTCTGCTTCCTGCCGCTGAGCCACGTGTTCGAGCGGGCCTGGTCCTACTACGTGTACCTGCAGGGCGCGAGCAACTCCTTCGTGCTGAACCCGCGCGAGGTGGCCGACTACCTGCGCGAGGTGCGCCCCACCGCCCTGGTGGCCGTGCCGCGCGTGTACGACAAGGTCTACTCCATGGTGCACGAGAAGGTGGAGTCGGCGCCGCCGCTGCGCCGCAAGCTCTTCCATTGGGCCGTGCGCACGGGCTTCCGCTACCAGACCCGCACGCGTCAGCAGAAGCAGTCGCCGGGTCCCGGCCTGAAGCTGAGCCACGCTCTGGCGGACCGCCTGGTGCTGGGCAAGATCCGCGATGCCATGGGCGGCCCCAAGAGCGTGATGGCCTCCGGCGGCGCGCCCCTCGCCGCGGAGGTGGGGGAGTTCCTGCTGAGCGCCGGGCTGCTGGTCTGCGAGGGCTACGGCCTGACCGAGACCTCGCCCATGCTCACCTGCAACACGCCCGACGCCTTCCGCTTCGGCGCCGTGGGCCGCCCCATCCAGGACGTGGAGCTGCGCATCTCGGAGGAGGGGGAGGTGCTGGCGCGCGGTCCCAACGTGACGCGCGGCTACTTCAACAACCCGGAGGCCACGGCGGAGGCGTTCCAGGACGGCTGGTTCCGCACCGGCGACGTAGGGCACCTGGACCAGGACGGCTTCCTGGTCATCACGGACCGGTTGAAGGACCTCATCGTGACCTCGGGCGGAAAGAACGTGGCGCCGCAGCGGGTGGAGACCATCATCGGGCAGGATCCCTACGTGGAGCAGCTCGCGGTGGTGGGCGACAGCCAGAAGTTCCTGGGCGCGCTGGTGGTGCCGTCGTTCGACGCGCTCAAGGCCTGGGCCGGCCAGCACAAGCTGCCGTTCCAGGACGCGGAGGAGCTCATCCGCCTGCCCGAGGTGGTCAAGTTCATGAACGAGCGCATCGCGGAGCGCTGCCGCCATCTGGCGCCCTTCGAACGCGTGCGCAAGATCCACCTGCTGCCGCGGCCGTTCAGCATGGACCTGGGCGAGCTCACGCCCACGCTGAAGGTGCGGCGCAAGGCGGTGGCGGCGGCGTACCGCGACGTCATCGAGCGGATGTTCGCTTGAGCGGTCCGGCCGCCGACGTGGTGGTGGTGGGCGCCGGCGCCGCCGGCCTCATGACCGCCGCCGTGGCCGCGCAGGGCGGACGCCGCGTGCTGGTCCTGGAGCGCAACCGGGCGCCGGGCCGCAAGGTGCTGGTGTCCGGCGGCGGCCGCTGCAACTTCACCAACCTGGACGCCGGCCCCGACAACTACCTCTCCGGCAACCCGCACTTCGCCAAGTCGGCCCTGGCCCGCTTCACGCCCCGCGACTTCCTGGACCTGGTGGAGGACCACGGCATCGAGTGGCGCGAGAAGCACCTGGGCCAGCTCTTCTGCGTGCATTCCTCCAAGGCCGTGCTCGGGCTGCTGCTGGAGCGCTGCCGGCTGGCGGACGTGGAGATCCGCACCGACGTGGAGGTGCGCGCCGTGCGCCGCGAAGGCGACGGCTTCCGCGTGCTGACCGCGGATGCGGAGCTGCCCTGCGCCGCGGTGGTGGTGGCCGCCGGCGGGCTGTCCTGGCCCAAGCTGGGGGTGAGCGACGTGGGCTACCGCATCGCCCGCGATTTCGGCCTGCCCCTGACGCCCCTGCGCCCCGGCCTGGCGCCGCTGGAGCTGGACGGCGCGGATCTGGCCCTCTGCCGCGAGCACAGCGGCCTGGCCTTCCCCGCGCGCGTGGCCTGCGCCGGCCGCGCCTTCCGCGACGACCTCCTGCTCACCCACCGCGGCCTCAGCGGCCCCGCCGCCCTGCAGGCCTCCAGCTACTGGTCGCCGGGCGCGGCGGTGACGGTGGACCTGCTGCCGGACGCGGATCCCGCCGCCCTGTTCGACGCCGAGCCCCGCCGCACGCCCGCCCGCGTCCTGGGCCACGCCCTCTCGCGCCGCTTCGCCGCGGCGTGGTGCACGCGCCACCGCATCGCGGAGCGGCCGTGGGGGGAGACGGGGCGCCAGGAGCGCGAGCGCGTGGCCGGGCTGGTCTCCGCCTGGACCGTGACGCCGCGCGGCGTGGGGGGCTGGGAGCTGGCCGAGGTCACCGTGGGCGGCGTGGACACCCGCGCCCTGGACTCGCGCACCCTGGCGGCGCGCGACGTGCCCGGCCTGCACTTCGTGGGCGAGGTGGTGGACGTGACCGGCTGGCTGGGGGGCTACAACTTCCAGTGGGCGTGGGCCAGCGGCGCCGCGGCGGGAGCCGCCTTGGCCGCGGGATAGCATCGAGCCCCGCCGCGCACCCGGAAACCTGGAACGGTCTCCTGCCGAGTTGGGTGCCGTGGTCGGCGGGGCTCGAAGGGCGCGGCGCGTGGTGCCGGTTGCGGAGCGGAGTCGATCGCGTCGTGCCGAAGAGCATGATAGGCGGCCGTCCTTAAAGGACCGTGAACCGCGTGTGGAATCGTGTGGGAAAGCCGTGTGGAATCCGTGAAGGCGCAGGAGGGGGAGCGGTCCGAATTCATCCATTCTTCACATCTCAAACGGTTTCCGATCATTACTATTGCATTCCCTTCGCGAATGATGTGGTGTGACCGTTGAGGAAGGACGGACCGCGCATGGCCAAGGAGACCATCCTCGTCGTCGAGGACGAGCCCGACATCCTGGAGCTCATCCGCTTCCATCTGGAACGGGAGGGCTACTCCACCCTGCTCTGCGAGACGGGGGAGGACGGGCTGGAGATGGCCCGGGACCGCCTGCCGGACCTGGTCCTGCTGGACCTGATGCTCCCCGGCCTGGACGGCAAGGCCGTCTGCCGCAAGCTCAAGTCCGACGACGCCACCGCCCGCATCCCCGTCATCATGGTCACCGCCCGCGGCGAGGAGTCGGACATCGTGGCCGGCCTGGAGATCGGCGCGGATGATTACGTGACCAAGCCCTTCAGCGCCAAGGTCCTCACCGCCCGCGTGGGCGCGGTGCTGCGCCGCGTGGAGAAGGGCGGCGCCCGCACCGGCACATCGGATCCGGACGTGATCACCGTCCACGACCTGCTCATCCACCCCGGCCGCCACGAGATCCTGGCCGACGGCGAGCCGGTGACGGTCTCCAGCACGGAGTTCGGCATCCTGCGCTTCCTGGCCGCCAAGCCCGGCTGGGTCTTCACGCGGCGGCAGATCCTGCGCGGCGTGCACGGGGAGGACCACCCGGTGCTGGACCGCTCCATCGACGTGCAGATCGCCTCGCTGCGCAAGAAGCTGGGCGACCGCGGCGACCTCATCGAGACCGTGCGCGGCGTGGGCTACCGCTTCGCGGAGTAGCCCATGGGCCGACGCAAGCTCGTCTGGCAGCTCTACCCCTCCTTCCTGCTCGTCACGGTGCTCTCGCTGGTGCTGGTGGCCGTGTTCACCACGCGGTCGGTGCGCCACTTCGCCATGGCCCGCGCCAGCGACGGCCTGCTGCAGCGCGCCGGCGCCGTGGAGCGCCTGGTGCCCGACTGGCTGGAGCTGGGGCGCGGTGCGCCCCTGGACTCCGTGTGCCACGACCTGGGCGCCACCATCGAGACCCGCATCACGGTGATCGCCCCCGACGGCAAGGTGCTGGGCGACTCCGACGAGACGTCGGCCCGCATGGACAACCACGCCCTGCGCGAGGAGGTCAGCGAGGCCATGGCCGGCCGCCCCGGCAGCTCCGTGCGCTACAGCCACACCCTGGGCACCACCATGCTCTACCAGGCCGTGCC
>DAOTGJ010000049.1:0-6455 GCA_035447065.1 Candidatus Krumholzibacteriia bacterium
GGAGGCGCGGAGCCGTGGGGAGCTCCGCACTCCCTTTTTTGGTCCCCGAAGCGAAAGCGATCCCATGATGAAGCGTGCCATCCTCCTGCTCATGCTGCTCGTCCTCGTCGCCGGCCAGGCCTCGGCCCAGATCGGCGGCATGCTCAACAAGTCGCAGTCGTCCGGCAAGGGCGACCCCAGGGTCTCGTCGCTCTTCGACCAGACGGGCGTGAAGTACGAGGTGGATGGCGACGGCGACTTCAAGGTCATCAACGAGCTCGACGACGGCCGCACCCAGCTCGTCTTCATCATCTCCAAGACCAACATGGTGGGCCACCTGGAGATCCGTGAGGTGTGGTCCGTGGGCTACATGCCCGACGGCGAGATGTCCAAGGACGCCTTGGAGCTCCTGCTCTACGCCAACGACCGCATGAAGCTGGGCTTCTGGCGCCTGGTGGACTTCGGCGAGAACGTGGCGGGCGTGCTCTGCGCCCAGATCGCGGCGGACATCGATGCGCGGTCGATGCTGCAGGTGATTCAGACGATTTCGGATACGGCGGATACGATGGAGGAGATGCTGATGGAGGGGGACAACCTCTAAGTCGACGGCATCGCCATGAGAGCGAAACGGCGCGCCCCCGCGAGGAGGCGCGCCGTTCTCCATCCGTGGGGGGGCGGGATCAGGCCAGATACGCCCCGCCGCTTACCGGAACGTAAGCCCCGGTGATGTGCCGGGCCGCCTCGCTGCAGAGGAACAGCACCGCCGCGGCCACGTCCTCCGGCTGGCCGGGACCGCCCGGGGCGCTGTCCTTGGCGGGCGGTCACGGATGCCGCCGCCGCTCCGTATCCCTGCATGACGCCGCCCGCCACGAGGGCGCCGCGACCCCCAGACCGACCCGGACCCGAGGAGACATCATGCTGCATCGTACCCGCGCCTTCCTGCTCATCACGGCCCTGACCGTCCTGGCGGCCGCGCCCGCCCTGGCCCTGGACAGCTTCCAGGTGACCGTCACCAACGACTTCACGGGCGGCCTGGACACCGGCCAGCCCTTCTCGCCGCCCGTGGTGGTGGTGCACGACGCCGGCTTCTCCCTCTTCGCCCCCGGCGCCATGGCCAGCCCCGGCCTGATCACCGTGGCCGAGGAAGGCAACCCCGCCACCCTGGCCGGCGAGGCCATGGCCAGCGCGGACGTGTCCCACGTGACCGTGGGCACGGGCCCGTTCTTCGGCAGCCAGACCGTCATGATCGAGGGGAACCCCGGCGATCTGGTCTCCATGGCCTGGATGCTGGGCCGCACCAATGACCTCTTCTCCGGCGCACACGACGTGATGCTGCCGGTGTCGGGCTTCATCGAGTTCGAGACCATGGTCTGGGACGCGGGCAGCGAGGTGAACACCGGCCTGGCGGCGGACCTGGGCTTCTACGGCAACCCCATGACCGGCCCGGACGAGATGAACCCCATCGCGGCCGTCACGTCGTACGCGGTCCAGGACGACCCCATGTTCGGCATGCTGAGCTGGACGTTCCCGCCGTCGGCCCACGTGCGCATCACGCACATGGGTTCCGTGCCCGCGGAGCGCGCGAGCTGGAGCGAGGTGAAGACGCTGTTCCGATAGGCGATGCGGAGGAGGGAGACGCGGAGGGCGGTCGCGGGTGCGGCCGCCCTCCTGCGTCGGAGGCGGATGTCAGCGACGGCCCCATGTGTCGTTCTTCGTTCCGGCCATGCGGAACCGCAGCGTCCCGCCGCCGGCGATGTCCCCGAACCGCAGCCGCGACGCCCCGTGCTCGCGCCCGTCCACCGTCAGCCCCCGCACGTACGGCGCGTCCGGCCCGGCCCCGTCGCCCGTGATGGTCAGCACCTTCCCGTCGCGCAGCGTCACCCGCGCCTCAGGGAACAGCGGACCGTGCAGCTCCAGCGCGTCCTCGCCGGGGATCAGCGGGTAAAGGCCCAGCGCCGCCCACACGTACCAGGCGGAGGTGGCGCCCAGGTCGTCGTTGCCGGGCAGGCCGCCGGGGCCGGTGCCGAACTCCTCGTCCATGATGCGGCGCACCACGGCCTGGGTCTTCCAGGGCGCGTCGGCCGCGTTGTAGGTCCAGGGCGTGCCGTGCTCCGGCTCGTTGCCGATGTAGAAGTGCGGCCGGTCCGTGCCCGCGTTGAGCTCCGTGAAGAGGTGGTCCAGGCGCGTCTGCGCGGCGGCGTTCCCGCCCATCAGGCCGATGAGGCCCGGCAGGTCGTGAGGCACCATCCACAGGTACTGGGCGCCGTTGCCCTCCACGTAGCCGCACATGTCCGCGGGGTCGAAGGGCTGGCAGTCCCACTCGCCCTGCTCCACGCCGCGCTGGATCTCCGTGATGATGCTCAGGCGCACGTAGCGCGCGGTCATGCGGGGGATGCCGTGCTCGCTCACGTCGGCGGTGTTGCCGCGCACCATGTTGGCCATGCCGAAGCCCTTGCCGTCGGTGCTCACGGTGATGTCGTAGTCCTGCGTGTTCCAGGCCGAGGGCTCGCCGCCGGCGCCGGCGTGATGGATGACCACGCTGTCGATCACGTGCTCCGCGCCCAGGTCCACCATCCACCACATGCCGTCGTCGCTGTGGTCGCACCACTTGTCCGAGGTGCCGCCGTCCCAGCTCCCGTTCACGGCCTTCTCCGGGCCCTCGTTGCGGTTGCAGGACCCGCTGGCGGAGCAGGGGCGGCCGGCGGCCAGGTTCACGCCCGGCTGTCCGGCGCCGAAGACCTCGATCTCGTAGATGCGCGTCGCGTCGCCGCCCATGGTGGTGGCGCCGGCGCGGGGCTCCAGGTAGCCGTCGGCCGGGTTCCAGAGGTTGCGCCAGTTCCCGCCGCGCTCCAGGTAGCGGCCGGCGTCCGCATCGCCCAGGGATTCCGCGTAGCGGCCCAGGGCGTGGTCGGCCATGGCGTACTCCAGGGAGATCGCCGCGTTGCCGGCGTGGCCCAGCTCCAGCCAGTCGGCCAGGCCCCAGCGCTGGGTGCGCGCGGGGTCGTCGGCGGAGCGCTTCATGAGGTCCAGGGCCGTCCAGGCGTCGAACCCGCGCACGCCCATGGCGTAGGCGTTGGCCACGTTCACGGTGCCGGGGTCGCCCACCATCACCTGCGTCTCCACGTTCTGGTGCGACCAGAAGGGCAGCAGGCCCGCCTCCACGCCGCTCTGGACCATGGACCAGAGGATGTCGTCGGCCTCGGGCGCCACGGCCGCGATGAGGTGGGTCCAGGAGCGGATGATGTCCCAGCCCGAGAAGTTCTGGTACATGGTGCGGCCGTAGTCGTGGACCTTCCCGTCGAAGCCCATGGACTCGCCGTTCACGTCGCCGGCCACCGTCGGGTTCTGGAAGACGTGGTAGAGCGACGTGTAGAACTTGGTGCGGTCCGCGTTGGAGCCGCCGTCCACCTGGATGCGGTTCAGCACCGTGTTCCAGCGGGCCGCGGCCTCGGCGCGCACGGCGTCGAAATCCCAGCCCGGATTCTCCGCGCGCAGGTTGGCCGCCGCGTTTTCCACGCTCACGTAGCTCAGGCCCACCTTCATGCGCACCACGGGATCCTGCCGCGTGTCGAAGCTCACGTACGCGCCGCTGGGGGAGCCCTGGATGCCCGGGCTGCCGTCCAGCACCGCGTCGCCCAGCCAGTTCCCGCGGCCGGTGAACGGACGGTCGAACTCCATCACGAAGTGGATCAGGAACCGCGTGTCCGAGCCGCAGAAGCCGCCGGCCTCCACGGTGCCGCGCAGCATGCGGTCGCCGACGACCTCCACGCTGCCCTCGCGGTCTCCCGTGGCGCTGCGGCCGGTGTGCAGCAGCACGCGCGCCGCGTCCGTGGCGGGGTAGGTGAAGCGCACCATGCCGGTGCGCGTGGTGGCGGTCAGGTCCGTGCGCACGCCGTTGTCGAAGGTCACGGTGTAGTAGCCCGGCGACGCGTCCTCCGTCTCCTTGCGCACGCCCGCCTCGTACTCGCCGCGCAGCGTGCCCGGCGAGGCCAGCACGTCGCCCACCCACGGCAGGAACGGCAGGTCCTCGTTGTTGGGGCAGCCGGCGCCGTTGAAGTGGGTGAGGCTGAAGCCCTGGATCACCGTGTCGCCGAACCGGTATCCCGACGGGGACGCCGTGGGCGTGTCCGGACTGAGCTGCACCATGCCGAAGGGCACGGACGCGCCCGGGAAGCAGCTCCCGCCGGCGCCGCCGGGAACGGGGTGCGGGGAATCGCTGTCGTCGGTGCCGATGAACGGGTCGACGAAGCGGACCAGGTCCTGCTCCGCGGCGGGGGCGGCGGCGGCCAGGACCAGGAGCAGCAGGGCGGCGAGGGCGAGCGGGCGGTGACGCATGGGGGACCTCCTTGAGGAGGGGATCGTGGGAGATGGGGGGGAGAGGGTCAAGGGAATCGAACCGCATAACGCCCGCATAACGCCCCCGCCCCAGACTTCCTCGCGTCACCCGCCCCCGGAACCGACGGAGGAATCATCATGCGATCGTCGACCGCCATCATCCTGCTCCTGGCCCTGGCCGCCGCTGCTCCCGCCCAGACCTACACCTGGCAGGGCTGGGGAGGCCCCGACGGCACCAACTCCGCCTGGGGCGCCTCCTGGTCCCCCAGCAGCGAGGTCCTGGCCAACGGCTGGGGCGAGACCTGGAACTACTGGGAGGACCCGGCGGCCCACTTCCCGGCCCTCACGTCCGACGTGATCCTGCCCGCGGGCATGATCCTGGACTCGGACGGCGGCTCGGCGCCCTACTGCGCGTCGTTGACCGTGGGGGTTGGCTCGCTGCTCCAGCTCCAGTACACCAACCTGGCCATGAACGGACCCACGCTGACCAACGACGGGCGCATCGACCTGATCGCCGCCGGCGGCGTGGTGAGCGGCCTGTACCTGTCCGGTCCGCTGAGCGTGGAGGGCGAGGGCGAGATCGTGCTGGCGCCCGGGCGCTTCCACAGCGACGCCGCCAGCATGGCCGTGACCATCGGCGCGGGGCAGTTCGTCCACGGCGAGGGCCACTTCGGCTCGCAGCCTTACGGCAACTACCACGGCATCGCGCTGACCAACCTGGGCCGCATCCGCGCCACCGGCGCCACCGGGCAGCTCGTCATCCTGAGCTCCGGCTCCGTCAACCAGGGCACGCTGGAGGCGGGCACGGGTTCGCAGCTCTGGCTGGCGGGCGACTTCGACAACACGGGCGGCGAGATCCTGGCCGACGACGGCCTGGTCTGGCTCATGCCCGACGCGCTCCACCCCTGCCGCATCGAAGGCGGCGTGCTGCGCACCGCGGGCGCCGGCGAGATCCGGCCCGAGAGCGAGGGCAGCCTCAAGAACGTGACGGTGGAGGGCCTGCTGCACCTGCGGCGCTACACGTCGGTGCACATGTCCGACGTCATCGTGAACAACGGCGAGTTCAAGCAGGGTCTGGACGGCTGGGCCGGCTACGCCACCGTGTTCATGGACAGCGCGCTGACCTTCCAGGGCGACGGCGTGCTGCGCATGGGCGCGGCCAACGAGATCAAGATGGGCAACTGGCTGCCCGTCAACTCGCCGCTGACCAACGGCTCCGGACACACGATCGAGAGCTATGGCGGGCGCTTCGGCGCCGAGCCCAACTACTACGGCGACCAGCGCATCGAGATGATCAACGACGGGACCATCCTCGCCCTGGAGAGCCCCTACGCCGTGGAGTTCCACGTGACCGGCGCGGGGTTCGAGAACCGCGGCCTGCTGAGCCTGCGCCCCGCGGCCTCGGTGGACGCCGGCATCTGGGGACCCTTCCTGCAGACCGCGGGCAAGCTGGAGTGCGACGACCGCTTCAACGCCTTCACCCACCCCATCCGGATCAGCGGCGGAACGTTGGCGGGGCAGGTGGGCCTGGGCGCCGACGTGCGGGTGGACGGCACCGCCGTGATCCAGCCCGGCGATGAGGACGAGATCGGCACCCTGCACGTGTGGGGTCCGCTGACCCTGGGCGACGGCGCCACGCTGGCCTGGGAATGGACCGCCTACGGCCAGGACCTGGTGCAGGTCCACGGCGCGTTCACGGCCACGGGCGACGTCACCCTGCGCGTGGTGGATCCGGTGACCGCGCCGGACAAGTCGGCGGATCTGGTGGTCCTGACCAGCGCGAGCCACGACGACCAGGCGACCTGGACCGTGGAGCTCCCCGTCGGCTGGACCCACGACACCCTGGAGTGGGTGGGGAACGACCTGGTCCTGCGCGGCCTGAGCGGCACGCCCACCGCCGTGGAGGAGGCGCCGGCGCGCACCATGCTCCTGGGCGCCTCGCCCAACCCGTTCAACCCGCGCACCACGCTGCGCTACGCCCTGGCCCAGGCGGGGCCCGTGCGCCTCACCGTCTCCGACATGCGCGGCCGACGCCTGGCCGTCCTGGTGGACGGCGTCCGCCCGGCGGGCGAGCACGCGGTGGTCTGGGACGGTCGTGATGCGGCGGGCCGCGCCCTGGGCTCGGGCGCCTACGTGGGCGT
>DAOTGJ010000049.1:6555-20248 GCA_035447065.1 Candidatus Krumholzibacteriia bacterium
CATGACCAGGATCCTGAGTGCCGTCCTCCTGCTCTGCGCCGCGATCGCCGCCGCCGCACCCGTCGTCGTCACCTGCCCCGAGGAGCCCCCCGTCGTCCGCCGCCTGGAGCTCCGCGAACGCTGGCGCGTGGATCCCGCCGATCCCGACGCGCCCCTGCTGAGCTTCTCCGGCGACCACCAGATCTTCCGCCGCGACGGCCGTCTCTTCATGCTGGACCACATGCTCTGCCGGGTGCATGTGTACGACGACGACGGCCGCCTCCTGGACACCATCCTGCAAGAGGGCGACGGCCCCGGCGAGATCCGCAACCCCGGCCGCATGCTCCCCTGCGCCGACGGCCGCATCGCCGTGCAGCACGGCTACCCCAGTCATCTGGAATTCGTGGATCCCGACGGCACCCCCCGCGGCCGCTGGCGCGCCCAGGCCAACGCCTGGCTCAACACCGTCCAGGAGACGCCCCAGGGCTGGTTCGCGGTCTACAGCGAGTTCACCACTCAGGAGTCCGGCAAGCCCCTGCGCGTCTTCCATGCGGCCATCCTGGACGACGAGGGCGCCGTGGCCGTGGACCTCTTCAGCGAGGAGGACCGCGACGTGGATTTCACCCGCCGCACCAGCGACGAGGCGGCGGAGCACAACCCCTGGTACGACGCCGTCTGGACCGACGGCCTGGTGATCCTGCCCCCCGAGCGCGACGCCTACCGCCTGGAGTGGCGCACCCCCGAGGGCGAGACCGTCCGCACCGTCACGCGTCCCTTCCGTGCCCACGTTCGGACCGAGGAGGAGCTGGAGCGCCTCAAGTACCGCGGCTACTCCATCGTCAACGGCAAGGTGCACATCCCCGAGACCAGGCTCTGCCCCACGGAGCCCATGATCCGTTCCGTGCAGCTCCTGCCCGACGGCGCCCTGCGCGTGCGCACGTCGCTGTTCAACACGGATCTGCCCGACGGCATGGCGTGCCGCTTCGAGGTGCACGAGCCCACGGGCGAGCTACGCGAGCGGGTGGAGATCCTGGATCCCGCCGGCCTCCTGGACTGGGACTACGACGGCCTCGCCCTGCTGGACGACGGCGGCGCCGTGATCCTGCGCAACCTGTTCGCGGCGGAGCGCAACGCCTACGGCGGCGCGGTGCCGGCGGAGGTGAGGGCGCTCCTGCCGGCGCTGGCCGACGATCGGGAGGACATGGCCTTCGCACCTGTGGTTTGCGATCTGGTAAATGCCGGTCCTTGAGGGCCGAATCGATCCCAAGAATCAAGATCAATATGGTATGGTCTCCGTCCCCGCCCTCCCCATAGCGAAAGGACGAACCCCATGCGCCACGTCCTCCCCATGCTGCTCGCGGGGCTGCTCGCCCCTTCGCTCCTCTGCGCCGCCACCATCACCTCCACGTCCGCCGGCGGCTCCTGGTCCGCGCCGGGCACCTGGGTGGGCGGGGTGGTGCCGTCCGCGTCGGACGACGTGATCCTGGCCGGCCCCGTCACCCTGGCCGACGTGCGCGCCTGCGCCGCCCTCGCGGTGGATGCCGCGGGCTCCCTGCTGGGCACCGTCGCGCCCAGCGTGCGTCTGGAGGTGGCCGGCGACGTGACCGTGGACGGCGCCGTGCTGGGCACGCCGCCGGGCCTGACCGTGCGCTGGGGCGGCCACCTGACCAACGCCGGCACATGGAGCGGCGCCGTGGCGGAGTTCGCCGGCGCCGCCGACGCGACCATCGCCCATGATCCCGGCCACCCCATCGAGGGCGGTCTGCGCCGCCTGGCCGGTGCGACCGGCCGCCTCACCGCCGTCACTCCCCTGACCGTGAGCGGCGACGTGGCCATGGGCGACGCGCCCCTGGTCCTGGGCGCCGGCAACGCCCTGACCATGGCGCAGGGCGCGCTGAGCGGCGCCGTGGAGGCCGCGGGCAACGAGATCCGCATCCAGAGCTGGTCCTACCTGCAGTACTGCGTCATCGACGACGCCGTGCTGGTGGGCGAGGTGGAGGCCGCGTTCCTGGTGCGCTTCACCACGCGCGTGGTGATCAAGGACGTGCTGCAGAACGCCACCCACACCGGCGGCGGCTCCGTCGTGATCCAGGGCGACCTGATCAACCAGGGCGTGGTCCGCAACAACACCAGCTACAGCATGCAGGTGCAGGTGTCCGGCAACGTCCACGCCGAGGGGAACATCGACTGCAGCCAGCTCATCCTCACCGGCGCGGGCGTGACCCATGAGCTGAGCATGGGACCCGCGGCCGTCATCGGCGCCAACGTGTTCCTGCCGGAGTTCCAGCCCGCGGTGCTGCGGGCGGTCACCCCGGTGCGCTTCGGCAACGGCGTGGGCGTGGGGCTGGACGGGCGGCTGGAACTGGCGCCGGGCGCGCACGCGTCGTTCGGCGGCTTCGGCGGCATGGGGCAGGGGACCCTCGCGGCGGACGGCAACGACGTGAGCGTGGTGGACAGCGCGGCCCTCTCCAACCTCAGGCTGGAAGGCGCGCGCCTCACCGGCCCGGTGCCCCTGCACGGGACCGTGACGGCCGTGGACGGGCTGGAGGTGGCGGGGAGCGTCACGTCGTGGACGTGGGCCGCCGCCTCGCTGGACGTGAGCGGCCCGCTGCGCGTGACCGGCAGCATCGCCGACGGCGCCTACCCCGTGCAGATCACCGCCCGCGGCGACGTGGAGAACCTGGGCGCGCTGACCTGCGCGTCGCTGACGCTGGCGGGAACGGAGGACCAGCGCCTGGCCGTGGGGACCGGCGTGAGCGCGTCGGTGACCTTCACGTCGGGCCTGGGCGGCACCGGCCACACGTGGTTCCGCGATGGTGTGCCCCTGCCCGGCGAGACGACTCCCAGCTTGGTCTTCGCCTCGGGCATGAACGTGGCCGACGCAGGCGTGTACCGCTGCGAGGCTGGCGGGGAGATCTCGCGCAGCTTCATCGTGCTGGAGAGCCTGGACACCACGGACGTGCCCGGCGCCGGCGTGGCCCTGCTGGCCAACCATCCCAACCCGTTCAATCCGGCCACGGAGATCGTCTTCTCCCTGGAGCGGAGCGGCCCCGTGCGCCTGACCGTGCACGACCTGGCCGGCCGCCGCGTGGCCACGCTGGTGGACGGCGAGCGCGAGGCCGGCCGGCACGCGGTGGACTGGCGTCCGCGCGAGCTGGCGTCGGGCACGTACCTCTACCGCCTGCAGACCGCCGACGGCGTGCGCACGGGCCGGGCGGCGTTGGTGAGATAGATCCGGCGGGTTCCGGTACCATGGAGCGATTGCGCTTGGCTTGGGACAAGGAGGGATCCCGTGTCCATCAAGCCGCTCGTTCCCCTGTCCCGCAAGCTGATGCTCGTCCAGAAGATCCTCGTGGTCCTTCGGGCCATCTCGCTGCTGATCATCCTGGTTCCCACCCTCATGGGGATGCCGCTGGACGATCAGGCCATGACCACGGCTCCCTGGTGGGTGGCGGTGCTCGTGATGATCGTCGGCGCAGGATTCCTGGCCGCCCTGGCCGTCGGCGTGGTCCTGCAACTGGTCTGGATCTACCGGATCAACACCAACCTCCACGCCATGCGGGCGCCGGGCATCCAGTTCTCGCCCGCATGGTCGGTGGGCGTGTTCTTCATCCCGCTGGTCAATCTGATCGCGCCCTACATGGTACTCCACGAGATCATCGACGTGAGCCACCGGGGAAAGTCGGCGCCCACCGAGCTGATCGCGTGGTTCTGGGGGCTTCTGCTGGCGGGCTGGGTGGTGCCCTTGGCCGCGGCGATGCTGTTCGCCGGAAAGGAATTGCCCCTTTGGGCGACGTTCACGATGGAGGAGATCCTGCCCGAGGTGCTGGCCCTGGGGATGAGTGTCGTCGTGTTGCGGATCGTGACAGCCGTCACGCGCGCCTATACAGCCAACTACGACGAGCAGCGTGGGTGCCGGATCTGATCACCGCCGCCCCCGCGGCTCCTTCTCCTCCAGCACCTTCATCCACGGGTTCACCCAGAACCGCCGCACGCCGCGCTGGGCCTTGGCGTTCAGGAAATTGAACCCGCGCTCCGGATCCGCGCGCAGACGCTCCGCGTCCTCGGCCAGCCCGGGCCCGTAGGCCTCGCACCAGCGGGGCCAGAGCACGTCGCGCACGTGGGCGTACACGGGGAAGTCGGCGGCGTGGATGCGGCGCAGCTCGGCCGCGGCGGCGGGGTCGTCCAGCAGCTCGCGGGCGCCGCCGGAGCTGCGTCCCACGTTCACGCGCAGGTAGGCGGGATTGAGCTCCGGCGCCACCAGCGTCTTCAGCAGCAGCAGCGACTCCTCGTAGCGCTCCATGAGCCCCACGAACACGCCCAGCCGCTCGATGGCGTCGATGGCGCCCTGCGGGTCCCCGCCGCGGTCCAGATAGCGGGTCTGATGCGCATGGTGCTCCGGCCAGGCCAGCCACTGCTCCCAGGTCAGGGGATCGGGCTCGGTGTCGCGGTGGTAGAGATAGGCCGACGCGCCGCGGGCCAGCGGCTCGCGCAGGAAGGTGAAGTAGCGGCACGGCGTGAGCGCGTGCAGGTCGGACCAGAGCGCGATCTGATGGCCCCCCACCGCGCGCATGCCCGGGCTGAGGCGGCGCAGGCGGCGGAAGTCGGCGTGGTCGTAGGTGGGGAGCGAGAAGCCGTCGCCGTGTTCGCCGGCGGCACGCTGGGGAGCCCAGGGCACCGCGTGATAGTAGCGCACGCCGTAGGTGCTGCGCAGCATGGTCTCCAGCGAGCGGCCCGCGGTCTTGGGGATGTGGATGAAGACGAGCAGTGGGCGGGCCATGGCGTTCCGTGCGGTTGAGGGTCGCTGATTCCTTACCGGCACGATTCTAGGGCACGCAGCCGCGTCGTGTCAGCGGAATACCGGAAGCGGAGGCTTCGTGCTATGCTGTTCCGGTCCGGACCGCACCCGAACCGCATCCCAGCCGAAGGATCTCCATGACCTCCTGCCGATCGACCCTCGTCCTCTGCGCGTTCCTTCTGCTGGCCGTGTCCGCCCCGGCCGCGGAACCGGCCGACAACCCGCCGGTGCCCCTGGGCCGCGCCGACGTGGAAGCGAGCTTCGACGGACACGGCTCCGTGGACCAGGTGAAGCTCCTGGTGAGTTCCGGCGACCCGGAGTTCGACGCCCGCATCCTGCGCGAGCTCAAGCTGGAGACCTTCCGCCGCCTGCCCGACCTGGGCGCCGACACCCCGTCCACCATCCGCCTGCGCTACGACCGCCCCGGTCCCGAGGGCGCGGCCGGTCCTCCCGAGGCCGGCACCGTGCAGCCGCGCGTGCTGCGCTGGGTGAGCCCGCCCTACCCGGAGCAGGCCCGCATGCGGAAGTCCCAGGGCACCGTCATCGTCAAGGTGCGCGTGGACACGTCCGGCCGCGTGGACAAGGTGGAGGTGCTGCACTCCGTCACGCCCCAGCTCGACGCCGCCGCCGAGTGGGCCGCCTGGAACTGCCTCTTCGTGCCGGGTCGGGAGGGCTGCAACGACGCGCCCATGTGGATGGCGCTGCCGTTCCGCTTCACGCTGGAGGACGGGTCCTAGCGGTCCCGTCCCGCGTCGAACACCCGGTAGAGCCACGCCAGCAGCGGCACCACCGCGGCCAGCACCGCCGCCAGCCCGATGTTCAGCCACAGCAGCGTCACCGGCGGCGCCGCGCTCTGCGCCACCGTCAGCGCCGTGCCGTCGGCGTAGCGGGCGAAGTCCGGCGTCTGCGTCTCGAACCACCCGCCCAGGATGAACAGCAGCTGCGCGCCCGCGATCAGCCGCATGCGCCACGGCCGACGGGCGTTCATGGCGCGCCACAGCAGCGGGATGCAGAGCGCGGCGCCCAGCTGCACCGCCGCCTGCAGGAGCGTGAACTTGGCCACGGGATCGATGCGGCCCGACCACGCGCCCACGCCCAGCACCGCGCCGCCCAGCAGGAACGTGACCCCGAAGAACTGCACCACGCGCCGCCGCAGCACCAAGTGGTCCGCGGGATCCCGGGTCTCCCCGAAGAGGAACACCGCCGCCAGGTAGCCGAAGAGCGCCGTCACGAACAGCCCGCACGCCAGCCCGAACCAGGTGGCCCACGGCTTCACGTAGAGGTCCGCGAACGTCGCGTCCGCCGGCGTCTTCCCCGGCAGCCCGCCCAGCAGCGCCGCCACGATCATGCCGAACATCACCGGCGTCAGCGCCGAGCTCGCCCGGAACAGCAGGGCGTACAGCCCCAGGCGCCGGGCCGGCTCCGGATCGTACTTGCGGAACGTGAAGAACGCCCCGCGCAGGATGATGCCCAGCAGCGCCAGCGACACCGGCACGAAGAGCTGCGTCATCAGCCGCGCGTACGCCACGGGGAACCCCACGAAGAGGATCACCACCACGGCGATCAGCCACACGTGGTTGGCCTCCCACACCGGCCCCATGGCGCGCTGCAGCGTGTCCTGCAGGCGCGGGTGCCGGCGCAGGGTGGCCTCCAGCACGCCGCCCCCGAAATCGGCGCCGCCGAACAGCACGTAGGCCGTGAGCGCGGTGAGCAGGAACGCCAGCGTGAGGATCATGCGTCGCCCCTTTCCGACTCGATCACGAACCAGCGTCCCAGCAGGAACATGGCCAGCGCCCCCAGGGTGAGGTAGAGCGTCACGATCAGCGCGAAGCTCCAGCCCAGGCCGGGCACCGGCGTCACCGCGTCGGCCGTGCGCAGCACGCGGTAGAGGATCCACGGCTGCCGTCCCACCTCGGTCACGATCCAGCCCGCCTCCAGCGCCACGAACCCCAGCGGCGTGAGCGCCACCAGCAGCTTGAGCCACCCGCGCCGCGCCGTGAGATCCTTCTTCCGCCACCGCGCCCACAGGATCACCGCGCCCAGCCCCGCCAGCAGCGTGCCGATGCCCACCATCACCTGGAACGCCAGGTGCGTCACCAGCACGGGCGGCCGCTCATCGTGCGGAAAGGCGTCCAGGCCCGTGACCTCCGCGTGGGGGTCGCCGTGGGCCAGCACGCTCAGGCCGTAGGGGATGTGGAGGCCGTACCGCACCGTCTCGGTCTCCTCATCGGGCCAGCCGCCCACCAGCAGCGGCGCCGCGCGCTCCGTGGTCCAGTGCGCCTCCATGGCCGCCAGCTTCTCTGGCTGCCGCTTGGCCACGGACTTGCCGCTCAGGTCGCCGATCAGCGGCTGCACCAGCGAGCTCGCCGCGAACAGCGGCAGCAGGATCCCCAACGCGCGCCGATGGAACCCCGGCGCCCGCCCGCGCAGCAGCCCCAGCGCGTGCAGCCCGGCGCCGGCCAGGGTCACCGCCTGCAGCGCCGCCACCAGCATGTGCACGGCCTGCAGCGGCCAGGCCGCGTTGAACATGGCCGCCCACGGATCGATGTCCACCGCCCGCCCGTCCACCCACCGGAACCCCGACGGCGCGTTCATCCACCCGTTGGCCGCGATCACCAGCGCCCCGGACAGGAACCCGAACACGCTCACCAGCGCCGCGCAAAGCAGATGCACCCGCGGCGTCAGCCGGTCCCACCCGTACAGGAACAGCCCCAGGAAGATGGCCTCCAGGAAGAACGCCGCCCCCTCCAGGGAGAACGGCATGCCGATGATGGGCCCCGCGTGCTCCATGAACCCCGGCCACAGCAGCCCCAGCTGGAAGCTCAGCGCGGTGCCGGACACCGCGCCCACGGCGAAGAGGATGGCCGTGCCGCGCATCCAGGCCTTGGTCAGGCGCAGGTCCTCCGGGTCGCCGTGGCGCAGGTAGCGGCGGTAGGCCAGGGTCATCAGCAGCGGCATGACCATGGAGATGGAGGCGAAGATGATGTGGAAGCCCAGGGAGAAGGCCATCTGGGATCGGGCCAGCATGAGGTGGGACATCCGAGGCTCCGTTCCGCGCGGGCGCAGGGGGAGGAAGACCGGGTCCGGGGCGTGGGGTCAATGTAGTGCGGAATGGGAGGTCCGCATGGTAGGCTGGACGCATCATCCCGATTCCATGGAGGCTGCCGCCATGACGAGTGTCCGGATTCCGCTGCTCCTGCTCCTGATCGCCCTCGCCGCGGGCTGCTCCGACGAGACGACCGCGCCGCCGCCGGTCACCCTGGCCGATGTCCACGCCTACGTGGACGCCCATTTCTCCGCGGAACGTCTTGCGGACGCTTTCGGCGTCGACGCCAACGACTACGCCGGAACCTACTTCTACGGCGTGACCGACCACGAGGACCTGTCGCTCTGGGTCTCCCGCGAGGACGACGAGCAGGAGTTCTACGCGAACGCGCACCACTGGAACCAGTTCAGCTTCGGCTGGGACGACTTCCAGGATCCGCGCGTTTTCGTGGGTCTGGGGGCGACGGTGGCGGATCTGCAGGATCCGCGCACCTCGCCGCATCGGGAGGAGTGCCGGAGCCTCTGGGACGAGTACCTCGCGTCGCAGCCGAAGCGGAAGAGCCGCTAGAACGCCCGGTGCCGGATGTCCTCGCTCGCGTTGTAGCACCGCTCGCCGAACGGCTGCAGCCTGGCGATCCACGCCTGCTCCAGCGCCTTCAGCGCCGCGTCGCGCTCCAGCCCCTCCAGCTTCGCGTCCACCATCTCCAGGATCTCGAAGGCGAAGGCGTCGGCGCCGAGCTCGCGCCAGTCCTTCTGCAGCGCCTTGTTGGGATGGCTGCCGAAGTCGAGCTGCGCGCGGTGGCGGTTCAGCGGCCCGTGCAGGTTGCGGGCGCTGCCCAGCAGCACGCGGCCGGTGCGCTCGTTGCGCACGGCGTACACGCCCGCCCGCTTGTTGGCCTGCTTGTAGAGCTGGACCTTGGCCTTGCGCTCGTCGCGCGAGAGGGGCTGCTCGGAGCGGGGCGTCTCGGCGGGGGGCGGCAGGCGGTCCATGGCGGGCTCCCGGGTCAGGCGGTAGATGGGCGCGGCGTCGGTGATCTGCTCGCGGGTCATCATGCGGAAGTCCACGAAGTCGCGCCGTACGCCGCAGAAGTCGGCGTGGCGGCGGGCGATGATCGCGTTGACCTCCGGCTCGGCGTAGTCGCGGCCGGTTTCGAAGTCGGCGGCGAGCGCCTCCAGCACCACCAACCGTTTCTTCTGCTGCGCGGGGAGGCGTTCCACGCGGCCGTCGCTCACGAAGGCCTTCAGGATCTTGCGGTGGTAGTCCGCCAGGCGCAGCTCTTCGGCGTGGCGGCCGTCGTCGGCATCGTCCACCAGCTCGCGGAGCCGGGTCTCCAGGGCGTCGCCGCGCAGGTGGTAGACGGTGTAGTACTGCTCGCGTACGCCGCGCACCAGCCCCGCGGCCTCCAGCTTCTTCAGATGGTGGCTGATGGTGGGGGCTCCCAGGTCCAGCGCCGTGGCGAGCTGCTCCACGTAGCAGGGCGCGGCCTGCAGGGCGCGCAGGATGCGCAGGCGCGTGGGATCGGCCAGGGCCTTGAGGAGGTGGGCGCTGGTTTCGGCGGTCATAGCTTGCTCCGATTCGATGGATGTCGAAATGGAATGGTAGTGGGGACGCCCTGGAGTGTCAAACTGATTTTATACCTATCGAAACGATTTGATGTTCCCGGTTGACTCCGAACCGTGGCCGGCGGAACAATCGGCAGCATTCGGAACCGCCCCTTTCAGGAGGATTCTCCATGCTCGTCCGCCTGGGCGTCCTGGCCCTCATCGCCCTGGTCGCGGGTCCGTCCGCGGGCCGGGCCGGGTCTCCACCGCCTCTGACCGCCGTCACCCTCAACCTCTGGCACGATCAGCACGACTGGCCCGCGCGCCTGCCCGTGATCCTGTCCGCCCTGCGCGAGGCGGAGCCCGACGTGATCCTGCTGCAGGAGGTGCTCCAGCACGACGGCCTGCCCAACCAGGCGCGGACGCTGGCGGACAGCCTGGGCTTCCACATGGAGTTCTTCACCGTGGATCCGGCCGACGGGCCCAAGCGCTACGGCAACGCCGTGCTCACGCGCCGGCCCGTGACCGCACGCTTCGAGCGGAAGCTGGCGCCGCTGGACGACTGGCGCGTGGCCGGGCTGGTGCGCGTGGACGTGGACGGCCGCCCGCTGGACATCGCCGTGACGCACCTGCACCACACGCCCGAGGGCTGGGCCATCCGCGCGGAGCAGACGGCGGACCTGCTGGACTTCCTGGCCGAGGTGCGCGGCGATGGACCGCTGCTGCTGGGCGGCGACTTCAACGCCCAGGCGGATGCGCCCGAGCTGGCGCCGCTGTTCGGCACGTTGACCGACGCCTTCGGCACGCTCCATCCCGGAGCGGAGAACGTGACCACCCTCAACACGGCCTACGGCCACCAGCCGGAACGCATCGATCACCTCCTGACCTCGGCCGAGCTGACTCCCGTGGCCTCGGGCCTGCTGCTGGACCGACCGGTGGGCGGGGTGTGGGGCTCGGACCACTTCGGCGTGTGGGCGCGTTGGCGTTGGAACCCGACCGCGGCGGCGCCCTGAGGCGCCGCAGAACTCGATGGACCTTCAAGCCATGAGAGGTCGACCATGAACGGTCTCGTCCGATCCATCCTGGCCCTGATCCTGCTGCTGCTGGTGGGCTGCGCCGGCGCCTGCCGTGAGGCCGGCGACGCCCGGGATGCGGCGCCGCCCGCCCCGGCCGCGGCCGCCGCCGCTCCAGCCGCTGCCCCCTCGGCTCCCCTGCCAGGCTTCCCCATGCCCGCGGCGCCGACGGGCGAAGACCTGGTGCTGGGCGAAGTGGTCCTCGGTCCGGCCCAGGGCGAGGTCCCGCCCGGCGGCGGCTGCACGCTGAGCGTGGAGCCCGACGGAGCCCGCACCGTGCTGACCGTGCTCTCCGCCCAGCTCAACTGCTGCACGGAGCGCGTGCGCGCGTCGGTGGACGCCTCCGGGGAGACCGTGGACGTGCGCCTCTACGAGTACCTGCCCGACCTCTGCGAGTGCATCCACCGCCGTTCGCTGACGCTGACCCTGGACCTGGACGCCGGCGGCCGCGCGGTGCGCGTGTTCTTCAACGCGGCGCCGTCGCCGAGCTGCGAGGCGAGCGCTCCCTAGTCCGCCGTCGAGGGGGACGAGAAAGGGCGACCGCCGCGGCGGCCGCCCTTCTCCGTTTCAGGGACGATGACTCCTACTTGGGAGGCATGGCCTCCTCGTCGGCCAGGGCCTTGCTCACGGTGTTCACGTTCTCGATCACGCCGCCCGGCGACGTGAGGTTGAACACGTGCCACCAGCGGATGCCGGACCAGCTCCGCTGCCACACGTGGGTGGGGTTGGGATCGCCGCCGCGGAAGACCTTCACGGTGGCCATCTCGCCCGTCGCGTCCGAGCCTGAGTAGAGGTAGACCTTGTACTCGTAGTGGTCCGTGCCGCCCTCCACCAGGAAGGAGATGCGCGTGTTCTCGGGGCCGAAGCCCGAGGTGTCGTCCGTATCCAGGTCGGCGCCGGTGATGGTGCGGTTGCCGTAGTACATGTGCTCGCCGTTGGGACTGTAGAGGTGCGAGTCCAGGTCCCGCGGCTCGGCGCCCCAGGTCAGCTCGATGCGGTAGGCCACGCCGTACAGCTCCGCCAGGAACTCCAGCCAGCGCGTGTTGGTGGCGAAGTCGAAGCCGCTGTACTCCGCGGCGTGGGAGTTGAACTCCGCCGCGGTGCGGGGCAGCCAGATGGCCACGCCGTTCAGGCCGGCGGCGCCGCCCTCGTTGCCGGCGGTCTCGTCCGTGAGGAACACGGCGTTCACGCTGACGGCGTCGGCCGCGTCGCGCACCGTGGCGGGGATGCTGTCCGGGTGGGCGTCGGACACGCGGTCGAAGAAGTCCTGCAGGTCGCCGTTCTCGATGTAGGGCGTGAGCTCGGCGGCGCTGCCGGGAGGCGCCACACGGCGCACCACGGCCAGCTTCTCGGCGATCTTCCCCTTGAACGTGCCCCAGTCGTCATGGCCCAGGCAGGCGTCGGTGAAGGCGCGGATGCTGGTCTCCAGGTCGTCGTACTGGGTGAGGTCGTAGCTGGCGCCGTAGGACGCCGTGGGCGCCGTGGGCTGGTTCACGCAGCTGCGCGCGGCCATGATGGCCGTGGGGTTGCCGTTGAGGGCCGCGATCACGTTGGGGAACTTGTTGGTGTTCTCCGCGCCGTAGCGCACGGTCTCGTGGCTCACCATGGTGGCGAAGTAGTCCTTGCTGACCGACGCCACCTCCACGCCGCCCATGAGGCAGCCCTGGTACCAGATCACGTCCAGCTTGCCGCCCACCATGGCCTTGATGTCGCGGTAAACGCTCTCCAGCTCGTGGAGGTTGAGGGCGTCGCCGTTGTCGTAGCACATGGCCTTGTCCGTCTCGTACCACAGCTCGTTGGGCACGGCGTGGCTCTCGCCGTACCAGCTGCCGCCGTGGTTGCTGAGCACGATCATGTAGCGGCGGGCGGGGAACTTGGCGATGCCCCACGTGAGGAAGTCGTGCAGGGTCAGCGGGTGGCCCATGTTGAGCTCGCCGTAGTCCGCGTCGGTGGTCACGGTGCCGCCGCTGCTGCAGATGTAGCGCTTGCAGTCGGCGTAGCCGGCGGCGTCGTCGCCGTCGAAGAGCACGGCGGCGTAGGTGTCGTTGTCCATGGCGCCGGCGATCTCCGCCGCGTACTGGCTGCGCGTGCCCGAGAGGCCGCCCTCGCCGTCGGCGTAGACCAGCACGGTCCAGTCGCGCGTGTCCGGCTCCTCCTGCACGGTGAAGCCCACGCGGTTGCCCTGGCCGCTGTAGCCGTCCAGGAAGTCCTGGCCCTTGTCGTAGAGGCCGTCCTGGTCCACGTCGATGACCACGTCGTACTGGCCGGGCGTGAGCGGCGCGGCCCACACCAGGCGGCGGCCGGCGTTGGTGCAGCCCTGCTGCACGGTGTCGCCCAGGGGCGTGGTCACGGAGCGCAGGGTGTCCTGGTCCGTCCACACGGCCTTGTGGGGCACGATGACCCACTTCACGTACCGGTCGCCGCCCAGGTTCCTCATCTTGGCCACGGGGTTCACGTAAACGTACACGTCCTCGTTCACGTCGAAGACGTCGCGGTATACGTAGTGCACGTCGGAGGAGAGGCGCTCGATGACGTGGCCGTCGATCAGGGTCTTGGCGGGGATCTCCTCCTGCACCACGAAGCCCACGCCCAGCTTGCCGTCCAGGTAGTCGCCGGCGGAGTAGGTGTTGTCGCCGTCCACGTCCACGATCACGTCGTAGGCCGCGTTCAGGTCCACGATCTCGCCGGCGTTCCAGATCAGGGTGGGCGCGATGACGCCGTCGTCGTCGAAGGTGAGCTCCTCCACGCTGCCGGTGTAGTCGTAGAGGTACATGCCGTAGGTCCAGTCGTAGCGGTTGGGCGCCACGAACACGCGCACGGCCTGGCCCGGGGTGCCGTTCTCGGCCTTGAGGTAGACGGGGGCTCCCTCGGCCACGTTGTTGACGTGGTCGCCGCCCTCGTCGCAGGGGGTGTAGACCACGCCGGTGGGCGGGTTCACGGTGATGTCGAAGCTGATGGCCGTATCCAGCACGCTGATGGTGTAGGTGCCGGGTTCGGGATCGTAGAGGACCGACGCGGCGTCCATCTCGCCGTCGGCGTCGGTCACCAGCTCGTAGGTGCCCAGCACGGACTTGGAGGCGTCCTCCACCTGGATGGTGTAGAGG
Source organism: Candidatus Krumholzibacteriia bacterium (assembly GCA_035447065.1). Lineage (GTDB taxonomy): Bacteria > Krumholzibacteriota > Krumholzibacteriia > LZORAL124-64-63 > LZORAL124-64-63 > CALEMW01. The sequence goes on from DAOTGJ010000049.1 coordinate 20,097, forward strand.
GTGTTGGGTGTGAGGTCCGCCAGGGAGAGGGAGACCTGCTCGTAGCTCTCGAAGGCGGTCTGCTCGCCGCCGTCGTCGCCCACCAGGGCGGTGACGCCCGTCACGGGGTCATCGCCGCCGCCGGGGGTGGCGGGGTCGTCGCCTCCGCAGCC
>DAOTGJ010000049.1:20348-22275 GCA_035447065.1 Candidatus Krumholzibacteriia bacterium
CCGTCACGGGGTCATCGCCGCCGCCGGGGGTGGCGGGGTCGTCGCCTCCGCAGCCCAAGGCGAGCAGCAGGGCGCCGGTGGCGAGGAGCAGCAGGAACAGGATGCGGCGGTGGGGCGTGGACATGACGGCCTCCCTGGAAGCGTGGCGGGCGAGAGGCGCGGCGCCGGCGAGGCGCCGGGCTGCTGGATTGTCATTTTCAATACTAGCCGGTTCCAGGAGTCGCTGGCGAGGAGAATTTGCCTCAACTCCAGGTGATGAAATAGGGCATCCATCGTATTCCGGGTGCGCTCCGGAGGTCGGTAACATCATGGGATCCACTCCAACCGGGAGGCATCCTGTGCTCCGTCCGCTCTCCATCCTGCTCGTCATCCTGCTGGTCGCCGGCGTCGTCCAGGCCCGCGACACCGTCTCCTTGGATGCCTTCCACGACGCCCTGGGCCGGGCCCTGAACACCAACCGCGAGTTCGAGGGCTCCAATTACGCCGCCGGACGCGAGGAGATGTTCGGCACGGCCAACGCCCTGCTGCCGGACTCGGGCCCATGGGGCGCCTGGCGGCTGGAGCCTCAGGGCCACTTCGAGATCGTGGGCTACGGCGCCAAGACCGTGTACTCGGCCGCCGGCGTGGCGGTGGTGACCAACCGCGGCGCGGGCTACGACATCCTGTTCCAGACCCAGGCCATCCCGCCGCTGCTGCTGGACCGCGTGACCGCGAAGGTGGCCGATCGCCTGGCCGAGTTCCGCAAGGATCCCGCCCCCGCGGCCGTGGAGTGGGACGTGCGGAACGGCGCCATCCTCGTGGCCCTGGGCCACGATTGGAACGGCGACGCCAACACCGCGCGCCTGGAGGACCAGCTCACCAAGTTCCTCTTCCGCGCCAAGATGCTCATCGGCGACATCGTCAAGGAGACGTGGCAGGCCCGGAAGGACCTGGTGGACGAAACCCGCAAGCGCAGCTTCACCGGCATCACCCGCGACGAGTTCGAGCTCCTGGTGGACGACGACGACTGGTCGCCCTGGTACCGCGGCACCGCCCAGGCCGCTCGGGGCTCCTACCGGTTCGTGGTGGAGGAGCAGCCCTACGAGATCCGCAATCACGGGGATCGGCTGGAGTTCATCCACGAGACCTTGGTGCCGGGCAGCCTGAGCGCCGAGGCCCGCGCACGGCTTCTGAGCGATGCGCAGGCCGCAGCGGCCAAGGTCAAGGCCGAGGGCGATCCGGATGTGACGGTGACCTGGAGCGACGATGGCGAGCGTCTCTGGGTCCGCCTCGCCTACGATCTCTCCACCGGCGTGAAGGGCGAGAAGATCCCCCGCTGGTACGAGAAGTTCTGGGAGGACTTCGGCCCCGAGATGGGCAAGCGCACCGCCAAGCTGCTGGAGGCGCTGGATGACGCCCTGACCGACGACCGCCCCACCCGCCTGGACCGCGACGCCTTCGTGCAGCTCATGGACGACGGCCTTGAGGACCTGGAGGGCGACGACGACGCCGGGCCGGGCGGCGCCTGGAGCTTCATGCTGGCCGATGTCTACGACGTGGAGGTGATCAACACCGGCGAGGCCATGGAGCTCCGGCTCAACGAGCAGCTTCCGGCCGCGGGCGACGCCGACGCCATCCTCGCCGCGGTGCGCGAGGCCCTGGGCGACCGCCGTCCCAAGCACGCGGATGAGGTGGACATCGACTGGTATCCCGGTTCCGAGAAGTCATGGATCGCCGTCCGCGCGGTCTGCCGCTTCGACGGCAAACGCAAGGGCGGTCAGATCCACGACTGCTACCATGACTTCCTCTACGATTGGTGCCGCGACGCGCATGAGCGGGTGGAGAAGGTGTTCGCGCGGTTCGAGGGGTGAGCATCGCCGGCTACTGCGGCTTCCGCAACACCACCTCCACCCGCCGGTTCCGCGCCCGCCCGTTGGCCGTGGCGTTG
>DAOTGJ010000050.1:0-6987 GCA_035447065.1 Candidatus Krumholzibacteriia bacterium
AGTTCGCCACGTGCAGCGCGTGGAAGCAGAGGTAGTCCCGGATCAGTCCGTGCCACTCCTGGAACGCCTCGTCGCCCAGCTCGCGCCGGATGTCCGTCTCCGACGGCATGCCGCGCGGCGAGTCGGCCAGGGTGTCCAGCTTGGCGAGCACGGCGTCGTAGGCGTCGCGGCGCTCGGCGCTGATCACCAGCTCCGTGTTGTAGGGGCCGAAGCTGAACACGGCGCCGCGGTCGTTGGCGCTCATCCAGGTCACGAACTCCTCGATCATGTCCAGGTGCTTCTTGCGGCGCGCGCCCTCGGGCTCCACCCAGTGCGGGTGGCGCAGGAAGGTGACCGTGAAGGGCGGCAGGTCGTCCACGAAGTCCACGGTGACCTGCTCGGCCTCGTCGTCCACCTGCACCGAGTCCACGAACACGCCCAGGTAGCCCACCAGCACGTCGGTGAAGAACTTGCGGCCCTGGGCCTTGTCGTCGCCGGTCTCGTAGGCGGCCTGGGCCTCCTCCAAGATGCCGCGGATGGTGATGAGGCGGTCGCGCTCGCCGGGCTCCATGTCCCAGGTGTCGTCCTGGGCGCGCAGCGGCAGGAAGGGCAGGCCGTTGAGCAGCAGGGTGTCCTGGCCCACGGCGGTGAAGGTCCAGGGCGACGGGATGGGGGCGCCGTAGCCCACCAGCAGGGCCTTGCCCTCCACGGTCACGGAGCCGTCGTCGTTGATGTCGTAGGCGAAGAACTCGCCCTGGAACGCCCGGTAGTAGACGAAGAGGCCCACGGCCAGGACCGCCTCGATGACGGCCACCAGGATCAGGGTCCGCCGCAGGCTGAACTTGGCGGAGAGGAAGCGCGGGTTGTCGTTCATGAGCAAGCTGCCATCCGGCCTCGTCGAAAGCTGGGGAGTCCGATGTCACCCCCGCGCGCGGCGGGCCCCCTGACGTCGGTTCTGATTGAGAAGCACTTATGATAGCACAAATTATCGCATGATGCGAGGTTTCTTGTGGTGGTGGTCCGGGCGGGGGATCGGGGGTACCATGGGTCCATCGCCGGATCCTATCGCATGCATCGGGGGAGCGCCATGAGCCACGTGTGGGAACAGTACCGCTACCGCGGCGACGCCGCGGACGTCCAGACCCTCTTCGACACCTACCGCATCCAGGACTACCTGGAGGTGTACGAGGAGAACGCCCGCCGCCACGACCAGGGCGTGCGCGAGCAGCTCATGACCCACGGCATCCGCCTGAACGAGAAGCTGTCGCCGCGCATCTACCGGCTGTACCACGAGGTGTGCGACGCGCTGGAGATCGCCGGCGACGCCGAGGTGTTCTGCCTGCCGGACACGGACGTGAACGCCTTCGCCATCCTGGACGTGCGCAAGGAGGGCACGCTGACCCTCATCGGCGTGACCAGCGGCGCGTTGGAACAGCTGGACGACGCGGAGCTGAAGTCCATCCTGGGCCACGAGTTCGGCCACTTCCTCTACGGGCACAACCGCATGAACGCGCTGCTGACCAGCGACGAGGACAACCCCGCCATGACCGTGCTGCCGCCCTTCGGCGAGAGCCTGTTCCTGCGCTGGCGCAAGAAGGCGGAGATCAGCTGCGACCGCGCGGGGCTGCTGGCGTGCGGCGACTTCCACGCGTCGGCGCGGGCGCTGCTCAAGGCCACCTTCGGGCTGAGCGAGAAGAACCTCAACCTGGACGTGGACTCGCTGGTGGCGCAGGTGGACGAGATCCGCACCTCGCCGGAGCTGATCGAGAGCACCTTCGCCTCGCACCCGCTGCTGCCCATCCGGCTGAAGGCCCTGGAGCTCTTCGCGCGCAGCGATCTGGCCGATGCGTGCGGCTGCCGGCTGGAGGGGCCGAGCCATCCCCTGCCGGTGGTGGACGACCAGGTGGACGAGCTCATCACGCTCACGCGCCGTCATCCGGTGAAGCCGCTGAGCAAGGCGGTCATGGACGTGATCGCCCTGGGCGGCGCGCAGGTCATGGGGGCCGACGCCCATGTGGGCGAGGAGGAGGTGCGGCTGCTGGTGCAGACGCTGCACGGGCTGTTCACCGACGAGCCGGAGTCCGTCATCGTGACGGACCGCGACGAGATCGAGAAGCGGCTGCCCGAGGCGTGCGCGGTGATCCGCAAGGAGGGCGGCGAGCAGGAGAAGGGCTTCGTGATCTCGCGGCTGGCGGCGCTGGCCTTCGCCGACGGGGCGCTCATGGAGTCGGAGAACACGGCGATCCTGAAGGTGGCGGAGCTGCTGGAGTTCCCGCCGGACGCGGCCTACCGCATCATCGTGGGGGCGGCGCAGGCGGGCGGGATGCGGGTGGACGCCACGCTGAACCGCATCGTCACGGACCTGCAGCGGTCCTTCCGCAAGCGGCCGCCCGGCGAGGGGCGGGGCGTGCCGCCCCTGTGGCGGTAGGGATCAGACGACCGCGGGCAGCGGCGCGTGCTCCAGCGCCGCCCGCGTCTCCTGGCAGAGCGCGCGGAACTCCTGCGCGATCCCGGCGGGGTCCTGCACGGCCTTCTCCCGCCCCATGGTCTCCAGCCTGAGGCACAGCGCCGAGAGGCGCAGGGCGCCGATGGTGGCGCTGCTGGACTTCAGGGAGTGGGCCGCTCGCTGCAGCTCCGCGGGGTCGTCCTTCATGAGCGCCATGAAGACGGTCTTGCCCAGATCGTTCATGGAATTCAGGTAGGTCTGCACCAGGGAGGCGGCCGATCCGCCCGACTCGCGCAGCATGGCGTCCATCTCCTGCAGGCGCTTGGCGTCCAGCAGGGGGGCCTCCGGCTCCGGCGCGGGGGCCGGCGCGGCGGCGGGCTCGGTCTTCGGCATGGTCTTGGCCACCGTCCCCAGGGGGACCACGGCCGCCGGCGCGGCCAGCCGGTCCAGCAGGGCCGAGAGCTGGCTGCGGGTGAAGGGCTTGCCCAGGTAGCCGTCCATGCCGGCCATGAGGCAGCGCTGCTCCATGCCCTTCTGCACGTCGGCGGTGAGGGCGAAGATGGGCACGTGCACGCCGTCGCCGCGGCGCTTCTCGGCCTTGCGGATGGCCTCGGTGGCCATGAAGCCGTCCACCGACGGCATGTGGCAGTCCATGAGCACCACGTCGAAGGTGGCGCGGTCGTGGGCCGTGACGGCCTCGGCGCCGTCGGCGGCGATCTCCACGCTGCAGCCCTCCTGCTCCAGCATGCTGCGCGCCACGTCCTGGTTCACGGGGTTGTCCTCCGCCAGGAGCACGCGCAGGCCGCGGCGGCGGCGCGGCTGGCCGGCGACGGCGGTCTCCGTGACCGTCTCCCCGCGCAGCGACTGCTGCAGCACGCGGCGCAGCGAAGCGGCGAGCACCGGCTTGGCCAGGGCGGCCTGGATGCCCTCGGCCGCGCGCTCGGCGGCGCCCAGGTCCTTGGCGGACGAGCTGAGCATGATGATGCGCAGGGAGGCCAGGGAGTCGTCGGCGCGCACCAGGCGCACCAGGTCCAGGCCCGTCAGGCCCGGCATGTGCCAGTCCAGCAGGGCCACGTCGAAGGGGCGCTTGCCCGCGGCGCGGCGCAGGGCGTCCAGGGCCGACGTGGCGTCGGGAACGCTGACCGCCTCCAGGCCCCAGCGCGTCACGTGGCCGGCCACGATCTCGCGGTTGGCGGCGTTGTCGTCCACCACCAGCACGCGCAGGCCGGCGGGCAGGTCCACGCCCGCAGGGTTCACGCCCTCCTCCAGCACCTCCAGGTCCACCTCGAAGCTGAAGGTGGAGCCCACGCCCACGCGGCTGTCGATGTGCATCTCGCCGCCCATGAGCTCCACGATGCGGCGGGAGATGGCCAGGCCCAGGCCCGTGCCGCCGTACTTGCGGGTGGTGGAGCCGTCGGCCTGCATGAAGGCGTCGAAGATCTGGGCGCGCGCGTCGGCGGAGATGCCGATGCCGGTGTCGCGCACGGCCATGCGCAGGCGCAGGTGGTCGCCCCGGCGGGCGACCTCGCTCACGTGCACGGAGACCTCGCCCTCGGTGGTGAACTTGAGGGCGTTGCCCAGCAGGTTGGTCAGCACCTGGCGCAGGCGCAGGGAGTCGCCGCGCAGGCGGGCGGGCACCGTGTCGGGCACGTCCAGGATGAGCTCCAGGCCCTTGCGGTCGGCCTGGTCGGCCATGAGGTCGGTGACCTCGCGCAGCAGGTCCTGCAGGTCGAACTCGTGGTCGTCCAGGGTGAGCATGCCGGACTCGATCTTGGAGAAGTCCAGGATGTCGTTGATGATGCCCAGCAGCGAGCGGCCGGAGTTCATGATGGTGGTGGCGTAGTGCTGCTGCTTGGGCTCCAGCTCCGTGGACTGCAGCAGCTCCGTCATGCCCAGCACGCCGTTCATGGGCGTGCGGATCTCGTGGCTCATGGTGGCCAGGAACTCGCTCTTGGCCTTGCTGGCCTGCTCGGCCGCCTCCTTGGCGGTCAGGGCCTCCTGCATGGCGTCCTTGATCTTGCGGTGCGACACCTTGAGCTGCTCGTCGCGCTGCTTGATCATGTCCAGCATGTCGTTGAACACGCCGGCCAGGTCGCCCAGCTCGTCGCGCGAGTCCAGCTCCACGCGGGCGTCGTAGTTCTTGCGGTCCGTCACCTCGCGCATGACGGCGATGAGCAGCTGCACCGGCTGGGTGATCAGGCGCTGCAGGCGCACCGCGAGCATGGCCACCAGCGTGGTGCCCAGGGTCAGCACCACCAGCAGGAGCAGGCGCGTGTCGCGGATCAGGGCGCCCAGACGGCTCATGTCGTCCACCAGGTGGATGGTGCCGATGCGCTCGCCGTTGCTCAGCACCGGGCGCAGCACGTGCTGGCGGCCGGCGTGGCTGAAGGTCAGGATGCGGTGGGTGATCTCCGGATCCGCGAGCCAGGCGGGGTCGAAATCCGCGGGCAGCTCCAGGCTGGCCTCGGAGGCCTGGCCGTCGGCGGCGGAGGAGTAGGTGCAGAAGGGAGCGCCGGCGGCGTCGTAGAGGCGCGCGGACACGATGCTCGGGGTCACGCTCAGCGAGGCCATGGTCTCGCGGGCGCCCACCACGTCGCCGAAATCCAGGGCCGCGGCGCAGTTCCAGCCCACGGCGCCGGCCAGGGTGTTGAGCTCGTGGTCCAGGGCCTCGTGGGTCCGCCGCACGGTGGTGACGGTCATGGCCCCGGCCACGACCAGCAGGGCCAGCATGCCCGTGAACATGTGCGAGAAGATCAGCTTGCTGCGGATGCGCAGGTCGCGGAGGTGTCGTCGCTTCATGGCTTGGTGATCACCTCGCAGAGCCGCAGGGCGCGGGATTCCAGATCATGGCCCTCGCGATGGAGGGCCTCCAGGTTCACCACGATCCGCGGGCGGTCGTCCTTCAGGTCCAGGCCGATGCTCAGGCCGTCGCGCACGTCGTCGGCATCGGCCGCCAGGGTCAGCACGCCGCGGGCACGCGCCGCCGCCTGGATCTCCTTGAGCAGGTCATGGCAGCCGCGGGTCACGTAGAGCACGTCCACGTGGTCGGCCTCCAGCACGGCCCCCAGATCCATCCCGTCGCGGTAGTTCACGTTGGTGAAGGTGAACGGGCGGCCGTTGACCGTCTTGTCCTTCTGGCCGCGCAGCGCCGCGGTGAAGGCCTCAGCGCCGGCCTCCGAGGACTCGTGGCCCGCGTGCGTCAGCACGGCGAGATGGATCGTCTCGCCGGCGTCCTCGGCCAGGGTGCGGTCGTAGGTCAGCATCTTGAACAGGATGGGCACCTGCTTCTCCTCGGGCACGATGCCGGCCCGCGCGGCGCTCCCGCTCCCGCACAGCACGCACAGCAGCCCCAGCCACCCCAAGGCGGCTGCGGACCGGCGCGTCGATGCCGTGCGGCTCATGCCCATCCTAGAACTCCGTCCTCACGCTCAGACGCGCGCGCCGCTCCTGCACCATGGCCAGGGGCAGGTCATGGTAGCGTTCATCCAGAAGGTTGATCACGCCGGCGGTCACGTGGGTGGCGCCGCCGCGCGGGTTCCAGTGCCAGGTCAGGTCCAGGACGGTCCGGTCGCCGGCCTTCTCCGAGTCCGAGGTGCCGTACAGGGAGCCGACCCGGAACGTGGTGCGGCTGCGGTGCTGTCCCCGCAGCGCCAGGGAGTGATGGGGAGTGACGTCCCAGGTCACCGTGGCGCCGCCGATGTGGCGCGGGGTCTTGAGGACCTCGCCGCCGCCGTCCGCCATGTCCGCGTCGGTGACCGACCAGCGGGCCTTCACGCCCACGCGATCGCCCAGACGCGTCTCCAGGGAGTACTCCATGCCGAGCATGACCCAGTCGTCGTCGTTGATGAAGGCCATCTCGCTGGGGATCCCCGGCATGAAGGCGGGAGGAGAGGGGTAGGTGGCCACCACGTCCATGTCGATGATGTTGCTCACCTCGTTGCGGAAGATCACCACCGAGGCCAGGACGTCGGGGGTCAGCATGCCCTGGTAGCCCACCTCCAGGGAACGGATCTCCTCCGATTCCAGATCCAGCCCCCCATGCACGAACTGGGTGTAGCCGGGGATCGCCGACACCTCCGTGCTCCAGTAGCTCTCCAGGTAGGACGGATCGCGATAGGCCACGCCGTAGGAGGCCCGCAGTGTGTGGCTGGCGCCGGGACGGAACACCACGCCGGCACGGGGCGCCACATGGCCCCCCACCAAGGGATGGTCGTCGTAGCGGGCCCCGAGCGAGAGCAGGAGCCCCTCGCATGCCCGCCACTCATCGGCCAGGAAGGCGGACCAGATGTTCTGGGTATAAGTGTTGTCGTCGAAGACCCAGCTCACGTTCTTGCGCCGCACCTCGCCGCCCCACTGCAGCCGATGGCCGCCGCCCGGGCGGATCACGTGGTTGAGCTCCAGCGCCGCCACGTCGGCGTCGAGCTCGCTGGAGAGGTCCAGGTACTCCACGTCGCCGCGGGGGATCACGTCCAGGTTCCAGGTGTTGCGGAAGGCCTGCACGCGCAGGTCGCGCCACTCCAGCAGCGCGCTCTGGTAGCCGGTCTGCCCGTCCAGGTCCAGGG